>JANNUT010000222.1:0-49723 GCA_031395565.1 Acidobacteriota bacterium | reverse complement strand
GCGGGGAAGCGGGGCGCGTGCATTTCCGCGACGGTCATATTGCCGGAGCGTTCACCGCGCGGACTCGCGGGCGCAAGGCTCTGTTTCGTATGCTCGGCTGGTCGGAGGCCGACTTTCATTTCGATCCGATCGATGATCCGGCCGTCGGCGAAGATCTAGAGGCCAACACACAGCGGCTGTTGATGGATGCGCTGGTTTCGCTCGATGATCTGGCGCGGCTCCGCGCCGATCTGCCAACCGAGGACCTACAACTCGAGTTGGGTTCGGCGGCGCGACAGATGCTGGAGACTCCCGGCGACGTGACGCCCGTCGAGTTTGCGGTGTTGCGTTTGTGCCGTCAGCGCGCAACGTTGCGTGAACTGCTCGATCGGATTGAATCTACCGACTTGGAAATTGCAACGGCCGTGGTGCGGCTGCTACACAAAAGCGCCGTGCTGCCCTACATCGAAACCAGCGATTCGATCGATCCTGAAGCGGTTTGACCGCGACCTAGAGCCGCGCGCGAAACGACGCATAAAGCAGAAGGCAAACGTACCAACAAAAGAGCGCACTCCAGAACATGTGAGAGACGAAGTGCGCGCCCTGAACGACACGCCCGAGACTGATCGCCAGGCCCAGCAGCGTGACAAGCGAAAAGGCAAGCCAAGCCAACCTCGGCGAGCGGCCCCGCCACAGAAAATAGAACGCATAGAACGCGAACGGCCCCGAGGCATGCCCCGAGGGCCAGCACGCGCCGCGATCCAATCCAGGAATCGCCGGCTCCAACAGCCGCACATAAGGTGCCATCCCACCGTAGCGATCGATGTCCCAAGGGCAGTGCTGCTTCGAGGCGGCCTTGATGCCGCCCACCACGAGTGGCGCCACCAACAGACACAAGAACAAATACCCAAGCGCCCGCCGCCGGGGTGACAGCGTTGCGAAGAGCCAAGACGCCAGCCACAACGCGCCGATCGACAAACCGAACGCCACGATCACCCACTTGATACCGTCGTGTGCGAACTCCTCAAAAAACCAACTCGAGCGCAGCGGGAATCTCTTGCGGTTGAAATCGAAGAAGTAATCGGTGACGGCCGTGTCCCAGTGGCCGCGTTCGAAGCAGAGCAAAAGGAGCAGCGCGCCGCACAGCGGCAAACCCGCGTGCCATAACCAAAACCGGCGATCGAGGGAGTGGTTCATGGGACGCAGAGTTTCGCCGCAGCAGGGAGAATTCGCACGGTCAAGGGGGTCGTTCCCGCAGAATCGCCATCGAGATGAACGGCGACAGGATCGCCCGTCGCCTCGATCGTGAGTGATTCGCCCTGGCCATAGTACAAGCCTGCGGCGGGCCGGCGGCGGATCGCGGCCCAGGCCCAGCGCAGTGAACTCCACGCGCCTGACGGTGGTCGAGCGACCCAATCCAACCGGCCGTCGTTGGCAACTGCGGCCGGTGCGACGGCAAAGTAGGCGGCGTAGTTGCGCACGTTGCAGACGATCACGTCCTGGAGCATCGGCCCGAACGGTGAGCCGTCGATCGACAGACGCAGGCGCGCCCGCGCAGGGGCGGTGAGGGCCCGCCATGTCGGCGCCAAATAGTCGCTCTTGCGAATCGGGCCGCGCCGCTCGGCGTGCAGCGCGTCGATGATCTCGGCATCGAGGCCGACGCCGGCCATCGCCAAGAATCGCCGGCCGTTGGCCTCTCCGAGGTCCATCGACTGCGTGCGACCGCCGACGATCACGGCGGCGGCTTTTCTAGGTTCCAGTGGAATGCGCAGCTCGCGCGCCACCACGTTGGCCGTGCCGAGCGGAATCACGCCTGTACTCACCGGACGGCGCAGTCCTTCCAACACCGTGCGCAACGTGCCGTCGCCGCCGACGGCGACCACGACATCGGCCCGCATCGAGGCGTCGCCGGCGGCGTCGCGTGCCGCGTCTGCCGTCGCCGGAAGCTGGACCAACACCTCACAACCGGCTGCCTCCAGAACGCGTCGCGCCGCATCGGCCGCGGCCCGCCCTCGGCCGCGTCCGGCGTGGGAGTTGACGATTAGCTCAATGCGTAGCAAGCGGCCCGCGTGCCGGTGGTAAGCGGTAGAGGTCGTGCTCGAGAAGGTCGAAGGCGGACTGATAGACAGCCATCGCATCCTCGGCCAATTCCTGCATCTGGGGCGTGATCTGTGCAGGCGTGACGATAGTGAACAGATTGGAATGGCGATCGGGACGAGTGTAGAACTCGACCCGTTTTTTTAGACCCAGAACGACGAGCGTGTCGTCGGTGAGCAGCCCGACGTTGCGATTGTGCTGGAGAAACGCGCGCCCGCCGTCGGTGGGCAACGACGTCACATCCTCTCCCAAGAAGGGTGTTGGATCGCTGATCCGCGCCAACGACAAAAGGGTGGGAGCCAAGTCGATTTGCGACGTGAGTCTGTCGATCCGTTTGCCATCCCAGGTATCGCCCGGCACGACATACAACGCCGGGATTCGATAAGTTTGCGCTGGAATCATCTCGCGCCCATAAACACGAGCGCCATGGTCGCCCAGGATCAACACCAGCGTGTGGTCGAGAAGTCCTTCTTGCTGGGACATATCCAGGTAGCGGGCGAGGGCCCAATCGGCGTACGCCACCGCCGTCTCGCGCTTCCTTTCGACAGCAGGCCACGCGGTGCCTCGCTCGGGAACGGCGTACGGTTTGTGATTGCTCACGGTGAGTGCGCTCACGAACAGCCGTTCGCCGTTGGCCTTGGCTCGACGCTGGCGGGCCAGCAAGGTGTCGAACATGTATTCGTCGGCCACGCCCCAGATTGTGGCGAAGGCATCTTTTGGCATCTCCGAGCGTTCGATAAATTCCTGAAATCCGTTATTGGGCATGAATGGCTTCATGCTGTCGAACGTGCCCCAACCGCTGTAGACGAACGCCGTCTTGTAGCCGCGACGCTCGAAAACCTCGGCGAGAGTCGCCAAGCCGATGGCGTCGTTGCGCTTCAAGACCGAATCGCCAGGCAGCGGCACGAGTGAACAGAGCGTGCCTTCGAGTCCTCGCACCGTTCGATTGCCGGTGGAGACAAGCCCGGTGAGCAACAGCCCATGCTGCGACCAACGATCAAATCCTGGCGAGGTCTTGCGCGCTTCGTTCCCTAACACGCCAATGAACTCGGAGCCCAAGCTCTCCTCGAAAATCACCACCACGTCCCATGGCTCGGCGGTCTGAGTGGCATTGGAGACCGGAGTGTTGCCGCTCTTGAGCACACGGGCCGCGCGCTGGGCGGCTTCGCTATCGGGAATCGAAGCGTAGTACCGCCGGTAGTCGAGCTTCGCCGTCCGGAAGGCGTGCACCAACGAGGCCACTCCATTGGCAGCCACCTCACCCGTGACGCGATTGTTGGGATCATCGAGATCGGGCAATAGGCGCAGCATGCCCAGCGAGGCAATCGTGAGCAGCACGACGACACCAAGCGCGCGGATTTTCGCGTTCCAGGCAATCCGCGGGAAGCTCGCGTGGCGCAGCCGGCGCATCCCGGGCCAGGCCAAACTGAACCCAGCGAGAATGGACCACCCAACGACCAATGGAACGTTATAGCTCTCCCAGATGTTGCCAATCACTTCTGCGGGGTGACGCACATAGTCCAAGGCGATGTGATTGAAGCGGGCCTCGAATTCGTCGAAGAAGTAGTACTCGATCACCGTGTGAAACGCGGCGACAGCGAACAATACCGTCAGCAACGGCGCTCGAACCGCCTTGAACCGCCATGTGCGGCCCAACCCGAGCGCCAGCCAGAGTGCGAAGGGCGTGAGAAACAGCGATTTCACCGGGGCGTCGTAGAACGGTCCGACGGCGGCGGTATAAAGCAAGGCTCGCAGCGAAAACGGCCCCTCGTAGAACGTCAGGTACAACACGAGCCGCAAAACCGCGCTGAGTGTCATGCTGCCAAGCCAAAGCGTCGACCAAAGGATCCACCGGTCGCGATAGAGATCTCGCAGCAGAGGTCTGCTCTCGACGTTGACTGAGGAAGTACTCATCCGAAGCTCCGGCGCACAAAAACAGCGAGCGCGTGACCGCTATCTAACCCTCGCCTGACAACTAGCGCCAAAGAACTCGGCCAGCATTACAAGACCTTCATTCAAGCCGTGCCCCGTTCCCGCTCATCTCGAGCAACCAGAGCACTCCTCCGGTACCCGTAGAGAAAATAAACCACCAATCCAATCGCGAGCCATATGCCGAACCGCTCCCAGGCCGTACGCGGCAGGCCTGTCATCGTGTACAGGCAAGCCAGAGCCCCTACTGGCGCCACGACCCAAACGAACGGCACGCGAAACGGACGCGGACGATGCGGCTCGCGAATTCGAAGCGCCAAGACACCGAGGCAGACCACCAGAAACGCGAACAGCGTGCCGATGTTGGTGAGGTCGTAGGCCATGTTGACGTCCATCACCATGGCGCCTGCGGCGACCACCAATCCAGTCAGCATTGTGGTGAGGTGCGGCGTTTGATGCTTGGGGTGTAAGCGTGAGAACCACTTGGGCAGCAGACCGTCGCGGCTCATCGAATACAGGATTCGTGGCTGACCCATTTGAAACACCAACAGCACGGCGCTCATCGAGATAATGGCGCCCAGCGCGATGATCGCTTGTCCCCACGTAATGCCTGCCAACTCGAACACGCGCGCCAGTGGGTCGGCGCCACCCAGTTGCGTGTAGGGCACCACTCCGGTGGCGACCAGGCCGACGATGCAATAGATCACCGTACAGATCGCGAGCGAGGCCAGAATGCCGATCGGCATCGAGCGCTGCGGATTGATGGTCTCCTCAGCCGCCGTGCTGACCGCATCGAATCCGATGTAGGCGAAGAACACGATCGCGGCCCCTTGATGAATGCCGGCCCACCCATGCGGCGCGAACGGCTGCCAGTTGGAAGGGTCGACGTACATCGAGCCGACCCCGATGAACAACGCCAAGACGGCCAACTTGATCAGCACCATGACGTTGTTGGTGCGCGCGCTTTCACGCACGCCGCGCACCAATACATAGGTAATGAGTCCGACAATCGCGATCGCGGGCAGGTTGATGGCAATCGGTATCCCGAGGAGGTGCGGAAGGTCTTGGAGTTTGTGATCCAGATGCGCGGTGCTGTAGCTGTGAGTCAACCAGTACGGAAACTCGATATTGAACACTCGTAAGAACGAGGTGAAGTAATCGGACCAAGAAATCGCGACCGCCATGTTGCCGACCGCGTACTCGAGAATGAGATCCCAGCCAATGATCCAAGCTACGAACTCCCCGAGCGTGGCGTACGAGTAGGTGTAGGCGCTCCCGGCGACCGGAATCATCGAGGTGAGTTCGGCGTAGCACAGACCGCAGAGCGCGCAGACGCCGCCCAATAGCAGGAACGAGATCACCAGCGCTGGGCCCGCGCCGAGCCGCACCACCATGCCGTCCTTGAATTCGCCTACAGCCGCGGTACCAATGCTTCCAAAGATGCCAGCGCCGATGACAGCGCCGATCCCGAGCATCGTCAGGTCGGTCGCCGTCAAGACCCGGCGCATGCCGCTTGTCTCGCCCTGCTTGACCAGGTCGCTGACGCGTTTGATCCGAAACAACGAACCGATCATTCCTCGCCCCTCGGCTGTAAAGCCAACAGGGCCGAGAGGATCGCATAGATCTCGTGCTAATTTGCCGCGATGGCGCAGGAATCTCCGCAGCGTTCTCGCGCCCCGGCCCCCGATCCTCCGCTCACGCTCGCCGACCCGCTCGATCGCGTGCACGGCATCGGCCCGCGATGGGCCAAGCAGTTGCGTGAGTTCGGGGTTGGCGCTGTGGGCGATCTGCTCGAACGCGTGCCGTTTCGCTATGAAGACCGGCGCCGCCTGGCGCCGCTCGCGGAGGCGCGCGAAGGCGTTGCATTGACCGCCGTCGGTTTGATCCGTCAAGCGGCGGTCGTTAGAACGCGCGGACGTGGGATGGAGATCCTCACGGTGCTGCTTGATGACGGCACCGCGGCGCTCCCGGTGCGTTTTTTTGGGCGCGGCTACCTGTTGCAGTACATGAAGGCCGGTGAACGCTTGCTGGTGCACGGCGTGCCACGCCGCGGCCGGCAAGGGCTCGAACTAGCCGGTCCCGACTTCGAACTGCTGCCTGTGGGCGCCGACCCGAACGCGAACGCGGGTTGGATTCCAGTCTATGAAAAGTTAGGCCCGCTCACGCCTCGACGATTACGCACTGTGATGGTCCAAGCCCTCGAGCATCTCGGCAGTGTCGATGAAGTGATACCGGCGGAGGTGGTGCAACGCCGGCGCTTGCCCAGTCGCGGCACCGCACTGCGCTGGGTTCATGCCCCGCCGCTGGAAACACCGGCCCAAGAAATCTCCTCGCACCGCACACCCGGTCATTGCCGTTTGGCGTTCGATGAGTTCTTCCTGCTGGAGCTGGGATTGGCGGTCCGAAAGCAACGCCGCAAGGCCGAGCGGCGCATCGGCGGTTATCGCGTGGACGAAGCGTTGCTTGAAAGGCTCTCGGGGCTGTTGCCGTTTCAATTGACCGGCGCTCAAGAACGAACGATGCAAGAGATCGTGGCCGACTTGGCCGAACCCTCACCGATGAACCGGCTGCTTCTGGGCGATGTCGGTTCGGGCAAAACAGCGGTAGCGGCACTCACGATGTTGGCCGCGATCGAAAACGGACTTCAAGCAGCGCTGATGGCGCCGACAGAAATCTTGGCTGCGCAGCACGCGCGCAACCTGCAGCAGTTGCTGCTGCCGTACGGGCAGCGCGTCGACTTGCTCACGGCGTCCTTGCCTGCCTCGCAGGCGGCGAGCACGCGCGACCGGATTGCCGGCGGTCAAGCCAAGATGATCGTGGGAACGCATTCGTTGTTGGGCGAGAAGGTTTCGTTCGCAAAGCTCGGTCTGGTGGTGATCGACGAGCAACATCGCTTCGGCGTCGTGCAGCGCGCCGACCTGGTGGCCAAAGGGGGACATCCCGATGTGCTCGTGATGTCAGCGACGCCCATTCCACGCACACTGGCGATGGTGTTGTACGGTGATCTCGACGTCTCGATCTTGGATCAGAAGCCGCCCGGCAGGCAGCCGATCAAAACGGTGGTGCGCACCGCAGCGCAACGCGAGCAGGTCTTTCAGGGGGTTGCCAAGGCGCTGGCTGAGAAGCGGCAAATCTACGTGGTGCGCCCTGCGGTGGAAGAAGGCCCAAAGGGAGTGCGCGCCGCCGAAGAGGGGGCGCGCGAATACGCCGCACGCTTTCCTGACACAACGATTGCAATCGTGCACGGCCGGCTGCGCTCGACGGAGCGTCAGGCGAATCTCGACGCGTTCACCGCTGGGCGTGCACAGATCTTGATGGCCACCACCGTGATCGAAGTCGGCATCGACGTACCGAGCGCGTCGGTGATCGTGGTCGAAGATGCTGAGCGGTTTGGTTTGGCTCAACTGCACCAGTTGCGTGGACGTGTGGGCCGCGGTGAGCTCAAGAGCTATTGCGTGCTGATCGCCAGCGAGAATGCCACGCCCCAAGCACTCGAACGGTTGCAGGTGTTATCCGAAACCGACGACGGATTTCGCGTCGCTGAAAAGGATCTCGAGTTGCGTGGACCGGGAGAGTTCGCCGGCACGGCGCAATCAGGACTGCCGGCCTTCGCGGTCGCCGATCTGGTGCGGCATGGGGATCTGTTGATTGCTGCGCGTGAGGAAGCCTTTCGTTGGGTACAAACGCATGGCGAGCCGGGCATTGGGGCGACGCTTTGGTCTGAAGTGCTGCGGCGTCACGGCGAGCGTCTGCGCTTAGCGGAGACCGGATGAATCAACCAGTGCAACCGCGCTTCAAACTCGAACTATCGGCAGAGCAATACGAGCAGTTGTTGGCGAGTGTCTCCGAGCGGCTCGCCGCGTTTGTGAACGGCATCGGTGAGCAGCCCGCTTGGCAACCGGAGGAACTCGCGGACAGTCGTCTTGAAACACTCCCCGAACAGGGTTCGCCGCTGGAGCACGTGCTCGACCGATTCTTCGCAGGTGCGATGCCCGGTGGGCGCTTCGGAACCAGTCCTCGCTACTTGGCCTACGTACCGGGCGGCGGTTTACCACAAGCCGCTGTTGCCGAGCTCTTGGCCAGCACGGTCAATCGATTCACCGGATTGCGCACGGCGGCGCCAGGATTGGCGGCGATCGAATCCAGCGTGATGTCGTGGCTGAAGCAGATGATCGGCTTTCCAAGTAGCAGTGTGGGAGCGTTGCTGTCGGGCGGGTCGCTCGCCAATTGGAGTGCCGTGATCGCGGCACGCGAGCGGTTTTGGCCGCGACGTGAAGGCGATTTGTCGCAGGCGCGGCTGTACCTTTCGGATCAAGCACACGAGTGCAATTTCAAGGCAGCGCGCTTGGCCGGTTTTCCCGAAAGCTGCCTGAGAGTGATTGCCAGTGACAAACAGTCGCGTGTGCGTGTCGATTTGTTGGAAGATGCCATCCGTGCCGATCGAGCCGCAGGGCACAAACCCTGCTTCGTGGTGGGTAACGCCGGCAATGTCAACGCCGGGGCGGTCGACAATCTCGCCACGCTCGCCGAAATCTGCGCACGCCATCAGTTGTGGTTTCACGTCGACGCTGCTTACGGCGGCTTCTTTGCGCTGACCGAACGCGGCCGCGTGATCTTGAACGGCATGTCGTTGGCCGACTCGGTCACGCTCGATCCACACAAAGGTTTGTTCCTGCCGTTCGGGACCGGCGCGATCCTGTTGCGCGATGCCGGCTCGTTGGCTGCCGCGCAGTCGATCGAAGCGGACTACTTGCCAGGGCTGTCGACGCAAGGCGACTTCGATCCGTGTCAACTCACGCCCGAATTGTCGCGACCGTTTCGCGCGATTCGTCTTTGGTTACCAATCTCGCTGTACGGCATTGCGGCTTGGCGTGAGGCGCTCGACGAGAAGCTCGACTTGGCGCAGTCGGCACATTCCGTGCTTAGCGCGTTGCCCGGCAGCGAGATCGTTGCCGCGCCGGACCTCTCGTTGTTCGCCTGGCGCCGCGGTGATCGAGACGAATCGAGCAATCGGGCGATGCTGGCGAGGCTCAACGCGACGGGTCGAGTGCACCTGTCCTCGACGACGGTCCACGGCCAGTTCTATCTGCGATTGATCGCACTCAACTTCCGCACGCATCGAGAGCACGTCGAGGAAGCGTTGGCGGCGATTCGCGCGGCGTGGGAATAACGACAACACCGCGCGCCGTTTCTCAGTTCTGCCAAACGGCAAAACCTTGCCGGCGCAGCAACCCGGCTAACTCCACCTCTTTGGTGAGTGCCTCGCGCCATGACATCGGGTTGTAGCCTTCGTACAAATGCGGCAACAGCCGCAGGCCGAATTGTTTGACGAACGGGCAGGCCTTGATCCCCGCCAAGTGGTTGGCGAGACGCTCCTCGGGCTGCAGTCCGGTAGTGCCCACATAGACGCACGGCAAGATCGGGTCATGCTGCGGATTGGCGCGACGAAATCGCACGCGCCGCAGCACCCCTGGGCTGAGTTCGATCACGTAGACGTGATGATGACGCGCCATGCTCTCGCTCCGCCGGCAGCATACCCAATTCGCAGCCGAAGCTCTCGGTTGGATCGCGAATTGGGTATCCTGTGCGGACAGTGAGGAACCAATGACGACTAAACCGTTTCATCCGCCGTCACGGCTCTTGATGGGTCCAGGTCCGAGTGATGTGTCACCGCGTGTGTTGCAAGCGCTTGCCAGCCCGATGCTGGGTCATCTCGACCCTGAATTCTTGCGCTTGATGGATGCCATTCAATTCCAACTGCGTCAGGTGTTTCAAACCGAGAACATGCTCACGCTGGCGCTGCCTGGTACCGGCAGCAGTGGGATGGAAGCGTGCGTCGTGAATCTGCTCGAGCCTGGCGACAAAGTGATCGTCGGCGTGGCCGGCTACTTCGGTGAGCGTTTGGCGGAGGTGGCGACACGCGCCGGAGCCAAGGTGGTGAGAATCGAGGCGCCGTGGGGGGAGATCGTCCCTGAAGCGGCGGTGATCGAAGCGATTCGCACCGAGAGTCCTGCGGTTGTAGCCATGGTCCATGCCGAGACCTCGACCGGTGTGTGGCAGCCGGTCGACCGGATCGCGCTCGCGGCACGCGCGGCGGGAGCACTGACGGTGCTGGACGCGGTGACGTCGCTCGGAACGATCGAAGTACCGGTCGATGAGTGGGGCATCGATGCCGCCTACTCATGTTCGCAGAAGGGGCTGGCATGCCCTCCCGGTCTGTCGCCGGTCACGTTCTCGGAGCGGGCTGTGGTGGCCATGGCCGCGCGGCGCACTCCCGTCTCGAGCGTGTACTTGGACATGCAAAAGCTGGCGCGCTATTGGGGTCCTGAACGTGTCTATCACCACACCGCGCCGTGTTCGCTGTTCTACGCACTGTACGAGGGGCTATCGATCGTCTTGGAAGAAGGGCTTGCCGCCCGCTTTGCTCGTCATCGTGCCCATCACGCACAGCTTGTGACCGGATTGGAGCATTTGGGGTTGAGGCTGCTGGCTCCACCGGCACACCAACTTCCGACGCTCCACGCCGTGCGGATTCCCGACGGTGTCGACGATCTGGCGGTGCGGCGCGCGCTGTTGAACGACCACGGCATCGAAATCGGTGGTGGGCTCGGTCCGTTGAAGGGAAAGATCTGGCGCGTCGGCCTGATGGGCGAGGGGAGCAATACCAACCACGTGTTGCTGCTCTTGGCCGCGTTGAGATCGGTGCTCGATCGCCTGTCATGAACGCAGCGCTCGCAGCCGAACTGCTCGCGATGTTTGGAGCCGAGCGCTGTGCGCTGGATCCCGAAGCGTTGATCGTCTATGAGTCCGATGGACATACACTGGCCCGGCAAGTGCCCGAGGCTGTCGTGTTTCCGGAAACGACGGCCGAGGTTCAAGCGGCGGTGCGGGCTTGCATTCGCTATGGTGTTCCGTTTCTGGCGCGCGGGGCAGGAACCGGTTTGTCCGGGGGAGCGGTGGCTGCGCTCCGCGGCGTGATCATCGAAACATCGCGCATGCGCCAGATCATTTCGCTCGACCCCATCGATCGCGTGGCCGTGGTACAGCCGGGGTTGGTCAACCTGCATCTTTCGCAGGCGGCGTCACCACATCGATTGTTTTACGCGCCCGACCCGTCGAGCCAAGGGGCTTGCACGATCGGCGGCAACGTGGCCGAGAACAGCGGCGGGCCGCACACGCTGAAGTATGGCGTCACGACCAATCACGTTTTGGCGCTCACCGTTGTGCTGCCCAACGGCGAGGTCGCACACTTGGGTTCGATCACGGGCGATGCTCCGGGTCTTGACCTCGTCGGCTTGTTTGTCGGCAGTGAGGGAACGTTCGGCATCGCCACGGAGATCACCGTTCGATTGCTTCCGGCGGTGGAGTCGGTACGCACGTTCCTCGCGGTTTACGACAGTGTCGCGGCCGCCTCCGAGACGGTCTCGGCGATCCTGCGAGCAGGCATCGTGCCGGCCGCGCTCGAGCTGATGGACAATGCCGCGATTCGCGCGGTGGAGGCACACCTGAAGGTGGGCTTCCCGATCGACGCGGCAGCGGTTTTGCTGATCGAAATCGAGGGGCGCACCGACGAGCAGTCACTGCTCGCGCCGCGGCTGCTCGAGATCTGCCGCAGCTCTGGTGCGCGCGAGGTGCAGGAAGCCGCTGACGAGTTGCAGCGCGCCGCACTGTGGAAGGGACGCAAGCAAGCGCTCGGTGCACTGGGCAAGCTGGCCCCCGCTTACTACACGCACGATGGCGTGGTCCCTCGTTCCAAGTTGCCTCAGGCGCTCGAAGCGATCGCCGAGATTGGCGTCCGCCATCGGCTGCGCGTCGCCAACGTCTGCCACGCTGGAGACGGCAACCTGCATCCACTCTTGCTGTTCGATCCCGACAATCACGACGAAGTCGGACGCGTCAAAGCGGCGGGCGCAGAAATTCTCGCGCTGTGTGTTGCGTTGGGCGGGGCGCTGACGGGCGAGCACGGGATCGGTCTCGAGAAACAGCAACTTATGCCGTTGGCGTTCGAGCCGCACGAGCTCGAGCAGTTCGAGCGAGTGCGCGCCGTGTTCGACGTCGAGAAGCTGCGCAACCCGGGCAAGCTGCTGCCTCAAGGCGCGCGCTGCGGCGAGATGCTGCAAGCCCGACGGCTGAAACACGGAGGATGGTTGTGATCGCGACGCCGCGCAGCAGTGGCGAACTTAGCCAGCTGGTCCGCGAGTGCGCGGCGCGCGGCGAGCGAATCGCGATTCGTGGCGGAGCGACTCATAGCCGCCCGTGGCAGTCGAGCGGTGCGTCGTGCGTGATTGTCACCACGGGACTGGATCGTGTGGTCGATCATCAAGCGGAGAACTTGGTGATCGAAGTCGAGGCCGGGATCCGGTTCGCGGTGTTGCAGCGCACCTTGGCAGAGTACCGGCAGCGAGTGCCACTGGATCCGTCGCCTGCCTCCAAGGAGGACGACGCAACACTCGGCGGCATCCTCTCGGCGAATCGATTCGGACCACGGCGATTGCGTTTCGGTACCGCGCGCGACTGGGTGATCGGCACGTGGCTTGTGCGCGCCGATGGTGCCGAGGTACATTCCGGCGGAAAGGTCGTCAAGAACGTCCAAGGCTACGATCTCAGCAAGCTCTATCTCGGAGCGCGTGGAGCTTTCGGCGTGCTGACGCGGGTGGCGCTCAAGCTCGATACACAGCCTGAGGCGCAACGCTGGATCCAAGCGAGGTTTGCCAGTTATCAGTCGATGCAGGATCTAATGCGGCAGCTCGAGCAAGCGCAGGTAGGCCTGAGCGGCGCCCTCTGTATCGATGCGACGCTGGCGATTTTGCTAGAGGGTTGGGAGTCGCTCATCGCGCGGGATACCGAGCGAGCGCTCGAGCAGATCGAGCAGGGTGGTGGGTCAGCAGCAACTCTGTTCGATCGAGTGCCCCAGGAGGCAGGCGACGACGCGACGTGGAAACGCAGCGTTCGAATCGCTGTCCGGCGATCGTCTTGGCCGATGCTCGCGAGCGCGACGCGCACGCTGCTCGACGAGGCTGGCCGCGCTCAACTCAGCGGAGATCCGTGTTGCGGCGCCCTCTGGGCGCGCTGGGACGATCCGGCCGAGATCGCGCTCGGACTGACGAGTCTGGCAACGGCGCACGGGGCGACCGCTATTCTCGAAACGTGGCCGGCCGATGAGCCGTCACCGGCGTTGACATCGATCGACCCTCACGCACAGCGCTTGGAGAAATCGCTCAAGGCAGCGCTCGATCCCGACGACCGCTTCGTCACGGAACCCTGGTGAAAGAGCAGCCCGAAGATCGCTTGCACGCAGCACTTCAAGAGTGCGTGCATTGCGGATTTTGTCTGCCGGCCTGTCCCACCTACCAACTCAACGGCCGCGAAGCGGACTCTCCGCGTGGAAGGATCTGGCTGGTGCGCGCCTTGGAAGAGCGGCGCATCGAGCCCAGCCGCGTCGTGCTCGGTCATCTCGATGCCTGCTTGGATTGTCGCGCCTGCGAAACGGCGTGTCCGTCCGGTGTGCGTTATGGACAGATCATCGAGACCGCGCGTGAACGGCTCGAACCGCGACGCCTCCGGCCGTGGTGGCAGCGGTGGTTGAGGCAGATTGGACTGCGTTGGGTGTTGCCGCGACGCGGAGTGCTTGCGGCTGTGATGCTGGCGCTCGCCGTGTACCAACGCAGTGGATTGCAACGCTTGGTCCGCAGCACGCGGCTGCTCGAGCGTTGGCCACGTCTGGCGCAACTCGAACGGCAGCAGCCATCGGCAGGGTGGTGTCGCTTTACGCCGCGATCGCGGCGCGTCTACGCCGCAGAGGGTGCGCCGCGAGGCGAGGTGCAGTTGTTCACCGGCTGCGTCATGGACCGCGCTCTGCCCGAGACGCATGCGGCAGCGGTGCGTTTGCTGCGCCGCGCTGGGTGGTCGGTGATCGTCGATCCGGAGCAGACCTGCTGCGGAGCGCTGCACGTGCACAACGGCGATACCGCATTTGCGCGCGATCTCGCGCGGCGTAACGTCGCCGCATTCGAGACCAGTCCTTCGGCCTTGATTGCCGTGAACAGCGCGGGATGCGGCGCACAACTCAGCGAGTACGCGGCGCTCTTGGCCGGCGATTCCGTGTGGCGCTCGCGCGCCGAGCGGATGGCAACGCGCGTCCGTGATGTCACCGAGCTGCTCTGCGAGGCTGACTTGCCGGGGTTGTCGAAACGGATCGAACGTCGTGCGGTGTATGACGAGGCCTGTCATCTGCTCCACGCGCAAGGGATTTCGGCGGGGCCAAGACAACTGCTGTCACGCGTGGCTGGCTTGACGGTGGTGCCCTTGCCGGGGTCCGACCGTTGTTGTGGAGCGGCGGGCATCTACTCGCTTACGGAGCCGCTCACTGCCGAAGCGCTGTTGCAGCGAAAGGTCTCGGAAATCGTGGCGACAGGCGCTGATCTGGTGGTGACCGCGAATCCGGGATGCGTGTTTCAGTTACGCAGTGGCCTGACGCCGCACGGCATCGAGGTACGGCATCTGCTCGACGTGCTGGCCGAAGCCCTGGTGTAGGCAACGCTCAACGCGTTTCGTTCCAAAGCTCGATCAGTTTGGGTGGAACCCACTGCTCATCCAGTACCAAATCCGGCTTGATGGTACGGACCTGCCGAAGCGCCGTGATCACCTGTTCATAGAGTCCAGCGTCGGCTTGGCCTCCCAAGACCCAGGCTTCGTAACGAGAGTTCGCAACCAGAAGCTGCGCGCGAACTCTCATTGCGGCAGAGAGCGTTTCGTCTCGCCGTTGCTGCAGCAACTCGGCTTGACCCACTGTCGTCGACCGTCGCAGCGTGTTCTGTGCTGCTGCCGACGGAAGTCGATGACGCAGCGGCCGGGCACGCGGTTCGAAAGCGCCTGCCATGAGCGTCGCGCCGGCGAGGACGAGCAAGCAGGCCGCAGCGCGCCGCTTCATGGCTGTTCCGGGGTTTGAACGTGAGTCGCAAGTCCCGGGACTTTGCCGCGCACGGTGGTGATCGCACCGGCGGTGACGTCGGCCACCAGCGTGAACTCCTCGGCGGCCGATGGGTGCCTCAGTCGCAGTGTCCAGCGGCCGGCAGGGAGACTCAAGAGAGCGGGCGTGGTGTCATCGATCGCGAGGTGTGTCGCGCCATCGGCGCTGACCGCCTCGAGAATGCGTGCCCACGGAACCACTGCAACACCTAGTCTGCCTTCAGCGCCGAGTGCTGTTGGCTGCTCAGACACGGGTTGCGCTGACAGCGCTGAACCAGCGGCGTCATCCAATGGGCTCGGCGATGTCGAGGGCGGCGCTGACTCAGAAAGGCCGCTATCGACCGGCACTTCAATCGTGATCGGAATCGCAGTCGTGACTGGTGCCGGCGGAGGTGCGGGTGTTGGCTCGCGATCCAGCAGATACCAAGCGAGCAAGGCGAGTCCGACAAAGGCGCCCCCTGCGATCAGCCAGCCGCGCCGTCGCTTCGTATGCAGCGAGAGATTCGGCTCGGTGCTGAGCGACAGCGGCGCGGTTGGAACGCTACCCGCCGCATACGCGAATAGAACTTGCTGCGTGTCGGCTGCCGCGATCGCCGCTTGAACCGCTTGACCTGCCGGTCCTGCAAGATGCTCGGCAGCCACGCGAATCGCCTGCGCCATCTGGGCGCCGTTTTCGAATCGCGCCTCGCGTTGCTTTTGGAGCGAGCGTTGCAGTACCGCGTTCAGCTCTGGCCCTAGCAAGGTCTCGTAGAGAGGTTGAGCGGGCGGGGCGGCGTTGACGATGCGGTACATGGCGGCCGCCGGGTGCTCGGCGCAGAACGGGCGTTGACCGAAAATCAACTCGTAAAGCAAGACGCCCGCCGAGAACAGATCGGAACGTCCGTCGAGATCTTTTTCCGCGCGCACCTGCTCGGGTGACATGTAGTCGACGGTACCGATCACGGTGCCGGTTCGCGTGGCGATCGAGGCGCTCGCGAGTTTGGCGATGCCGAAGTCGAGGATCTTCAGCGTACCGTCTTCGGTCACGAGCAAGTTGGCCGGTTTGATGTCGCGATGAACGATGCCCGCCCAGTGCGCAAAGTCGAGACCATCGCACAACTGCGCTACCCACTCCAACCGCTGCGAGAGTGGGGGGAGTTCTCCGCTGTCGATGGCCTTATCCAGTGGCGTTCCGTCCAGCAGCTCCATCGCAATGAACGGAGTACCGTCGTCGTCGCCCAGCTCGTAAGTGGTGACGATGTTGCGGTGACGCAGTTGCAGGAGCGAACGTGCCTCGCGAAGAAACCGCTCGTAGTCGCCGCTCTCTGCCGCACCTACAGGAGAGACCATCGTCTTGATCGCGACGAGCCGCCCGGCCTGTGGGTCGAGTGCTTTGTGCACGACGCCCATTCCGCCGCGCCCCAGCTCTTCGAGCAGCTCGTATCGACCCAGCCGTGTGATGAGCATCGTCCTATCAATAGAGACGACGCTGACCTCCGACCAGTGGCCGGACCGCTCTGGACCAATCAGGACGTGAGCGGCTAGGGTTTCTAGTAGTACCAGGTGAAGGACCCGGGGAGGTCCTCCGGCCGTCGCGCGATCGAGGCAGAGTTGCTCACGGCTTGATGGATCGCTTCGATCTCACGAGTCCATCGCGGAATTCCCACCGGCAAACTGCTCGACACTCCGATCGCCGCGAGTTGTCCGTCGCGCAAGAGTGAAGCCGGGAGGTCGTTTCGCAGCGCTCCCATCAAGGACAAGACAGCCAGCGCTTTCCCCTTGAGTGCAGGATTGCGTGCTAGACCGCGCACTCGCAACGAAAGCGCGTCGGGCGATTCAGCACTCACGAGCACGATCAGGCTCGAGGTGGTCTTGATGGCTGAGTCCAATACGTTGGCCTTGTTCCACGCCGCAGCGAAACCCTCTCGCCACGACGCCGTCGCACCCGGAAACGCCTCCACTGGAAGCAGCAGCGCAGCGTTTGCGTCGATCTTCGGTGCGGCCGTGAGGCGTGTGATCGAGGCGGCGTGGTCGGTGCCGACAACCGCGCGCAACGCAGCCGTGGCCGGATCGAAAGACCACCACGCGTTCAACGCTGCGGCCACTCGTGTGGGGTCT
The DNA here is from genome assembly GCA_031395565.1 of Acidobacteriota bacterium. Taxonomy (GTDB): domain Bacteria; phylum Acidobacteriota; class Polarisedimenticolia; order J045; family J045; genus JANNUT01. The sequence goes on along the minus strand of JANNUT010000222.1, from coordinate 32,653 downwards.
TCCTCTCCAGGCAACGGCTCATGTGGATTCTCCCAGGGCGGGAGTACGGCCCACGTCTCTTGCCAAACCAAGACACGCTGAACAGCACCCAACGCGGGAGGCAGTGGGGCCAGCCCACTGAGCGGGCGTGACGGCGTGAGGTCGGCTCGGCGGCCTAGCAGCAATCGCTGCAGCGCGGCGCGAGGCATCGACGCTTCCAGTGCCTTGTCGGCAGTGGCGGCCAATCGCACGCGCACGGTGGGCGACTCGCCGTTGATCGCTGGGGGATGAAACAGTTCGAGTGTGGCCAGCCCGGCACCGGGGACCGGAGGCGCAACGTTCGGTGTCGGATCGAGAGTCGGCGCCAGTGTCAGGTGCGTACCGATCAGTGTTCCAAGCGGAGCATCGAACGCATAGCGAATCGTGCGCCCTTCCTCGTAACGCTCGATCGCAAACACCTTCTCTCCGTCGGCACTCGCAGCCACAAGGCGGGCGCGCGCGCTCGGACCATCGGATCCGTAAAGAAAACGCGGTCCCATCGGTGTCTTGGCGACGGAGCCAGTGTCGTACGCGGGCAGGGGAGCGATGGTGAACGGGAGCTTGACCTGCTTCCAGGCCTCCTGCGCTGGAAGGCGTGAGACCAGTGTTGCTCCCGAGGAGACGGCGGTCCCTCGACTACCCAATCCGAGCGCGCGTTGCTGCGTTCGCTTGAGTACTTGACTCATTCCCAGATCGAGTCCGCCAATCCCAAGACTCAGCACGCGCAACTTCTCGCCCGCCTCGGCACGAGCTTTGACTTGCGTGCGCGCGCTTTCGTCGAGCGTGCCGAGCACCAAGCGGTGCATGCGCAGACGTTCGGCACGAAATGCAGCGTCGTCCAGTGTTGCTTCATCCTTGACACCGCCGAGTGCTTGCAGCTCCTTGGCGAGCGCCGCTTGATCGGGGACGTTGGGGTCCAGCGCGCCCAACGCGCGCGCGAAGCGGCGCGCCGCGCTGAGCGGACGCTCTTCCGGCGGAGCGAGCCGGTCCAAGCCGAGCGCTACATCGATTCGGTCGAAGATCATCGGGGCTGCGGTGCTACCAGGCACGGAGGCCCCAAACGCGAGCTGCTGTGGATAACGTCGAGGTGTCGGCTCGGCCGGCAAGTCGACGGCGAGCAGCACATCGAGATCGGGAATCAATAGTCCCTCATCGCGCGCTGCTTTGAGCCAACTGAAGAACGAGAGCAAGCGCACGACGGTGTCGAGATCGCCGAGTTCGGGGAACGCTGCCGAGAGTTTGTCGTAATCGGTGTTGATCCCGTCGACGGTCGCTTTGGTCCAGGCGGCGACCGCACCGGTGGTGCCGCCCGCGCGCTCTGAAGCGGCCGACATCCGCACGCGGCGCATGGCCAACAGATCGGCTTGGGGCGAGAGCGTTAGGTCGACACTGTCGGGATAAAACCACAGGCGAGTCTGCTGGCCAGGCGATTCAGCCGAGCGCGGATCGGCCGCAAACCGCTCGAAGTGGGTCGCAAACGACGGCGCTTTGGAGCGGGCCTGGGTGCGCGCATCGTTGCCGCGGCGCGGATCGAAACCGAGGCTGAAGGTCTTGAATCGAATGTCGCACAACAGGCTAACCAACCCGAGCGAGGTGTCGCGCAAGCGGCCACCGTAGTTGACGCTGGCATGTTGCGGTGCGGAGCCGCGATCCAAACTCATGTAGGGTTCAGACAATCCTCCGTGAAACACGGCACGATAGGCGATCGCGAGATCGGCCATCGCCACTCGCCGGCCGAGCAACGACATACCGCCCTCGCTCCCGAACAGCGTGAGCGTGCCATCAGCGGAGAGGCGGCCGCCTTCGAGTGTGCGCGCGCTTCCGAAGAACTTCTCGAGCGCCGGGACATCCAGTGGCGGGCGATCGCCGCGCGGCGCCGCCGTCAACATCTGCACTTTGTAGGGCGTCGTATCCAGCGAGAAGACGCTGCGCTCGGGGCGATGGCGGTAGGCGTACACGTCGATCGAGAGTGCGGTGGCACCTCGCATGTGCGCTGCCTCGACCCGCGCGAAATCAGCGGCCAAAGGATGGCGGAGGACGGGCCAGGCCTCTTCCCAAGCCGCCTTGGGATCGCCGTTGGCGAGTGCTGGAACGAAGGCACGCAGGTTGCTTCGGCCATCGCTTTCCAGCACGTAGCGACGCGAGCGTAATAGCTCGGCCCAGGCTGGCTGAGCGGCGCCAGGGAGATACAGGTTTCCCAGTTCATGGTGTGTGGTCGCAGACAGATCCGCCTTCGCGTCGAGGTAGTCGGGCATCACGAAGGCGTAGGGCTCCAGCCACGGGTCGAGAAGTTGCTGTGCGGTTGGGTCGTTCGGGTTCTCAGCCAGTTGGCGCAACAGCACGCCCACCGATTCCCCCGAGTGGGTGAGCTGGCGTCGATCCAAGAGTGGGCCGTAGTTGAGATCGATCCAACTCGACGATTGGGCGAGAGCCACGAGGCCGACGGTAGCGGCCAGACAGAGGGCGATCCAGAGACGGCGCATGCCGCGGATTGTATGCGCGGCAGACAACAGCGCTCGCACCCGTGTACGATCTGCCCCCTTGCGGCGCCGCAAATGAGCGAAAACGAACGGATCCGGGTGTTGAGCGCGCTGCTCTCTGCCCAGCTGTTTTTTGGTCTGCATTACCTGGCCGGCAAGATCGTGATGCGCGAAATCCCGGCGCCGGCTTGGGCGGCGATGCGCGCGGTCGGAGCTGCCGTCGTCATGCTCGCGATCGTCACGGCGCTGCGACGATCACTGCCGCGCCTGGCTCGTGATTGGTTGGCCTGCGGTTTTTGTGCGCTGTTTGGCGTGGTGCTCAACCAGATCTGCTTCATTGAAGGATTGGCGCGCACCAGTGCCACGCACTCGGCGCTGATCAACGCCACCATTCCGGTCAGTGCCCTGATGTTCGCGATCGTCGCGGGGCGAGAGGCATTCAGTGGCTACAAGGGAATGGCGCTCGTATTCGCTCTCGGGGGTGTGCTGTTGGTGATCGCCCCCTGGCGCGCGGGCAGTGGGCCGGCGTCACTCGTGGGCGATCTTTTGACGCTCGTCAACGCCTGCTCCTATGCCTTCTTTCTGGTGGCCTCGAAGCGTTTGCTCGGACGGCTCGATCCATTGGCGGCCACGGCAGCCACGTTGGTGCTCGGTTCGTTCGCGGTGTTCGCGTACGGTGCTCGCGCCTTGATGCACGTCGAGTTCGCAGCGGTTTCGGGGCGCGCTTGGAGTTGGGGCGTATTCATCGTGTTGTTCCCCACGGTTGCCGGTTACTTTCTCAACAACTGGGCGCTGGCCAGAATCGAGCCCTCCAAGGTTGCGATCTTTTGCTACGTGCAACCGGTGTTTGTAGCGCTGATCGGTTGGACGCTCTTGGGCGAACGCGTCGGCCTGAATGCCTTGGGTGGCGCGGCGCTGATTTTCTGCGGTGTGTGGCTTTCGTTCAGGGGCCGATCGTAATCACCCACTTGCCGCGCGTTTGATTGGCCTCCATCGCCGTATGTGCCTGCGCAATCTGCGACCAGTTGATCACACGATCGATCACGGGCTGCAGCGTGCCGTCGGCAAATAGAGGCAAAACGTCGACGGCGAACGCGGCCACCAAAGCACTCTTCTCGTCGCGCGAACGATGTCGCAGCACGGATCCATGGATCTGCGCGCGGGCCGTCATGAGCCGATCCAGAGGCAACTCGACGCGCGCGCCCGTCATGGTGCTCAGCACCACGATCCGGCCGCGAGGTGCGAGCGCCTCGACGTAAAGCGGCCAGCCAGCGGCCCCGATCAGATCGAGAATCACATCGCAACCACGGACAGCGGCACACGTTTCCTCGACAGCCGGATCGAACACCGCGTCGAACCAGTTTCGTTCCAGAAGCCACGAGCGTTTGTCCGCCGAGCGCGCCAAACCCCAGACGCGCGCGCCGAGAGCACGAGCGAGTTGCGCCGCCGCCGTCCCGATCCCAGAGGCAGCGCTTTGAATCAAGGCCGTCTCGCCGGCACGAAGTTTCGCTTGCAATACCAGCGCGTCGAATGCCGTGAGAAACGCTTCTGGGATAGCAGCGGCTTGCTCCCAGGTCAGTGCCTCAGGGATTGGCAACAGGTGACCTTCGGGTACGGAGACTTGCTCGGCGTAGCCACCACCGCCCAAGAGCGCCATGACACGAGCTCCCGGTGGGAAGCGCGTCGCTCCAGGACCAGATCGCAGCACTTCACCGGCCGCTTCGAGTCCGAGGATATCTGCCGGCGAGCCCGATGGAGCCGGGTAATGTCCGCGCCGTTGCAACAGATCGGCGCGATTCAACGCGGTCGCGTGGACACGCACCAAGACGTCTTCGTTGCCGACACTCGGATCGGGAACCTCGCGTTGCGCGAGTACCTCGGGAGACCCGGGACGTGTGACGACAATCGCTTTCACAAGAGCGGCTCCACGAATCGTCCCGCGAACCCATCCCGGCCGAGACCGACTCGGTCTGGCAGGTAGCGCCGCGCGATCGCCGCCATGCTATCGCGGTAGCCCAACTCGAGGGCGCCGGGATCGACCGCAGCGATCGCGGTTGGCAACGGCGTGCGCCAGGTGCGCGCTCCGTCGACACTGCCGTCACCGCCAATGAAGTGATCGAGCACCACCGCATCGGCGCAGCCGGCAACACGGGTGAAGAACACATCGGGATCGGCGATCGGCAAGAGTGGTGCGCACGTGATCACGACGTGCAATCCGGCACGGTGCAGCGTGGCCGCCGCGGCGAACCGGTCTTCGACCGACGCTACCGGCGGTGGAAGCCCTGGCAATCGATCACGATCGCTCTCGATCGAAAGATGGATCCTCAACGAGCAGCAGGCGGCAAGTCGATGCAACTCGTCGATCTGATCGACCACGCGAGGACTGTGTGTTTGGACGATCAGGGCGTCGGGCGGTTCTCGAGCCATCGCCTCGAGCACCTGGCGCGTGACACCGAGGCGTTGTTCCTGGGGCGGAAACGGATCGGTGGCGCTGGACATGAAGATCGAGAACGAACCATGACGCCGTCGCGCCCACTCCCGCTCTTGCGCAGCGTGCTGGAGGTACGCGCTGGCCGCATTGCTTCTTGCGGCGAGAAAACTCCCCCACGGTTGCCCGCGTGTCAGCAGGAGGTTGTGCCGCACATAGCAGCCGGCGCCGCAGAGACTGGACCCGTAGGCGCAACCTCGATACGGCTGAAGCGAGTGAGTCGAGATTCCGAGCAAGTAGCCGCTGGTGCGGGTCAGGATGCGAGCGACGGTCTCACTGCTTTCACGCACCGGATCGCTCGCGCCGAATCAACACCCGCCAGCCAGGCGCGAAAGCGTCGCGACCATTGTTCCGGTGGCACCGTCGGGCCCTAGATCGTTTTCGGCATCAGCCCACGAGGCGGGCGAGATGTCCAGATGCGCCCAAGGAACGTTGCCGGCGAAGTGACCGATAAACAGACCGCCGGCAAGCACGCCCGCTTCGCCACCCTTACCGACGTTCTTGAGATCGGCGAGCTTGCCCTTGATTTGATCCTTGTAGTCGTCATCGTTGGGCATGCGCCAAACGCGCTCGCCGGTGGAAGCGGCCGCGTCCTCGACCGCAGCCATGAGTCGTTCGTCGTTGCCGACCAATGGAACACGTGCTCGACCCAACGCTGTCAGCGCCGCACCGGTGAGCGTCGCGGCATCGACGATTCGTGTGGCTCCTTCCATGACAGCCAGCGCGACCGCGTCAGCGAGCACCAAACGGCCTTCGGCGTCGGTATTTCCGATTTCGACCGTGGCGCCACCGAGCGTGTGCAGAATATCGCCGGGCCGGATCGCGTTGCCGGCGATCGCGTTGTCCGCGACCGCCAGATAAAAGCGCACGGTTCGCTTGGGCCGGTGCTTGCCGACCGAGAGCGCCGCGCCCAGCACCGTGGCGGCGCCGCCCATGTCCTTCTTCATCATGAGCATGCCGTCGGCCGACTTGATGTTCAGCCCGCCGGTATCGAAGCAAATCCCTTTGCCGACCAGCGCCAACACATCGTTGCGTTTGGCGCCCCCTCGATACTCCAGCACGATCATGCGTGGTGGGCGGGTGCTGGCCCGGCCGACAGCGCACAGCGCGCCCATCCCGAGCTTCTTGCACTGCTTGGCGTCGAGCACGCGGATCGTGAGCCCGGCCTCGCGCGCGACGCGTCGCGCGGCTGCTTCCAGTTGATCGGGGCCCATATCTTCGGCAGGTGTGTTGATCAAATCGCGGCAAAGCGTGATCCCCTCGGCGACCGGTAAGGCGAGCTTTGCGGCAGAACGCCACGCCGCTGCGTCGTGTGTCAGCGTGATCTTCGGCAATGGAGACGGTTTCTTCGTTTTGTAGCGATCGAAGCGGTACAGGCCGCGCGTGACGCCCATGACGATCGACAGCGCCGTATCAGGACCGAACGCTTTGGGAATCGCGATCGCGGCGCTGGCCACTTGCTCTCGCAACAGCGCGCGCGCCGCGGCGCCATAGCGGCGCATGACGAGCCGCGGGTCGTCGGTGTCAGGACGCTTCAACGCGATCAACAACGGATACGGCAAATGCTCGAGCGTGGGAATGATGGCGACGGGGCCATGTTTCCACTGACGGGCAGCCTCGACAGCAATCGTGGTGGGGAGCGGGTGGCCTTCAATCGCAACAAGCGCTTCGCAGACAGGGAGTTTTGCGGTGATCGCGAGAGTCATTGGGGTTTCGAGTCCTCAGTTGATGAGATTGGCATACAGATTAAGCGTGACCGCCGCTTCTGTGTTGTTGTACATGAGGATTCGATACTTCGGAAATCCGAGATTCAACCGGACCGGTATCGCCGCGAACCAGGACTGGGTTCTGGGCCCGATCTCGGTGCTGACTTCGAGCGGAAAGTGGATCTGACGCGACTCGAACAGCGCCGCGCCGACCGTCTCGATATCGCGAGGAACCAAAATGAAGCCGACACTACCCGGTTTGAGCACGCTTCCTTTGGTCAGTCCGTTCATGCTGAGGATCACTTCCGAATGGCCGCTGGTGACCAGTTCGCCGGCCGCGATGAACCGGTTGGGGTCGTTCTTGTTGACCGGCGTGACCAGCTTGTCCTCGAAGCTGTAGAAGACCGATTGTTCGATGTGTCCCCTGATCTCGACGACACCGTCGACCTTGTTCAGGCCAGGGAAGTTGGTAACGAACACCGACTGCATCGAATCGGCCACCGTGCGAGAAGAGGTGCCGATCAGAGCCGCCGCAACCAATCCCAACGAAAGACCACCAATCGTCAGCCATCGCTTCATCTCGACCTCCAGCGCGGACTACGCCCACCTGCGACGCACCGTCTAGCCGCCCAGAGGATGAGCGAGGGATCAACTCCGCGAGGTCGGCTCGTCCCGGACGACGCGACCGTCGCGAATCTCGACGACCCGTCCCGTGCGGCGCGCGAGCGCCGGGTCATGGGTAATGACGACCACCGTTCGTCCCTGGGTCCAGAGCTCCTCGAACAGCGACATGATGTCGCCCCCCGAAGAGGTATCGAGATTGCCGGTCGGCTCGTCGGCCAGGAGTATGTCGGGATTCATGGCCAGCGCGCGGGCGATCGCGACGCGCTGCATTTGCCCTCCCGAAAGTTCTGTCGGGCGATGCACCATTCTGTCGCTCAGCCCAACGCGGCCCAGCAGCTCCTCGACCCGCTCGCGTCGCTGCTTCTTGGGGACTCCGCCAAACAGCAATGGCATTTCGACATTCTCGAAGGCCGTCAACTGCGACAGCAGATTGAAAGACTGAAACACGAATCCGATTCGCTTGTTGCGCGTCTGAGCCAACTGGTTGCGGGTCAGGCGCGCCACTTCCTCACCGCAAAGGACGTACGATCCAGCGGTAGGTGTATCCAGACAGCCGATCAGATTCATCAGTGTCGATTTGCCTGAGCCGGAGGGACCGACCACGGCAATGAACTCTCCGGCATCGACCGACAGATCGACACCGCACAACGCCTCGACCTTGATCTTGCCGGTGTCGTACGACTTGCCGATCTCGCGCATCGCGATGCGATTCTCGCGTCCGGGTGACACGTCCTGCGGTTCGATCTGAGACTCGATGGCGCTCATCTGTTCCTCATTCGTAGCGCAGCGTCTGCGCAGGGTCGATGCGTGCAGCGCGGCGGGCAGGGATGTACCCGGCAAAGAACCCGATCAAACCGAGAATCGCCGACGCGAGGATTCCGATATTCATTGAGAGAGTCGGTTTGCCAAGGAACTGGAGCGCTTCGTTGCCTTCGGTTGGAATGAAGCTGATCCCGAAGACAATCAGCACTGCCAATAGAATTCCGATCGCACCACCGATCAGGGTGTACGTCACCGCTTCCAACACGATCGGCCCAGTGATCCATGCGGGCCGCGCGCCGAGCGCCATCTGCACGCCGATATCGCGTGTTCGCTCCTTGACCACCGCGTACATGATGTTGGCAACCCCCACACCACCGACCGTCAGGGTCAGAAAACCGATGATCGCGAGAAACGACTTGATGCCCAGGATCACCTTGCCGAACACCTTGTTGGTTTCAACCGTGTCCCAGATTCCAAAAACCCGTTCGTCTTCGGGATCGAATTGGTAGCGGCGGGCGAGCACCTGCCGGAACTGCTTGAGCAGCGCCGGCATCGCCTCGGGCGTGGGCGCTCGCAACAGCACGTTCTCCACCAGCAGTTGACCGAACTGGGCACGGAAGGTCGAGATTGGAATGACGGCGCGGTTGTCGTCTGGACCGCTGTAATTGCCCATTTGCAGCCGGTGCTTCAAAACGCCGATGACGGTGTAGGGAACGTTCTGCACCTCGACGATGCGTCCAACACAGCCGGTCGTTCCAAACAGATCTTTGGCCAGTTGATCGCCGAGAAAGATGACGCGTCGCTGGTCCTGAACATCTCGATCGTTGATGAAACGGCCGCCGCGGGCGGCGATCTGATTGCGCAATTCCCCGAAAATTGCCTCAGCGCCGGTCACTTGATTGCTCAACGTCTTGCCGTTTGCCGTCAGCGCCAGGCCCCAGCGCCGAACCTCGCCGCTGAAACCCGCGTGCCCCTGGATTTGAGTGCGCAAGGGTTCCAGATCATCGATGTGGATACGCAGTGACCGCCCAGTTGGCAAGCCGTTCCAGGCGCGCGACGTATCGCCCGGCCAGATCACCGCCAAGTTGTTGCCCATCGCTGCACGGGCCGAGCGCATGGTGCGCTGGAGCCCTTCGCCGAACGCCAAGAGCAACAGAAGCGCGAGCGCGCCCCAGGCGATGGCCGCGATCGTGAGGAAGGCGCGCTTGGGTTGAACCTGCGAACTTTTCAGGAACAGTTTGAAGATCAAACCACGGTGAGATCTGCTCATTGCCGGCTCACAGCTTCATCGCAACGACCGGATCGAGCCGCGCGGCTTCACGTGCAGGGAACCATCCGGCGACCAGACCAATAAACCCGAGCAGCACAATTGCCGACAACGTCAGGCCAGGGGACAGCGACGGCGTGCCGACGAACTCCGTGATCGGCAACAGGCCGACAACCTTGCAGATCGACCACGCAAGACCTAATCCCAGCACACCGCCGATGGCTGTAATGATCAACGTCTCCGCAAGGAATTGACTCAAGATCGAACGCGGTTTGGCGCCGAGCGCCATCTTGATCCCAATTTCCTTTGACCGTTCCTCGACCGCGACATGCATGATGTTGGAGACCCCGATCCCACCGACGATCAGCGTCAGCACACCAATACCACCCAAGAAACTCTTGAAACCGAGCATGAAGTTGTTGAAGAACGTGAACATTTCGGTGGTGTCCCACATCCCGAGCACCTGGGTGTCAGCAGGGTCGAAGCGGTACTTCTGCGCGAGAGTCCCAATCACGTCACGCTTGACCTTCTCGGTCAGGCTGTTGTTCGTCGCTTTGAAGATGAAATTCCCGACGTAGCGCTGGCCGGTGAGTGCGCGAAACGTGCTAGCCGGAACGAACGCCTTTTCGTTGTCGCGCCCGCTGTAGCTGGAGTCCTGCGCCTTCGTCTTGAGTACCCCAACGACCTGAAACGGAGAGCCTCCCAGCAATACGAGTTTTCCGATGGGATCGGTGGTCCCGAAGATGTCGCCAGCGAGTTTGTCGCCGAGGAAGATCGATCGGCGATTCTGAAGTTCATCGAGTTCATTGATGAACCGTCCGCCCGCCGCGGCAATGATGTTGCGCAAGTTGCCAAACTCGGGACTGACGCCGCTGACGTCGGTCCGCCAGCGTTTCTCGCCGAAGTTCAACAGCAGCCCGTCCGACCACTCGCCGCTCACTCCTGCGAGATCGCGAACCTTCGATCGCAGCAGCTGCATGTCGTCTTCGGTCAGTCTCAGACGCCGCCCCTTCGGCAAGCCTGCGTACGGCAACGATGTTTGCGACGGCCACGTGATCACGATGTACTCGCCGAGCCCGGCAAACGACTTCATTTGCTGCGCGTGCATGCCGTTGCCGAAAGCCAACAGCAGCGCGACCGCGGCGGTTCCCCAGACGATCCCGAAGATGGTCAGGCTCGAACGCAGCTTCTGCGTCCAGAGGTCGCGCCAGAGTTGCCTGAGAAAAATGACCGGTCCCATGACGTCAACTCAGCCAGTAATTTCGCGAGGCGGGCGCTCGATGACTTTCTCGCCCTGCTTGAGGCCTTCGGTGACTTCGATGTTCAGTCCGTCCGAAAGCCCGGTCTTGATCTCGACCTTCTTGGGAGGTACTTGCGGTCCATCTGCCGGGATCTCGATGAACGCCTTCTTGCCGTTCTCTTCGAACGTGATCAAGCGCTCAGGAATCGTCACGACGTCCTTTTTCTCGCGAATGATCACCTCGGCCGTGGCCGAGTAACCCGCGCGCAGCGTGATGTTCTTGGATGGGTCGAGTTCGATCTCTACGTCGAACAGTCGAGCGTTGTCTTTTTCCTTGGCTTGCGGTGCAATCCGCGAAAGCGTGCCGGTGACGACTGCGTCGGGCAGCGATCCGATCTTGAGCCGGGTCGACATCCGCGTACTGAGTTTGCCCACGTCGATCTCATCGACGGTTCCGCGAAACATCAGGTCGCGCATATCGGCAATCAACGCGAGTTCCGTCCCAGGCTGGTAAGAGGTGAGTGGAACGACTGGGTCTCCGAGGCTTGCCGCTCGGGACAAAACAGTTCCGGCTTGTGGTGCGCGAATGATGGAGTCCGCGTCCCGCCCGCGGCCGTCGATACGACCCTTTCGAACCAACTGAAGACTATCCTCCGAGTTCGCCAGCTCGATCTTGCTGCGTTCCCAGGCCTCCTTCGCGCCATCCAAATCGCCGCGACTGACGACCCCCTCGCCGTGCAACTGCTGGATCCGAATCCAATCTGACTCGGCCTTGGAGAACCGGGACTTGGCGTCGTTGACGCGCCGGTCGGCTTCTAGCATCTCGGCGGGGGTGGGGTCGGCGGCGATATCGAAGAGCGGGTCGCCAGCCTTGACCTGGTCGCCCACTTGAACAAAGACGCGACGGACGATGCCGGAGATTTTCGACTTGACGCTGAATTTCTCGCGCGGTTCGATCTGGCCGGTAGCCAGCGCTTTCTCTGTGATCGAGCCAAGTACAGCGTCGACCGTTTTCAATCCGTCGTCGGGAGACTTGCGATTACTCAGCCACGCGTAGGCACCGAAGGCCACCATCCCGAGCACAGCAACAATCACAAACAATCGAACGAGTTTGGCCATGGTGCCTCCTCCTTCCTTATCAACGAAGGCAACTCCTGTTGCGACGGCCGGGAGTGTGCCGCTACACCACCACAGCGCCGAGAATCGCGTGTCCGGAGGTTCGCGGCGCGGGCCCAGTGGTTATGAACTTCTGGCCCGCTGCTTTCAACGTCAGTGGCAGCGGAAGGTTTCCACGATCTGACGACCGGGGCCCGTCAACGGTTGTAAAACCGTGGCGAAAGACTCGGTCTTACCGGGGGAACGCCCCGGGAAGCCCCGCGTCGACCGGCAGGACGGCACCCGTCGTCGGAGTCCGCCGCTCGACAAAGAACAACACGGCTTGGGCCACGTGAGCCGGGCGGACCGCCACTTTGAGCAGACTGCGCTGGCGATAGACCTCGGGCAGCGTGGCTGGGTCGATACCCTTCGACGCGGCACGCGCGGCTCCCGCGCTTTGCCACAATTGCGAGGGGATTTCTTCGTCCCCGAAGACAGCGTCGGGCGAGACCACGTTAACGCGGATGTCGTACGGTGCTAACTCGAGTGCCGCGACACGAGCCAACTGATGAGCCGCGGCCTTGGAAGCGGAGTAGGCCGAAAATGAGGCCCCAGGATCCATCACGTTTTTGGTGGAGATCAGCACGATGTCGGCGCCGGTTCGTTCGAGCTTCGCGAGTTTGGTCACCGCGCCGATCAGATGAAACGAACCGAACGCGTTGACCTCGAAGCTCCGGCGCATCGAGGCTTCCGACAACGCATCGATGTCAGCGACCTCGGCGACACCGTGAGCGAGCACCAGCAGATCGACACCACCGTACTCTTGCAGCATGAGTTGAATGGCTGAATCGCAAGCGTTCCTATCGGTAACGTCGAACTCGAGCGAGAGTGGGTGGGCTCCGACAGCGCGAACGCGATCGGCCGCGACGCGCAGTCGTTGCGCTTGGCCGTCACCAGCGCGATCGGCCATGACGACGGCGGCACCCTGCTGAGCAAGCGCCACCGAAACAGCGGCACCAATGGCGCCGGCGGCACCTGTGACGAGTGCAACACGGCCGGTGAGTGGTGGGCGCTTGACACGTCGCACCTTGGCCTGCTCGGGCGGCCAAAACTCAACCTCGAAGACATCGCGTTCATCGAGCCCGGCGAACGCACCGAGCTGTTCTGCGGCGAAACGCGCGGCGAGACTCTGCTCGACAATATCGGCAGCGATCGATGCATCTTTCTTGGTAGCGCCTGCACAGAAAAGCCCGAGCCCCGGCATCAGTACGACACGCGGATACGGGTCCTCGACGAACAACTCGCGCGACCCTCTGTGGCGTTGCAGATACTGACCGTAGCGTTGCACGTAGTCTGCGACCGACGTGCGCGCGCGGACCGCGAAGGCCTCGACAGTTTCGTTGCGACTGTCGGGCAGGATAAGCGGCAGGTTCTTGGTGCGTATCACGTGATCCGGTGTGAGAACGCCACGCTCAGCGAGCTGGGACAGACGCGGGTCATCGAGTTGGGCGCGCAGCGACTCGTCCAGACCTCGAAACGTGAGAACGACGCGCCGGTGGGGCCGATCAGGATCGTTCGACGGAGGTGACAAGGCGCCGCGCAGCGCCGGTGCGATCGCGAGGGCGCGCTGGACCACGTCGTCAGGCACGACCTCGACGCTGACGCAGCCCCGAGACGGATCACGCTGCTTTTCCCACAGCGCATGGCACGCGTTGACTGCCGCGATCATTCGGTCGTACGACTCTTTCGCGGTCTCACCCCAGGTAAAGATCCCGTGATGGCGGCACACCAATCCATGCAAGTCGTTCCGGCCCGCGAGCGCATCACGTGCCGCTGCCGCCAAAGCAAAACCCGGCATCACATAGTCGATGATCTCGAAGTGACGACCGAGCGCGGACTCGATGAGTTGTCTTCCGCTGGGTTGATTGGTGAGAACCAGTACCGCCTTGGCGTGAGTGTGATCGACGAACTTGGCGGGGATCCAGGCGTGCAGCAATGCCTCGACCGATGGAAATGGAGCCGAAGGCTGCAGTTTGAGCGCTTCGAGCGTGGCGACCATCTCCGTGTCGGTCATGGCGGTGCGGGTCTGCAATCGACGCAACGCTCCGAGATCGAGCGCAGTCAGACCCTCGGGCACCAGGTTGGAAAGGTCGTAACCGGATCCTTTGACGCGCAGTACGTCGATCGGTTCACCGGTAACGTCGAGTTCGCGGGTCTTGACGGACGTGTTGCCGCCGCCATGGAGTACCAGCAACGGGTCGGCTCCAATCAGGCGCGACGTATACACGCGCAGTGCCAAATCGGAGCCAAACGATCCCCAGGCGCCTAACGCGCTTTCAGCATCTTCTTCGCGATACTCCCCAACCATGGTCGCTCCGCGCGATTAGCGCTCACCCTTACGCGGACGTTCGGACTTTTCGGGCTCGGGCTGGAACGGTTCGGTGTAGAGCGGCTCGTCGTTGAGCTCGACCTCCGGTTGTCCGGCCAAAGTGATTTGGCGGGTTGCGATGTCGACGTGGACCCGATCTTGGACTACCTCCTCGAGTACGGCTCCAATCCGCGAACTGCCCTTGCGCACCTCGACCAGTGGTGGAGCTCCTGCCGTGATGTTCTCCCAACGGCGCGCGACGACCGTGGTCAACAGGAATCGATTCGGGATCTTGGTCAGCGCTTTCTCGATCGGTTTGGTCATTGGCTCTCCGTTTCAAGCGAATACGAGGACGGTCAACCGCCCTCGCGCATCATCCTCAGGAACTCACCGTTACTCGGGGTTTTCGAGAGACGATCGAGCAGCAGTTCCATCGCCTCCATCCCGTTCATTTGAGCGAGTACCTTGCGAAGCACCCAGACGGCGTTGAGTGTTTCGCTGGGAAGCAACAACTCCTCTTTACGAGTGCCAGAGCGGGTGAGATCGATGGCGGGAAACACACGTCGATCAGCGAGTCTGCGATCGAGATGAATCTCCATGTTGCCGGTCCCTTTGAATTCTTCGAAGATCACCTCGTCCATGCGCGAGCCCGTGTCGATCAAGGCCGAGCCGATGATCGTCAGCGAGCCGCCTTCTTCCAGATTTCGAGCTGCACCGAAAAACCGCTTGGGCCGTTGCAGCGCGTTTGAATCCAGGCCGCCCGATAACACCTTACCGGACGAGGGTTGGACCGCGTTGTAGGCGCGGGCCAGGCGTGTGATAGAGTCGAGCAGAATCACGACATCCTTGCCGTACTCCACCATCCGCTTGGCCTTCTCGATGACCATCTCGGCGACCTGAACATGGCGCATGGCGGGCTCGTCGAAGGTCGAGGAGATCACTTCTGCGGTCACGCTGCGCTTGACATCGGTGACCTCTTCCGGACGCTCGTCGATCAACAAGATGATGGGATAGGTCTCGGGGTGATTGGCGGTGATCGAGTTGGCGAGCGCTTGCAGCATCATCGTCTTGCCCGTGCGCGGCGCTGCAACGATCAGTCCTCGTTGTCCCTTGCCGATCGGTGTCCACAAGTCCATCACGCGACAGGTCAGATTGTCCTGAGCCGTTTCGAGACGAAGTTGTTCCAGCGGATACAGCGGCGTGAGGTTCTCGAACAGGATTCGTTCGCGCGACTTGTCGGGATCCTGGAAATTGATCGCTTCGACCTTGATCAACGCGAAGTACTTCTCGTCATCTTTCGGGTGGCGAGCTTGTCCCGAGATGGTGTCGCCCGAGAGCAGCGCGAAACGGTTGATCTGCGAAGGCGATACGTAGGTATCTTCCGGGCCCGGAAGGTAGTTGTATTCGGGAGATCGAAGAAAACCGTAGCCTTCGGGAAGAACCTCGAGCACCCCTTCGGTGAAGATCAGGCCTCGACGTTCGGTTTGCGCCTTGAGGATCGTGAAGATCAACTCCTGTTTGCGCATGCCGCTCAGAGGCCCGAGGTCCATCTCGCGGCCCAGCTTGCCGAGATCTTCGACCTTCAGGCGCGCGAGTGCCTTCAACGAGAGCGACTCGTTGCGGTCGTCCATAGTGGGTGCGCCACTCGCGCCGTCGGTCATTGGTCCTCTTGGGAGCGCGCCCGGCGGGGTGAAGGCGGTGCCGGGGTTGCGCAACGGGGGGCTTGGTGCGGGAAAGCTCGGCGATCGTACGGGCGGACCGCCGGAGCGTCAACTAGGGAAATCCCGTTGGAGGCGACTAAAAGCCCTTGGTCGTGAGCACCGAGAACTGCAGTTTTTGGCCTTCCTCGGGGTCGCCGTTGGGGTCCAGCGGGTATGCGACGTTGACTTGTACCGTCGTGCCATGTGATGAGCGAAGCAACTCGAATCGGACACCAATCCCGACGTCAGGGTGGACGCGGGCCCAGGAGAGCGGCTGGTTGTCCTCCCAAATGGCCCCGACCTCGGCGAAGCCAACCAGTCCGACACGAAACAGATGCGCGATTTCCCATGGCGCGAAGAACCGGTGTTCGAGGTCGAGCAGCAGCAAGTTGCTCCCTGTGAAGGCGCGCGAACGATAACCTCGCAGGCCGGTGTCGCCGCCGAGCAGAAAGCGACGTTGCCCTTCGAGCTCCTGGCCGAAAGCGGCACGGCCTTGGAGATAGAGAGTCTGGAGCTCGCTGACCTTGAACCAAACCTCGGCCCGCGAGTCGAAGATTCGATTGAGCCAAGCTCCGTCGAGACGTTGAGCCGTGTACTGGCTGCTCAGCAGCGCGAAGTTACGCTCGCTCAAGTCGATGCCACGCTGCCACAACACTTGTCCACCATAGGCTTGCTGACCGCTGACTCCAGGGACCGGCACCGTGATTCCGAGCGTCAGGCGATCGCTCAGGTCGAAGTCCTGAATGCGGCGTGCGGTGTCGTAAAACGCGACGCGGCGGAAGTCGGGGCGCGTCCACACATACTGGAACCCAGCCTGTGTGCGATCGACGTTGCGGGGCGCGAGGTCCGGGCGCTCGACCGGGGACTGGGTGGGCGACCAGTCGGTCTTGTTCCAACTCAACGACGCGTAATACCGCGTCAACTTGCCGTCGTGAAGTCCTCGCGGCGACCAACCGAACGACGCCTGGGCGGACTTCAGGTCGGACGTCCACGTATCGACGACTTTAGGTCCGACATAGATCTTCTGCTCGAGCGCTTGCTCTTCCCCCTCGAAGAAGTACGAGCGACGGCCATCGAGCTTGTAGAACGGGTACTGGATCTGGAACACGCGATCGCTGCCGTCGCTGTTCTTGCCATCGAGCAGGTAGAGTTGCCAGCGGCTGCCGAACATTTGAGGCATCGTGAATTCGAGGTTTCGCTCGTCCCGGTCCTGATCGCTGCGCTTCTCCCAAGAGAGTGAGTAGCCGGTACCGAACAGATTCTTCTCGTTGACCGCGAAGACGGAACGATTCGCGCCACCCTGGCTGCTGAACGAAGCGCGGACCTTGGTCGACCATGCGTCACGGACTCGCACGCGGACGCTGACGCGATCTCCCTCGCGAGCGATCGGTTCGATCCACGCGTCTTGGAAGAGGGAGTAAGTGCGCAATGATCGTTCCGCTTCATGCAACGTTTCCAGCGAGCAGGCATCACCGACACGAAAGGTGAGCAGCGTCCGGATCGTGAAATCCCGAGTCAACATCGGCCGGTGTACGGCGTTCACAAAACGAAATATCCGTTTGTTCTCACCCTTGGCATCGAGATCGAAGACGTTGATCCGTTCGATCAGGATGCTGCCGATGGTGGTTCCTGATGCGCACAGGTCCGCAGGGCTGGGAATCTGCGCTTGCGCCGTTCGCTCCGACAGGAGGATCGAGAGCGCGACGCCAAACGTGATCAGCCCGCAACGCCTGGCGTGAAACCAGTTCATGGAGTCAAGGCGATGATCCGGGCGTCGATTCTCCCCGGACCGGCGATCTCGATCACCGCACACGTTGGGCCTCGCCCCGCCGGCTGAGGAACACCCGCCCTTCCAGGGTTGACCAACAGCGTTCCACCAAACCAAATCACTTCGGCAACGGGTGCTTGAGCGTGCACCAGAACGCTCGGCGCTGCTTGCTCGAGCCGCGCCTCGAGGGGAGCCAACCAATCGGGAGGGGACCCGATCATGGGTGTCATCAGCAGCGTGGCGCCGGCAATTTGAAACTCGGCCATTTCTGGGAATCGATCTCCAAACACGAGGTAGTCGCGATCACCGGCAACGGCGATCACGGGAGCGATCTCACCGAGTTGACGCAGCACGCGTTCGTCGCCGATGCCCCCTGCATGCAAGATCCGATCGACGCCAGACAGCGCGACCGCTGCGCCGCGCGCCAGGTCTGGATGCGTCCCCGCCACGACTCCAATACGTACTACGGGACTCAGAATCCCTCCTCGTCGATCGAAAGTGACTCACTCAACCATCGAGCGTACGCCGGACTCACATGCTCAGCGGCGATGGCAACGATCTCGGGCACTTCGTAAGGGTGCAAGGCCACGAGTGCTCCCGCCACCGCCTGATATCGAGATGAAGCAGTCTTAATCAGCAGAAGAACCTCGCGGTCCTGTTGCAGTTCACCCTTCCAGCGATAGAAGGAGGAAACCCCGTCGATGACTTGGACACAGGCTGCGACACGCGTTTCGATCAACTGCAAGGCCAGTTCTCGCGCCGTCGCCGCATCGGGGGCCGTAGAGATTACGATCAGGGTCTTGTCTTGACTCTCGTTCATCGCCTTGCCTCGCCATTACCTCAGACCGCTATAAACTACGGCCCTTCGCCGGGCCCTCCTAGCGCCCGGCTCGAGAGGTCCGACGATGCCAGAGATTACCGGCGTATTTGCGCGAGAAATACTCGATTCCCGTGGCAACCCGACGGTCGAAGTTGAAGTCACGGTCGACGACGAGATCGTGGGCCGCGCCGGAGTCCCATCGGGAGCGAGCACCGGAAGCCGAGAAGCACTCGAAATGCGCGACGGAGATGCCTCGCGCTACATGGGCAAGGGAGTCTTGAAGGCCGTTCGCCACGTCAACGAAGTGCTCGGCCCGGCGCTGGAGGGACTCGATCCGATCGAGCAGCGGTATGTTGACCGCACGCTGATGGAACGCGACGGAACGCCCAACAAGCGAAACCTCGGGGCCAACGCAATTCTGGGAATCAGCATGGCGACGGCCCGTGCGGCAGCCGGGTGGTCTGGGCTACCGCTCTACCGCTATTTGGGCGGCGCCGGCGCACGAACGTTGCCAACCCCGATGCTCAATATCGTCAACGGGGGAGCTCACGCGGACAACAACATCGATGTTCAGGAATTCATGGTTCTGCCGGTTGGGACGAACTCGTTCAGCGAGGCGATTCGCTGCGCGGCAGAGATCTACCACGCGCTGAAAAAGGTGCTCAACGGGCGAAAACTTTCCACCGGAATCGGTGACGAGGGCGGGTTCGCCCCGAACCTGCGATCCAACCGCGAGGCCCTCGATTTGATTCTGGAAGCGGTCCAGAAGGCAGGTTACCGGCCCGGAGAAGACGTAGCGCTGGCCATGGATGTGGCGGCGAGTGAGTTCTTTCGCGAGGGCCGGTATCACCTCGAAGGCGAGGGACGTACGCTCAACGCCGAGGAACTCACGGCCTATTACGCCGAGCTCTGCGAGAGCTATCCGATCGTAAGCATCGAGGACGGTATGGCGGAAGGGGATTGGGACGGTTGGAAGCGGCTTACGGATGTTTTGGGCTCACGCGTGCAATTGGTCGGGGACGATGTGTTCGTCACCAACCCCGAGATTCTGGCGGAGGGGATCAAGCGCGGCGTGGCAAACGCTGTCCTCATCAAGGTCAATCAAATCGGCACCGTCAGCGAGACGTTCGACGCGATCCAAATGGCGCAGGCGGCAGGTTTCGGGGCCGTCATTTCGCACCGCAGCGGAGAAACAGAAGACACCTTCATCAGCGACCTGGCGGTGGCCTGCGGCTGTGGCCAGATCAAAACCGGTGCGCCAGCGCGGGGAGAACGGACCGCTAAGTACAACCAGTTGATCCGGATCGAAGAAGACCTCGCCGAGGCCGCACGGTACGCGGGCGGCGAGCCGTATGCGATGCGTTGACGTGACAGAACCACTGAGAGTCGACAGTGCTCGCCCTGGACTGCCGCGTGAAACATTGCGGAGCGCCGGCACCCGCTGGCTGATCTCCTTGTTGGCCATCGTCTTGTGGCTGTACGCGTTGATCGGGCCGGAGGGGATCCGCTCTCAGTTCGAGCGGAGGCAAAAGCGTGACGCACTGCAGGCCCAGTTCGAAATCGAGAGAGCCAAGACGCTGGCTCTTCAGGAAGAAGTCAAATCGCTCAAAGAAAACGACACCGCCATTGAGCGGGCGATTCGTGGAGAACTCGACTACCAAAAACCCGGGGAGACGGTGCTATTGATTCCTGAGCGCCCTTCGGATGAAACCGGGCGCTCGCCCCGGCCCTAGAGACTTCGGGCCGTTCGGCGGCCTGGTCGCTCGCCGGGTCCTGTCGACAGCGTGGGAACCCCTCGTCGCCCGGTCATCACCGGATCTGAGGCCAGGATTCGAGGTCAGGTATTGGGCTAGTCAAATGCTGGACGCTTCGCGATTTGACACCCTTGGTGGCGTCCCCTAGTATCTCGGCCTCCACGTCGACGAGAAACGACCAGGGGAAACTAAGCCAGGACGCGGGGTGGAGCAGTCCGGTAGCTCGTTGGGCTCATAACCCAAAGGTCGCGGGTTCAAATCCCGCCCCCGCTACCAATTCTCAGAAAAGAGCTTGTTGCACAGTACTGTTCATCGGACCCGACGCAGCTGAGCTTTCGAATTACGGCAGAACAGTTCTGCCAGCGAAGGCGAGGCATGGATCGGGCTTTTTCGTCTTTAGGGCGCCATGCGCCCAGAAACAGAAAGGTTTGGGTAAGCAATGCCAAAGGGAACCGTGAAGTGGTTTAACGATGCAAAGGGGTTCGGGTTCATCAGCCAGGACGGTGGTCCTGACGTCTTCGTCCATCACACCGAAATCCTCGGATCAGGCTTCAAGTCGCTGTCCGAAGGCGAGTCGGTTGAGTTTCAGCTGACCCAGGGCCCGAAGGGTCCGCAGGCGAGCCAAGTCAAGAAGCTCGGCTAAGCTGTCGGCTTTCGCGGGGCGCTTCGTGCGCCCCGCTTTTTTCTTTCTTTCGCCCCCCCTTGCGTCTGTCCCCACGCGCTCCCATCATTTGCAACGGCAGCGCACGGTGCGCGCCCCGGAGACTAGGTCGTTCCGGCTTGTGGGATCGGGTGTTATGAACTTTTTTCTCCCCGGCTTTGTCGCTAGTGGTCGTCAGTCAGGCTCGCTTCCCACCACACCCATCAATAGGTTTGAAACGGTTGTGACACATCACCGTGCTCTGGGCGGAACAGGTCTGCCCTCGGTGACGTCCCAGCCGATCACAGCAGTCCGTGTGGTGATTGCCACACGACGGAAAAGGTAAGGCAACGCATGCCGAAAGGAACCGTGAAGTGGTTCAACGATGCAAAGGGCTACGGCTTCATCTCGCAGGAAGGCGGTGCAGATGTGTTCGTTCATCACACCGCGATCCTTGGGAGCGGCTTCAAGTCGCTTCGCGAGGGTGAGGTCGTCGAGTTTCAACTGACACAAGGCCCGAAAGGCCCGCAGGCTAGCGAGGTAAAAAAGCTAGGCTGAGTCGGTTGGCAGTGCTGCGCCCGCAAGCCGCTGGCTTGCGGGCGTTTTCTTTTGCCAGCCCTGGAAAAGTCGCTCAAGTTCAACATCTGGGTGCCGATAGCGTGAACGACAGGGTCGAGTCGAGTTGTCGATGGAGGCCGCGTGATCGTTCGGTATTGGATGACCAGCTCTCCACACACGATCGCGCCCGAAGCGACGCTTCTCGATTTCGTCGAGGCGCTGAGACGGCAACGAGTGCGGCGACTCCCGGTCGTGGAGGCTGGTCGGCTCGTCGGGATCGTCTCGAGATCTGACCTCTACGCCTTGGCCGGCACGCACTTGCTTGATCCCAAGGTCGAGTTGACCGAAGAAGTGAAAGCACCGTTACGGGCCGCGCTGGTTTCTTCGTGGATGACGACCAACCCGCAAACCTGCACACCCAATGACCCGATCGAGGATGTCGGTGAGCGGATGCTAGCGTCGAAGATTGGGGCGCTTCCCGTAGTGCATGAAGGTCAACTCGTCGGGATCATTACAGAGTCTGATATTTTCAAGGCGTTCACTCGTGTCGCCCGGGCTGGCGACGAAACTCGGCGCATTTGTCTGCTCGTACCCCACGCCGAGCAAAGCGAGACGATTGCGAAACTGGTCGCAATGGCCCACGAGTACGAATTGCACATCTATGTCGTGCTCTGCCACAACACCGATCGCCCGGGCGAGCAGCTCGTGATGTTGCGCATTGGTGGTCCGAAAACGCAGCGCTTGATCGATCGAATGTGGCGAACGCGCATGCAAGTTCTCCAGGTCGTGTGAGTCACGACGGCTACCGCGTCCCTCGCTGAGCGTCGGGCTGGCTGCTAGGCTGCCGCTCTTCGCCGCTGACGATGCAGCGATGCTGGCGCACGAAGCAACAGCCTTTTTGCTCTTCAACCTGATTGTCGGCACACTCTTGTTTGCCGATCTCGCACTGTTCCATCGGCGTCCACGCGCGATGCGTGTGAGCGAAGCACTCGCTTGGACATGCGTGTGGGGGACGTTGTCGCTACTGTTCGCTGCTGCGCTGCCCTGGATGTACGACAACGGCGTCGGCGGGCTGGCGATCGATTCGGTGAACGTACCGTCAGGCCGCCAAGCAGCGCTTCAGTTTCTGACCGGGTATGTCATCGAGCTTTCACTCTCGGTCGACAACCTCTTCGTGTTCTTGGCTATTTTCAATTATTTCGGCGTACAAGGGCGCCACCAGCATCGCGTGCTGTTTTGGGGGATCGTGGCGGCGATCGGCTTGCGCGCCGTGATGATCTTCGCGGGCATTGCACTGATCGAGAGGTTCGAGTGACTCGTTTATCTGCTGGGCGCCTTCTTGGTGGTGACCGGTGTCAAGCTCGCTCGCGAGGGGGTGAGCGACACCGATCCATCCAGTAACTTCGTGCTGCGGCTCGCGCGCCGTTGGCTCCCTGTCGCCCCCGGTGATCATGAGCAACGGTTTCTCGTTCGAGTCGATGGGCGCCTGATGGGAACTTCTCTGCTGTTGGTGCTCGTCGTCGTATATGTCACCGACGTCGTCTTTGCGATGGACTCGATACCCGCGACCCTCGCCGTGACCCGCGATCCTCTCCTCGTGTATAGCTCGAACTTCTTGGCCACTCTGGGACTGCGTTCTTTGTACTTCGCGGTGCTCGGCGCGCTGGGGGCTTTCGCGTTTCTGAAATACGGCCTTGCCGCTGTTCTCACCTTCGTGGGCCTGAAGATGCTGGTCTCCGGATGGATTCAGATCCCAACAAGCACGTCCTTAGGTGTTGTGGCTTTGCTGCTTGGGGCATCGATCCTCGCGTCGTTGCGGGCCGGGAAGCGCTAGCCAACGCGAGCACGCAATGCCCAGAAGCCAGGCAGCCGCTAGTAAAGCTCCTCACTCGGGCCTGCGGCCATCGCCTCTCGCGTGTAAGCCAGCGCGCGAGCACGTTCCTCAGCCAGTTGCGCAGCCAATGTCGCGGTGTGGGCGCGACCCTCCGACAGACGCCGGAGTTGTTGTTGGGCCTGGCGCTCCGCCAAGAGTTCGAAGCGTCGCGCTAGTTCCGCGAGGCGCTGCTGAGCGGTGCGATCAGGCGCGATGCGCTGCTCCTGCAAGAGTCCGAGTTTCGCCAAGCGTGCCCTCTCGTCGGCAAGCCTCGCGATTTGTTCCCTCAGTCGATCGACCTCGGTGTCCACGGCAGGTTCGGGGCTTTCCGTCGAAGTGACGCGGCTCGGCGGCTTGACGGGTGCGCGGAGTTCGGCCGCCGCTTTCTCCACCGGTGCCTGTTCAGCGGCAACCACGCGGACAGGGACGAGGATCGCTGTCGCAGCGAGTGCCGCGCTCAACCAAAACAGCGGGGTGGGGAGGTGTAGGGACGGCTGATTTTCGAGCATCGCAAGTCTCCTTCTGAGGGTTCGAAAGTGGGGAGAGGCGGCGGCGTTGGATAACCATCCGGCCGAAAGACGAATCGGTGCGACGGAGAGCAGCCATCGGCCATATTCGTTCGGCGACGCCTGACAGGCTCTGAGGGCTAGCGCATCGCAAGCCTGCTCGGTAGCAAGCCGATGCTCACGAGCAGCGAGCCAGACGAGCGGGTGAAACCAAAAAAGTGTTCGCGCTAGCCACGGCACTAGCGCCCAGATCAGGTCGCGGCGCTTGTGATGGGCGAGTTCGTGTGCCAACGCGAGCTCGCACTCGCGAACGCTCCATTTCTGTAGATCAACCGATGGCAGCACGACGCGCTGCTTTCGCCAGCCGGTGGCGAGTGGACTCGAGATCGCCGTGGAGGCGACCAGCTGCGGCAAGCGATTCAACCGCAGGCGTTCCATGAACAGACTGAGTCGTTCCGCGCCGCTGGGCGGATCCAGTCGAGTCGCCTGTTTCAGAACGAAGTGCAATCGGTACCATTGCGCTGCCGTGAAGCCGAGATGAGCCAGGACCCCGAGGCCCCAAACGGCCCACAGAATCGTGAGAATCACGGCTAGCCCATCGTCTTTCGGCGCCAGTCGAGCGGAGGCGCGCAGTTGCGCGGTGAGTTGTTGGAACGTCGAAGAAGGCTGCGGTGGAGTGGCGAGCCACGCGAGTTCCAAGGCGGGCATCGGAAGCAGCAGTAACAACAACTTGAGTGTAACCACCCACCAGAGCACAACACGCCAGTTGGCCGGGAGTTTGGGAACGGCGCGAAGCGCAGCCCAAGTCAGTGCAATCCAAAAACTCCCCACGACACAAGCAAAGCCCAGTCGTTCGATCGTCATGAGGATCACTGCAGGGAGTTCGTGCATCGATCAACTCCTTGGCTTGGCACTCAATCGGCTGACGAGGGCATTCAACTGCCGCAACTCCTCGGTGGTCAGCTCTGGGCTTTCGGATAAGTACGCCACAAGCGGAGACACCGACCCGTCGAGTGTGCGTTCCACGAACCGTTGGACCTGGTCCCGCAGCAAACGCTTGTGACCGGTCTTCGACGTGTAGTGGTTGACGCCCTGGCGCAGTCGCCGGACCAGATACCCCTTCTTGCGCAGTCGCTCGAGCATCGTGGTGACGGTGGTGCGAGCGTAGCCATGTTGTTCTCCGAAACGCTCGAGCGTTTCGCCTACTGTGAGCGGACCATGTTCTGCCACCCAGCGCAGAAGGGCGAGTTCTTGCTCGCCAAGCGGTGCCTTTTCCATGCGCGGCCTCCGTACCCGAGGTGTCGGCAATTGTCGTCACTGCGTGCTGCAAGTGTGACTACAGATGTCGTTGCGGGAGATGGTAGTTGTGACTACACGTGTCGTCAATACGGCCGGTAAGAAAAATCTTTGGAGTTTGCGGCCTAGCCAACAGCGAACTGGTCGCGCGCCAAGGGAGTGGACGGGGCCGATCCGATTTCGGTTAGCATCTGCACCTCGCGGAGAGACCCTGGTGCGACCGATCACACGAAGGCAGTTCAACCGGCTGACTGCGAGCCTCTTGGCTGTACCAGCAGTTGAGGCCGTCAAAGCGCCAACAGTAGTCGCAACGCCGCGCCGGCCGCTGGTTATCGGATCGGCCAACGGCAACGAATTCAAGAATGGCGGCGACCGAACCGGGGTCGCGATTGCCTTCGCCGCGCTCACCGCCGGACAGGATCCCCTCGATGCCGTCATCGCGGGGGTCAACGTGGTCGAACTAGACCCTCTGGAGACCAGCGTCGGCTATGGCGGACTTCCCAATGCAGACGGTGTGGTTCAGTTGGATTCTTCCTGTATGCATGGCCCCTCCAAGCGGGCAGGCGCAGTGGCAGCACTCGAAGGGGTGCGTACCCCATCGCTTGTTGCCAAGGCAGTTCTCGAGCAGACGGATCATCACCTGCTGGTCGGCGAAGGAGCTCAGCGCTTCGCTCGCCAGATGGGATTCACGATCGAACCGGACCTGAACACCGAAACGTCTCGGCGACGATGGCTCGAGTGGAAACGGTTGATCGATCCGGAGCACTGGCTCGACCCAAAGCAGAGAGGCGCTGCTGCAGACCGGGCGCGCGAGACGATGATCGCGGCAGGAACCCTCGATCCGTGGCATGCCTTCGGCACGATTCACATGGCTGGGTTGACCGCCGCCGGAGACCTTGGCGGCGTTACCACGACCAGCGGGCTGGCGTTCAAGATCCCGGGACGGGTCGGCGACTCCCCGGTACTGGGCGCCGGGAATTACGTCGACAACGGCGTCGGATCCTGTGGGTCTACGGGGCGAGGGGAGGCCAACCTGTTCGGCTTGTCGTCGTTTCTCGTGGTCGAACTGATGCGGGCGGGCAAACACCCCAAGGACGCCGTGATGGAGGCGCTCTCGCGGATCCGGTCCAACACGATCGAGAAACGCCTTTTCGATGAGAAGGGTGTTCCCAAGTTCAACGTGACCTTCTATGCGATGAATCGGCAGGGTGTCTATGCGGGTGCGTGCCTGCATGCGGCGAAGGGGGCGCGCTTTGCCGTTTGCGACTCGAACGGCCCGCGTCACGAGGACCTCGAGGCTCTGATCGCTTGAGAGCGAGTCAAGTTTCGATCGCCGCAAGCTGGTCGATACTATGACGCCGGCAGCTGGATCGCGGCTGGACCGGTACGCCGACAGTCATCGAAATCCTGTCAATCGACTTTGTCATGTGATTGGCATTCCGTTGATCGTGCTTTCGCTGGTGGTTTCGGTGATAGCGCTCACCTTCGCAGCGTGCTTGCTGCCGTGGGCCATCATTGGATTCGTCGTGGGATGGATGCTCCAGATCGCCGGTCACGTTGTTGAGGGAAAGCCACCCGAGTTCCTCGAGGACTGGCGCTTTCTCTCCGTGGGGGTTGCGTGGTGGCTTGGTGAAGTTCGAGATTGGATCGGTCGTAGAGCTAACGGTGGCCGATGACACTGCTGCTGTTGTTTGCCTTCCTCGCAGGTTTGCTCGACGCAATCGTGGGCGGAGGCGGACTGATACAGCTGCCGATGTTGTTGGTTGTGCGCCACTCCGATCCCATCGGGTCGCTGCTCGGAACCAACAAAGTTGCCTCGCTCGCCGGAGTACTGGTCGCGAGTTGGACGTACCTGAAGCGAATCGATGTCGATCGCGTGCGGCTCGTCAGCGCGGCGGTCTTGGCAGCCGCTGGAGCCATCCTGGGCGCGTGGGCGATCCGCTGGATATCGCCGCAGTCATTTCGTTCGGTGGCGTTGGTACTGATCGTTGCAGTCGGAGCGGTCGTTGCTTGGCGAGGAGACTTCGGCCTCAACGCGTCTAGTGGAAGAATCCGAGTCCGGACGTGGCTGTTTGTCTGCACGGTGATCGGTGTCTACGACGGTTTTTTCGGGCCCGGCACTGGAACATTCCTCATCTTCGGCACTGTTTCGTTGTTGAATCTGAACTTCGTGGAATCGTCGGCGCACGCAAAGGCGATCAACGCGGCCACCAACTTGGCGGCGGTCGCGATCTTTCTTTCGCGGGGCGAGATTCTCTGGGACCTGGCCTTGCCCATGGCTGCCTGCAATATGGCTGGCTCGCTTCTCGGCGCACGATTGGCGTTGGCACGGGGCAGTCGATTTGTGCGGGTCGTCTATCTTGCGGTGGTGACTGCTTTGGCTGTCCGGCTGGCCTTTGACGTTTTCAAAGGAGCTTAAGACATAATCTCAGCGTGCTGTTCAAGCCCGCAGCAGGAGAAAACGCCTGATGAACTCCAACTTGAGTACAGACTCGCAACGCGGCTTCGTGAAAGTCGTGGTCGTCATTGTGATCGCACTCGTGTTGCTTGTGGTGGCCTACACCGCCCTCACACTTTGGTGGACGTACTCCGATGGTGAGCGTGCGGGAGTCATTCAGAAGTTCGGCCGCAAAGGCTACGTCTTCAAGACCTGGGAAGGCGAATTGGCGATGACCACCGTTCCCGGAGTCGCGCCGGTCATTTGGGAGTTCAGTTGCCGGGACAGTGAAATCGCGAAGCGACTGGAGGGTGCGGTCGGCAAGCGCGTTACCGTGCATTACGAGCAGAAGGTCGGGGTTCCGGTCAGCTGGTTCGGTGAGACGGCCTACTTCGTCACTGGGGTTACGGTGCAGGATCCGCAACCTGGCTTCTGACGACGTTTTCTCGCAGCTTCACGCCGAGCGTTGACTGTGCCGGTTGCAGATCAACCGCAACCTGGTGCGGCATTCGCGCCGCGTCGATTTCGTAGCACGTGCGGCAGGTTCCACCGAAGAAGCCCAACGTCGCATCAACGGGCTGGACCCGCAGGAGGTGCGACGATGTTCGAAACGCTGCTTTCGGAGCGATTGGGGCGCAACCAATGGTGGACTGATCGAGCGGTCGCACTTGCAAGCGCAATCCACCTCGCGTTTATCGCGACGTTGCTCTCGGTTTACTCATTCTTGTTGGAGGAGGTCACGTTGCCGGAGCTTCCTAAGCCTCGTCCCGAATTTTTGAGCGGGCTGCAGATGGTGCTCCCCGGCCCGCCGCCGCGCGCACCAGTCCCCGAGATTCAGCGAGAGAGTAAGCCGTCTCTGCCCGACCAGCCTGTCCAGCCGGTGGCCGTGCCTGATAGAGCTGAAGTCGCGGAGCGCCCCGCCCCGCCCGAAACCAGCTTGAATAGCTCGACCGATGCTCGCGGGTCGGAACCGATCGATGGCACCCCGGGAGGATTGGGGGTTGATGTCGGGCCGGGGGGAGGTGGCGACGGAGACTCTAGTGAGAACCAAAGCCCCGGCGGCAACTCCGAAGGCCGTGACCCTGTAGATGCAGAACGCGACTCCAGCATCGTCAGGCCTGAGTCGATCGATCGTCCAGATCCTGTCTATCCGCGAGTTGCGCAGCTGTCGCGAATCGAGGGGGTTGTGATGCTGATGGCCGTTGTGGGGCTGGACGGTCGTGTCGAATCGGTGACCGTGAAGAGCGGCAATCCAATGCTGGTAGAGGCGGCGCGTGCCGCGGTTCTCCGGTGGCGCTACACACCCGCATTGCGCGATGGTCAGCCGATTCGCGTCTTCATTTCTGTCCGCGTAGGGTTTTCATTGCGCTAGGAACGATCGGCGCATGGCTCGACTGGAACCAATGCCCGCCAACCAACGAGACACAGGCGGCTCGATGTTGTCGGCACGGAGCGCCTCTCCCCTTTTCGGCCGGCTCGCCGAGCTGGCTTACTGACAAAGACGGAACTGCCCGAGAAATGACCCGATGGCGGCTTGATCGGCCACCGAGCCGCTGAGGGCAACTCCTTCCAATGTTCCGCCAGCCGTCGGATCCGGCCCGGTCCAAATGCCGACGCGCAATGAAGAGTCTTGCGCGCATTGGATCATGACCAGCGCCGTGAGCAATTCGGCATTGGAATGCGACATGGGGGAGCGGCCGCGTTGAACCGCGTAGAGCAGCTTCGGCGAACCATCGATAACACCGCGTAAGAGGATTTTTCCGCGCCCAAAGTCCATGTTGACGCCTGCGTCGCGCAAGGCTTGAGGGTCTTCAGTACGCCCTTCGAAGAAATCGAGTAGCTTCGGGTCGTTGGCTTTCTTGAGCTTGATGTGGATGTACATGAAGCTCCGCTCTTGAAATCGTGGATCGACCTGGTCACCCGAGACCGTCACCTCCTGGTCGGTGAGAAATGCCATCTGCATCGCCATCGGAACGTCCAGCGCAAACCCTGAGACGTAACCCTCGGGTATCGATGTCGTGCCCAACACCTCGAGCACCTTCTGCTCGCGTGCCACCGGGTCGGTGAGTTCCTTTTTGAGTTTGCCGGCCCAGCGATAGCCCGCGTAGCTGCAGGTTCCGACCAGGATCACTGCAAGAACGGCAACCACCGCGCAGCCGATGCCGACATAAACCCAAGGGGATCTGTTCTTCCGCTGCTCACTCATCGTCGACCTCACGTGAAACCCAGGAGGGAATGTGGGAACGCTATCACAGGGCGCCAGACGGCGCGGGCCTCGCGCTAGACTCTGCCGCTGTGGAGTGAGACCGCACCGCTGCAGCGCTGGATGTTGACCACAAGCCTGTGCAGCGTTCTCGGAACGCTGATCGCGTTGTCGTGCGGCGTACGGCCGGCGGCTGCCGCAATGGCAAGTGCCGCTGGTGTAATCGTCTGCGGAGCGACGCGGCCCCGAGGAGTTTGGCCGAAGGTCGACTGGAGCCTGTTGCTATTGTTTGGTGGGCTATTTGTGCTGACGTGTGGGCTCGAGTCGGCGGGCATCGCGCATCGTGTGGTGGAAACCATCGCTGGACCGCTCGAGCAAGCGGGCGATCTGGGTCTCCTGCGCTTTGGAACGTCGGTTGCTGCGCTCTCGCAACTGGTCAGCAATGTCCCCGCAACGATCTTGTTCGTACCAGCACTTCAATCGATCGCACCCGATACGGCAAGATCGTTTTGGCTAGCTCTGGCGGCCTACTCGACGCTGGCCGGCAACTTCACAATTCTGGGGAGTGCTGCGAACGTGATCGTGCTCGAGTCTGCACCTCGAGAAGGCATCGACATCGGCTTTTTTGAATACGCCAAGGTCGGTGCGCCGGTGACTGTGGTAACGCTCGCCGCAGCGCGGCTTTGGCTACGCTAACGGCGAGCGCCTCGCCGCGACTACAACCAGGACTTGATCATCTCGTCGTTCAGTCGATTGGGGTGTCCTCGCCAAACGATCTTGCCGTTCTTCACGACGGCCGCCGCCGGAATACCAGAGACGTTGAAGAAGGTCGAGAGAGTTCCTTTTTCTTTGGCCATCGGATACGCGACCCCACGTTCTTTGATGAACGCCAAGACCGCTTCGTCGGTCGATCCCTTGGTGAGTCTCGTCAGGCCAACGACTGCCAATCCTTTGTCTTTGAATCGGCTGTAGATGTCGGTCATCTTGGGGACCTCGCGCTGGCAGTGGGGGCACCAGGTCTCCCAAAAAACAAGCAGCGTCGCTTTTGACGTCAGGCTTTTCTTCCCCTCTTCCTCGCCTTGGTACCACTTGTCGATCTCGAGACTATCGGGCGCGGCCCGGCCGACGATCTGCAATTCGCCGCGCACCGACGCCGACGCCCGAGTTGCGGTGGACTGTGGGTACTTCGTCGCCAGTTCTTCGTACTTGGCCCTGGCTTCCAGGAACTTGCCTCCGGCAGCGAGCGTATCCGCCTCGATGCGCATCGCTGTCGCGGCGGGATCTTCAACAGGCGGAGCGGGCGCTTGCACTGCGGGCCGCGCCTCGAGTTGCTGTTTGAGTTGCGCGACTTGCTGCTCGAGGGCGGTGACACGTTCGGCCATCGACTTCTCTAGGATGGCGATGCGTTCCTCGAGCGCCGCAGCCGCCGCGACTTTCTTGGCACTATCGGCAGCGAGCGTCAGCGTGGCGGCGGTGGGCCACAGCAGTAAAAAAATCGAGAGGGAACGAAAGGAACCGGCTCGCGTCATCGGGTCGAGTCTCCATACGGCCGAGGGGGACGACAGGGACCGTACGGAGAGAATAGCCCGCTCTTCCGTATTAGACGAAATCGCCCGGCACACCTTCAAGGGCAGTCGTGCGCCGGGCGAGCGCTAACGGCGAACCTCAGCGAAGCCTCGCGAGGCTGGCCTGCGTAACCACCGTCTGCTGCGGCAGACTTGCCGACAAGGCCGCGACCTCCAAATGAATGACGCGTGTCACGAAGCCGCTCGGCGCTGTATACCGGATGCGCATCAGGTGCAACACACCCGTCCGATCGCGTTCAAAGACCAACCGCGGGGTCGCGAACTCGGTACCGTACCCGCTATCGGTGCGCTGCAACACGCCGAGCTGGCGGCCATCGACGAAGAGCGCCATGTAACCACTGTGGAGGGTCGGCAGGATCGCGACCTCACCAGCTGGCAAGAGGCGATCGCCAACGACGAAGGGCTGATCCATTTGTACGGTGATACCGCCGGCCAGCGCGGCCCCGCCGCCCAGGCCAACCGCGATGAGTGCGATGGCGACGAAGACGATCGTCTTGACTAACTCTTTCATGGCCGTGCCTCCCGAGCGGGAGTGGCTCAACGCATTTCTTGACTTCAACGTCAGCGCTGCTCCCCGCTCAATGAGCTCGCAACCGACGTCCACTCCGGATGAAAGCAACCTCCGTGCCGAACTCCTGCCGGCAGAAGTGCTGCCTCGCAAACTCCCGCCACTCGCCGTGTTTGCCGGACTCATCGACAGCAACGAACCGGACCCGCGGTCTCAGCTTGAGACCATCGGAGGTGTCCACGAAATACCTCGGGCCAAGCGACGTGCTGGGCGCGACGCAGGCCGCGCCTCGCTGACTCAGTACGCGTAGCTATGGATGTATGGGTTACAGACTTCGCGAGGCCGCGCTTTCACGGTGCCTTCATAGAGCGCCCGCATCGATTCCGGTAGCCGCTCGCGCTGCGGAAACCGGCGTCGAAAGAACAACTCGATGCCTGACAGCCGTTTGGTAGTCAAGCCCAGCCGCATCGCCGGGGTGATCCGCCGCTCCGGCAAGCGCCGCTCCGAGACCCCCTTGGTGTTGTTCAGCCAGACACGATGTACCAGTTGACGATCCTGCAGCCCGGCCAGGTTCTTGTGATGCGCAATCGTCTCGCGCCGCCAGCTGGCCAAGCAATGCCGTTGCACCCGGTGCTTGTGATTGATCATCCACAGCGGGTTGCGACTGTCGCGTCGCGCGGTGCTGGAGACGGTGATGTGCCGGACCTTCCGCTTCAGTGCCTTGATCGCGAGGGCATAGGCCGGCTCTTGGTCGGTCCGCAGCTCGATCGTGATTTTCGGGGCAAACAGCGCCTCCATACGCAGCAGTGCCTGCTGCACCAGTTTGCGCCGCGCCTGTGGATCAGGACGGCCCAGCCGGCGATCGCGCTGCTCACGCAATTCCCGTTGCCGCTGGGTCATGGTCCCGCTGCGCCGCAGGCCAAAGGCGCGCAGCTCGAAACAAAAGCCGCTCTCGG
>JANNUT010000221.1:0-16323 GCA_031395565.1 Acidobacteriota bacterium | reverse complement strand
CCGGCACCGCCCGCTGAGTGCAGCGATGTCTTCGTCTTCCTCGATCGCACGCCCGAATTAGGTATACCGTCCCCGAATTAGGGGGTGGTGGGTTCGAGGAGATCGGCCATGAAGAGGCGAGCGGGGGGGGAGATGGTCTCGCGGCCGAGTGCGTCGCGGGCTTCAATCCGGAACCAGATTTCAGCGGTCTGGTCCGTCTGCCAGAACTTCTTGCGCAGTTCGAGCCATGTGCCGCCGTCCATCTTCCACGCAGTGAAGAACAGTCCGTAGTTACGCACCGCCAGCACCGTCTTGCCGGTGAACTCTGGGTTGTTGGCGAACAAGACGCGGTAACGCTGGTTGTGATTCTTGGTCCACTTCAACGTCGGACTGTCCTTCTTGTCGATATCGAAGGTGCAGTCCGCACTCGGTGCCACACACTCGGCCGGCGGATCAGTCACCGTCGGAGGGATTGGCTCGTTGACCAAAATGGCACGGGGCTCTTGCGTCTGCGCAGCGATGCTTCCGTCAGGCGCTTTGCCGCGCACACGCCAATAGATCGGAGTTTCTCCCTTGCCGAGCTTGAGGGCTTGCTGCCAGAGCGCGATCGTTGGCGTCGACACGTCATTGGGGAAGAAACGGAATCCGCTGCTGACGATCGTTCCGCTCCTCTTGAATTCCCCAGTGGCTGCAAACTGAAGTTCCATTTGAATTTGCCCCGCGCCACGCGTCCAGGACAGTTCCTGCGGCTCATCCAGATAAGCACTCACCCCCGACTCGGGCGAAACCGGCGCCAACGATCCGTCTTCGCAGAAATCGCCGGTGCCATCCAGATCGAGATCACCCTGGCCTGGGTTGGCGACCGTTGGGCAGTTGTCGATCAGTGTGTGAACGCCGTCGCCATCGCCGTCCTCGCATACGCCAGCGTTGGAGAGCGTCACGCCGTTACCTTCGGGGAGCGCATGAAACGCTGCACACTGGGCCGCATTCAGGCCACGGTTGGTAGCGTTGGCAACCTTCGCCATGACGTTCCGAGAATCCTGCGACGTGTCCAGCCCCGCATTCCGGCCCAACTCATGCAGCCACAACACCGCTTCATCGGAAGGTTGAGTCATTCGCACCAACACGATGCTCGTACCACCCTTGGGGCTGCAGCCGAGCACATTGCTGCGTTTGCGGCCGTTGCAGAAGTTGATCGCTTGCACCACTTTTACGCGCGCGATCGAATCCGCCAGCACAGCGTCAAGTTCTTCTTGCGTGTCAATATCATCGAACTTGTCATCCGCAACACCAAAGCTCTGGGCGCTGCCGGAGCGTTGCAGCAAGAAGCAACACGACACGTCTTTGCGAAAGTTGGAGCGCCCGACGATCGCGGTTGCGACCTCGAGATTGCGGTCCAGCCGTTGATCATCCATCGGTTTGGTGACGTCGACGTGATTGGCGTACGTGAGCGACGCGAGCAGCGCCTCGGACGACGGATCCGGCAACAGCGAGGACGCCGTGGCGACGGTTCGACGCGCGCTGTCAATCGTCGCCGTCGAGTCTGCATCGACACCGGCCGATTCGCCGCGCTGCCTGGCCGCCCGCTGCGCCAACGCCTGCGGCACCAACACGCGCGCACGCGCGGCATCGACGTTGTTGGGGTCAGGAGTCTCCAGCGCGAAGCGGCGCAGCGCGTCCACAGCCGCCGGGTGATCGAGGTAGCTCAGAAACGCCACCAGATTGTCCTTGCGCGAAAAATCGGTTTCGCTCAGCAGCGCAGCGAGCCGCGGAGCATCCTCGTCGCGGAGCAACTGGTGCGCTAGTTCGCTGTCGACTCCGTCGATGTAGGAGTTGAGCATCAAGGCGCGCACGGTGTTGTCGCGAAGCTCCGACCCTAGGTCGGGGGCTGCAGCCAGCGCGGTGGAGAGCGGTGCCGAAAAACAAACCAACACGAAGACAACAGCGTTTCGCAGCGTCATGGGCTCGGTCTCTCGAATCGGAAGGCAACAGCCTAGCCGGACTCGTGCGAACGGGCGAGCCGGAATGCGGATCGGGCTGCGGGTTCACCGCGCCGCTGGGCCGTTTTCGGCTACGACTCAGGGCTGGTGGTCAGCAGTCCCACCCAGCGATTGATCGGGTGGTCGCGCTCGAGAAACCCAACCGTCGGGCGCCGGCGCACACCTAGTGAGGCGCGCAGTGACTGCATCTCGCGGTCGTCTGGGGCCAAGTTCAGGCCGCGCGCCAAGGTCTCGATCGCCTGGCGCCGCATCCCGGCAGCAATTTCCAGCCGGGCCAGGTTCTCGTGGGCACGCGGCTCCCAGAACATTTTCTTCACAGCGTCGCGGCAGAGGACCATGCCTTCGCCGATCCGCCCGTCGACGGTGCCCAGCATGAGTCCATACCAGGAGCCGATCATCGCCGCGTCGGGAGGCGCGCCAGGGATCTCGCTCACCATGCGCCACGCAGCTTCGGACATCGCCAGCGCCTCGCGGGCATTTCCAAGCCGATGCGATGCGAGCGCCTTCTCCAGCGTGGTGAAACTCGGGTGAACAGACATGTCCCAGCTCTCCTTTGCGCTTCGTGAAATGTAGCGGGCGCAAGGCCGCCGGTTCCACGACAAGTTTCGAAAGCCCGGTTTCAGGAATGCAACCCAGCCAACACGGCCGTGGGCAAGCGGTCGAGCGAAGCACGAGCCACAGCCGACGACGGCCGCGCCCCTGAACCAGCCGAGAGCTTGCTAGGCTGTGTCCCGTGAAATCAAGCCTGCCACTTCGCGTCCTGCTGGCGCTGCTCGTGATCGGTGCCTGCAGCTTCCACGGCATTTATCTCTGGCGAGAGATGGGTGCCGACCTCACTGGGGGGCATGTCGCGGAGACTCCACTCACGGTCAACCGTTTCAACGGCGTGATCGAAGCGTTGACCGCGGCAAGCGAGACGGCGGGAATTGCCGTCGGTGAGCGATTGATCGCGGTCGACGGTGAGCCATTCAACGGCGCAGGAGCGCTGGCTCGCGCCGCCTGGGACCGCGCCCCGGGAAGCGAACTGCGGCTCACGATCGGCTCGGCCACGACCCCGCCAGCCAGCCGTGACGTGACGCTTGTGCTGCAGGAAGACCGTGTGTTGGGAAAACGCCCGTGGTCGGGCCTGCTGGTCTTGAGTGTGTTGCTGCTCGCGCCTTTCTTCTGCATTGCCATCGGTGCGTTCGTGGTGGCAATGCGGCCTCGCGATCCGCTGGCGTGGGTGCTGTTTGGATTGATGGTGAGCTTTGCCCGGCTTGGGGGCGGTCGGGACTGGTTGATTTGGAGCCTTCCTCGCGGATGGTGCGAGCTGGCGATGCTCTATTACAGCGCTGCGATGGCGCTGTGGCCGCTATGGATGCTGCTCTTTGGGCTCTATTTTTCGGGGCCACTACCGGTGGGGCGCCTCGCGCGAGCCGCCATCAACGTGTTCGTGCTCCTGCTGGCGGCGGTCGCTTTGCTGCAGATTGTGAGCGCGGTTGGAGTCCCCAATCATGCGCTGTCGATCGAGTGGCTGACGCAGCTCGGAGGTCGCTTGGGCCGGCTTCCGGCCGTAATGCAGATGACCGCGATTGGAATGTTCTTCATGGCGCTCGGATGGAAGAGCGGGATCGCCAAGTCGCCTGACGTTGCACGACGTCTGAACCTGATGAAGTGGGGCGCGATGATTAGCCTCACGCCGAGCTTCTTGATCGTCATCACGAGCTTGATTCGAGGCAAAGGCTCTTTCCAGGACGTCCCTGAAGTCTTGGCAGTGATCGCGATCCTATTGATCTTCGTGTTCCCGCTGACGCTGGCCTACGTGATCGTGGTGCATCGCGCGATGGATGTGCGGGTGGTGCTGCGGCTCGGCCTGCAGTACGCGTTGGCCAAGGGCGCGGTGCGAACCGTACAAGTCCTGTTATCACTGCTGGCGATTTTTGTTGCGGCGCAAGGGGTTATCGCGGGCGATGCATCGCGGCCGGGACGCCTTAAAGCCGCCGCACTGGGGGTGTGGGCGGTCGTGTTGTTGGGGTTGGGCGCCAAGCGCATGCACCGCTGGACCGACCGTCGCTTCTTCCGCGAAGCGTACGACGCAGAACTACTGCTGACTGAGCTGACTGAGCAAATGCGCACCACCGTCGAACTCGATCCATTGCTAGAGACGCTGACGACGCGGGTGGGCGAGGCGCTGCATGTGCCCAAGATCGCGCTGCTGCTCCCATCGGACGGCGCCTATCGAGTGGCCGCGCAACACGGGTTGGCGTTGGATCCGCAGAGCAGCCTCAAATCGGACGGTGCCGTCGTCAGTTCGCTCTTGCGCGATGCACGCCCCCTGAAGGTGTACCTGGACGACGCTGCCAGTTGGATCAACCTCAGCCCCGGCGCTGAGCACGATCGCGAATTGATGCGTCAGTTGGAAAGCCAACTGCTGTTGCCACTCACGGTGAAGGACAAGCTGCTCGGGATTCTCAGCTTGGGATCGAAGCGATCAGAGGAGCCCTTCACGCCGCGTGATTTGCGATTGTTGACGGCACTCGCGTCACAGGCGGCCTTATCGCTGGAGAACACGCGCCTCGTCGCTGCGGTGGCGACAGAGACCGAGCAGCGGGTGCGAATGAACCGCGAGCTAGAGATTGCGCGCGAGGTGCAGGAGCGGTTGTTCCCGCAGACGCTTCCGGTGGTGGCGGGATTGGAGTTGGCGGGCCGTTGCCGGCCTGCGATGGGGATCGGCGGGGACTACTACGACTTTCTCGCGTTGCCCGGCGGACGCTTGGGAATCGCGATTGGCGATGTCTCGGGGAAGGGGATCCCCGCAGCATTGCTGATGGCAGGCTTGCGCGCTGCGCTGCGGGGTCAAGCGATTGGTGGCATTACCGATTTGAGCCGGTTGATGGATCACGTCAACACGTTGGTGTACGAGTCCTCGTCGTCCAATCGCTATGCAACCTTTTTCTACGCAGAGTTCGATCCGGCCAACCGAGTGCTGACGTACTGCAACGCGGGTCACAATCACCCGATGGTGATTCGTGGTCACGGTGAGGCGCGACAGGTGCTGCGGCTCGAGGAGGGCGGAATGGTGGTGGGGCTGATGGAAGGGGTGCCGTTCGTGCAAGCCAAGATCGCACTCGAGCCCGGCGATTTGGTGGTGGCATTCACTGACGGCATCAGCGAAGCCAGAGACCTCGCCGACGAAGAGTGGGGCGAGACAGCGCTGCTTGCCGCAATCACCAACGCACCGTCGACAGCACCTGCCGACCTGATCCCAACGCTCTTCACAGCCGCCGATGCGTTCGTCAACGGCGCCAAACAGCACGACGACATGACCCTCATCGCACTCCGCCTCCGCTAAAAGGGGACAGGCACTTTTTTTACATTCTTGACGGCGCCAGGGGGTCTGGGGTGCGGAGCGGCCTACCGGTTTTCGTGGCGCGACGAATCCGAGCGAGCGCACTTGCCAACGCTTCACCGTCGAGTTCGATGAGTTCGCGGGGCGGCACTGTCCCCCACGGACAGGTCGATGCAATCAACGGATCCCGTCTACCGATACTGCGAGCGCGCGCACTCGACCATGCGTAGTCCTCAGCGCGTGTGCAAAGGCCTGCGCGCACCGAATTCTGTTCGACATAGTAGAGCGCCGCAGAAAGATGAAACGGGTCGAGCAGAGCGCTACGGTAACGATCCTCCCACACGTGCCCCTTCCGCTTCAGTCGTTGGTTCAGCCACTGCGCATAACGGCCGTGTGCCAGGCCGAGCCCTCGCGCCATCGAGTCGGGCCGCTGAGGCGAGACGACGAGATGAATGTGGTTGGTCATCAGGCAGTACGCCCAGAGGTCGAGTTGCGCGAGTTCGAAGAACCGCGCCACAAGCGACAGGTACATCTGGCGATCCTCATCGCAGAAAAAAACGTCGGCGCGATGATTGCCACGTTGTGTCACGTGGTAGGGCGCATGCGGAAACACGACTCGGGCTGATCGGGACATCGCCGCCTCCACCGCAACGCTAAGCGTCGGCGGCATCGGAGGCGATCCAACGTTGAAGTCGCTGTCGCACACCCGAGAATGTAAAAAAAGTGCCTGTCCCCTTTTAGGGCCAGGGGTGGCGGGGGTAGCGGCGGAGGAGTTGTTGGCGCAGGGCAGGGTAGTGTTGCTTCCAGAAGCTGGCGAGGTCGGCGGTGATTTGGACGGGACGCTGGTTGGGTGCGAGCAGGTGCACGACCAACGGCACGCGGCCCTCGGCAATTCGTGGTGTGTCGCTCAAACCGAAGAAGTCTTGCAGTCGCGAGGCGATCCACGGCGACTTGCCCAGTTCGTAGTGGACGCGCACTCGCCGGCCCGCCTGCAGTGATACGCGCTCCGGCGCCCAACGCTCCAAGTGCGACCGCTCGACAGCGCTCAACGACGACTGCAGGCTCGCCAGCAGATTCGCGCTCCGCAGTTCGGCGAAGCTGCGACGTCCCTCACACAGCGAAATCAGCACCAGGCGAGCCACCGCTTCGTCGTGCTGTGGAAACGCAGGTGCGTGTTGCGCCACGAACGCAGTGCGCGCGTGCCACGCGGCCAACTCCTCGAGATCGACAAATTCGGCGAGTCCACGTTGCTGAGCCTCTCGGGCCAACAACGCCGATACGTCGCTGCCCGAAGGATCACTCCGTCGTGTCTCGTGGACGACCAAGGCGCGATACATCAGACGGCTGATCGACTCGACACGCTCGGCAGCGGCGTTCCACGACAGTTCGGTGTTGTCGCTCATCGCGTCAGGAAACAGATCGAGCAACCACTCCTCGCGCACCGGCGTGGCGGCATCGACGATCGGAGCCCGGCCCGTGACCTCACGCGCGGCGACCGCCACGAAGGGTGCGTCGCCGAGCACGCGACACGAGTCTGCCAGGCGTACCGCGCCCCCCTCGCTCATCAGTGCCTCGCGTTGCGTGGCGCTCCGGAGTTTTCCAACGCGATCGGGGAAAGCGGCCAACAGCGAGAGCGCCAACGATTCATCCTCGGCCTGAGTCAGCGGGCCGAAGCGGCTCGCGCCGCGTTCTCCGGCCGCGCGCAAAATCTGGTCGCGCGCTCGAGCTACCGGGCCGCGCTCTCGGTCGCGAAACGCAGCGACCGCCTCGAGCGGGTCGCCCTCGCATCGCCCGTCTTCGAGCAGCGCCGCCAATGTCGCCGCACGATCGGCGACGCCTCGCGATTGCGCCTCGAGCATCAGCCGGCCCAATCGCGGAGGAAGCGGCAGCCGTACCAAGCGTCGTCCGGCATCGCTCAACGAACCATCGTCGAGCACGGCGCCGAGTTCGCGCAGCAAGCTATCGGCGGCGCCCAGCGCAGCAGCGGGCGGCGCTTGAAACCAGTCGAACCGATCCAAGTCGACGACCCCCAACATGCGTAGGATCAACGAGACTTCAGCCAGATCGCCACGCGCGATCTCTGGGACATCATGCGCAGGCCAAGTGTCGTGCTCGAATTTCGTATACAACCGCAGCACGCGTCCAGC
This sequence comes from Acidobacteriota bacterium, assembly GCA_031395565.1. GTDB lineage: Bacteria > Acidobacteriota > Polarisedimenticolia > J045 > J045 > JANNUT01. The sequence continues at coordinate 8,869 of JANNUT010000221.1, read as the reverse complement.
CGCGACGCGCCCAGCGCGTCCCGCACGTTGTGTGGCACTGGCGCGGCTGATCGTGGCGGTCGTCAGCGTGGGCAGACCACTCCATGGAGACCAGGCCGCGACGCGCGCGAGGCCGCTATCGACCACCGTGCGTACGCCCTCGATCGTCAGCGAACTCTCGGCAATGTTCGTCGACAGGATCACTTTGCGTTGCGTCGACGGTTGCACGGCCAAGTCTTGTTCGGCGGGCGACAGGTCGCCGTGCAGCGCATGAATCTGTGCCGACTCCAGATCGGCAAGCGCCTCTGCCGTGCGCCGGATCTCCGCCATTCCAGGCAAGAACGCCAGCACATCACCCTCGCGGCTCTCACCGAGCGCGCGCCTGACACCACCGGCGACACGCAGCGGCACTGGGCGAGTATCGGGCTTGACGTTGAACTCCACGTCCACCGGGAACGTGCTCCCCGGGACTTGCATCACGTCAGCACCCAAAAAATCAGCTACCGGCGCCGCGTCGAGCGTCGCGCTCATCACCAAGAGCCCGAGGTCGGGGCGCGAACTGCGCTGCAATCGTCGCAACAACGCGATCGCCAGATCGGTGTGCAGATGCCGCTCATGAAACTCATCGCAAATCACGATCGCGACGTCGCTCAACGTCGGATCGGAGAGCCAGCGTCGCGTCAAGATCCCTTCGGTAATGAACCACAGCCGGGTTGCCGTCGAACCCTGTTCTTCAAAGCGCACGCGGTACCCAACGCGCTGGCCGAGTGGCTCACCCAATTCAGCCGCGACCCGTCGTGCTGCCATGCGCGCCGCCAACCGTCGCGGCTGCAGTACGAGAATTTGCCGGCCTCCGGCGGCGGCGCTGCCGAGTAGCGCCTGCGGCACGCGCGTGGTTTTGCCGGCGCCAGGCTCGGCGACCAACACCAGCCGGCGCGCGGCACTCATTCGTGCGCAGATTTCAGCCAGAAACGGATCGATCGGCAGCGGTGTCTTGAGCATCACGACACCCGCCACCAGGCACGGTGGCGCGCGTTAGAAATGATCGCGTGTCGCGACACGATGCGCCCGCCGCTCCTTGGCGCGTTCGGCGCGCGCGCGTTGCTCGTCGGACGTGAAGACCAACGGCGGCACTGCTGTGGGGTGACCCGCCGCATCGATCGCCACCATCGAGATCCACGCGCGACAGGCGGTGACACGCACGCCAGCAATCGGGTCTTCACCCTCGACCGTGACGCGCACCTCCATCGAGCTATTGAACGTCGCCGTCAATTCACCAATCAGAATCACGATCATTCCGGCCTTGACGGGTTTGACGAAATCGACACGATCGATCGAGACGGTGACCACCGGCATGCGGCAATGCCGCATCGCGACCATCGCGGCGCACTTGTCGGCCAGTGCCAGCAGTCTGCCGCCAAAAATGTTGCCGTGATTGTTGGTATCGACCGGCAACACCAACTCGGTGATCTCGACCCGCGAGCTTTCGGGTGTGTACTTCAAATGACTCATGCGATCGATTCCTCGCGGATCTTCAGATCCAAGGGGCGCAACGCGAATCGCGCCAAGAAGGGTGCAGAGGGCGCCGCGATCTCCAGCGGCCGCGCACCGGGCTGCACTTCGCCGGCCGCGCACATCTCGGCCACGACCGCTGCCGGATGCGCCGTGCTGCGCTCCATCGCAGTGAAACCTGTCGCGGTGTCTTGGCGATCGAACAAGTCGTACACAACGCGCAGCCGGCGCCCGGCGCGCACGCCCGAGACCTCGACTCGCAGTACGACAATGTCGGGCACGTCAGGGTGGTCGATCAGCGGTGTCAGCAAACGAATCAACAGATCGCGTGGACGGGCGCTGCCCCCCGCTGCCGTCGGAATCGACTCCTCGCCGAACAACCCCAACTCCTTGAAGGTGCGAAAGCGCGCGAAGTGCCCTGGGTAGCGCAGCGTTCGATATTCATAGCGCTGCACCCGCGTGAGAAACGTGGCAGGCGCGGTGGACGTGCCGCCGGAGGTCGGAGCGGCCTCCAACGTTCCGACCTCCGGAAATTCGAACGGAACAATTTCCGAGAGGGTCGGGACCGCGATCAACTCACCGTCGCGAGCATAGATTGCATCACCCGAGTACTCGTTGATCAATCCTTCCGCGCTAAACACCAAGCGATAGCCAAACGGTGGAATCGGGTGCTCAGGCAATCCGCCGCACCAGATACGCACTTGCTCGGCGCGATCGAGCGTCTCGATCCCAGCCGCTGCAAACGTATTGGCGACCCCAGGCGCCAAACCGGTGTCGGGCACCAAGGCCACCCCGTTGTCGCGCGCGGCGTCGTGCATGGCGAGCAACTGTCCCGAGATCGCGGTGTTGCCGCCCAAGTCGGCCAATGAGCAGCGCGCTGCGATGGCAGCGCGCGCGGCCCCTGGTGCGAACCGGTACGGCAAGGCACACAGCGCTGCGGCGCTGCCCTGCAACGCACTCGTGAGCGCCGCTTCGTCGGCACCATCGGCGCGGATCGTCTTGATCGGCAGCCCGGGCAATAGCGAGGCGAGCTTGGCCTGGGCGGCATCGAGCGCCGCTTGCTGTGAATCGAGCAGCGTCAATGACGACGCCGCTCCGTAGCGAGCGAAATCGTAGGCCGCGCAGACCCCTTGCCGGCCCGCCCCGAGCACCGCGGCTGGACGCCCGGCAAACCCGCCCTCAACTGACTTGGTCGTAGACATAGCCGTCAGGCTACGATGGCCGCCACCATGACCGCCACGCCCCCCATCGCTGCCCCTCCCCGTCGCCGAACGCTCAAGTGGCTGGCGATCGTTGCCGCCATCGCGGTTCTGCTGCTTGCGATCGTCGCTGTTGTCGTGCCGCGGCTGGCCGATCCAGAGCGCCATCGCGCCACACTCGAAGCGATGCTGTCGCAGGCCACCGGCTGGCGGGCTCGGCTTGGAAAACTCGATGTGACGCTCTGGAATGGCGCCGCGATTCGGGCGCAGCCGGTCACGTTGATCTCTCCTTCGGGCGATTCCTCGATTCAAATCGAAGCGGTCGAGGTTCACGCGGCGCTGCGGCCGTTGCTCTCGGGAACCCTGGCCGTTGAAAAAGTCATGCTGGTTCGACCGCGACTGGTGTTGGTGCGACAAGCCGATGGGCTCTGGGAATTGCCGCGCTCATCGGCAGAACAGCCGCCGTCCGCAACCTCGACACGCGCGGTTCCGGTCGATCCGAGCACAGCGTCCAAGCCATCGCCGGGACAGGATCCGCCAGCCGCCGGTGGCTCGACGCCAGCCGCCCCATCGACCAGCGCATCAATCTCGATTCGCGAGATCGAGGTCCGCGGTGGGAGCTTGCAAATGACCGATCGCTCGGCCGCGCCCGGCGGATCGCTCGCCCTGCAAGAACTCAACGCACTCATCGCGCCGTCGACGGGCAGGCTTTGGGGCCAGGCGCGTTTCGCTGCGGGACCAGGCAAGGTGTCGTGGCAGGGGACGATCGTCGAAGGGATCCAACTCGACATCGAGTCGACCACCGCACAAGTGCTCAGCGATTGGTTTGGACGCGCCACGATTCGACCAGCGGGCACCTTCTCGGCACGCCTGCGCACCTCAGGCTGGACGCGCGCCGACGTGCAGGCCGAAGGAACCGGCCTGATCGTGTTGGGCGGCGATGCGGCGCTCCCCAAGGTCACGGTGCAGGCGGCGGTGTTGCGCGACGCGCAAACGGCCGATTGGTCGCTCGATGGCACCGTCGATTTTGGCGGTCTTGTACTGACGGGTGGTGGCCGATTCGCACCATCGCTGGAGATGACCTGGCGTGCACAACACGAGCCGATCGAGAAGGCGGTCGGCGCACTCGCCTCGCTCGGTCCACTGCCCGTGCGTGTGGTGCCACCCGGCCATATCGATGCCGAAGTGCAACTCTCGCGTCGCGTCGACGGACCGCTCACCTATAACGCGCGTGCGGTGCTCGATGCCAAGTCGCTCTCCTTCGATCCTTCGCTGCCAACGCTGGACGCGGTGCGCGTGACCCTGCGCTTGGATCAACGCGGACTGGTGATCGAGCCGCTCGAGGGAAGACTGGCGGGAGGTGCTGTGCGGCTGGTGGCGCAACTCGCTCCGCCGGCCCCGGACGGGACACTCACATTGACGGGCACCGTCCGCGGAGCGTCGTTGGAATCGCTGCTGCGCACCTCCGGCGCCAAACAAACATTCCCCGGCACTGCCAACCTCGACGTGAACATTACGTGGCCGTTGGCACAGGGGCGCACGATCGACGTGGTCACCGGCACCGCAGTGCTTGTGGCCAGCGACGTGGTATTGCCTGCATGGAAAGCGTTGGGCGACGACGCCACGCGGCTGGATCGAATCGACGCCACGTTGCGGATGGACAAGCCGCCGTGGACTCTCGACGGTGTGCGCGCGAGTGGGCCGACACTGACCGCCGTCGGTGGACGCGGCACGTTGCAACCGCGCCGCGGAACGATCGACTTGCCGCTCGACGTAACGCTTGCCGCCGAGGCGAGTCGCGTGCTGACGCAGCGCGTGTCGGCCTTGAAACACCTGCAGGGAGACAGTGGAGAGTTGCAGGTTTCGGGCAAGGTGAGCGGTTTACTTTCGGTGCCGCAAATCTCGCTCGATCTGGAGAGATCGTTGTTGAAGTCAGGCAAGAAGCCGGAGGATTTAGCGCGCGATCTGTTGGGCGATTACCTCAAGCGCAAGCAAGAAAAGAAGGACAAGAAAAAGAAGGACAAGATCCCTCCACCTTCGGGCGGTGGCGCTTGAGCCAAACGGTTTCGTTCCCCGATCCGCTCGCAGAACGGCGCGTCGGGCCGTTCGCCGTGCGCCTCTTGCCAGCCGCGCACCCCAGCGCCGACTTGGAGGTGGTGGCGGCCATCGTAGGCACACTCGGCTTGCTTGGATTTGCGTTGTTGCCGTTGATGCAACTCGCGCCGCTGGCGGGTGATTGCCGCTTCAAGGGATGGGTTGGAGTTGCCTGTGGCACCTGCGGCATTACTCGTGGACTGTTGCTGTTGCAACAGGGCGAGTTGTGGTCGGCCCTACGGATGAACCCGCTCTTGATCGCGGGAGCCATTGCCGCGTTGTGCTACACGCCGGTCGCGTGGATTCTCTGGCTCGGAAAGCTGCCGCGTCCTCGCCTCGTGGCGCCGAGTCCCGCCGGGCGTTGGTTGCTGTTGGGGTTGGCGCTGGGAGCGTTCTTTCTCAATTGGGGATTTCTGATCATGGATGGACGATGAGCGACGAGATTCGAATCGTCGCCTTCGATGTCGATGGCACGTTGATCCATCACCGCGATCATCAGACCGTGTGGCAGTTGCTCAACACGCGTTGGCTGGCCTCTCCCGAACTGAGTCATGACCGCTTTGCGGCGTACCGCGAAGGGCGAATCACCTACGCCGAGTGGGTCGACTTGGATATTGGCGATTGGGTCGTGCGTGGAGTGCTGCGTGACGACATCGAGGCTGTGATCAACACCGAACTTGCCGCAGCACCGGGCGCTGAAGAAACCGTCGCCGAGTTGCACCGCCGGGGATATCGCGTGGTGGTGGTCAGTGGAACGTTGAATCTGACCATCGAATTGCTGCTTCCCGACAGCGTGTTTCACGAAGTGTTCACCAACAAGATCTGGTTTCATCCCGACGGACGGATTCGCGGTTGGAAGGCCACCCCCTTCGATGTCGCTGGAAAGGCCGTCGCGCTGAAGAGCTTGTCCCGTGCCTTGGGTTTGACCGAAGCGAATGTGGCGTTTGTCGGCGACGGGTGGAACGACATTACCGCGTTGTCGTGTGCGGGGCTGGGGATTGCGTTTAACGCCAAAGAGGATGAGGTACGCAACGCCGCGCAGGTTGTGCTCGACGACGGGCCGCTCACGCAATTGTTGGAGTTGCTGCCGGGAGTGCGTTCATGAGCGATCGTGCGACGGTCTTGAAGAAGGAGCGCGTCTACGAAGGCAAGCTGTTGAAGATCGATCGCGAGGAAGTCGCCTTGCCGGGTGGCAAGCACGCTACGCTCGAATCGATCCGGCACCCTGGGGCTGCTGCTGTCGTGCCGTTCCTGAGCGATGGTCAGGTCGTGTTGATCCGTCAGTATCGCCACGCGGCCGGTGGGTACCTGATCGAGATCCCGGCTGGAAAGCTCGATGCCGGAGAGGCGCCGGAGCGGTGTGCGTTGCGCGAGGTCGAGGAGGAAACAGGGTACGCGCCCGGACAGATCGACTTGTTGGGTTCGATCCTCACGACACCCGGCTTCACGGACGAAGTGATTTGGCTGTACGAGGCTCACGATTTGAAATTCGTGCAGCAACGGTTGGAAGCGGACGAGGTGATCGAAACGCTGATCATGCCGTTCGACGAAGCGGTGACGCGCGTTCGCCGTGGCGAAATCCGCGACGCCAAGACGGTCAGCGCGCTGCTATTGGCTTGGGCGCGCCGGACCTAATCCGGGGACGGTATACCGAACTCTTCTGCGCTGCTGCGGGAGCACCAGGTTGGTGAGCGCGCGCTTCGCTCTAGGGGTATGGGTCGCCGGCGAGTCGATCCACACAGCTGAATCATCTCGCCGGTTCGTGTGTCAAGACCTCATCTACCGAATGAGCTCGCATGTAGATTGCTGGTGCCTCACCGATCCGCAGCGCATCGAAATGCGCCTCACCGCACCTGACTTTCGCACGCTCCTTGTCACGAAGATCGTCGAGGAACGCAGTGCTCTTGGTCTCGACCACAAAGTAGAGCCGCTCTCCACCATCATGCGCCACGAGCACGGCCCAGTCGGGGTTGTAACTGCCGAGCGGCGTCGGGACCGTGAACCAACCGGGCAGCTTCGCATAGACCTTGATCGCACTGTTTATCTCGAGCTGGTCGGCGAAGGACTTCTCCGTGTCGGAGTCGTACACGACCTGCTCGTAAACCGATTTCTTCACGTCGACCAGATTCTTGAGATATCCGGTGAGTTCCTCGTTCTCGAACAGTTCCTGCTCGTAGAAGTGCTCGTCGCCGAGCCGTCGGTACTTGATGCCGTCCACCAGCGCCAAGCGCTTGCAACGGTTGATGGCCTCGGCGGTGAGTTCGATGAACTGCTGCGGGTTCCGCGTGAAGTCGTCGAGGCGGCCACTGTCGTTCAGCACTGTCTGAATCGTGCGACGCGTGAGCTGTGTCCGGTCCTGGAGATCCGTGAGCAGATCGGGCAGCTCGATGTCGCCCTCGTCCAGCAGGACGGTGGCCGCGCCTTCGCGCTCCGTCGCATCAACCCCGGCCTTGCCGATGGCGATGTCCGCCTTGCGCCACTGCAAGCGAGTCTTGGCCACGGCCGGCGCATCCCTCAACGCCTGAGTGCAGCTCTCAATCAGCTTCGCGTTGTCGAAGGCCACGCGGTACGTCGTCTTGTGCTTGATGCGATCCCACAGCGCCTTGAACTCGGCGCTGTGCAGCACAGCCTGCCGCGTGCCGACTCTTCGTCGGTCATCTGCGTTCTTGATCTCCAACCGCCCGGCGAGCTTCTTTAGAACAGCAGAGATCTGATCGAGCTGTGCCGCGAATACCGGCGGCACCTGAAGCGTGCCGTCCCTGAGCGCCGTCTTGAGCAAATCCTGAACCCTGCCATTGGCATCGATGTGCCCGGCCGCCTCGAGGCAATCCCACAGTGCCTTCGACTGCTCGAAACCGAGCGGCTTGACGGTCCCGTCGGGTGCTGTAACGGCGATTGCCGCGAAGTTGTGGTGCGCGACGATGCCGAAGAGGATTCCCGTGTCCCTCTCGATCTCCTTCTGCAGGTTCTCAGCGAACTGCTCGTAGCTCTCCATAGCGATCACGGTCAGCGTGTTCACCTCGAACCCGCGAAGTCGCTCACCGCTCTGGTTGACGCACAAGCGCAGGCCGCGCCCGATGGTCTGGCGCCGTTCGCGCTCGGTCTGGATGTCGCGCAGGGTGCAGATCTGAAAGACGTTGGGGTTGTCCCAGCCTTCCTTCAGCGCGGAGTGGGAGAAGATGAACTTGAGCGGAGTCTCGAAGGCCAGGAGCAGCTCCTTCTCCTTCATGATGAGGTTGTACGCCCGCTCGGCGTTGTCACGGTTGCCCTGGTTGTTCTCGTCGGTATCTGACCAGCCACCCTTCTTGTCGATGGAGAAGTACCCGTTGTGAACCTCCTCGGCAGCGCGGGAGAGGTCCACCTCTTTGAAGAGCGTGTTGTACTCCGGCAGCTTCGCGGCACGCCGGTACTCCTCCTCGAAGATTCGAGCGTAGTCGCCCTTTTCGGGGGTGCCGTCTGCTGCGTATCGGCGGTACTTCGCGACTTCGTCAATGAAGAAGAGCGAGAGGACCTTGATGCCCTGCGGGCGCAGGCGCTTCTCCTTGTCGAGGTGCTCGCGGATCGTACGGCGGATCATCTCGCGCTGAACGGCGAGGGCGTCCACGTCGCCCCACGTTTGGCCGGGCTTCAGGTGCTGCTCGCCACCGGGAACGCGCAGCTCCACATACTCGTTACCTTTGGCGACTCGAATCTCGCCGATGCGGCAGTCGGCGTAGATCGCGCGCCTGGTGGTCTGCTCGAGATTGTCGCCGTCCTGCACCGTGACTTCCTGCCGCTTGACGCCGCTTGCGGTCTGCACATCGAGTTCGACCTTGGCCGAAATGGTGCCCCGCTTGTTCTCGACCTTCACCACGCGCACGAAGGGCTTGTTCTTCGCGTCCTCGACGGTGGCTGCCGCCACCTCGATTTGCTTCACCAGCTTGCGCTCGTAGGCGTCCACGGCGTCGAGCCGGTAGACCATGTGGTGCTTGTCCGCGTGCGTGGCCGAGTAGCGCAGGGTGCAAAGCGGACTCATTGCGTCGAGGGCGGTCTTGCCGGCGCCTGAGAGCCCACCGTCCACGCTCTGCGGCTCATCCACGATGACG
>JANNUT010000220.1:0-7597 GCA_031395565.1 Acidobacteriota bacterium | reverse complement strand
CTTCCTGTACGCATCCCGGTAGCCGGGATCGGCCTTGTAGCGCGCGTCGTCATAGTCGAGCGCGCCGAACGTGCGTCGATCGATCGCGGTAATGCCTAGACGCTCGATCTTCTCGAGGTGCCGCGTATTGCCGGAGAGCATCACGGTGCGGGCGCCGTGCCGTCGCGCGAGATCGAGCTCGGCGAAGGTGACGCCGCCGCCCCAGCCCCAGACGTTGGGCGAGGTGTACTCCCCCTCCGGCACCAGGAGCCGGAAGACACCATAGGCGAGCTCCCAGTTCGACCAGGCCGTGACGTAGCGCAGCGAGAACGCCGCCCACTGCGGGAGCGTATGCCGCGTCGCCTCGGGAAGCGGGATCACTTGCTTGTCAGTCAGGACCATTTCGTGCGCGAGGCAGCCCATGGTGCCCGGCGCATCGTAGGCCAGGATCTTTTCCGGATAGCCCCAGCGGTCCTCGACGCCGGTGCAGAAGATCATCGCGTGCTGGTCGGGCTGGACGTTTTTCACCTGCGACCCGATCTCGAGGACCTTGACCACGCCCGCATTGCCGATCACGACCTTCGCCTCGCCGCGCTGCCGGCAGATGTCGACCGGCTTGCGGTCGAGCGCGTGACCCATGTTGCCTTCCCAGCACCCGTACAGGGGACGGGCGCGGATCCCGTAGTCCCCGATTGGCGGGAGCTCGAAGGTCTCGCGCACGAGCTTCGTCCGCACTGGACGGCCTCCGTCGCCCGCGTACAGGACCCACGCGTCGACCTTGCGGCTCATCCGTCTTTCCTCACTTCGCGTCAGTGTGCCCGCGTCGCAGGCCGAAGTTGTAGCTGATGAAATCGAGGAATGCACGCGCACGATGCAGCGGGTCCGGCCGCTTCATCAACCGCCGTCGAAGATGTCCGAGCGAGAAGCCGAGCACCCAGCTCAGATTCGCCAGCCACAGGTAGAGCACGCCGTGGTTCTTGCGGAAATAGTGGCGGCGCGAGTCGAAATAGAAAGTCGGCGTCCGCTTGCTGAGGTCCTTCATTCCGGTCGAAGCCGAGCCGATGTGGGCGACTGAACTCTCCGGGACGTAGAAGGTCGGCCACCCTGCCAGCAGCGCGCGGCGGCAAAGGTCGGTTTCCTCGAAATAGAGAAAGAAATTCTCGTCGAAAAGACCGATTTCCTCGAGGACGCGGCGCCGGATCAACATGCTCGCACCGGCCAGCCAGTCGACCTGCTGCACCTGCCTGGGGACCGGGAGCGCCAGCATCCATCTGCTGAGGACGCGGCTTACGGCGCCGATGCCGAGCGGCTGCTCGAATTCGCTCACCCAGGTGGGAAAACGGAACGCGGTCTCGTGGGGTGTGCCTTCCGGCCCGTGGATGTAGCTGCCGGCGATTCCCGCCTGCGGATGCGTGTCCAGGAAGTCGAGCAGTACGCTTACCGACCCCGGATCGGGAAATGCGTCCGAATTGAGAAGGTAGAAGTAATCGGGAGGTTCGCTCGCCGCGAGACCGCGGCGGATGCCGAAATTGTTGCCATAGCCATAGCCGCCGTTCCTGTCGGCGCAATCCACGTCGATGAGATCCGACCAACCGTGGAGTTGCACCGCTTCAAGAATTTTCTCGAAAGAACCGTCGCCTGAATCGTTGTCCACGACGGTCGCCCGCGAGCCAGGAATCGCGCGCAGCTCCCGGACCAAGGCGGCCAGCGCATCCAGGGTCATCTCTGGGGTCTTGTAGTTCACGATGACCGCGAGCAGCTTCATGCGATTCGACATGGCAGAAAGAAGCTGATCGTTGCATTGCCGCCGGGGGTCGTCAACGCCGGCCCCAAGGAAAAATGAAAAAGAATGCTAGGAAGTGCGGGAATTTCGACTGCGTTCGCCGCGAAGAGCCAGCTTGGCTCGCCGCGTCACGGATTGACCGCGCCCAAGTCGTAGGTCCCGGTTCGCGGCGCCATGAAGAAGTCGGACCACACCGGCACGCTGGCTCCTGCATCGATGGCATCGCTCCCGGCCGCGGGCCTCCAGGTGAGAGGCGCCGCGGGTGGCGTGGTCGCGAAGTTCGGATTGCCGGTCTGGATGCTGGCCCCGGAAGTGTTGTTCGAGATGTCGGCGCCGCTGCCTGGCGAGAACAGGACGACAGCGTTGCCGCCCGTCACGTTCGGCGCGTAGGAGAGGTTGTTCTTCACCGTGAGATTGGTTGGCGCGGAACCCTCGGATATGTTGATCAAGACGTAGGCGCCGCTGGTCGCGGTTCCGGCGTAGAGCGAGTTGTTCAGCACGGAAATATTGTTGCTCACGCTCGCCGGTGTGCCGGACGACCTCCCGAGCACGACGCTATCGTGTGAGACCCCCCCCGTCATCTGGAACAAGTTGTTGCGGATGGTGAGCTCGCCCGCGTCCGTGACGAGCATATTCTGCGTCGGCGGAGTCGCGACGAGCCAATTGCGCTCCACCAGGATGTTGCGGAAACGCACGTCGTCGCCTGTGTTCACACGCCGGATGGTGAAGAACCAGGCGCTGTTGCCACCGTCGATCCTGTTATCTGACACGATGACGTTCTCTGTCCACGCGTTGGGCGGGATGGTGTTATCGCCGGCCGGGAACGGGTGAAATCCCCGAATCGTCAGCGAGTTTCCATTCGAGCCGCCTGCCAGATGGTTGTTGCTGAGGACCATGCTGTTCGTGTAAGAAACTCGCACGAGGTGGCCGCCGATCGGATCGGTGCCCCGCAGGAAGCTGCCGAGCAGCGCAAACCGGTTGGCTTCGCCGAGGAAAGCGTAGTTGCCCGAATCTTCGATGACGGAATCCGCCATGGTGATCTCGGACCATACCGGCACCGTGAACGGGACGCCTGCATTGATCTGGTCCAGGAAAAACTTGGAATGCACCAAGCCGATCAAGGTGTTCCTTACCTCGACCCGCAGGAATGTGAGTTGTTTTGCCGGACCTATCATTTCAAACGCGTTGGCGACCTTACTGACCCCGTCGAAATTGAGATCGACCACGCGCCAGTCACCGAAGTCGGCATTGACATTCCCGGTATTGGCCGCCGTGCCGAACATCATCTTCGCGCTTGCGCCGGTGATGAGAGGTTTGGTTCCGGTGCCGTACGCTCCCACCAGCCCGGGCCCGTCTGCGGCGAGAGCTCCTTGGAAAGAGGAAACATAGGTGCGTGCGCGGCGGAAGAGAATGCGCTTGTAGTTGGCGCCGTAACCGGCGGTGGTGTTGATGACCGCATCGAAGTCGGAAGAATTCAGGGCGGCGGCTCCAATCGGGCAACCGTCCATGCCAGCCGTGGGTAGGCCCCCGCTGTCCACGCACAGCGTGGCGCTGCCGGCAAATACGACATTGGGGTCACTGACCGCGATCGTGATGCCGGTTTGCGCCGTACTCACGCCGTCAAATACGGACAAGCAAACGCTGTAGTTGCCGGGCGTTTCGAATACGTGCGCGCTCAACGGGCCCGTCGCCGCGTTCTTGCTGTTGACGTTCGCTCCGCTGCCGTTTGCCCACGTGGCGCCGCCCGCCGGATCGCCGAAATCCCACCGATACTCGAGGTCATGGAAGGGTCGCGCAGTCGCGGCGGCCGTGGTGCCCATGGCGTCGAAGAAGACCGACAATGGCGCCACGCCGGATAGGCGGCTCGCAACCAAGGACGGCGCGATGCCGGTTGCCGTCGTTAGACACCCGCCACTGGAACTGGAACTGGAAGTGCTGGAACTGGTGCTGCTGGCGCTGGTGGAACTAGCACTGGTGGAGCTGGCGCTGGTGGAGCTGGCGCTGGTGGAGCTGGCGCTGGTGGAACTGGCGCTGGTGCTGCTGGCAACGGTGCCGCCGGAGCTGGAACTGCTCGGGTCCTCGAAATTGCTGCAACCGGATGGGCCGAAACCCGCGAACAGGGTCGCGAGGATGAACGCCAGCAAAACCTTGAATCCAGCTGCCTTGCTGTTCGGCATGAGAGCGGCCCAAAGACGGGAGTCGGAGATTATCACCCTCAGCCCGTTGGCAACGCAATCGGAGGCGTGGGCACATGGAAATGCGTGAACAATTGCTCATATTCTGGCAGCAAATGATTGCGCGTACACTGGACTTGGGCACATTCCCGATCGATGAACGTTTGGTGGCCGCTACCAGAAGAACTGCAACCCCCACCGAGGCCCGCCAGCATGGCTGATCGCTTCGACAGCCCTGTCTCCGGGGGTATTCCGCAATCCCGCTTCCTGCCTTGGCGTTGCATCAATGCGTTGGCCGCGGTCGCGATAATCATCCTGGTCACCGCCGTGGCGACCAAGAGCCCCGTCTACGGCGACATTTTCGACGCTGGCCATTACAGCGATTTCAAATGGCCGGAGGTAATCAAATCTGCAGGCGCGCTTGGCTTGCCGGAGATCAGGAGCAATGTCCTGCTGCACCTGCCGAACGCGCGATTGGCGGTCTGGGCAGCCGTCGCCTACGGCGTGGTGTTCACCGCCTGGTACTTGTTCGCGGGGGGCGGGCCCGCCAAGCCCACGCTCGCCATCCTCGCAGTGTTCAAGCTGCTGCGCCGGCCCCTGGAGCCAGGGATGACGCAGGAGGAGCGGGCTGCCATCCTGAATATCGCAGTGAAAGCGATGTTCGTGCCGCTGATGACCATCTGGGTGGCGAGCAACGCGGCCAACGCCATGAACGCATTCGGCAACACCATCGCCTATCGCCAGCTTCCATTCGTCGAGTGGTACTGGCGCCATCTGCATTGGGCCATGTTCTGGGGTCTGTTGATGGTGGACACGCTCTGGTTCTGGTTCGGCTACCTCGTGGAGCATCCTCGCTTGCGCAACACGATTCGCAGTGTCGAACCGACATTTCTCGGCTGGCTCGTGACGCTGGCTTGCTATCCAGCCTTGAACATCTGGACCGGCAAGTTGCTTGGCTGGTACGCGAGCGACCAGCCCCAGGTGCTGGCCAACTTCGGCAATTCCGCCGCTGCCCAAGTCATGATGGTGGTCATGGGTCTTGCGGTGATCGTGCTCATGGGCATCTACGCCTGGGCCAGCGTCGCTTTGGGATTCAAGGCGAGCAACCTGACCAATCGCGGAACGGTATCGGACGGACCGTACCGCTGGGTGCGGCATCCAGCCTACGCGAGCAAGAACGCGGCGTGGATACTGAGCGGGCTGGTGCCCCTGGCGGCAGCACTTTGGCAGGCCCCTTGGGCCGGGCTTGCGCACGCGAGTGTCATCGCGCTTTCCCTGGTCGCATGGGCATTTATCTACCACCTCCGCGCCCTGACTGAAGAACGTCACCTGGGCATGGACCCGGAATACCGTGACTACTGCAGCCGCGTGCGCTGGCGCTACGTGCCCGGAGTGTATTGAAGTTCAGTAGGCGTTCTTGTTCTTCATCACAACCCACGCGGTCTTGGCGATGATGTACAGGTCCAGACGCAGCGACCAGTTGCGCAGGTACTCCAGGTCGCATTCGATGCGCGCCTTCATCTTGTCGAGTGTCTCGGTTTCGCCGCGGTAGCCGCTGACTTGGGCCCAGCCGGTAATGCCCGGCCTGACCTTGTGGCGCAGCATGTACCCCTTGATCAGTTTTCGGTACATCTCGTTGTGCGCAACCGCGTGCGGCCTCGGGCCGACGACGCTCATGCGCCCTTGCAGCACATTGATGAACTGCGGCAATTCGTCCAGGGAGGTCCTGCGCAGGAAGGCGCCGAACGGCGTCAGCCGCGGATCATCCCTCCGCGCCTGATCGATCGTAGCCCCGTCCTCGAGCGCCTTCATCGAGCGGAATTTGTAGACCAAGAACTCCTGACCATCCAGGCCGTAGCGTCGCTGCCGAAAGATCGCCGGGCCAGGCGAACTGAGCTTCACGCCGAGCGCGATCAGGAGGAGCAATGGTGCAATCAGCGCAAGCACCAGGAGCGAGAGCACGATGTCGCTGCCGCGCTTGATCGCGCCATCCAGGCCGGTGAACGGCGTCTCGCAGACCGCGACCACGGGAACGCCGCCCACCGCGTCCATGCGCCCCTGGATAAGGTCGGTAACGAAGGTGTCCGGGACGAAATAGATCGAGCAGGTGGTATCCCGCAGCGCCTCCAGCAACGCCACGATGCGCGCCTGCGAGGCCATCGGCAGCGACAGGTAGATCACGTCTACATGGTTCTTCCTGGCGTAGTCGGGTAGCTCCACGATCTTGCCGAGCAGGGCATGCCGGTCGCGATTGTCCAGGCGCGCATGCTCGCGGTCATCGAAGAAGCCCAGCAGCCGCACCCTGGCATAAAAATCGTTGCTAAGCCGCCAGGCGAGGTCGAGCCCCTGTTCGTTCATGCCCGCGATCACAACGCGGCGCGCCGGCCCCTGCAACTTCCGAATTGCGGGCGCACTGGCTCGCAGCAGGAAATGCGCCCCGAGCTGACTGAGCGGGGCCACCCACAGCCAGGTCAGCAGAACTTCGCGGTCGAAGTACTCGATGTAGCGGCTGGCAAAGCCGAACAGGAAGAGCAGCCCCGCCAGCGCTCCCCAGCCCAGGGCAACGTGGCGGACCAAGCGCCAGGGCGGCATCGCGAGCCGCGAGGAACCGGGAAAGGTCAGGGAAAACACGATTAACGACAGGATGATCGTGTGTCCACCCAATCGTCCTTCGATCGCCAGCGCGACGCTCCACAGCGACACCACAAGCACCGTCGGATCGAGCGCGATCTCGATAATGTTAAGAAGCTGATCGCGCCCGATGGACAGGCGGGTGGCCCTGCGCAGGGTAACCGGGACAGCTCGTTCAGGCATGCTCTGGCTCGGACCGGATTCGGTCGCTATGAAGCTGGCGGCCTTTGCGCTCCTTGGCATTGGAGCCCGGCTCTATGCTAGGGCCGAAGGTGCGGTTCTTGCGCGGCGTCGGGCGCGTCAGGAACGGGAAGTATGCGCCGCCCGGTGCCCGCCCTCGGCGCCTGCCGGCTGCCAAGACGGTAGGCCGCCGCCGCTTCCGTCCGATTTGCCGCGCCCAGCTTCTTGATGATGCGCTGCACGTGGTTCTTCACTGTGAACGCACTGATGGCCAGGATCTGCGAGATTTCCACGTTGGTCCTGCCATGCGCGACCCACGACAAAATTTCCTCTTCGCGACGCGTGAGCGCATCCGTACTGCCCGGGAAACCCTGCCGCCTCACACAAGTCGCCGGAAGCTGCAACCCGGTCACGCGCCGGTAGGCCACGTCGATCTGCGCGATGACCAGATCGACGACACGGTGGAAGCGCTCAAGGCCGCCCGCTCTTGCCATCGGGCCTGCGCTCGCCGCCACATACAGGGTGTCGGACCCGTCGCGCGCGCTGTGCATCCCATGAACCAGCATTGCCCGCATGCCATGCAGGACCTCATGCAGCGCGCAACTGCAGTCTTGCTTCATTAAGCGCTTGATACCCGCGGTCTCGAGGAGCAGGGGCTGACGACCGTGGTCCACCCAGCGCGAATAGATGTTCCTGAGCAGGCTGCCGACATGCAAGTTGTCTAGCTGGGCAGTGCGCATCCCCGGGAGGGCCGAAGTCACATCGAACTTCAGATGCCCGCCGCGGAGATCGCCCCAGGCGGACATCAGGATCTGGTGCGGCAGGAAGAACTGGATCTCGCCCTGCATCA
>JANNUT010000219.1:0-44084 GCA_031395565.1 Acidobacteriota bacterium | reverse complement strand
AACACCTCAAGGAAGCAGCGTGTCGCGTTCATCGATTGGTTCAACACAACACTCATCAAGCAGTTTGTGGCTCGCTGCTGTGCAAGCCGATCAGGTAGCGTGTCGGTTGGCGGGCGACACGGTGCGCGTGTTGTTGCCGCTCGCGAAGGTCGCGGCGGCGGTTATCGATGGTGAGTTGTGGCGTGGGTGTGGGTACTCGTCGATGCATGACTTCACGCGCGAGGAGTTGGAGCGCAGCAGCAAGTGGTTGCGGCTGTATGCGGCGTTGCATCGCGCGGTGGTGAGGCTGCCGGGGTTGCGGGGTGCGGTGACGGGTGAGGATGGGGGCGCGCCGATAGGCATGAGCAAGGCGTTGTTGGTGGCGCGGGTGGCTTCGACGGAGACGCTCGCTTCGTGGGTGGAGCGGGCTCGACGGTTGACGGTGGATGAGTTGCGCGAGGCGGTGAGTGGTGGCGATCGTGAGGCCGAGGCTGTTGCGCCGAGTGCCGAAGACATCGCCGAGGCGCCGGGTGTTTTGTGGGGCTTCCCGTCGCCGCCGTCGGTGTGTGCGGCGTTCGACAGCGCCCTCGATTTGTATCGCCGCCTCGAAGGTGGCGACGCGACGGTGACTTCATTCATCGAAGCGCTGGTGGCCGAAGACTATTCCAGCGATCGGCCCCCGGACGTTTTCCAGGGGTGTTTGCGTGCGGGCGAGCCACGCCTGGATTCGGTGGAGATCCCGTCGGGGAACGAGCTTCCGGCAATGGCGGTGGCGCGTGAGCTGCTTGAGAAGCTCGACGACACGATCGCGCGCGCAGGCGTGGGATCCGACCGCGAGGTGCTCGGGCAGTTGCAGTGGTTCGTGACTGCGGCCGATGTGATGGAGCGTCATCTGGCCTCGCTGTTGATGGAGATGAGCGCCAGCGGCTTGGTGCACGAACTCGGTTTCTCGAGCATCGGCGCTTACGCCGAGAATCGTTTAGGACTGTCGCGCACGAGCATCGAGGATCGCGTGCGTGTGGCGCGATCGCTGGCCAAGCGTCCGCGGGTGCAGCGCGCGTATGTCGCCGGCTCGATTGGTCTCGAGAAAGCGTTGCTGGCGGTGCAGATCCTGGGCCCGGGGTATGTCGATGCGTCAAGTGAGAACGAGTGGGCGGCGCATTTGAAGGAGTGCACCGTCAAGCGCTTGCGCGATGAAAAGCGCGCGTTGTTGTTTGCGGCGAGCGTCGAGAGTCGGGCCGGCGCACCGTCGCCGATGTCGGATGAAGCGTGGCTCGCGTCGCTGCGCTGCGCCCCCGGCGACACTGCGATGGAGGTGCAACGCGCCGGTCAAGTTGCCTGCAATGATGGCCCGTTGGTTCCTGTGGCGGGCAGCGTGCTCCGCTGGCGTTTGCCGATAGAACTAGCCCGCGACTTCGGTGCCTGCATCGATACCCGATGCAAATACCTCACGCTCGATGCCGCGGCCTGCGATTGGTCGCAACCGATCAGCGATGAAGACCCGCCGTCATGGCGAGCGGCCCGGACGTTTTCCACCGCGTGTCGCCGCTTGCCTCCGTGGGTCGGTCTGCTGGCGATGCTCGAGGAGTTTTGTGCGCAACACGATCGGGCCGAGAAACGCTCGGCCTCGCATTCCGAGGTGCTTGTACGCGCGCGACACCGCTGCGAGGCACCCGGCTGCACCAGCCGGCGCGTCGAATGGCACCATCGCCAATACAGATCACGCGGTGGCAGCGATCACCACGACAACGGCGATGCGCTGTGCCCGACGCATCATCGGCATGGCCAGCACGGCGGGTACATGCACGTCACCGGTGACCCGCCGCTCGAACGTACCTGGCGCTTGGGTCCCGCGCGCAACAGCACGTGGTATCGCAATGAGCGGCGGATCGATGCGCCCGAGTTGCGCGGGCCAGAGTCAACGTGATCCTCGCCAACCCACAGCAACGCCTGAGTCGATCGGGCGCGTCCACGCCCTTCGTCCTGATCGATACCCGCATCGATACCGCACCGACCTGGTTATCGCGGGCTGCGCCTCCCAGCATGCGCGGACTGCGCGTAAGAGGCTTCGGCAGCAGCGAGCCTTGGATCAGCGACACGAGGTCTCCGTGTGAGAGCACACGGTCCTCCGACAGGGCATGTAGCGAGCGCTTCGCTTCTTTCAGCAAGCAACCATTTTCGAAATGACAACCGACAACAGCGCAGGCAGAACACAATCCGCCACCCGAGGCGCGAAGACCTCGAACTCGCGCACCTGACGTGCTGCTGTTATTCCGCTATTCGGATTGGGCTAGACTGGCGCCCACGGAGATAACGGCATGAATGCGATCGCGCTCGCGGTATTGGCCGGTTTGTGTTGGGGGGTGGGTGAGCTTTGCACCAAGTCTGTGTTGCACACACACAAAATCGGTCCCCTCACCGCCATTGCCTGGAGATCGACCATTGCGCTGCCAGCCATCTGGGTGGCGTGGTGGATCGTGGTGCGTTGGCTCGGAATCGAGCCGCGCGGCGAGCTGCGCAGTTTGGCGGGCGCCGATCTCGCAAAGCTCGTGCTGGGTTCGGGATTGTTGGCAGGGGCTGGTGGAATGATCTGCTTTTATGCGGCGCTCAACCTCGACGACATCTCGAAGATCAAGCCGATCGCCTTTACGGTCGCACCAGCGATTGCCGTTCTGCTCGGCTGGCTAGTGCTGCACGAACCGATGTCGTGGCGGCGTGCGATCGCTGTGGGCCTCATCCTCGCCGGTGTCGTGCTGCTCACCGGCGACAAGCCGGCAGCCCGATGAGTCTGCAGCCGCCCCTCGTCACACCGACGGTGTCTCGTTTGGCCAAGCGAGTGCGCTTTCCAAAATTGCTGGCGCTGACGCTCGCGCTGTTTGTGTTCGATCTCTTCATTCCCGACTGCGTGCCGTTCGTCGACGAGATCTTGCTCGGAATGTTGGCCGCGTTGTTCGCGCTGTGGAAGGAGCGAGCCCAAGAGTCCCAGCCCTCGGGCGAGTAACGCGCGCGGGCGAGTGCTTGATGCCCTGAGTCAGCGCCGTCGTGGTTCTTCGCGGCGGCGCAGCTTGTTCGAGTCAGGCCAGAGCCAGGAGTGGGTAAAGCGCCTCGGCGAGCTTTTCTGGCGTAAACGGCTTGGTCACGAACGAGTTGGCACCCGCGGTCTTGGCTTGTTGAATGCGTTCCTCACCCGCTTCGGTGGTGACCATCACAATCGGCACGCGGTGCCCTTTGGCTCGCGCGGCCACAACGAAGTCGAGGCCATTCATGGTGGGCATGTTCCAGTCGCACAGCACCAGGTCGACAGTGGAGCGCTCGAGAACTTTCAAGGCGTCGCGGCCGTCGCACGCCTCCAGCACCTGACCCACATCCAGTCCGGCTTGTTTGAGTGTGCGCGCCAGCACTTGGCGCATCGCCGCGGAGTCATCGATCAACAAAACCTTGAGTGGCATGACCGTCCTCCAATCCGAGCCTGTACGGAAATGTAGTCCGTCCGGCTCAACGGTCGAGTCGTTCACGTCAATTTGGACCCTTGGCTGCCTGGGCCCGGCCGCCTCCCGGGCCGGGAATGCCGCCGTCTAGTTCCAGACGTCACCTTCGACGCGGGGTTTGGCGAGCCGCAGAGCTTGTGCGCTGGCGCGCAGCTTGCGCAGCGACCCGTCGAGCGCGGCCTGGATGACAGTGAGCCGGTCCAGGTGTTGCTGCGTGGCCGCCTGCAGTTGTTCGATCGAGGCGCGCCACGCCATCACACCCTCGAGAGCGGCACGAGCGTTCATACGGATTGCCGCCTCGCGCTGGAACGTCTCATCCAGGAGCGCTTCGAACGGCATCGCATCGCTTTGAAGCGTGACTCCCTTGAGGGCGAGCACGCGCTCCACATGCTCGACGAACGCGGCCGAGGCGTTTGTCGATCGGGCCAAGTGCTGAATTTTGTCGGCGATGGTCATGGGCGGCTCGAGGCAGCGTTCGGTTGCCTTCTACGTACCGCGAGAACGCCTGCAAGCAACCGTCGCGAACCGTATGAACGCCCTTGGATGCTGCGCTGCTACGGGGCAGCCGGGCCCAGCCGCAACAGCACGTTGTCTTCGATCCAGTGAGCATCGAGCCATTCGACGGGATCGACGGATGTGCCCGCCACGAACATTTCCAGATGCAAATGATCGCCACCCGCCAAACCGGTGGACCCCGTGTTCCCCACGGTCTGCCCCTTGGTCACGGTGTCGCCTTCCTTGACGCCGATCGACGACAGATGGCCGCTCAAGCTGAACAGGCCAAAGCCGTGATCGATGATGACCGCATTGCCGTAGATCCCGAAAAATGCGGCGAGCACCACCTTGCCGGCGTTTGGTGCCGGCACCGGCGCGTTGGCGGTGGAGGCGAGATCGAGACCGAGGTGGGTTTGGCGATCGATCGGTTTGCCGTTGTATTCGTAGCTGCGCTGCTCGGCGTAGCCGGCACGGCGCTGCGAGTTGGCCATTTGTAAGAACGGTCCGGACCACAACATCCGCGGCTCGCTCTTGCCGGCCAAGGCCGCAATCTGCGCAAGATTTTCTTTGCGCATCTGGCCATTGATCCGGAGGTACTGATCGAGCAGCGATCCAGACGCATCGAATCCGGGCGATGCCGACGAAATGCCCGGCACGGCAGACTCTAAAAACGCGTCGGTGACTTGGATCGTGTCGCGTCTGGGAGGATACGGCTTGAAGATCGTCACGAACGAGAGTTCGACGCGATTGCCCGCATCGTCCTCGGCGAAGACTTTGAGTTGCGACGGGTCGCTTACGTTCCAGGGCACACCGAACAACGCGAATCGTTCGCCCGCAGCACCCGAGGGGCGTGGATGAGAAATGAAATCGCGATCGCCAACACGCACGCCGGACTTTGCGGCCGTTGTGCCGGCGCGCAACAACACCACGCCGCTTCCGCCCTGACGCACGTAATGCTGCGACGACAAAATCGACAACTGGGGCGGGCGCAACTGCACAGCGATTTTCTGCTCGACGACGGTGGGGAGTGCGGTGCGAAAGGTGCCGCCCAACCGATCGGCAGTCGCGCGAAGCACGGCCTCACCTTCTTTCAACCATGCCGGTTTGCCACGGCCGACGACAGCCTCGAGCGTGCTCTCGGTCTGAATCGCACCGCGCCGAAATGCAAAGGTCGAGGCTCGTGAATAGGTCTGCTCGCCCAACACCAGGCTCTTGTCGCCTTGCACCAGTTCCAGCTTGATCGCCCCTAACCCACGCTTGCCTTCGCTAAAAATCGCCGAGACCTTGGTGGCAGCACCAATCGCCGGGCGGTCGGTATGCAGGACGATGCTTGGCGCGGGCGCCAGCGCCAATGAGCCGCGCAGCCACCACACCAGTGCGACGGCCGCGACGAGGCCCACAAGAGCGATCAAACCGAATCCGCCGCGGCGGCGTTGAGGCCTCACAGGAAACTCCCTCCCAATTGAAAAGTGCGCGGCGGATTATAGGAACGAGCCAACGCGCGCGCCTGCCTCTAGCCTATGATTCGTGACGGCATGGACGCTGCGGCACCACATCGACGATTTTTGCATTGGGCCAGCGGCCTGTTTTTCGCCGTCGCCGCACTGCTGGCCTTCAACCCTCACGATCGCGCCGACTGGGCGTTGGAAAACGCACTGGCGGTGTTGTTGGTGGTGGTGCTGCTGGCGACCGCCCGTCGATTTCCACTCTCGCGAATCTCGTACACGCTGATCTTCGTGTTCTTGCTGTTTCATGAGATCGGCGCGCATTACACCTACTCCGAGGTCCCTTATCGCGAGTGGTTCCCGTTCTTACCCACGACCGAACGCAATCACTACGACCGTTTCGTCCACATCAACTTTGGCCTGCTCATGGCCTACCCAATTCGCGAGATGTTTTTGCGGCTGGCGCGAGTGCGCGGTTTTTGGGGGTATTACCTGCCGCTCGATCTCACCATGGCGTGCTCGATGATGTACGAGCTGATCGAGTGGGGCGCGGCGGTCTACTTCGGTGGCGACCTTGGTCAGGCCTATGTCGGGACCCAAGGCGATCCGTGGGATGCACAGAAAGACATGGCCTTGGCCACCGTGGGAGCGATTGTCGCGATGTGCGTCACCGCCCTGATCAATCGCCTGCTGGGGGAGGACGTCACGAGCGAGTTCTTAGCAGGACTGCGTGGCGATCAAACTCCCCTGGGTGAGGATGAGATCAAGCGACTGACGCGTCGCTCGTGAAGACTTGGTGAGTGAGTCGACTCGTGTAGTAGCGGGTGAAAGCCGTTGGCCTTCACCCGCCTCTACGACGCGCCCACCCTCCTCATGGCGAACCTCCGGCGCTACGGTTTGAAGTTGAGCACCACGGTCTGAGACGTATCGACCGGGTTGCCCCTGTAGGTGCCGGGCGAGTACCGCCACCGCTTGACAGCGGCGACAGCGGCTTTCCCCAAGCCTAGCCTCGCATCGGGTTCACTGAGGATCCTCACATCCCCAACCGTTCCGTCCGCCTTGACTATCACGCTCAAGGTCACTTGGCCTCCCAGACGTGCTTGCCGGGCGCCTTGCGGAAAGTTGGGCTCAGCTTTGCTGCTTGGAATGATTGTCGGCTTGGTCGAGTTGCCTACTTCGGGGAGCATTGGCTCATCGCGCGGTTGGTCGACCTTCAAGGGGTCGTCCATCACGACGATCTCGACCGGTTCAGCCTCGGGCTCACGCACGGCCTCAGGCTGCGTTAGTGCTGGTTGGATCGACGGAGCGGAATTTTGAGCGGCTGCCGACGTCGCGATAGGTGCTGTCCCTTGCGTGGAAGGCGCACTGAATTCCGCTTTCGTCGAAGGGTTCGCTTGTTGGCGCAGCGTTGAAGTTTCGGCGCGAGCCTCGCCAACGAAGCTTGCGTCCGAAGGCGGCTTCTTCGCAGCTGCCGGCAGGGTCTTGACCGGCTGCTGCTTCACAGGGACCGGCACCGCCTCCGATGTAGCGGTGGTGCTTGAAGGCAATCCGCTGGGCGCCGCTTGCTCACCTGTTGGCGCGGCTATCTGTGCATCGGCTTGCGTTGTGGTTTGCGTTTCGGGTTGCAGCGACGGCGGCGTTTGTGGGGGCTCGGTCACCGCCTCGGGTTGCGATTGCCTTTCGTAAAGCACCGTTTCGGTAGGGGTCGTCGGTTGACTGGACTCGCTGCGGCCAGTCAGAAACTGCATCGCGACGTAACCACCGGCCAGCACCACAACCGCAACCCCGATCGCAATCAAGAGCGTTGGCTTGCGCTTGGCCGATGGCGCCGCGATCGCGGCCGAATGCGGAAGCTCTGGTCCGAGTGACGTGCGATCGAGTTTGACGGTGGCCGACGGCGACGTGGCCGAATCGCGTACCGGCTTTTTCTTGGATGCTTTCTCGAGCGTTGCCAACCCTTCGGCCGGCATCGACTCCAAGTTCGAGGGAGAGGCGAAGGCCTTCGGCGACGGGCCAATCGGGCCGCTCGGCATGGGGCCAAAATCAGGACCGGTATCCATGAGTGGCGGCGGCGAAGACGAGTTCGTGGATCGCCCCGGAGGCGCTGTGTCGGTGGCGGGTGACTTCTGGCCAGTCAGACCATCGAACGCTTTTTCGAATTGAGTATCGAACTGGTCCCAATCGAAGTCGTCGAGCGAGCCGGCCGGTGTGTCGGTCGCGTTGGATATCGACGGATCGTGTTCCATCGGCTCACCAATTTGCTCTTCCCAGTTCTTCTTGCCGACCGGCAACGCGCCGTCGTTGGAGCCGAGCATTTGTGCGATTACCTTCACCAGCAACGAATCGTGATCGGGCCGCTGCAAGAACAGGTCTGCGCCGGAGTCCTTGGCCATCGTCTTGTAACGTTGTCCACGGAAAATCCGCGCGCCAATGATCACGTTGGGCACCGGCCCCATCCCGCCGCGCTTCATCGCGCGACAGAGCGCAAAACCATCGTGACCGGGAAGCATCGGCTCGATCACAACGATGGGTGGCAACCCGGCTGTTAGCGCGGTGTTGAGTTCTGAGGACGACCCCACGATCTCGACCGCGAAGCCGGCGTTTTGCAGCAGCTGCTCCGTGGCCTTGAGGCGGACCGGCTCGAAGTCGATGACCAAGACTTGTCGGTTACTCACGAAGTTGGAACTTAGTCACCGGCGACCAGGGATGCAACGCGGCGGCACAAGACGGTTTTCCCCGGCCGGAAAACCGCGACAGGCGCGGGTCCCCGCCGGGGATGGTGGGCCAGCGGTCGGTCTTCAATCGCCGGTGGCCGACCCAGGCGGTGGGGCACTCCTGGATAATCGCGGCGGGACGGGAGGTCCCAACCATGAATCGTCACGCCGTCGTCGCTCTCCTTATTAGTGGTCTGTTGCTTGGTCCGGCCCTCGCGTTGGAGGGGCACGTCGTCGATCCGAAGGGGGCGCCGGTGGCGGGCGCGTTGGTAGCGGCGCTCCTCCCCGCCGATAAGGTCGAAAAGGAGCAGGCCAACTTCGTCGAAACCCTCACCGATGTGGAGGGGAAATTTTCCCTCGACACCAAAGGCACGAGTGTGTTGCTGCTGGTCTCGAAAGAAGGGTTCGCTGCCTTTCGTGAGAAGTCGCCCAGCAACGACTCGCCGCTGACGATCTCACTGCAACCTGGGCTGAGCCTCAGTGGAGTGGTGATCTCCACCAAGTCAGGCAAACCGATTGCGGGTGCGACGGTACTCGCACGCAGCGCCGCGCAAGAATTCATCGACCCAAAACAACCTGACCGGTTCGCGATCAAAACCAAGTCCGCAGCTAACGGCCGTTACGCACTGAGCCAGTTGAGCGAGGACTTCTACGATCTGGAAGCGACCGCTCCAAATTTCGCACGCGCGACCAGGCTCCGCGTCTCTGTGGTGAATGGCATCGCGACACCAGCGGTGAATCTCACCCTGAGTGAGGGGACGTCGTTCAGTGGCGAGGTCCGCGGCAGCGACGGCAAACCGCTGCAGAATGCCAGTGTTCGTGTCATGCCGAGGCCGCGCTCGTTTCGCGGCAGCATCGTTGGATCCAACTCTTCATTCCAGTCGAAGACCGATGCCAAGGGAGCGTTCTCGATCGATAACGTACCTGCCGTCGAACGCTATAGCCTGACGGTTTCACATCCCGATCAGACCACGCTCTTGTTGGAAGAACTGAAGCCCACAACCGCTGGACGCATAGCGCCGCTGTCGCTCACGATGCCCGCCGGTGCGACGTTGACCGCTACCGTCAAGTCGCCGGAAGGCACTCCCTTGAGTGGCAAGCTCACGGTCGTCCTAACGCCCAAGCAGCCGGAGCGATCGGCGTTCGATCGCGCGAAGCAGCCGCAGACCAACGAGCTCGACGTCAAAGACGGTGCGCTGAGCCTAAACAAACTTCAGTCAGGCAAATATGACGCCGCACTGACCGCCGATGGCTACATGCCCTGGACTCGAGCCAGCCTGCTGTTGAAAGCGGGTGAAACGGTTGATCTGGGCGAGATCGCGTTGCAAGCGGGCGAAGTCATCACAGGCTCGGTGCTCGACCCGCAAGCGCATCCGGTGGCGGGTGTCACCGTGCAGTTGTTCTCTGGTTCGCGGAGCTTTCGGCCGACCACAACAGTGACCACCGATAAAGACGGTCGCTTTCGACTGGCGGGCGCATCCGCAGAAGGTGGCGTGCGAATCGCCGCGTCCAAGCAAGGCGCAGGCACGACGCGGCTGACGGCCGACACGTTTCCCACCGAGCCAGTCACGATGACGCTCCAGCCGAATGTCACCGTGCGCGGCCGCGTCTTGGTCGGTGATCCACCCAGACCTCTGTCGGTGTTCAACGCGCAGTTGATTCTCAACAAGCCGGACGATGACTCTCCCATGCCGCCCATGCTGCGCGGCCAGAACGTGCGAGCGCGCGCCGCCGTCCGTGACGCAAACGGTCAGTTCTCGGTGCAAGCCGACCCCGCCGGGACCTACAGCGTGAGGATCGACGCCGACGGATTTGTTTCGGGGCTCGTGGAGGGTCTTGCGGTCGATGCGGGAGCCACCGTCGACGCGGGTGACATCACGCTCTCCCCCGGTGCGACGCTGCAGGTACAAGTCGTGGAGAAAGGGTCGGGCGTCGCGATTGCGGGTGCCTCGCTTGGCATTCAAGAACCGGGCCTGATGGGAATGATGTCCAATATGGACATGTCGAAACAGGCCGCAGATCCAATCACCGGAACCGATGGCAGCGCGCAACTGACCAGCCTGCCACCGGGCAACCACATCGTGCGGGTCGCGCACGAGTCGTACGCCAAGACCACCGCAACGGTAACCATCGAGCCGAATCAACGCGTTGCGTCGCTGCGCGTCGAGGTTCCATTGGGCGGTGCACTGGAGGGTGTGGTGCGCAACGACAAGGGCGTTCCGCTGGTGGGTGCGATGGTGATGCCGCAGCAAGGGATGATGCCCGATCCCGCCAAGAGCACGACAACCGACGATCAAGGCCGCTATCGCATCGAGCATCTGCCGGCTGGGCAGTACATGGTGATGGTGATCCCGCTCGACAACCTCGATGAGAGCAGTCCCGAGGCGGCGCAGTCGTCGGTCATGGGCCGGATGAAGATGCAGTCGATCGAGGTCTCGGACAACAAGTCGGCGACGTTGAACTTCCCGGCCAGCCAAGTGATTGCCGTCAGCGGCATGGTCAAGCGCGGCGGCAAGCCAGTGCCAGCGACGCTGATCTGGGTCAAACAGAGTGCCGGCTCGATGGCAACCGCTAACACTGATGACTCCGGCGCGTACAAGGTGGACATCACCTCGCCCGGTAGTTATTCGGTAATGGTGAGACCTGTGGGTGAGCGCAGCGGCGATATGGCCGCCAACGCCAGTCTCTCGGTCGAGATCCCGGAAGGCCAATCGGTGTTCACCAAAGACCTCGTGCTCTCCGAAGACAAGTTCACGGGCACGGTGCGCGATGGTGCGAAGGGTGGCCCGCTGGCCGGCGCGCAGTTGATGGCTCTTCCGATCGACGCCAACGGCGCTTATGACGACAAGCGTCAAGGTCTCATGCGTCAGGCCGTGACAGACAAGGAAGGGAATTTCTCGATGGAGGCGCTCACCGCCGGCCGGTGGCGCGTCACCGTCTCGAAACCAGGGTTCGGCAACGTCGCACTTCCCGACACGAACATCAAAGAAGGCGAGTCGCCCAGTGAGGTCGATGTCGCGCTCTTCCCTGCCCGTGAGCGATCGTTGCAGGTGGTGTCCGAGACGGGCAACCCGATCTCGGGAGCGATGGCGTTTGGACTGAAGTCTTTCTCCGGCGCCGAGATGATGGTGACCAGCGACAAAGACGGTGTGTTGAAGCTGAGCACCTTTGCTGACGGCACCTACGATCTGATCGTGGTGGCACCGAGTTATGCCCCTCACGTGGTCAAGAACTTCGCGATCGATGAAGACAGCGCTACTGCCACCGAAACCGTGGCGCTCACCAACGGCGAAACGGTGACGATCAAAGTCGTCGATGAATCGCGTGAGCCTGTGAAGGATGCCACCGTCTCACGTCTGGTCGCCTCGGAGATCGGTGACTTCGGGATCGCCTACGGCATGATTGCGATGACGACCGGCGGCGTGCAGCGCACCGGCAGCGATGGAATCGTGACGCTGATCCCGCTCGAAGCTGGTAACTACGAAGTGGCCGTGATCGCGGGCAGCAAGCGAGGCAACGCCAAGTTCGAGGTGAAAACCGGCAAGCGTACAGAGGTCAGCATCGCCGTGAAGTAACGCACTTCTGTGGGCTCTGCTCAGCGCGCCGCTTATTCGCCGTCGGCGGCGCGCTCCTTGTTTTGCGGTTGCCGCTTCCAAATTTCGTAGCTCAAGTCGGCTGCCTCACGGGGATAGCTTGCCGCCAGCGCATCGAGCGCCGCCGCCGATTGCCTGGGCTTCATCCCGAGCAGCAAGTCCATGACGGTCTGCCGGTCCTTGGAATAGAGTTCGTGCAGCGACGAGGCGGCGTTGGCCGGGTCCATCCCCTCATAGGCTTTGAGCAGTTTCTCGAACGACGGGGCGGCCGCTAACGACAGACGCTTGTCGTCGGCCGTAAGCTTTTTCTGGAGTGCGTCGAGTTCGGCTTTCTTTTTCTCCAGTTCGAGGGTGAGCACGCCGACTTGACGCTCACGTTCGGAAAGGTCTTGCGTCTCCTTGTCGAGCTGACGTCGCTGATCGGTGAGTTCACCGACCAAATTGCGATAGGTTGTCTCCGCTTCGACACAGGCCGCGTCACTGGCCGGCGGGGTTTCCCCTTTTTCGCGCAGCTGGGGCGTTCCGCCGCTGAGAGTGCCAGCAGGTGCCTGAGCTTGGACCTGCGGCACGATCCAGCCGAGAGTCAACGCGTCCACCACCAGAGCTACATTGGCGAGCACTGCGATAGCGAGCAAGCCGATCAGAACTCTTCGCATCGTTACAACTCCTCAGCCGGCAGCAGGGCCGCGGCACGTGCGCGGCGCACCAGGACAGCATCGTCCACCAGCGCCTGATCGCAGCGCTCTTTCTCGCGGCGCCACGTGTCGTAGGACTCGCGATTCAATCGTTCGTAGGTTTCTGTCTCCCGGCTGGCCTGCCCCAACTTCTGACGCACGCCTTGCTCTTGGCCAGCCAACGCGTCGAAGATCTGCTGCAATTGAGGCAGCGCCTGACGCATCAGCTCACGCTGCTGCGTCCACAACGCCAGGTCGGCACCGCTGGCACCGCGGGCTACGTCGGCAGCAAGCTCCGTGACGATATCGCGCTCCCTTTGTTGCATTGCCTGCAGATTGCTACTGGCATCCAACGAACGTCTCATGATCTGCGCCAACTCGCGGCGCAGTGCGGCGCGATTGGCGCGTGCCAATCGCAGTGGAAGTTGCAATCGAAACTGAAAACCACTCACTCTTCAAATCTCCCTGCTGCAATCGCGAGCATTCGCGTTACTGTCTGGTCCATCGTCGTTGGCGCTTCAAGATCTTGCTGCAAGAAGCGTTCGATCGAATCGTTGGCGGCAACCGCTTCGTCCAGCGCCGCATCTGCCCCTGCGCGATAAGCGCCAATCGAAACCAGATCGGCACCATCGCGGTAGATCGCCATCAATCGGCGCATTCGTTGCGCCGCGAGCTGTTGTTCTTTGGATGCCACTTGCGACATCACGCGCGAGGTCGAGGCCAACACGTCGACCGACGGGTAGTGCGATCGCTCGGCCAAGCGTCGCGACAAGACGATGTGCCCGTCGAGGATGGCGCGCGCCGCGTCGGCGACCGGATCGTTGAGATCGTCTCCTTCGACGAACACCGTGTAGATGCCGGTGACAGAAGCGCCGCCCTCGATTCGCCCCGCGCGTTCGAGCAGGCGCGGCAAGAATGCGAAGACCGAGGGAGTGTACCCCTTGGTCGAGGGTGGCTCGCCCGCCGCCAAGCCGATTTCTCGCAATGCCATCGCAACACGGGTGAGCGAGTCCATCAATAAGGTGACGTGCGCACCCTGGGCGCGAAACCATTCCGCGGCAGTCGTGGCCGCCAGCGCACAACGGACGCGACGCAAGGCCGGCTCGTTGGAAGTCGCCACAAACACGACCGAGCGCGCCAGTCCCGCGGCGCCAAGTTCGCCTTCGACGAACTCGGCCACCTCGCGGTTGCGCTCCCCGACGAGCGCAATCACCACGACTTCATCGCTGGCGTATCTCGCGATGCTCCCCAACAGGCGGCTCTTCCCGACCCCAGCGCCGGCGAAGATTCCGATGCGCTGACCGCGGCCGAGCGTGAGTAATCCATCGAGCGCACGCACGCCCGTGCTCATCGGTTCGTTGATCCGGGGACGCTGCATGGCGGGAACGGCCGGGGCGTGGATCGGACGCAGACTCTCGTGTACGAGTGGACCGCGGTTATCCAGCGGTTTGCCGTCGGCATCGAGCACACGGCCCAAAAGCGCACGGCCGACCGGCACACGCGGATGCCGCCCCGTCGCCACGATACGGTCTCCGTGACGCAGGCCGCGCACTGTATCGACAGGCATCGAGAACACGCGCGAGCCTTCGAACCCCACCACTTCGGCCAAGGACAGCAACGCGCCATCGGCATCTTCCAGCCGGACTTCTTCACCGACCGCGACGCGAGGGCCCTGGCTTTCGACCGTCAAACCGATCGAACGGCTGACGCTCCCGGCGCGACGTACGGGTTCGACCTCGCTCAAGCGCGACGTGGCGCGCTCGAGCAGACTCGATACCTCGCTGCTGACGCCGCTCATTCGCGCTCCTGCAAGGCGTCGTTGTAAATGCCGAGTTGGGTGCCGATTCGCGCATCCAGCTCTTCGTGTCTCGACTCGACGATCACGCCGCCGCGATCGACGCGCGGATCGGCGACGACGCTAATGTCACCAGCCTCCGCAAGTGCTGAACAGGCGGCAGTAATTGTCGCGAGGTCGTCGGGATGTACGCGAACGGTGCGCGCACCACTGCGGCCGGCACGCGCCAACAGTTCCTCGGCGATGCGCACGACCATCGGATCGCCCTCATCGATCCGCTCACGCACGATGCGGCTAGCGATCAACAGCGCCAAGTCGATGATTCCGCTCTTGGTTTCTGCTATCGCTTGTGCCTGCACGGTGTGCAGCGTTTCGAGTGAGCTGGCCAGGCGTTCCGTCAGCGCCGCACGTTCCTGCTCGAGCGCGTTACGCCCTTCGGCCTGTCCCCGCTCGAGCCCAGTCTGAAAACCGGCGCGAGCCGCCTCGGCCAGCGCGTCTTGAAGTTGCGCCGGACTCGGTTGGGCCGGCGTTCGATACGGGGCCACGTCGGAGTTTTCGATAACCCTACCCCGCCGCAACAGCCGCCTCCTCGAGCGTCACACGCCCGTCTTTCTCGAGCTTGAGCACGAGGTCGACCATCGCGCGTTGTGCGGCTTCGATCTCCTGCAGTTTCGGAGCGCCGAGGAATTCCATCTCTTCGGCGAGCATCTGCGACGCGCGCTCGGACATGCCGCTCAAGAACAGCTGCTGCATCTCGAGTTCGGCACCCTTGAGCGCCATGGCCAGCGAGGCACGATCGACCTCTTTGAGCACCTCTTGGACACTGCGGTTGTCGAGTGCCTTCAGCATTTCGAACGTGAACAGCATTTCGCGCAGCTTGCCCGCCAACTCGGGGTGTTGCTCACCGAGCGAATCGAGCACTTCTTGGCCCGCCGCACGGCCGAGGCTCGTCAGGCGGTCTGCTGTATTCGAGATGCCATTCATCGGCACCATCGGCTCCTCGCCGATCGCCGCCAGGCTTTGCTCGAGCACGGCGCCAACGCGATTGACCACGTCGGGGCGGATTTCACTGAGGCCCGCCATCCGGCGAGTGACTTCGATGCGCTTCGCGGGATCCAGCAGCTTCATCACGCGCGCCGCCTTCTTCGCCGGCAGGTGCGCGAGTACGAGCGCAACGGTTTGAGGCGGCTCTTCTTGCAGCAGCATCGACAAGCGGCGTGCCGGTGCACCGGCCACCGCCTCGGGGAGCTCCGGCGACCTGACATCGCTGGACTCTTCGTCCTGATCGCGCACCTTACGCGGTTCGAACTCGCTCAGGATTTTGTCCACTTCGTCGGGGCGGGCCCGGGCGAGCAGGCGACGCGCGAGCGGTGGACCGGCAAGTTCCAGACCCCGCGATTGTTGCACCAGCGCTAAGAACTCGTTGAGCACATCTTCATGGCGGCTCGGATCGATCATGCGGATCTTGGCCACCTCCATCGTGATCTTGCGCACCTCATCTGGTTCCAGTTGCTTGAGAATCCCGGCTGCCGACTCCTCGCCCAGCAGGGTGATGAGAATCGCTGCCTTCTGAATGCCGTTGAGCGGATCGGCCATCGCTCACTCCCTGTCGTGCAACCAGACGCGGACGGTTTGAGCCATCCCTTCCGGCTCTTCAGAGGCCAAGGTGGTGAGTCGCTGGCGAGTGAGTTCGAGTCGCGAGGGTGGTCCGAGTTGCAGTGGCGAATCCAAACGCGCGTCGGCAGCCGCCGACTGCGCAGGGCGCACCGCGAACTGACGCAGCGTCGCCATGAAGGGGCGATAGAACAGGAAGAACACCATCAGGAGCAGCAGCACCAGCGCGGGGAACTTGACTAGCGGAATCCACTCGCGCGGATTGAATTCCGGCTTCATGTCTTCGACCAGCTCGCGCAAGAAGGGTGCTTGTTGCAGCGTGACGATGTCGCCGCGAGTCTCGTCGAAGTTGATCGCGGCCTTTACCAGCGACTCGATCTTCTGCATTTCCTCGGCCGGACGCTCTTTGGGCTTCACGGCTTCGCCGGCTTGTCCGCCCGCCGCAGGGGCTGCATCGGGCCAGATTTGGTCGACAACAACGGCGACCGACAGCCGCTTGACGTTGCCGGTCGGTTCTTCTACCGCGCGCTCGACTCGCGAGTATTCGAAATTGGATTGCTGGTCGCTGCGTTCCTGGGCTTCATTGCTGCCGCCGCCACTGCCTGGTGATCCACCCGGCAAGTTACTGGCGGTTCCGGGAACACCGGCTGCTTCGCTCCCGTTCTTGGATTTTTCTTTGGTCTTCTTCTCGGAGATCAGCACCCCGCTGTTGGGGTCGTAGGTGGTCTCGCGCGCGGTGACCTTTTTGAAGTCCAGATCGACGGTCGTGCGGACGGTGAACTTGCCGTCGCCAATGATCGGCGCCAGCACCGAGGCGATCTTGGCGTTGATGTCGTTTTCGGAGGCCCCCTTGGCTTCCATCTGGCGAGCCGACATAAACGCGCCGGGTTCACCGCCGCCTTCCCACAGCACGTGTCCAGCCGTGTCGAGCAGTGAAACATTCTCGATCGAGAGCCCTTTCACCGCGCCCGCCACGATCCGTACGATCGCTTGGACCTTTTCGTTGGGGAGCCGAGAGCCGCGCGCGAGCGATAACGTGATCGAAGCCTTGCTGTTGTCGTCTTGGTCGACAAACACGCGCTCGCCGGGCAGGACCAAATGGACGCGGGCGCTGCGTACCTCTTCCAGCGACTCGATGGTGCGCGCCAGTTCGTCTTCCATCGCCTTTTGATAGCGGATCGCTTGCGCCCGATTACTCTGTGCAATGTTGTCTTGCGAGAACATCTCCATGAAACCGAAGCGGCCGCTCTGCGGCAGCCCTTGGGCGGCGAGCTTCATTCGCAGGTCGTCGTCGACGCGCTCCATCGGCACCGCAATCTCGGTGCCGCCGCTGCGCAGCTCGAACGCTACCCCTTCGGACTGAAGTTGCTGCACGACCGTCTGTGCGTCTTTCGGATCCAAGCCGGTCACGAGTGTCGTCAGGCTCGGTTGCCGCGCCCACCACACCATGGCGCCCACCGCGCCAATCGTGGCGATCGCCGACACGATCATCGTGACCCGCTGTCGCATCGTCAGCGCGTTCCATGCCTCGCCAATTTGAGTGATCAGTTCCTGCATTTCTCTTTCTCGCTAATTCGGGGACGGTATACGGAACTCGATCTAGCGCCCCGACGGCATGACTGCTGGTTACGTCTGTTCTTCATGAGTTAGGTAAACCGTCCCCGAATTAGACTTGGATTCGCATGATTTCTTGGTAGGCCTCTAGCAGCTTGTTGCGGACTTGGACCATGGTGCGGAAGGACATGTCGGCCTTCTCCATGGTGAGCAGCACGGTGTGGAGATCGCCGCCGTCGCCGGCGACCCACGAGGCGGCGCTCTTGTCGGCACCCTGCAGTTGGCCATCGACGTTGCGCAGCGCGTCCTCGAGGGCCTCGCCAAAGCTCGGCCCGCCTTGCGGCGCGCCACTGGCGCTGGAGACGCCGGGTTTGTCCAGCGGCAATTGCGGCTGGATCTCGCCAATTCTTCCCGCGTTCATCCGCGCACCAGACTCAAGGCTGCTTCATTCATGCGCCGCACCTGCTTGATCACGTTGACGTTGGCTTCATACGAGCGAATCGCCGAAACCATGTCTACGGTTTCTTCCACTGGATCGATGTTGGGATACGCGACATAGCCGCGAGGGTCGGCATCGGGGTGGCCTGGTTCGTAGCGCATTGTCGGCGGCCGCGGATCGGATTCGACTTGCGAGACCTCGACACCACGCAGCGCGCGGGCCAGTCCCGACTCGAAGCTCCCCTTTTCACTCGATACAGCACGCACGACCGGGAGCTTGCGGCGATACGGTCCGCCCTCCGCGGTGCGTGTGGTCTGCGCGTTGGCCAGATTGCTCGCGATCAACTCCATGCGCGCACGCTGCATCGTCAACCCCGAGGCAGCAATCCGCACGCTACGATTGAGGATCATCATCCGGACCTCCCGTCACTCACGGCATACATCAGCTGTTTCAACTTGGAACGCAGGATTGCCGCCGTGGTCTCGTAGCGGCCTGCCGTCTCGGATACGGCCAACATCTCGCGATCGAGCGCCACGTTGTTGCCATCGTTCCGCACGCTCAGCCCGCGCACCTTCTCGACCAGCCGATCCAACCGCTCCGTACTGTCGGCGGCCAAGTGGCCTGGCTGATTGCGACGCAACTTGAGCGGATCGTCATCGGCATTGACCGCTTGCTGAAGCGCTGACTTGAAGTCGATGTCGACGGTCTTGTAACGCGGGGTGTCGATGTTGCCGACATTCGAGGCCAATAGCCCCTGTCGCCGCGTCATCACATCGAGTGCGCGTTCCATTTGTCCAAGGAGCGGATCG
The DNA here is from genome assembly GCA_031395565.1 of Acidobacteriota bacterium. Taxonomy (GTDB): domain Bacteria; phylum Acidobacteriota; class Polarisedimenticolia; order J045; family J045; genus JANNUT01. The sequence goes on along the minus strand of JANNUT010000219.1, from coordinate 25,485 downwards.
TTCCCGGGCAGCATCGGTTTCATCGTGTCTCTCCCGTCCGTGCTCAGTGAGTGACAACCGAACTGCAAGCAGCGTGCCGCGCAGAGCAGCGGTGTTTACCCTTGATGGCAGCCAAAACCCGGCAACTTCTTCCGTTGCGCGTCATGCGTTTGACGCCTCCTGGATCAAAGCCGTTGCACTCTCTTCGATCCGAAACGTCCTTAATTTGTTGCGCAGCGTGCGTACCGAAATGCCAAGCAGTTCCGAAGCGCGGGTTCGATTGCCGTTGGTCGCCTGCAGCGTGCGCTCGATCAAACGTCGCTCGGCCTCGGCCACCGTCATCCCCGGCGACAAACGATCGAGAGTCTTCGATTCAGGTGTTTCATCGAGGAACAGATCGGCCGCGCGAATCGTGCCGCTCCGGTCGAGCACCACAGCGCGTTCGATCACGTTGCGCAGCTCACGAATGTTTCCGGGCCACCGCGCTTGCGACAAGCGAGCCAAAGCCGCCGCTTCGATCGATACAACCGGGCGCCCCAGGCGCGCGCAGATCTGCGATGCCAAATGCAGCGCGAGCGCCACAATATCGGCCCGCCGCTCACGCAACGCCGGCACACGAAGCGGAATCACACACAAACGAAAGTACAAGTCTTGCCGAAACTGACCGCACGCGACCTCAGCCGACAAATCCTGGTGCGTGGCCGCAATCACTCGAATGTCGATCGGTCGTGGCTCACCCGCGCCCAGCGAAACGATCGTTCGTTCTTCGAGGGCGCGCAGCAGCTTGGCCTGCAATCCAAGCGGCAAGTCTCCGATTTCATCCAACAACAGCGTTCCGCCGTGGGCTCGCTCGAAGTGGCCGGCACGATCGCGATCGGCGCCGGTGTAGGCCCCGCGACGCACCCCGAACAGCTCCGCCTCCAGCAATTCCGCAGGCAACGCCGCACAATTGATCGCGACGAACGGACCGTGCTTGCGTGGGCTGTTGGCATGCACATAGCGCGCAATCAACTCCTTGCCGGTGCCGCTCTCTCCGGTAAGCAGCACCGTGACATCGGTTTGAGCCGCGCGCTGCGCTTGATCGAGAAGATCGCGGAACGCGGTATCGCTTCCGATCATCTCGGGCTCCGTCGTTCCACGATTGCCACTGCGTGCCGTGGTGGGATCGTCAAACGCGCGTTGCAGCGCCGCCGTCAGTGCCTCGGGTGCAAATGGTTTGAGCAGGTAGTCGGAGGCGCCGCGGCGTACCGCGTCGACCGCGTCTTGGACGGTGCCGAAGGCGGTCACCATCAGGACCTTCAGACCCGGGCGCTGCATCAAGGCCCGCCCGAGGAGTTCGCGTCCGTCGATGCCGGGCATACGAACGTCACTGATCATCGCGGCGAACGGACGCGCCGTGAGCTTGGTCAGTGCAATCTGTCCATCGGCACAGCTTTCGGCTTCGAATCCGGCGCGCTCGAGCACGCGCGTCATCGCCAAGCGCATCGCGGCATCGTCGTCTACAACGAGAATCCTTCGGCTTACCGTCTCGGTCATCAGTCGCTCGACTCCTTTGGATTTTCGTGTTGCCGCGGAAAACGCAGGCGAAGCAACGCGCCGCCCAGCGGGCTATCACTGGCATCGGCGCGGCCACCGTGGTCCATGGCGACGCGTTCCACCACTGCCAGGCCTAAACCGGTTCCACCATCGCGCGTTGTGAAGAGTGGCTCGAAGATTCGTTCACGCAGCGTGAGCGGAACGCCCGGCCCACTGTCGTGAACCTCCAAAGCCACTTCCTGACCGCCATCGTGCACACGCACGTCGATCCGCCCGCCAGCAGGCGTGACGTCGAGCGCATTTCCCAGCAGGTTCAAGAGCGCTTGATGCAGCGCTTCAGCATCAGCCTGCACCAGCAACGACTCATGCGCCGCCGGTGCCGTGAGGACGATTTGACGCGCCTGTGCGATCGGCGCCACGAACTGCATACCCTCGCGCGCCAAAGCCGCCAGATCACACCGGCCGCGCCGCATTCCGCTGCCGCGCACCGCAGAAAGCAAGCGCGTCACCGTCGATGACAGGCGACGCACGCCTTTGAGTACTTCCTCCGCCATGTCGCGCTGGGCTGGGCGATCTTCAAGATCGTCGTGCAGCATCGAGGCGAAGAGTTCCAAGCTGCCCAGTGGATTGCGCACCTCATGGGCTAACTCAGCCGCCATGCGGCCTGCCGCCTCGAACCTCGAACGACGGCGTTCACGGCGTTCCAGGTCCACCAACGCGGTGACGTCGGTGACGACCGCAAGTGTTGCGTCGCTGCTACCTGAGAAATCGATGGGGCGTGTGCGCACGATCCAAGCCGGGCCATTCACGCCCTGCGGATGCATCGGTGCAGGATCTTCTGGTGCATGTGCCGCCACCGCAGGATGCAGGCGGCGCCGTCCATCGACGCCATCGCTCACCACGCCCAGGTGCGTTGCCGCACGATTGGCCGCCAGAACTTTTCCCTCGGCGGTGCACAAGGCGACACCCGCATCGAGGTTTTCCAGCACTGCGTCGAGCAAACGGCTCAAGCGTTCTTTCTCTTCGAGCGCCAGCGCCAAGCGCTTGCCTGCATCGGCCATCGCTCGCGCGAGATCGAGAGTTTGCTCGCGCAAGCGCAACGGATCTGTTGACTGTGAGCGCGCCGCAGCGAGTGTCATGCGCCTGGCCTCGGGGGACTCGCGTCTTCTTCTGGCGGGGGCAGTCGCTCCATCACCGACTTGGCCGCGAACGCAGCCGGCTCCATGGGCTTGCCTTCGATGACGGCTTTCAATCGTTGACGCGCGTCCTGGGGATGGCCGGAGCGCAGATCGCAGTTGGCCAGCCGCACCTCGATCCACGCATGCTCGGGTCCCGAGTCGAAGTACGGCGCCGCAGCGGTGTAGTCCTCGCATGCAGCATCCCAACGTCCTGCCAAAGCGCGCTCGTCGCCACGCAGCAACGCTGCCTCTCCGCTGATCGGTTGCAACGGCTCGAGCACTTCACCGACGCGCGTCAGGTCCTTGCGCGCGAATGCCGCACGCGCAACGAGCGCGCGCTTGGTGGCGCCACCGCGTCCGTCGAGCCGGCCCATCAGCGACTCTTCGATCTGATCCCAATGCTCGCCACGCTTGAGTGCCGCGAGCCGTTCCAGGTCGTCAACCGCAATCGCTTCCAATGGCTGCGAAGGATCACAGCGCAGCGCGCCACGACGCGCCGCCTCACCGACCGCTCCCTGCTCGTCGAGCAGCGTTGCGTAGAGTTGTGCGGCTGCTGGACGCGCCCCCAAGTCTTCGCGCAATTGTGCTGCGGACAACCTGAGTGCTGCTGGGACTTGCTTGAGAATCCCCAGCCGGCGCGCCAACTCGGTGACCGCAGCCGCATCGATCGGAAGCTCCGCGAGCTTGTCGGCGTTCTTTCTCAGCAGCGACTCGATGTGCCGCTTGGCCAAAGGCGCTGAGAAGCGATCGAACCCCTGTGCCACGGCAGCCAAGCGAAAGAGTGTCGCAGGCAGGCCGTGATGAGCCAGCGACAGACGCACCAGTCCATGTAGTGCGACCGCGACCTGCATCAGATCGGGCGTGCCTTGGAGAATGTTCTCGTACTCGTGTTCCGCCGCCTCGATCTTGCCTTGCCGTTCAAGCAGCTCGGCACGCTCTAGATAGCCGCGCGCACGAAAGGTCTGATCTCCCGCCTTCTCGATCGCTTGCGCGGCAAGATCGAGCGCCATGGCGTCTTGACCAAGGCCCTTCAGATTCTGCGCCGCGCGCAGCAAGGCCTCGGGCTCACGTTTATCTCCCGGAAACTTCTTTGCAAACTCGAGCAGTTGCTCGGTGCTCTTGTCGTTTTCCCCCGCGCGCTGGGCCGCCTCTGCCGAGAGCCACTGCAAGTCGGCGTTTTCCATGGCTGCATCGCCACCGATATTGCGCAATCGTTGCAGTGACTGGGCCAGCTTGTCTTCGAAGCCCAACGTCTCGTACGTGCGAATCAACCGGCCCAGCACTGGCAGCGGATCGGCGAGGTTCTGGGCGAGCAACCGCTCATCGGCGGCGGCGGCCGCGCGCGGATCCTCCGCTTTCAAGTACAACTCCGGTAAGGCTCGCAGTGCGCGTACCGCAAGTGGATCGTTGGGCGCCATCAAGACCAGCTTTTCGAAATCTTCGATCGCGGCTTTGGTGTGATCTTGTTTCCGGTGCAGATTGCCGCGACGCCAAACCCATTCGGGCTGATTGGGTTCCACGTAGTTGAGCCGGTCGATCAACCAGGTCGACTCGCTCGACTCTCCCTGACCACGCTTCTCGAGCGCGCTCAGCAGCGCACGAGCGGCGCGCGACCAAGCGACCTCCTCCTTGGCTTGGCCTAATGCTTCGCGCAGCAGGCGCAGCTCGGGATCGGCCTGCTCGAAGACGGCCTTGGGGGCCTCGGGCCGTGCGTTCTCCAGAGTGGCCGCAGCCTCGGGTGTGGGCTCATTCGCTGCCGCAGCAAGACATGCGCACACCGACACCGCGCACAAAATGACCATTTCTCGACACACCTGGTGAACTCCCATCGTTGGCCCGATGTACAGCAAGCGATGTGCCGTGAATTCCTGAGCCTTGCAAAGCCTTACCCCGTAGGGGTTTTCAGCGGACGCCGTTTCAGTTGGAAACAGCTGCAGTGCCGGACAACCGACGGCTAGGAAATTACTTCCGCCTCAATGGTCAGAGTCTTGACACTCTTCCCCCCCCGACTATGTTTAGGCAGCGATCACTGGGAAACGAAAGCAGTTCAATAGCCGCGGCAGGTTCGCCTCGGACGGGACGAAGGGAACTTCGAGATGGCGCAAACGACGGAACGCTGGAACATCGTGGTCGCGGAAGATGACCCTGGGCTGCTCAGAATGGTGATCGACTTCCTGACCGAGTCGGGTCACGTGGCGCGTGGTTCGCAGACGGCCGAGAAGGCCTGGGACATGCTGGTCGATAGCCCGGCCGACGTACTTATTACCGACCTCAAGTTGCCGCACATGGGCGGCCTCGATTTGATGCGCAAGGCACGCGAGCACTACCCCAGCATGGTCGTGATCATGATGACCGGCTTTGCGACCGTGCATTCGGCGGTCGAAGCGATGCGCGAGGGAGCCTCCGACTATTTGCCCAAACCGTTTGCCTTGGCCCAACTCCGTTTTGCCATCGAGCGCGGTCTAGATACGCGTCAGTTACGTGAAGAGAATACCCGGCTGCGCACCGAACTGTTGGAGCGCGTCAGCTTCGACAAGATCATTGGCAAATCGCCCGCGATGCAGCGCGTCTTCCAATTGCTCGAAAAGGTTTCGCAAGTCGACTCGACGGTGATGATCACCGGAGAGAGCGGTGTCGGTAAGGAATTGATCGTCCACGCACTGCACTACCGTCATCCCAGCCGCAAATCAAAACCGCTGATTGCCGTGCACTGCGGCGCAATCCCGGAGAATCTGATCGAGAGCGAACTGTTTGGACACTCTCGCGGAGCATTCACCGGCGCCGACAAGGACAAGCCGGGCCGTTTCGAGATGGCCGAGGGCGGCACGCTGTTTCTCGACGAAATCGGCACGATGCGGATGGACCTGCAGGTCAAACTGCTGCGCGCGTTGCAGACACGACAGATCAACCGGATTGGCTCCACCAAGCCGATTGACGTCGATGTGCGGGTCGTGGCCGCCACCAATGAGGATCTCAAGGCCAAGGTCGACCGCGGCGAGTTCCGCGAAGATCTGTATTACCGCTTAAACGTGATTCCCGTGGCCGTGCCGCCTCTGCGCGACCGCCGCTCCGACATTCCACTGCTGGCTGTGCACTTCGTTCACAAGTACGCCCATCGCAATCAACTCCCCGCCAAGGAGGTGGTGCAGGACGCCATGCGTGAATTGATGCGTTACGAGTGGCCGGGCAACGTCCGCGAACTCGAAAACGCCATGGAGTACGCCACCGTCATGTCGGGTTCGCGCGCACACATTGAGATCAGCGACTTGCCTCAAGAGTTCAACGGAGAATCGTTGACGCCGGCACCGCAACTGCATGTCACCGAAGACGGCATCAACTTCCGCGGGATCGTTTCGGAGATCGAGAAGAGCCTAATACTGCAGAGCCTGGAGTTGACCAACGGCAACAAGGCTCGTGCCGCACAACTGCTCGATCTGAAGCGCACCACGTTCGTCGAGAAGTGGAAGCGCATTCAACGCGGCGATTTGACCTGCTAGGTGCTCCTCTTAGTGAGAACGGGGCCAGACAGGGGCGGTGCCGTGTTGAGGGTATGAGCGCAACGCTCTTAGGTACTGGGCACGCTCAAACGCCGCCGGCTGCGAGACGTTGCGCTGGCTCATGCTGCCCTTCATCTGACGAATCGATTCGTACTCGTGCCGGTCCATCCACTCGAGAAGCTCGGCGAGCGTTCGCGGCAGATGTTCGATTCCATGCTTGAGCAGAGCGGACGTCATCATTGCGATGTTGGCGCCGGCCATCATGCACTTGAGCACATCGCCGGCGTCGTGCACGCCACCGGTAATCGCCATGTCTGTCTTGATGCGGCCGTACATGATGGCCACCCAGCGGAGCCGCAGGCGTAGCTCGTCGCTATGACTCAAGCGCACGTTGGGGACGACTTCCAAGTGCTCCAGATCGAAGTCCGGCTGATAGAACCGGTTGAAGAGCGTCAGTCCGCGTGCGCCAGCGTCGACCAACTGTTGCGCGGCATGCAGCGGTGCGCTGAAGAACGGCGCCAGCTTGACGGCGACGGGGATGTTTACGCTGCGGGTGATATCGCGCACCAGATCCACGTACATTTGCTCGACGTCGGCGCCGCTCATGGTTGGATCTGTGGGGATGAAGTAGACGTTGAGTTCGAGGGCGTCGGCGCCGGCTTGCTCGATCTTCTTGGCATAACTGATCCAGCCGCCAGAACTGACACCGTTCAGACTGCCGATCACCGGCACACCCACCCGTTGCTTGATGCGACGCAAATGCTCGACGTAGCCATCCGGTCCGAGGTTGTAGCCGTTCATATCTGGGAAGTACGACAGAGCCTCCGCGTAGCTGTCGCTGGTCTCGGTCAGATGCCGATCGAGTGTGTGGCTCTCGATCTGAATCTGCTCCTCGAACAGTGAGTGCATCACGACTGCCGCCGCACCCGCGTCCTCCATCCGAAGTACCGCATCGAGACTTTCCGTCAATGGCGACGAAGAGGCCACGAGCGGGTTCTTGAGTGGAAGGCCTAGCCAATCGGTAGATAGATCGATCATGGCTCTTGCTCCTGCAGCGGTTGTGGCTTTGGCGCCGGTGGGGCCCACTCAGGACCAGCACCAGACAAGTGGCGATAGAGGTTCCAGCGGCGGCGCACATCGGCCTCCGCTTCGCTCAGCAGTGCACGGGCACGCTCGGGCTGCGCATGAGCCAACATCGAATAGCGCGTCTCGTTGTAGATGTAGCGCGCCAGCGGCAAGGACGGCGGCTTGGAGTCCATCACCAAGGGGTTCTCACCCAGCGCGTCGCGCGCGGGGTTGTAGTGAAACAGTGGCCAGTGCCCGCTGGCGACGGCTGCTTTCTGTTGCGACAAGCCCTGCACGAGATCGAAGCCGTGAGCGATGCAAGGCGAGTAGCAGATGATCAGCGATGGACCATCGTGAGCCTCGGCCTCAGCGAAAATGCGGGCCACGTGCCCATCGTCAGCGCCGAAGGCCACCTGAGCCACATAGGTATTGCCATAGCCGATCGCCATCAACGCCAGGTCTTTCTTGCGCCCTGGCTTGCCGGCCGCGGCAAACTTGGCGACCGCACCGCGTGGCGTCGACTTGGACATCTGCCCACCCGTGTTCGAATAGACCTCTGTATCGAGCACAACCAAGTTGACGTTGCGGCCCGAGGCCAACACGTGGTCCAAGCCTCCGAACCCGATGTCATACGCCCAGCCGTCCCCACCCACGATCCAAACGCTCTTCTTGACGAGTGCCTCGATCAATGTCTCCAACTCGCGTGCGGGTGCGCCCGGCACTCCCTTGAGAGCCGCTCTCAACATCAGCACGCGCTCGCGTTGAGCCGTAATCCCGGCTTCATCACTTTGCTCGGCCTTGATCACGTCCTCTGCCAGCTGGGCACCCAGTTGTGGCGCCAGCTGCTCCACCAGTTGAGCAGCACGCGCGGCCTGCTGATCCACCGCCAAACGAATGCCCAGACCGAACTCCGCGTTGTCCTCGAACAGCGAGTTCGACCACGCCGGTCCGCGTCCTTCACGATTCTGTGTCCAGGGAGTAGTCGGTAAGTTGCCACCATAGATCGACGAGCATCCGGTGGCGTTGGCAATCAGAGCGCGATCGCCGAAGAGCTGCGTGAGCAGCTTCAAATAGGGTGTCTCGCCGCAACCGGCACACGCACCCGAAAACTCGAACAGCGGCTCGGCCAACTGCAAGTCCTTGACGGTTTCCAGCCGCAACTTCTCGCGCGGTGCTTCCGGCAATTCGAGGAAGTAGTCCCAGTTCGCCTGATCGACATCGTGACGCTCGGCCACAGGCGCCATGTTGATCGCGCGCAACCGGACCTCGCTCTTGTTCTTTACCGGACATGCTTCGATGCACAGTCCACAACCGGTGCAGTCGTCCAAAGACACCTGCAGCGTGTAGCGCCAGTCTGTGAATTCGCGGAATCTTGCCGGCACCGTCGTGAACGCTGCCGGCGCGTCGGACAGGCGATCGGTCTGACACACCTTCGATCGAATCACGGCGTGCGGACAAACCATCACGCACTTGCCGCATTGAATGCAGATCGCTTCGTCCCACACCGGAGCTTCGGCCGCGATCGCACGTTTCTCGTAACGGGCCGTACCGCGAGGCCACGTACCATCCACCGGGAAAGCGCTGACCGGCAACCGATCACCTTGGCCTGCAATCAGCCGCGCCGTGACATCGAGAACGAACGGTGGAGGTGAACCTGCCACCGGCAGCCGGCGTTGTAGCTGACTCGTGACGTAGCCGGGCACCGGCACTTCGACCATCGACGCCAACGCTGCGTCGACGGCGGCAACGTTCTTGTCGACGACGTGTTGACCACGCGCCCCATAGCTCTTCTCGATCGAGTGCTTGATTGCAGAGATTGCCTGCTCTCGCGGCAACACTCCCGAGATCGCGAAGAAGCACGCTTGCATTACGGTATTGATACGCTTGCCGAGGCCTAAATCGCCGGCCACTCGTGCCGCATCGATGGTCCAGAGTCGAATCCCGCGTTCGAGGATTCCTTCCTGAATCGGGCGCGGCAGAGAGGCCCAAACCTTGTCCACAGGCTTGGACGTATTGAGCAGGAAGGTCGATCCCTGGGCGGCGTACTCCAAAAGATCGAGGCGATCGAGGAAGGTCTCCTGATGACACGCCACGAAGCTCGCGCGATCGATCAGGTAACTCGAGCGAATCGGGTGTGGCCCGAAGCGCAGATGCGAGACTGTCATCGATCCGGACTTCTTCGAGTCGTAGACGAAGTAGCCCTGTACGAACAGATCGGTCTCCTCGCCGAGGATCTTGATCGAGTTCTTGTTGGCGCCCACCGTACCGTCCGAACCGAGCCCATAGAACAAGCAGCGAACCGTGTCCGGTTGTTCGGTAGCGAAACTCGGGTCGGCGTTGACGCTGAGGTGAGTGACATCGTCCTCGATTCCTACGGTGACTCGGGGGCGAGGCGAAGAGATCGACAACTCGTCCAACACCGCCTTGGCCATCGCCGGCGTGAACTCTTTGGACGCCACTCCATAGCGGCCGCCGATCACACGCGGAAGCGTCGCGCGCTTTCCGCAGGACACGGCTTCTGCCAATGCCGCGATGGTGTCGAGGAACAACGGCTCACCCAGCGCACCCGGCTCTTTGCAACGATCGAGAACTGCCACGCTACGAACGCTGGACGGCAGAGCCGCCAGCAAATGCTCGGCAGAGAAGGGCCGATACAGGCGGACCTTGACGAGACCGACCTTTTCGCCTGCAGCAACCAGTGCCTCGATCGCTTCGTGCGCCACTTCTGCGCCCGAGCCCATCATCACCAGCACACGCTCGGCTTGCGGATGACCCACGTAGTCGAACAGTTTGTAGCGGCGGCCCGTACGCGCGGCGAATTTCTCCATCGCGTTCTCGACCAGTGCGACGCAGGCGCTGTAGTACGAATTGGCCGCCTCACGCGACTGGAAGAACACGTCGGGATTCTGCGCCGTTCCGCGGATAAAGGATCGTTCGGGTGCCAGGGCGCGCTCGCGATGCGCGCGGACCAGGCCATCATCGATCATCGCGCGCAGATCGTCGTCGGCCAGCGCATCGATTTTCGAAACTTCGTGCGAGGTCCGAAAACCGTCGAAGAAATGCAAGAACGGCACCCGCGACGAGAGCGTTGCGCTATGCGACACCAGCGCCAGGTCATGCGCTTCCTGCACCGAGCCCGAGCACAACATCGCCCAGCCTGTACTGCGCGCTGACATGACGTCGCTGTGATCGCCGAAGATCGAGAGCGCGTGGGTGGCAATCGCGCGCGCCGCGACATGGAAAACGGCCGGCGTCAGTTCGCCCGCGATCTTGTACATGTTGGGCAGCATCAACAACAAGCCCTGCGACGCGGTGAAGGTGGTGGCCAATGCGCCCGCCTGCAGCGCACCGTGAACACTCCCCGCGGCACCTGCCTCGCTCTGCATCTCCATGACAGAGGGAATCGCTCCCCACAGATTCGGTTTGCCGTCGGCCGACCACTGGTCGGCGAGTTCACCCATCGTCGAGGACGGTGTGATTGGATAGATGGAAATAACGTCGCTGAGCCGGTATGCGATCGAGGCGGCAGCCTCGTTGCCGTCAAGGGTGAGGCGGGTCGGTAGCACGAATCCTCCAGGTAGGTGACGCTACCCCCGGGACCCGTCCTCGTGTTTGACCGAGGTCAAAGATCACCACAATTGCTCGCGCTGCAGGCCGGTCAGGAGATAGCAGAGCCGCTCCACCCCGTACATCAGTTTTGCGGTCTCGATTGGGGAGTTTGCCGGCTCGGGCTGTGACCCCCGCTTCGGCCGCCCCTTTGAGGGCTCGGCACAGACACAGCGACCACCAGGACCGGCCGGTCTGGCCTCAACTGGAGGAGCGAGGACTAGCCCTGCCTGGCGTAGCTGTTCACGGCTCGACCCGCCGCGTACGTCTCGTCGATCGCCCGCTTCAACTCGTCGCGCAAGGCGATCAACAACTGTTGCGTGGCCGCGCTCTCAGCGGTCACTTCATCCAGGATCTGACGCACCTGAAGATGCTCGACGCGGCCGTCGGGATACAACGCGCGCAACTGCTCGAGCGTGGTGCCGCTGCGCGTGCCGATCTGTTCCAAGTCCTGCAGACGCCCTTGTGCTACCAACGAGCGAGCTTCCCGGCCCAGGCATCGCAGCTCTGTCGCCAGAGTTTCTGCCTGCTGAGCCAGGTTCATCGCACACCCGCCGGTACTGAAGTTTCGCCGGCCATCTGCTTGAGGCGGGCTTCGGCCCACGCATCGCGAAGCGGCTGCAACAGGTTGGCAATTTCGTGCAGCGCCGCGGGATCGGCCTGCAGATGTCCTTCCATCAGGCGGCGTCTGCTATAGGCATAGAGGCGATCGAGATTGATTGCGACGTCGCCACCGCGCTCCATGTCGAGCACGGCTTGCAACTCGCCCAAAATATCGGCCGCACGACGAATCCGATCTGCCGCGGGTACAAACTCTTTGGACGCCAGGTGGTCCGCACCGCGTCGAAGAAACCCCAGCATTCCGTCATACAACTGGACGACCAGGTCGAGCGGGTCGTCGGGCTGGATCTGCGTTGTCTGATAGGCGCGACGTGCTCGGTCTTGCAATGCTGCTTGCATCATTCGCTGGTGACTCCCCTTCCGATCGGTTGACCTAGCTCGTTTTACTTCAGCCCTTGTAGCGAGCTCTGGTAAGACTTCAGTTGCGAGATCGCTTGCTCGGCGGCAGAGAACTGCTTGATCAACATTTCCTGCCGGAGCGCCAGGCGATCCTGCATCGCGGTGATGCGTGCGTTGTTACTCTTGATCGACGCGTCGTACGAATCCTTGACCGACTTGATGGTGCCGTCCGTCGCGTTGGTAATGCCTTCGATAGTCTGAATGAATCGATCGGCAGAACCTTGGCTGTATCCGACCGAACCAAAATCGCCAGACTTGGCAGCAACACTCGTCGCGGTCGCGTAGACCTTCACGAGTAGTCCTTCAGCATCGGTTCCGCTGGCGCCGGTCAGGGCATTCCCCTTGCCCTCGGCCACGACGCCGCCGATCGTCCCTACGATGTCGACGCCGGCATCGCTTTGTAAGGTGCTGCCGAAGCCGGTCGAGTTTCCATCGGCAAGATCGTCGACATCGCTCACCACGCTGATGGTTTGCAACACGCCGTAGTCATCGGTGCGCAACCGGAGTTTGCCGGCCTCGCTGTAGGCGGTAGCGCCCAATCCTGCGTTGTCCAGCGCGGTATTGAGTTTGGTGACGATCTGACTCGTGGTATCGCCTGCGAGCAGCGCCACATTGACGTTTCGCGCCCCGAAGGAAATCGTCAGTGTTTCGTTTGCTGTCAGGCCGCCGGCACCAATTGCCGTCGACGCGGCGATGTCGGCGCGCTCCGCGGCGGTGGTCACCTTGACGGCGTAACTACCCGGCTTGGTTTTCGACGATGCGCCGATGTAGCGCGTTGACGGGTCGCTGGTAGATCCTGACGACAGCAGCACCGATCGCACTTCATCGAAGCGCCCCTGCTCGACCAGCTCGCTAAACTTCGTTGCATTGAAATCGAGCTTGCCGGTACGATCTGCGACCGTAATTCCCAGCTCGGAAAGAGTGCTCAGATTTCCGCTCGCCACGCCAACAACGCTGCCGGTAACCAGGCTCTGGATCTGGCGCTGCAGGTTGCGTGCAATCGAGCTCGAGGCAATCGCCGACGCGCCGATTTCGGTCGCGCTGCCGAAGTTCTTCACGAAAAAGTCGTTGATCTTGTTGTAAGCCGCCACGAAGTTCTTGAGTGACTCTTTGCTCCCCTCGATGTCTTCACCGATCGTCAACTGAGCCGTGGAAGCCGTGGTGCCTGTCAAGTTCAGCGACACGCCCGAGATGGCACCGCTGATCGTATTGGTTTGCGACGTAACGGTGACGCCGTCCACCACCACCTTGGCGTTCTTGGCGGCTTGCAACACATTGCCGGCATCGTCGAGGTTGAGGTTGGTGTCATCGGTAATGGTCAGTGCGTTCGACGTCCCCGAGTCCTTGGCGCGCACCACCAAAATCGAGCCGTTGCCATCGTTGATGATGTTGGCTGCAACACCTGCGTTGGCGCCGTTGATCGTGTCGGCGATGGCCTGCAGCGAGTTGTTGCCGGAAGCGGCGCTGACGTTGATGCTGATGGTGTCTTTGCTCCCCGACTTGATCGTGATGGTACCGTCGGAGACGAGTGGTGATTCTCTGTCGCTCAGTGTGGCGGAGCGGACGCGGTTGGACTGCGCAATGTCCTCGACCTTGATCTCATAGACACCGGTGGCCGCACTCGCGCCAGCCGATACGGTGAGCGGCGCTTCCTTGTCGCTGAGCGTGGCGAGCTTGCCGCCGAACGTCCCACCCGACTTGATTTCTTGCAGCTTCGTTTGGAAGTCCTTCAACAGCTTGTCGATTTCACCGTACGAGTTCTTGGCTTTGGTGAACGAATCGATCCGAGCCTGCAGCTTCTTGATCGGCTGGCTCTCGGCAGAAATGATCGCATCGACGACCGCCCGGAAATCGATCCCCGATGCGATTCCCTGTCCAAAACTGATCGCGCCCAAAGCCATCTTGTTACCTCACTCAGTCTCAGGCTTGCTTGTCGAACAAGATCCCGAGGAAATCCCGAAGCTTGCGGGCGAATTCAAGCTGCCCCTCCGGGGGTATCTGCTTGATGACCTTATCGGTTTCGGCGTCTTTGATCTTGATGATGATGTTGCCGTCTTCTGTGGCCTCGTATCTAAACGTCACTTGCTGAATCGCTGCGGACGAGACCGCCTGTTCCACTTTGGCTTTGAGTGCCGCCGGATCCTCGAGCGGTGCGTTGCTCGTCTTCTCTTCCTTCGGATCGGTTGTGGGATTGGTGCGTGCCTGGGTCGCTGCAGGGCGAGCTGCAGTTTCCGAGTTGAGAGTCGAAGGTAAGGCTTGGAGCTCTGCCACCTTTTCGCTCATCGCTTGGTCCTCCCGTTGCCGTGATCTGTGCGCTCCCCGGGTGACATCAGGTCTCCCTGGCCGATCGCGTCAACGTCCATCAAGTAAATGGTGGGGGCCGTACCGGGCCGGTACAGCCCCCACCCCTATCGAGTGCGTTCTTCTTTACCGCAGCAGCGACAGCACGCTTTGCGAGGTCGTGTTCGCTTGGGCCAAGGCCGACAGGCCGGTCTGTGACAGCACCTGGTACTTGGTCAAGTTCACGATTTCCTCGGCGATGTTGGCATCACGGATCTGACTCTCGGCCGCTTTCAAGTTCTCGGATTGTGCCGTGATGACCGAGATCGTGTACTGCAAGCGGTTGGAGAGCGCGCCCAACGAGCCGCGATTGCTGCTGATGGTGTCGATCGCATCCTGAATCGCGACCAATTCGAGCTTTGCATCCGATGCGGTCAACAGGTTGTCAGTGGTCAGAGCAAGACCCGAAGCACTCACACCGGTGGTGGTGATGGCGATCGTGTCGTTGGAGCTGCTGCCTGTTCCGATTTGGACCTCGATGGTGGTTCCGGAGCCGCTCAGCAGCGTACGGCCGTTGAATTCGACGGTCGCCGAGATACGATCGATTTCCGAGAGCAGCGCGTTGTATTCGTTGTTGAGCGCTTGCTTGGAGGTGCTGCTGTCGATGCCCGAGGTACCCGACGCTGCTTGCTCGGCCAGGGTCACCGCGCGTTGCAGCAGGTTGCCAACTTCACCCAGCGACGAGTCGGCAACGTTGATGACGCCGATACCGTCGTTGGCATTTCGCACGGCTTGGTTGAGTGCCGAAACATCGGCGCGGAGTCCTTCGGCGATCGCCAAACCGGCAGCGTCATCCTTGGAGCCGTTGATGCGCAGGCCGGACGACAAGCGATTGATCGTGGTGGCCAGATTCAACTGCGTGCGCTGCACCTGATTCTGAGCGTTGATGGCGCCGACGTTGGTAACGACTGAAAAATTTGCCATGAGTGTCATCCTCCATGAAGGTCCGCAGTTGGCGTCCCGCCACTGCGTTGGGCCTATCCGTGGCCCGCTTGTGGTTGTGTCGTTTTGAAACGGTTACCGCTGAGTTTTTGAATCGATGTGGACGGCGGCTCGACCACCTCCCTTTCCCAAGACCCAGCGCTTCCCGGTCGCTGGTGTGCGGCCACTCCGCCGCGCACTGAGCGTTTCGTCGGTTCATGCAGAAACTTGAGAGGGGTCAGGGACGCCAAACGGGGCGCCGCCCGGGGGACCAATTTCCCGGACGGCGCCCTCTGGAGGTCCACGGCTGGCCGTGGATATTTACGGACTCGGCCTACGCAAGGCCCGAGCCCTCAACTTTTTTTCTGCTCGATTAGCCGCCGCGCAGCAGCGACAACACGCTTTGCGCCGTCGAGTTCGCTTGCGCCAAGGCTGACAAGCCGGTCTGGTTCAGCACTTGGTACTTCGTCAGATTGACGACTTCCATCGCGATGTTGGCGTCGCGGATCTGACTCTCGGCCGCTTGTAGATTCTCGGCCTGCACCGAGATCACTTGGATCGTGTGCTCGAGGCGGTTGTAGTACGCACCAAGATCACCGCGATTCCCTGAGACATCGTCGATCGCCGTCTGGATCGCCTCGAGTTCCGTGCGCGAGTCGGACGCTGTCAGCAGCGAATCGCTGGTCAATCCAAGCGACGAAGCGCTAATCCCGACGGTCGTGATCGCGATCCGATCGTTGGCGGACGACGCCAGGCCGACCTGCACATCGATCGTTGCGCCACTGCCGGAAAGCAGCGATAGACCGTTGAATTCCACGGTCGAGGCAATTCGGTCGATCTCGGCCAGGATCTGCGTGTACTCACCGTTGATCGCGGTTTTCGACGTGCTGCTGTCGGCACCCGATGTGTCGGACGCAGACTGCTCGGCCAGTGTCATGGCCCGTTGCAGCAGGTTCGCAATTTCCCCGAGTGCCGAATCAGCCACGTTGATCACGCTAATGCCGTCATTAGCGTTGCGAACCGCTTGATTGAGTCCCTGCACGTCGGCGCGCAGGTTCTCGGCGATCGCCAGGCCCGCCGCGTCGTCCTTCGCACCGTTGATGCGCAGGCCCGACGACAGGCGGTTGATGGTGGTCTGCAGATTGCGCTGCGTCCCCACCAATTGGTTGTGCGCGTTCAGCGCCCCGATGTTGGTCACTACCGAAAAACTCGCCATTGCCGTCTCCTCCAGATGTCGCGGTCAGGGCTGTTCGCTCCTGTGGTTCGGCTCCCGCCGCGATCCGCTCTTCTCCTCGCCTCGCCGTGTCCAACCTTTAGCCCCTGTGTTCAAAAATTGGTTGTCTTGCCACGAGGCAGGGACCAAGTTGTCAGCAGCCACTGGAGTTGGATAGACCCTTATTTGTCAGTGAGTTATCCAGACTGGCGAGAAGGGCACGGGAGCTTTCGCAGTACCGGAACCTACCGATCGAGTCCCCAGGCTTTCAGCTCTCCCAGCTCAAAGACCTGGACCAGGAACCGAGCATGGCTGGAAAAGACACACGCTCACGGCAGACAGCTTCCCCGGCCCGAGTTCGAGAGTCGCGACTGAGGACTGCACCTCGTGTCGAGACGCGCGAGCTTCCGCTGCGAGAACCGCTGTTTTTGCGTTTGGCCCGGATGCTCGATCCGGCTGACCTCGAGACCGCGTTGTTGGAAGAGATGCGTGCGCGGCTGCCACAGGCGACGGCCATGGTTTCGCTGGATCCAAGCTCGCCGGAGCCCTCGCGCGTGATGGACGATCAGGGTATTCATCGCTGGCGGCAAGCGCATCGACCGCCGCGCCTGTTGGCAGTCCCACTCAGCGATCTCGGTGACGCGTCCGGTTGGATCGCCTATCTCGATGACGCCCAGCTCCGTCAGCAAAAGCCCAACGCCGCGGCCCATTTGTTGGAGATCGCGGCCGCCGCTGCGATTCCTGCGCGCAACGCCCGGCGCCACGCCGACGCTTTGGAACTCACGTTGCGCGATCCACTCACAGGGCTCTACAACCGGCGTGCCTACGAGGCGTTTCTTGAACGCGAAGAACAACGTGCCCGGCGCGGCGGGCAATCGCTGGCGTTGATCTTGATCGACCTGGACCACTTCAAGTCGCTCAACGATACATACGGTCACCCGATCGGCGATCGCGCGTTGCTGTTGCTGTCGCAGGTATTGCTCGACGCCGTGCGGCGCTCGGACATCGTGGCGCGTCCCGGTGGGGACGAGTTTTCGATCGTGTTGCCTGAGACTGGTGCAGCCGGTGCGGCGCGGATTGCATCGCGCATCCGCCGGCGGCTGGGCGAGACACCACTCATCTGCGGCAGCGGGATCGAACCGCTCCACCTGTCGATCAGTTGCGGTATTGCCGACCTGGACGATGCGCGGGGCGAGGCCGAGACGATGATCCACTTGGCAGACAAGGCACTGTACGAAGCCAAACGATCGGGTCGCAATCAGGTGCTGCGCGCTGCACGGCAATAGCGGCTGCGACTACATTCCAACGCGAGTCAGCAACTCGGACGGATAGATCACGCCAAGCCGTTGACCGTCTAGAACCTCGCGTCGCGCTGTCTGAACGTCACCGGCAGATACCAAGGCCAGCACCAACGCATGTCGGGCTGCAGTGTGCCTCGCTCGAATCTCGATCGCTTCGCGGTACGCGGCGACCGCCGCTGGCCAACGACCGAGGCGTGACAACGCCAGCCCGCGATTGAATCGATAGTCGGCATCGGCCGGAACAAGCGTGGCCGCTTGCGAGAACGATGCAAGCGCCTCGTCGAAGTGCCCCTGCGACAAAAGCAGCGCACCGCGGCCATTCCACGCCGCCGCGTACCCAGGATCCAGCAGCGATGCTTGCGAAAACCGTTGGGCCGCCTCGTCACCACGCTTGGCGCGCATCAATGCGTTCCCGAGATTGGTGAGCGTTTCGGCGCGCGGCGGCGCGAGTTGCAGCAATCGCTCGTACTCGGCGATCGCCTCGTCGAGCCGGCCCAGATCGGCCCACAGGTTGGCGCGATCGTTTCGTGCTTCCAAGTTCCCAGGGCTCAACGCGACGGCGCGATCGAAGTGCACCAGCGCTTGCTCGGCGCGACCGGCACGCAGCAGCACCACGCCGAGCCGATGCTGCACGACGTCCGAGTCGGGTTGGAGTTTTTCCGCGGACTGCATCTCCGTCAACGCTAGATCGACTTGCTCCGACCGCAGCGCCGCGAACGCAAGTTGCACGTGCGCCATCCAGGCGTCCGGATTCTTCTTCAGGGTGTCGTTCCACAGCGAGCGCTCGCTGGCAAACACTCCGGCGCGTTGCGCCGAGAGCAGGCAGAGCGCCGCGAGCAACACCAGTCCCGCGCTGCGCGGCACACGCCCGGCGAGTGCGTGAACGACGAGTGCGATCAGTACCGCGCACGGTAGATAGAGAAAACGGTCGGCAACCCATGACGACTGCATGAATCCGAAGTCTACAAACCCCAGTGTGGGGGCGAGCAGCAGCAAGAACGCGATCGCGGCCGCGGCGGGGGCGCGGCCAATCCGCCCTCGCCACCTGAACAGCGCGAGCGGACCCAAGAGCCAGACAGCAAACAACACGACACCCCAAAACGTTGGGGCCGTGCGCGGGTAGATGGCCATCAAGGGCCAAGGGAAGAAAAGCTTGAGCGTGTAGTGCCACAACCCGGTTCCAGCGTTCGCGATTCGATCCACTACAGTGAGCGCGTGCAGCGTGTGAGCGGTGAGGGTCAGTTGTCGTTCGACCGTAATCGTCATCGCACTCAACGCCGCGGCGGCTCCGAACAGTGGGAGCGATTGCAGACCGATCGCGCGCGTCAGCCGGCCGCGCTTCATCCAAATCAGAAGCAGCAACAGGGCCGGCAACGTCACCGCTGACGTCTTGGCCAGCAAGGCAGCGACAAACGCCAGCGCGCCGAGCCATGTGCGCCGTTGTTTCCAAGCATTGCTGTCGGCTTGGAATGCAGGCCATAGGAGCGCGAGGGCGGCCCAGTACAAGAGCCCCGAAAGCACGGTTTTTCGCTCTGCAATCCACGACACCGACTCGACCTGCACGGGATGGACGCACCACAACAGTGCCGCCACCAACGCACCGCGCGATGCAAGACTGGTCAACAATCGCCACAACAGCAAAGCGGCGAACGCGTGCAGCAGCAGGTTGACGCAGCGATAACCGAGCGGAGCGTCGCCCCACACGCGGTATTCCCACCAAAACGATGTGTAGGTGAGCGGGTAGTACTGAAAGGTCGCCCCAGGCGAGGTCCAAATCGCTTTCAGGCCCTCGACCGTGCGCAGCGCGGTGTTGTCGGAGACCATCAAGCGATCGTCCCAAAGCATTCCGCCGTTGAGCGCACGCCCGAACGCGCCGATCGACAACACGAGACAAAGCAGCCCGGCAACGCACCACTGCCGAGCGCTGGGTTTGTTGTCGATTGTGATAGCAGCAGACATCGAGCCGAAGACTAGCCGAGCCCCTCGGATACTGCGACCGCCGCATCCTTCATCAACTTGTGGATTGCAATCGACGAGAGGAGCGGCGGTCTGGCGTTCCTACCCCCTGCCAGTCAACCCTTAGGAACGGCGCTTCCGTGTGGCGCGTCGCGCTTTCGGCGCGCGCGCGGGCGAAGACGACGGGCGCGACTCGTGAGCCAGCGCGCGCCGCAACGCAACAATTGTTTCGGTGAGATCGTCCGTGTCATCGAGCCAATTCCGCACCGCCTTCAGTGCGGCCTTGGCAGTCCGGCTGTTGTTTGCCTTGAGCGCCGCGCACCACAAAATGCCGTGGGCCGCGAGCCCGGCACGGGGATCGTCGGCGTGATCGGCAGCGGCGACGGCTGCTTGGGCAAGTGCCAGCGCCTCGTCCGTTTGGCCCGCATCGAGCGCCGCTTGCGCACGCGCCGCTGTGAGCACGGCATGCACGGCATGATTGGCCGACTTGCGCGGCGTGGCGGGCGTGCGTCCGGCACGCGTGGCCGCTAGCCACGCGACGCCATGCATGATCCCCTTCTCGACCGTGTCGTGCATTCCGCTCTCATCGGCGGTAATGCTGGCCGTGCGCTCGGCCTCGTCGAAGTGGCCGGCCGCGAGCAATGCGTTGAGTCGCGCCAACTGCAGCGTATGCAAATCCTCTTCGGTGACCCCTTCGATATGCGAGGCCGCGCGATCCAGAAGTGCCAATCCCATCTCGGCCGACCCCATCAGCCACCAACATTCACCCAGCGCGATCAACGCTTCGCGCAACAGCGATTCGTCGTGCGGCGGATTGGTGAGCACGTCGTCGAGCACGCGCTTGGACAGCGACAGCCTGCCGCTGCGCTGAAACGCTACCGCGAGCACCACGATGGCGCGCAAACGCAGCGCCACGGCCTCACGTGATTCGCCCTCGCGCGGAAGACGCATCGCGAGCAGATGTGCGAGCGCCCCGCCGCGATCGCCGGAGTCGAACAGCAGCAAGGCACGTTCGAGCAGTGTGGTGGCGTCGAGCCGCGCCGGTGGAAACTCACCCACCTGGTCGCGCGCGATCAGGTCGGGGACCAGCGACAACGGCAAGCCATACGCTTTGAACAACGCCTGAACCCGCAGGATTCCAGGCTCGATCTGCCCTTCTTCGATCCGGGCGATGACGGAGGGACTAATGCTCATCCCGGCTTCGCTCGTGCGGTCGCGCGCCTCGTGAAGCGTGAGCCCCAAACTGAGGCGCCGTTCCATGAGAAAACGGGCGAGCGCCGTAGAGGGTTGGATCGCTTCACGCGGCATGGACGAACCTTACCCTCAAATATTCCTAATTGGCAACTAGTTTTTTTGAAAACTGGGGCGCAGCCCACCCGCGAGCGCTGAGGCCCGTTTGCGCCCGCGGCCCGAACCGGCAGAAACCGGCTCGTTGCCGCGATCAGCAAGAATCTGCCGCAATTCCTGGTATTTGGCGGATGGGTCATCGATGTGACCGACCAATTCCAACGCGGCAGCGAGATGGCGCTTGGCGCTGTGCGCGTCGCCGGCAGCCTCGGCAACCTTCCACAGCGCATGGTGCGCTTCCAGTTCCAAGGGCCTGTCGTTCACGCGTTTAGCAAGTTCGAGGATCGGCTTGGCAAGCGCAGCGACCTCGTCGAACCGGCCCAATTGGCGCAGGCAATCGGCCTTCATGATGTCGTACGCCGCGACGACTCGTGGCGCCTTCGCGGCCAAGGCTGAGGCTCGAGCGTCTTCGAGCAGGGCGAGGCCCTTCGCATGCTGGCCGAGCTTGCAATGCAGGCGGCCGATGATCGCGTGCAGCATGCGGACGACACCAGCATCTCCTGCCTCTTGATGCAGCGGTATCGCAAGCGTGGCCAGTCGAATGGCCTCGCTGAAATTTCCAGCGAGTTCGGCCAACAGGCTTTGATGCTTATAGCGCAGCCCTTCCATCGTCTTCTGATTGGCGCCGCTCGCATGCCGCGACATCGCCGCATGCCGCGCCTTGGCAAGTTCTAAACGACCCGACTCGAGATCGCCGGTCGCTGCCGTTCCCAACACGAACTGTTTCAACTCTGTGTCAGGGTTGCTGAACTGCAGCTCGTCGAGGATGAACTGCGCGAGCCGGTACTTACCTTGGCTTCTCAGCAGGATCGCGAAGGTGATGTCGACCTTCTGCCGCAGGAGTGCGTTGGGACCGTCTAACGAGTAGAGCCGCCGCGAAGCAAAGATCACTCCGAGTCCGCGCGCAAGATCACCGTTCTTGAAGTGCTCTCTCGCCTTGATGTCGGGTCGTTCGAGGTCCTCGGCGCGCTCGTCGGGTGCCGCGAACGCTTCCATGCTGAGCAAATCATCGAGCACCGCCATCGGCACGCCGTACAACTCTAACAACAGCTCGATGCGTACCATGCCCGGTTCAACCGTCCCCTTCTCGATCTTCGCGAGCGTCGAGAACGGAATCTGTTGACCGAATTCGGCAGAGCGACTCTGGACGTCGCGCAGCCCCAACCCCAGCTCTTGTCTTCGCTGGCGCAGAAAGCCGGCCAAGCTGGGACTGGCTGCAATGGCGACGCGGGGCATGGGGGCATCCTACGTTGCCCCCAGCCCAGAGCCAAGCTGCCGTTGCGCGAAAAATCCGAGGCCTCACCCGCGATCGGGGAATAGCTCATTAGTATTTCGATTGAACTCCCAAGCACGGTGGCGCGCGGTCTCGCCGAGCGACGCGCTATCAGCCAGGCCAGCGTGGCCTGGCCGGCACGCCGCTCTTTTTGGCACCCGAGGTGCTGGCGGGAGCCCCGCACAGCATCGCAAGTGACCTGTATTCGATGGGCGCTGTACTGCTTTTCTCGGTCTCAGCGACGTTGCCGGTCAAGGCCGAGTCACTTCACCAACTGCGTTCGGCCCACGCTGCCGGCAAGGCGCGTCCACTGAATTTAGTTCGGCCGGGGCTCGATAGCCGATTCGCCTCGGTGGTGCAGTCGGCCTTGTCTTTCGACCCCAGGGCTAGGCCTCCTTCCGCGTTGGAAATGGCGCGATCGCTTCGCGCCTCGGCTGGGTTCTTGACCCGAGTCAAGCCGGGCTGATTTATATGACACGGATCACGTGAAGGGACTGCCGCTTCGCGTGACCACGCCTAGAATGCTCGCAACAGGCGCGCCCCGGCCGGGGAAGCGCCCGTCGAGGAGATTTCTCATGAGCGAGTTCGTTTCAACGTTGATGGCCGACGTAAAAGCCAAGAACCCGGCCGAGCCCGAGTTCCATCAAGCAGTGCAGGAAGTTGCCGATTCACTGTCGTTGGTGCTGGAACGTCACCCCGAGTACCGCAAGGCGAAGATTCTCGAGCGCATCATCGAGCCCGAACGCGTGATCATGTTCCGTGTCCCTTGGCAAGACGACAAAGGAAACGTGCAGATCAATCGCGGCTTCCGCGTGCAGATGAACAGCGCCATTGGCCCCTACAAGGGCGGCCTGCGTTTCCACCCTTCGGTCAACCTAGGAATTCTAAAATTCCTGGCGTTCGAGCAAGTCTTCAAGAACGCATTGACCACGTTGCCGATGGGCGGCGGTAAGGGTGGAACCGATTTCGACCCCAAGGGCAAGAGCGACGCCGAGGTGATGCGTTTCTGTCAGGCGTTCATGAACGAGCTGTATCGCCACATCGGTCCCAACGCGGACGTGCCCGCCGGTGACATCGGCGTGGGTGGCCGCGAAATCGGTTTCCTGTTCGGTCAGTACAAGAAGCTCACCAAAGATTTCAGCGGCATCCTCACCGGTAAGGGCCTCAACTGGGGTGGTTCGTTGATTCGCCCCGAAGCGACCGGTTACGGCACCGTCTACTTCGCCGCCGAAATGCTGGGCACGCGTCGCGAAACGTTGGAAGGCAAAACCTGCCTGGTTTCCGGCAGCGGAAACGTCGCGCAGTACACCGTCGAAAAGTTGCTCGACCTGGGCGCGAAGCCCGTCACGTTGTCCGACTCTTCCGGTCACATCTACGACGAGGCCGGCATCGATCGCGAGAAGCTGGCGTTCGTCATCGAACTCAAGGGTGTGCGGCGCGGACGCATCAAGGACTACGCCGACAAGTACAAGACGGCGACGTTCACCGCCATCGGTGCCGGTGCCGACAGCAATCCGCTGTGGAATCACAAGGCTCACTGTGCTTTCCCCAGCGCCACACAGAACGAAATCAACATGAAGGATGCCGCCAACTTGTTGCGCAACGGCGTCTACGTGGTGGCCGAGGGAGCCAACATGCCGTCGACGCTCGACGCCGTGAACTCGTTCCTCGAGGCCAAAATCCTTTATGCGCCTGGCAAAGCCGCCAATGCTGGTGGCGTGGCCACATCGGGCTTGGAAATGTCGCAAAACTCGATGCGTTACGCCTGGACCCGCGAAGAGGTCGACGCCAAGCTGCACCAGATCATGAAGAGCATTCACAAGGCCTGCGTCACCACGGCGGAGCGGTTCGGCACGCCGGGCAACTACGTCAATGGCGCCAACATTGCTGGCTTCCTAAAAGTGGCCGACGCGATGATGGACCAAGGTCTGGTCTAGTTCCTGGTTTTATTCGAAGTGCCCTACGACGGGTGCCGGTCGCACACCGGCACCCGTTTTTCTCGTACTATCCGGTTTGATATGGACCCTACCTCGCGCACCCGTTTTCATGAGTTCCAGGACTTGATGCGTTTTCGCATCATGGACGTCATTCTGGTCTCCACCCCTTACGACAAGTTCGTGCTGGAAGAAGCGGGCGAGTTGTCCGAGCGGCTGCTCGGCGAGTTTCGCAACCTCGACTTGCACTACGCGCCCGGACTGACCGGTGTCTCCACCGGCGAAGAGGCGATCGAGCTGGCCAAGCAAGGAACTGGCTCGAAACTGATTATTACGACGCCTCACGTTCGAGACATGGACGCAGCCGAACTCGCGCGTCGGGTTCGGCTCGAAGGGCTGGATGTTCCGGTGGTGCTCTTGGCCTGGGATGCGCGCGAGTTGGCAGCCTGGTCGACGCGCGCGGCCGAAAGCGGAATCGAGTGCATCTTCTTGTGGCAGGGCGATGCCCAAATTCTGCTGGCCATGGCCAAGACGGTCGAAGATCGCCGCAATGTCGAGCACGATTGTCACGTCTGCGGTGTGCAGGTCATTCTGGTCATCGAAGACCTGGTGCGGCATTGGTCGTCGTTTCTGCCGCGCATGTACCAGGTGCTGTTGAAGAATGCGCAGCGCGTGGTGCGCGAAGGGCTCAACCACTCGCAAAAAATTCTGCGCATGCGGGCACGCCCCAAGATCATCCTGTG
The DNA here is from genome assembly GCA_031395565.1 of Acidobacteriota bacterium. GTDB lineage: Bacteria > Acidobacteriota > Polarisedimenticolia > J045 > J045 > JANNUT01. The sequence continues at coordinate 576 of JANNUT010000219.1, read as the reverse complement.
TACCACGTACGAAGAGGCCGAGGCGGCGTTCCAGGCGTATCACCAGGACGTCATGGGAATCGTTTCCGATGTCGAGTTTCCGCGCGGCGGCGTCATCGAGCCGCTGGCAGGTGCCGACTTTGCGCGCATGGTGCGCAAGCAGTACCCCGACATTCCGATCATCCTGCACTCCACCAAACGCGACTACGAATCACTGGCACGCGCGCTCGATTCCGGCTTCTTGCTCAAGGGCTCGCCCTTGATGCTCGATCAACTCGAGCAGGTGATGTTGGAAGTCTTCGGGTTTGGCGATTTTATCTTCCGCATGCCCAACGGCGACGAGGTTGCTCGAGCCTCCGACTTGCGCAGCCTGCAGGAGGCACTCGCCGTGGTGCCGGACGAATCGCTCTTGTTTCACAGCAAGCGCAATCACTTCTCGCGGTGGTTGAAGGCGCGCACCGAATTCGGCTTGGCCAACCGGTTGCGCCCCGTCACGATCGAAGACTTTCCCGATGTGGCTGCTCTGCGCCGCGGGGTGATCGCTTCGATCGCTGGGTACCGGCGTGAGCAAGGCCAGCATCTTGTGGCCGAGTTCGA
>JANNUT010000218.1:0-5616 GCA_031395565.1 Acidobacteriota bacterium | reverse complement strand
GCGTGGATCATGATACGGCGAGACACATTCCGAGGTGAATGCCTTTAAGTCGCTATATGTCTTTTATTTGAGTGATTTTCCCCGTGCTCTTTGAATTCGGGTGAGACGAAAGCACCTTAGTGTCTCAGATTTCAACCTGTTGATTAACATGAGGTTAGAAGATCTTCGCTCTTGGCATCGGCCTTGCGATTGAGACAGGCACAACCGGAGGAGGATCTCTCATGAAAGTCACCCCCAATCGCAACTCCCTGACCAGATGGGTCGCCATCGTCGGCGCGCTCGTGGCGCTTCTCGGGACGAGCGCGCAGGCGGCCGTGGTCGCCCGCGACCTGCAGATTCCAGCGGCGACGAAGTCGGTAAGCTCGCCGGCAGCCACGACGACCGTCGTGATCCAACTCAACGAGGGCTCCGATGCCTCGGCTCTGTTGCGCAGCCTCGGTCCCGAAGCTGCGTCGTTGAGCCAGGGCGCGGTGAGTGCCGAGTTGACGCGCGCGCAGATCGACGCGCTGACGCAGCAACTCGACGTGCTGTCGCTCTCGCCTGACCGCCTGGTGCACGCCAACCTCGAGACGGCGCGCTCTGCCGCCAACGGCGATCTCGCTTACCAACGCTACGGGGTCACCGGCAAGGGGATGACTGTCGCGCTGATCGACTCCGGTCTCGCTCCGCAAGCGGCGCTGCCTGAAGCGCGTGTTCTGGCGCGCGTCGATTTCGTCGACCCGCGTGGAAACGCCAACGATCTGTTCGGCCACGGTACCCATATCGCGGGCATCGTCGCCGGCGAGCGCGGCATTGCGCCGGCGGCGAATGTGGTCGCTCTGCGCGTCCTGAACGACAAAGGCGAAGGACGCTTGACCGACGTACTGAAAGCGATCGATTGGACGATCCGCAACAAAGAACGGTATGGCATTCGCGTCGTGAACCTCTCGTTGGGGTATGCGCCGGTGGTGTCGTTCCGCGTCGATCCCGTCAACGTTGCTGTGCGTCGCGCGTGGGCGGCTGGCTTGGTCGTCGTAACGTCTGCTGGAAATCGTGGCCGCAGTGGTGACTTCACCATCAACGCGCCGGGCAACGATCCCACCGTGTTGACCATCGGTGCGCTCAACGACTTCAACACGATCGCGCGCGGCGACGATGCCGTCGCCAGCTACAGTGGCCGTGGCCCGTCGATTCTCGACTTGGTGGTAAAGCCGGACCTCGTCGCTCCAGGCAACAAAATCGTAGGACCGCTCGCGCCCAGTGCATCGCTGGCGCTGTCTTATCCCGAGAAGCTCAAGGACGGTGGTATCGAGTTGTCGGGCAGCAGCATGGCGGCAGGGTTCGCATCGGGCGCAGCGTTGCTGATGCTCGAGGCGCATCCGGCGCTGAGCAACGATGCCGTGAAGTCGTTGATCATGATGTCGGCAGAGAAGCGAGCGAACACTGATGTGTTTGAGTACGGTGCCGGTATGTTGGATATCTCGGCCGCGCTGGACTCGGCTCAGAGCTTCAAGGCGACAGCGCACATCAACAGTCTCTCGCCGCTCGTCGCACGTTTGCCGCAAGGGGTGGCGCTGTATCGCGTGAGCCCGCGTACACACAAGACCGTCGCACTGGTTGGGGCGGATACGATTTACGGCAGCGAGGCACGCTACGGCACGACGGAGTTGTGGCACGACGCCAAGCTGTGGGGCGATCAAATCCTATGGGGTGATCAAATCCTTTGGGGCGATGGCATTCTCGTCGGCGACCAAATCCTGTGGGGCGACTTGATCCTGTGGGGCGACCAAATCCTATGGGGCGATCAGATCCTGTGGGGTGACCAAATCCTGTGGGGTGATCAGATCCTGTGGGGCGACGGGATTCTCGTTGGTGACCAGATCCTGTGGGGCGATCAGATCCTGTGGGGCGACCAGATCCTGTGGGGCGACCAGATCCTGTGGGGCGATCAGATCCTATGGGGCGATCAGATCCTGTGGGGTGATCAGATCCTATGGGGTGACCAAATCCTGTGGGGTGACCAAATCCTGTGGGGCGATAGCTCAGCAGTCCAAGACTAACGCTCTCCTACCCGGAAGGCGGTGGGGCTCGGCTTCGGCTGAGCCCCACTTTTTTTTGAGCAGTGGCAGAGGCTCTCGCTACAATCGCGCACGACCATGAGCGAGCACCGGCAAAAGCGTCTGCTGCGGATCCTCGAACTGATCTCCACCCAGCCGATCGCGACGCAAGAAGATCTCGCGGCCGCGCTCAAGGCCGAAGGCTGGGATGTCACGCAGTCGTCGGTAAGTCGCGACATCGCCGCCCTGGGCTTGATCAAGGCCAAAGGGATTTATCGCAAACCGACACGCGTGGCACGCGAGGCCGAAAACCCCGATGTCGAACGGATTCGCGAAGGGGTACTGATGGTCGATAACGCGGGCGATCATTTGGTGGTGATCCACACGCCACCCGGCGAGGCCAACCGCGTGGCGGTCGCGCTCGATCGGCTGTCATGGGACGAGATTGTTGGAACGATCGCTGGCGACGACACCATCTTCATTGCGGTGAGAACATCTCTGGCCGGCAAGAAACTTGTAGAACGAATTCGCGAACTCTAGCGCCCCGATGTCAGGTGCCGATGTCGACGGTGGCGCGCCACTTTCCATCCTCGCCCTTGCGCCACACGGTCAGGTAGTTGCCGCGCCCTTCCACCGGCTTGCCCTCTTTGTCCTTGCCCTTGTAGAGATAGTGTCCGGTGGTAAATCCCAAATTGCCTGTTGGAAAGACGGTCGCGGTGTCGGGCCACCATTCCAGCGATGGGCCGCCCGGCGTCAGAAGCTGAGTCCAGGTCTCGGTAACTTGCTGCGGGCCGATACTCTGCTCGCGACCATAGAACACCGCGTCCTTGGCAATCAATGAGGTGAACAGCGCCTTATCGTCCTGCGCGACGGCCCGGGCCAACTCGAGGTCGGCCGCCTTGATAGCCGCTTCTGCGGTGGCGATCGTGGGGTCTTTTTCTGCTGCGAACCCGACGACGCTACTCGCCACGAGGAACGCTATCGAACGGAAAGCGAGATGCATGGAGGCCTCCTGAGCCGATTGTCCCCTGATCCCTCGCTTTGTCCTGTAAAACCATGTCAAGCGTCATCAACTCGAACGCCGAGTCCGCTTTAGGTCTCGGCATAGAATCACCGCTCCGTTGCCGAACCTGGAGGCTCGATGCGTCTGATTCTGCGCTGGTTGCCAGTCGCCTTTTCCTTCCTCGCGGTGAGTGCGCAGGCCTCCGGCGCGTTGCTCGAGCGGCTCGGAACCGATGTCTCGCCGCGTTCGCAGTCGCTGGTTCTTCGCATCGACGCGCGTCAAAAGGATTACGACGGCAGCACTACCATCGCCCTGCGGGTCAAACGAACGGTCACTCGCTTCCGGCTGCATGCGCAAGAACTGGAACTGACAACGGTCGTGCTGACTCGCGCGGGCAAACCGGTGACCATCCACTGGACCACTGTGGGCGAGGACCAGCTCGAGATCAAAGCCTCGAAGCCGTTGCCTCCGGGCGATAACTACTCGTTGACGATCGATTTCAAGAACGACCTCGACACTCAGGCGAACGCGCTTTATCGGGTGCGCTATGAGGACCGTGACTACACCTTCTCGCAGTTCGAAGATGTGCAGGCACGCCGCGCCTTTCCTTGCTGGGATGAACCGTCGTTCAAGTTCCCCTATCAAGTGACGCTCAGACTGCCCGCCTCCGACATCGCCATCAGCAACACTCCGATCGAGCGCGAGACCGTCGACGGCGACTGGAAGACGGTGCAGTTTCAACCGACCAAGCCATTGCCGTCGTATCTGCTCGCGATCGCCACAGGCCCCTTCGATACGGTGCCGATTCCAGGGATGACAATCAGCGGGCGTGTCGTCGTGCCCAAAGGCAAGGCTGGCCTAGCGCAAGAGGCTGTGAAAGCCTGTCCACCAATCTTGGCTGCGCTCGAAGCCTATTTCGGGCAACCGTATCCTTACGAGAAGCTCGATCTGTTGGCCCTGCCGGAATTCTGGTACGGCGCGATGGAAAACCCTGGCGCGATTACGTTCAAGGATCGGGTCTTGTTGATCGATCCGGGTTCCAATAGTGCCGCTCGTCGCGAACAGCTTCAGTCCGTCCTCGCGCACGAACTGTCGCACATGTGGTTTGGCGACTTGGTCACGATGGAGTGGTGGGACGATCTGTGGCTCAACGAAGCGTTCGCCAACTGGATGGGCTCCAAAGTGATGGAGCGGGTTCATCCAGAAACTCTCTCCGCCGCTGAGCAGGTAGACAGCGTTCAGAGCGCATTTCGCGTCGACTCGCTACCGGGCACTCGTGCCATGCGACGGCCCGTCAAGACCCAAGCAGTGTTGCTTCAAGCGGCCGATGCACTCGCTTACAACAAGGGTGAATCGGTGCTGCAGATGTTCGAGCAGTGGATTGGCACCGAGACATTCCGGCAAGGCGTGCTGACTTATCTCAAGACTCATGCGTGGGGCAACGCACGCGGACAAGATCTATGGAACGCGCTGACGAAAGCGTCGAACATGAACGTCAGCGCTGCCATGGCGTCTTTCTTGGATCAGCCGGGTGTTCCCTTGGTGACCGTGACGGTGCGCCCCGGCGGCAAGGTATCGCTGTCGCAGACGCGCTACGCGTTTGCGGGTTTGCCTGTGCCGCAAAAGCAACTGTGGCGAATTCCAGTGACGTTGAGATACGCAACAGCAGGTGGGATCAAGCAGCGCACGGTGTTGCTGGATAAGCCGCAACTGGAACTCTCACTCGCGCCCGGCGAGGAGTTGCTTTGGATTCACCCCAACGCCGACGAACGTGGTTACTACCGCTGGAGCCTCGACGCCGCGGGCCTGGCTCGGCTCACGAGTGCGCGCGAGTCGTTGAGTCTTCGCGAGCGGATGGGGTTGGGATACGCCGTCGCCTCGCAGCTCGGTGCCGGCACGCTGAGCGGCGATGCCGTGCTCCAGTCGCTGGGGGGGCTCGTCAATGACTCACACCCACGCGTCGTTGCTTCGAGCTTGAGTGCGATCGAGTCGGTGTGGGAGCCACTCGCTTGCGACGCGGCGCGTCCGGCGCTTCGACAATGGCTGCTTCGCACCTTGACACCCGTTTATCAGCGTGTCGGCCCCAGCGTCGCGCCAGGTGAGGACGTTCAGATCACACGGCTCAGGCCCGATCTACTGGCGTGGCTCGGCAGTGAGGCGCGCGATCCAGAGGTGCTGGCGCTCGCCAAACAGCAGGTGCCGTTGGTGCTCGAGAATCTCGACGCGGTTGATCCAGACCTGCGCAGCACGTTCATTACGCTCGCGGCGGTTGACGGCGATGAAGCGCTATTCACTGCCTATCGTCAGAAGTTCGAGTCGCTCAGCGTTCCGGACGAGCAGGTTTCCTACCTGCGTGCGCTTGGCGATTTTCGGGATCTGGCCCTCACACGACGCGCCTTGGACTACGTGCTTACAGCAGCCATTGCACCGAGCGATCTGTTCGAGATCCCGCGCAAAGTTTCAAACGATCAGGAGCGACAGTCGATCGCCTGGGACTGGATCCGCGCCAACTACGAGGCAATCGCCCAGCGTGTGCCGCGGTTTGCGCTCTCCTTCACTCCGTATTTCGCGAGTGGC
>JANNUT010000217.1:0-60878 GCA_031395565.1 Acidobacteriota bacterium | reverse complement strand
TCCGTAAACCGTCCCCGATTCTTATTCCGTATACCGTCCCCGAATTAGCCGGGGGGGTGGGGGGCGATTAGAATCTCGCGGCTTCGAATCGTACTTCCACGGAGATCGCTGATATGAAGATGCGTGTTTCGCTCCTCCGCTTGGGTTCGTGTGCGCTGATTGCGACGCTCTTGGCAGCTTCGGTTGCGGTGGCCGCCAGCGCGAAGGTGCCGGTGCAAACCGTCACGCTCGACAACGGCCTGACGCTGCTGCTCGTACCTAAACCGGAATTGACCACGGTTGCCGGGGGTTGGGTCGCGCATGTCGGCTCGGCGAACGAACGTCCTGGCATTACCGGCATCAGTCACTTCTTCGAACACATGATGTTCAAGGGCACGCCGACGATCGGCACCAAGGATCCGAAGCGCGATGCCGAGATCATCGCCGAGCAGGAAAAACTCCAAGAGCAGATTCGCCAGCTCAACATTCAGCAACGCGAGCGTTGGCGACTGGGCGAGATCGCCGATCCTTACGATCCAGCCACACGCCCGCCAAAGCTCATGGAGCTTGCGCAGAAGTTCGACGCGTTGGTGAAGGAACAGCGCGACCTGATGGTCAAGGACGAGTTCGATCAGGTCTACACCAATGGTGGCGGGTCCAGCATGAACGCCTTCACCAACAACGACATGACGGTCTATTTCATTACGGTGCCAGCCAACAAACTGGAACTGTGGTTCTGGATGGAGTCCGATCGCTTGATGAATTCGGTGTTCCGCGAGTTCTACAGCGAACGCGACGTGGTCTACGAGGAGCGCCGCTTGCGCACCGAATCCACCCCCACCGGCAAGTTCGACGAACAACTCGATTCGATGTTCTGGCAGTCGCATCCCTACAACTGGCCGGTGATCGGCTGGCCCGACGACCTGCGCTCGTACACGCTGCAGCAAGCCAAGGACTACTACGCGACCTACTACCAGCCGAGCAATCTCACGGTAGCGCTGGTCGGCAACTTCGACGTCGAAAACGTCAAGGCGCTGGCCAAGAAGTATCTCGGCCGCATCCCGAAGGGCAGCGGCGTGGTGCCTGATGTCGTGACCACCGAAATGCCGCAGTTGGCCGAAAAGCGGATGAGCGCCGAGTGCGATTGCCAGCCGCAAGTCGAGGTGCGCTACCACACCGTGCCGTTCATGCACAAAGACACCTATGCGTTGGAGGTGCTGGCCGGCGTGCTCAACGGTCAGACCGGCCGGCTCAACAAAGAGCTGGTGCTCAAACAGCAGATTGCGTCGAACGCGGGCGCGGGCCAGAACTCGATGAAATGGGCCGGCGCGTTCGCCTTCACTGGACAGACCAAAGGTGATGCCGACCCCGAGGCGTTGGAGCAGGCCTGGTACAAGGAACTCGAGCGAATCCAAAAAGAAGGCGTGCCCGCGTTGGAGTTGGAGAAGGTCAAGAACAACATTGCAGCCGACGCCTATCGCCGCCTGCAGCAGCCGTTCTTCTTACTCATTCAGTTGCTGGTTTACGATGGCTTCAAGACCTGGACATATCTCAACGAATACGCCGACAAGACAGCCGCCGTCACCGCCGACGATGTGAAGCGCGTCGCCAATCAGTACTTCGCCCCAGAAAATCGCACGGTGGGCGTGTACACGCGCAAGGCCGGAGCAAGCGCCGAAGCGGTGCCTCCCGAACTCGCGGACCTGCCCGCCGAGACGCAGCAAGGCCTGATGGCCCAAGCCAAGCGAATCAACGCCAAAACCGATGTCGCTGAGTTGGAAAAAGGCCTGGAGCTGATCGGTCAGCAAAAATCCCAGGCGCCCCCGATGTTCCAAAAGGCGCTCGCTTACATGGAGAAGCTGATCGCTGATCGCATTGCTGCTCTGAAAGGGGGTGCCCAATGATTCGCCGTTCGCTGCTTGTCTGTGTTGTGGCTGGGTGGGCGCTGACGGGAACCTCGCTCGCGCAGGTTGCGCAGCATCCGAAGTTACTCACCTATCCCGCGTTCAACTTCGACGTGCCCAAGGCCGAAGCCTTTCGGGTCAAGCTCAAGACCGGTCAAGCCGCTTACATTGCCGAGGACCATTCTCTGCCGTTGATCAACGTATCGATCACCGTGCGCGCTGGCGAATGGCTCGACCCCGCTGACAAGCCAGGCGTGGCTTCGCTCACCGGCGCGATGATGCGTGATGGCGGTACCGAACGCGCCACCGCCGAGCAGTTCGACGAAGAGATCGATTTCCTCGCTGCCGACGTCAACAGCTATATCGGCGGAACGCAGGGCGGCGCGTCGCTCAACTGCCTTTCGAAGGATCTCGAAAAAGGTCTCGATCTGCTGTTCGAAATGATGACCAAGCCGCGCTTCCAAGCCGATCGTCTGCAAGTCCAAAAGAGCACGATTTTGGAGGACATGAAGCAACGCAACGACGATGCCGGCACCATTCTCAACCGTGAGTGGGGCTGGTTGATGTATGGCCAAGAGCACTTCGCTCCGCGCCAGCAAACACAGGCCGAACTCGAGGCGATCACACAGCAGGACCTGATCGACTTCCACAAAATGTATTGGCGTCCCGAACAGATGATCATTGCCGCCTCGGGCGATTTGGATAAGGCCAAGTTGGTGGCGGCACTCGAAAAGCGCTTCGCCGCCTGGAAGCCCACGGGGCCAATGGCGAAAATCGCTTGGCCGCCGCTCGCGCCGAAGCACACCCCCAAGCCGGGGCTGTATCTGGTGGAAAAAGACATCCCGCAGGGCAAGGTGTACATCGGCCATCTCGGCGCGCAGTGGGACGCGAAGTGGAGCAACACCGATAACTTCGCGCTGCAGGTCATGAACGACATCCTGGGCGGCGGCGGCTTCACGTCGCGAATCACCAAGCGGGTGCGCTCCGATGAAGGGCTCGCCTATAGCGCTGGCTCACGCTTCGGCATCGACAACTATTGGCCGGGCACATTCCGTGTCTCGTACCAGTCGAAAAGCCCTACGGTTGCCTTGGCAGCCAAGCTATCGCTCGAAGAAATCGAGAAGATTCGTACGCAGCTCGTACCAGAAGAAGAACTCAACACCTCCAAGAACAGCTTCATCGATACGTTCCCGCAGACGTTTCAGTCAAAGGCGGCGATCGTCAACGCCTTCGCCGCCGACGAGTACATCGGCCGGCCCCACGTCTACTGGCAGACCTATCGCGACATCATGCGCAAGGTCAGCGCCGAAGATGTGCGCCGCGTCGCTCAGCAGTACCTCAAGCCTGATCAACTTGTCATGTTGGTGGTCGGCAAGTGGGCCGATATCGAGCCCGGTGATGAGGGCAAGCGCGCCACGATGAAGGAGTTGTTCGGTGGCAAGCCGACGGTTCTGCCGCTGCGCGATCCACTTACGCTGAAGTAGCAAGTGCTGCGGGGCGGCTCGCTGAGTCGCCCCGCCTACACCGCCTCGACAATGGTCATGTCTTGACGGGAGCGATAGTGCGCGAAACCGCGAGCCTCGCCGCGCACCGGTCCACTCACAAGCGGCACGGCCGACTCGTAGCTGAGCGGAAACAACTCGGCCGGTGATCGCTCCAGCCGCTCGTAGAGACGATCGAGCGCGTCTGGGTTGGGCGCAATCAAGCCGCACCACAAGCGCAACTGCCCATCGGGCAACAACACGGTGGGTTGTACGATTTCGATTCCGCAGTAGCTCGCGATCGGGGGCGATAGGTAACCCAGTGCGAGGGTGCCATCGGCGAGTCGAAAGCTCGCGCGCACCACGAACATCCCAGTGGCAGGGTCGAGTGGTCCATCGGGATTGTAGGGTCGAACCGTGGCCTCACTTTGGTCGCCGTGGCCGACTTCATCGAGTGCGAACTCCCAGACCGGCGAGCGTTCGAAGTCGTCGATGCACAACGCATGTACTTCTTTGCGGATCGGCATCAACGGGGCGGCGCTTGGCTCGGTGAAGCGGTTATCGCCGGAACGGGCGGCAAGACAGGTGGCGTGGGATTGCCATGCTCTTCAATCACTCCACAGGCGATTCGGGCTCCGCCTTTGGCAGCAGCCGTGCCTTTGTCTTCTTCATCGTGCAGCAGGATCGATCGCCCCAAGATGCAGCTCTTGCCGCCTCCCAAGGACAATCCGTGCGCGACGAACCGCGTCACGGCGACGCCGTTTTGATCGGCCACCAGGTTGCCGAAGTCGCCGGCATGACACGCGCCGGCGCCCGGAACGCCATGGGCTGTCTTTGCGTCCGGATCGAAGTGATCACCAGCGCCCGAGCCATCAGGTTTGCTGCAATCGCCCCATTGATGAATGTGAAAACCGTGTCGCCCCGGCGTCAGGCCAATGGCTTGAATCGTAACCTCCAGGCCATCGGCAGCCGGACGGAACGTAGCCAAGCCATGAACCGCGTTGTTTCCAAGCGGGCGAATGACGGCCTGGGCCAGCTCGACGCTGCCAACGATCGAGGAATGGTTTTCGTGAGCGGTGGCGTAAACCGCCGCCGCCGTCAGAACCAGTGCGACGAGGGCGTTTCGCATCGCGTCCCAACCTGGTCGCGCCGCCGGGCGTGAGTCACGCCAAGCGACACGACGCGCTGAAGTACTGAAGTGGGCCCGGGGCCTTGGCCCGCGCGGATGCTAGCCGCGGTCGCGCCGGCAAACAACCCTTTTCTTACGATTCGCGGAACGCTCAGGACTGGGCTCCCAACCGCTCGTTCTCGACCGACATCAACTCGTTCTCATCGATGTCTCCGGTGGGGTAGTGGCCGGAAAAACAGGCATGACATGTGTCGTGCAGCGTTATCGGCGATTCGTCCCGCACGCTCTGCACCAGATCGGGAAGATCTTGGTAGATGACGGCGTCGGCCCCGAGCGCCTCGGCGATCTGCTCCAGGCTGCGACCGCGTGCGATCAGTTCTTTGCGAGTCGACATGTCGATCCCGTAAACGCACGGGTGCGACAGCGGCGGAGCGGTCGATGCCAAGAAGACTTGCGCGGCGCCAGCCTCCCGCACCATTTGGATGATCTGACGTGAGGTCGTGCCGCGCACGATCGAATCGTCGACGATCAACACTCGTTTGCCGAGCACCTCTTGGGCAATCACGTTCAGCTTGTGGCGCACCGACCGTTTGCGTTGCTCGTCGCCCGGCATGATGAACGTTCGCCCGACGTAGCGGTTCTTGACCAACGCCTCGCGGTACGGCCAGCCGAGCGCTTGCGCCATCTCCAAGGCAGCGGCGCGCGACGATTCCGGCACCGGCACGACCACATCGGCAATCAAACCGAGCCGCTGCACCTTGCGCGCCAGCGCCCGGCCCATCCCTTCGCGGACACGATAGACCGACATGCCATCGAGGCGGCTGTCAGGGCGGGCAAAGTAGACGAACTCGAAAACGCACGGCCGGAATGTCGGCTCGGCCACCTGCTCGCGCAGCACCTCGCCGTTTTCGCGGATAAACAGCGCCTCGCCGGGTCGTGGCCGCGGTTCGATTTCGTATCCCAGCGATTCCAGCACGACACTCTCGGAAGCGATCGCGTGCACCGTTTTTCCGTCGGCGCGTAATCGCTTGCCGTAGCAGATCGGCTTGATGCCGTAGGGGTCGCGGAAGGCGAACATCCCTTCGTTGGCGATAAAGCCGACCACGGAATACGCACCCTTGACCTGTGCGAAAACCTCGGCGACCGCAGCGCGGAAGCATTCGGTCGTAAATCCGCCGCCGCCCGCTTGCCGGGCTAACGCGTCGGCAAAGATGTTGAGAATCAACTCGACGTCGCAGTGGCTCAGCAGGTGACGCCGGCCGTGCGCCAGCAATTGCCCGCGCAAGTCTTCGTAGTTGGCGACATTGCCGTTGTGCGCCATGGCAATCCCGAACGGATGCGTCAAGACGAACGGCTGTGCATCCTCGGCGCCACCCGATCCGACCGTCGGATAACGCACGTGCCCAAGCGCCACGTTCCCTTTGACGCCGGCCATCCGTTCGGCCGTGAACACGTCGCTGACCAGTCCATCGTCTTTGCGCAAGTGAAACCGTCCGTCATACGCGACGATTCCTGCTGCATCTTGCCCACGATGTTGAATGGCAAGCAGTCCGTCGTGAATCTCGCGCACCGGATCTTCGGTGCCGATCAATCCGATGAATCCACACATCCGCTCAGCCCTCCCGCAATTCGGGGACGGTATACGAAATAGCCGATGGCCGCACCACCTCGAGTTTCGGGGACGGTTTACTTAATTCACCGCGGCGTGCAGCGAAGCATTGTGGCGGCTTGCTGCGGTGAATTAAGTAAACCGTCCCCGAAACTCGAGGTGGTGGGCTGGGGGTTACGGCAACCAGATGACGTCGGCGGCGACGCCACCGATCGGGATCGTGTTGATGACTTTCGGTGACTTGCCGTCGCCGAGTTCGACCACGGCCAGCCAACGCTTCTCGTCGTCGTCCTGCATTGAGACGGCTGCGTATTTGCCGTCTGGGCTGATCGCGAACTCCTGCGCGTAGCCGTTCATATCGAGCGAGCCGATCATCTTGTGCGTCGTGGCGTCGACTACGGCAAGATCGGCGGAGCGTCCGGTCGCGGTGACGACCACGAGTTCGCCATCCGGGGTGAACGCGAGGTCGCTGAGAAAGTCGAGCACCTTGAAGATCTTGGGCTCACTTACGGTGCCATCCGGCGCCAACGTCAGGATCGCAAGGTGACCCATGGGGTTCGTGCTGGCCCACACCTCGTTGGTGTGAGGGCGCGCGGCGACGTGGTCGGGCACCGGCCCAATGACAACACGCTGTACGCGCGGAACCTTCGCAGGGTTCGTAGCATCGATCACACCCAGATCATTGGAGCTGCGCATCCCGACCACCATGACGTTGGCCCCATTGAATCGCGTCAATTCCTGTGGCCAACCCCACGCCACGATGGCCGATCCTGCCGGATCCCGATAGGGCGGTTTCATCCAGTAGACCGCTTGGTCCTTCTGACCAGAGATCCACATCGTTCCGGCAGCATCGAACGACAGGGCGCGTGGCGCACAAGCAGCACAGGCCTGGATCGTGCGTATCGGCTGCAGCTTGGCGAGATCGATGACGGTAATGTCCGAGCCCGCAGCGCGATCGGTTCCTCGATTGGCGACATACAGCACGCCGTCATGCAACGCGAACCCACGCGGTCCAATGCCCGTAGGGACGACAGCCAAGGCCTCCCCCGTCGCCGAGTAGATTTCGACATGGTGCTCAGTGAGGATCGAAACAGCGATGCGACCGGACGGCTGGGCCGCCGCGAACTCGATCGACGCTGAGACGACGGCGAACACCAAGCAACCGAACCAGCACCCTCGACGGACCATGCGATCTTCCTCGTGCGCGAGCCAGACGACGCGACGGGGATTGTGGCCCACTGGATTGCGGCCCACCAGCCGCGCCGGGAGATCTCGCGAAAACGGCCGCCCACCAGGGGTTTTCGGCTCCGTCCGTATTGTCCTGGCCGGTCGATCCTGCTTGCCGCAACGCGTTCTCTCAGTACTTTTCGGCGCACACGGCACTCAACTCCGGGGAGTGGAGTGCCGCGGAGCCCGCAGGTGTCGACGTTTCGCACGCGCACACGCAAAGGCCACCACTCGGCCGCAGTCGCGCTCTTCGTCGCGTTGGCGGCCGCGTTGCCCAGTTGGGCCACGCGCGTCGGGATCCCCACCTTGCCATCTTTGTACGCCTCGACCGGTGAGCTTTCAGAAGCCCCTTCCGATCCGTTAGCGCCGTTTCGGCTGTCGCTGAATAGCCCCATCGCAGCACTGAAAAAGGTCGCCACAGTCGACGTGCAGGGTTACTTGCGCGCCCAGGACGATGTCTATTTGCATGTCGCTCTTCCCTCCAGTACCGAGGCAGCGTCGCTGCTTCCCTGCGAACTCGGGATCGATGTACTGGATGGCGATTTCTTCTATCACGACGGCGCGCACCTGATGGAGGCGTCTTTGTTAGCGCGCGATGCACGCGGCAACGAGCATGCACTCGACACACTGCAGCGAACCTTCGGCAAGCCCGATTTCGAAGTCGTACTGCCGGGCGCTCTCAACTTGGTGGTTGGTTTCCGCACGCGTGACGGGTTCTTGTTGTGCACCTTCGACGATCTGCCGTTCTTTCGGATCAGCGCGTTTCGTAACGACCCAAAGGACCTGATGGCCGGCTCACAGATGCTCTTGTTCGAGGGGCTGTCTGACTATTCTCAGCGGCTGCGACGCGGAGAGTCCCAAACGTCGTTGATGCAAGCCTTGATGAACGTGGTCACGCAGGCCGGTATGGCACGCAGTCTGCTCAAACCGATGTAGTGCTGGCAGCGACAACGTCATTCCACGCGTTACGAAGCAGTCGAGCGGAATACAGCGGATCGGCTTGAGGTGTACCTGACACTTGTTGCCGCGCAATGTTGAGCAGCAACTCGCACATCGCGGTATGACCTTGTGAGTTGCAAACAGCGAAATCGACACCGCGCGGATGCCGCTGAAGCGTGCTCAGATCGCGCCCCGTTTTATCCAGGTGCGCCGTGACGATTTCGGTCACCGTATGCGCCGCAGGTGGGCGCGAGGCCGGCAATAGCGCGGCGCGCTGCAGCCCGTCGCGCGTCGCATACGAGAGTTCGGGTGCAAGCCGCGACCACGGTGCGAACTGCATTCCTTGGACTCTGGCGCCGCGCCCTGTCACCGACAGAAAACGTGCAACCGGGTCACCGCACGAAATCTGCTGCAGGGTCAACTCGGTTCCTTCTCGATAGGCGATCAGTTCGGGTGTGGCCTGCAGAGTCTCGCCGCGCCAGCCGGTGACGTTCTGTCGGGCGTGATGCCGATGCTCTTCGGCGCTAGAGCCGGCGCCGCTGGCATAGTACTCACCAGATTCGAGTGCGAAGTCCAGCCCGGCGGCCATCACGGGGAAGCCACCGAGCATCCACGCCATCACCAACATCGTCGTGCCGACGTTGCCCGCCGTCGGAATCAAGGTGCCGCGACCAGTCCACGGCACGAGCCAACCCGCCGCCGGTCCGTGAAACGAGACGCGCGCCGCCCAAGGCCACGCCCAATGCGCCGGATGCGTATGCGATGCGCCGAGCAGCACGATCTGTTGCAGCACCTCGAGTGGCACGCCGTCGAAGTGATGGTTGCAATCGCGTGCCTCGATGACGGCCACCGCGTCGGGAATGATTCCTTGCTTGTACAGTGGACGCAGCGCAGAACTTGCTGCGAGAACAACCGTGCGCTCGCGATGCACACGCAGTTGATCGATGACGGTGGTCAGCGATGGCCCCGCCCCGGCAACCAAGACCGCGGAGCCGCGCCACGCCAGCCCGACGCGCTGAATCGATGCGCTCTCGGCAATCACCGGCAGATTCGTGGCCAAGTTAGAGAGCCAGAGTTGGCCGAGCGTCGCCAGTGTGCCGTGCTCGAGCTCGCCCTGGCTGAGCGCTTGCGCCACGGCTGCTCGGAACTCTTCCTCGCGCGGCGATGCCGCGAGCAGTTCGTCGGGCGGCGCACAGCGCCATACATCGAGCCGAGCTACCAGCGCGCGGCGTGCGCGTGCTTGAAACAGCGCTGATTCGGTTTCGATCGACGTCAATTCGTCCCCTGGTCGATCCGAGTTGCGATCCATGATCACCAATAGCGCCGCCGGCCAACGCCGTCGCAGAGCCTCGACATGAGCACCATCGCCACGCACCAGTACGAGATCGGGAACGCTGGACACGCCTGCCGCCCAGTTTTCGACCCACTCCAAGAGCGCCGTTGTTTCGCCAATCATGAATACGTCAGTTCTTGGCGCGAACCAGAACTCTCGGCAACGCGCCGTGCTTCCTGCAGCAGGCAGCTCAGCGCGGCAGCCTGTGCCGCTTCGCGCGCCGCGACATCGATCACCTCGCTCAGTTGCGTCATGCGTGCGCCATGTTGTTCGGTGCTGGAGTTCGGTCGCGCGAGTTCGTCCAAGACCTCTGCCAGCGATTTTCGCAGTAACCCTGGAAGCTCCGCACCATAACGTGTCGCATCGATCACCCGGCCAAACGCCAAGGGCGCCACGCGACGCATCAGCCGCCGGCGATGGCGCCACAACGACTCGCTGGTTTGAACCTCTCCGCCACCTCGTGCCGCGACGCTACGCAGTAGCTCGGAGGATTCGTTTGGCATTCCGGCGTGGGTACGCCGGCCCTTCAAAGCGAGGTCGACCCCAATCAGTGCAATCGGTCCCGCACCCGCCGCGAGCAAGAGATCGAGCGCGCCGAGCAGCACGCTGCCTTGACTGGTGACTCGCCCCTCACGGCCGAACCACGCATGCGCACGATCGAGCAGATCTCCCGTCTCGCAAGCGAAGAACCGATGTCTCGCGGCGCCGATCGGTTCGGGCCGCGCGCTGCCGAAGAACACCAGCGGGACCTGGGGATTCTGTGCCGTGAACTTGGCGAGATTGGCGCGCGTCGGATCGAGTGTGACGACCAGGTCAGGCTGAACACCAGCGCTGGCCAACGCGCGCAACGACGTATCCAACGCGACCAGCAACGGGCGCGACTCGCGCCTGAGCAGCGCGAGGTCATGTTCCAGGCTCGGACCTGGAGCGACCAACAATGCCGGGCATCCTCCACAGACCCGACGCAGAATCCCTGCGTGCGGTGCAGAGAGGATCGCAGGCAAGTTTCGCGCGAGGTTATCGAGGACGAGTGGGCGTTGTTGACGCGCCGACGTCGCTGCGGCCGCTAACTCGCGAGCCATGTCAGCCAGTGGTTGGAGCACCGGGGCCGCAGCGGCCAAGAGTGGATCGTGAACGACCACGACCAGTTCCTCGGTTGCTTCCGGAAGGTTGGCGGAGATTTCGCGCAGATCCCCGAGCGTCAGCAACAGCCGTGGGTCGGACAACGCCGTCGCTAGATCGCGACAACTCAACGCCGCCAGAAACGCTCCAGGGTCGATGACGGCACAGACGACGCTGGCAGACGGTGCCGCGGCGGCGAGCACCGCTTCCAGAACGTAGCCCGCGCCAAAGCCGAACACCACTAGCTCGCGCGCCCCCTCCGCTCCGCTGCGCTCGATCAGTGCCGCGGCCTCGCTGATTGGATCGAAACGGCTGTGCAGGTCGATCGAGCCGGAAGGCGTGTCCAACCGCAGCGATGGGCCGCCACACGCGGCTCTGACGGGTTCTGGGCGCGGCGCTGCCGGTAGCCCGTCGCCAATCCGTCGCCAGGCCCAGGGCCGCAGTGCAGAAAGCGCAGCGCGATTGCTCGCAAGAACCGCTGCGAGTGCCGCCCCTCCAAAGGGTGTTTCGCCCTGGGACACCGGTTCGTGGCCTCCTGTATCGAGAGTGCTACCCCGAGTTTGCACGGGCTGTGCCAGAATTCGCGCGACACAACACAACCCTAGGCGGCCCGTGATAACGACGAAACGAAGGTCAGCGTGGTGGATGGCTTGCATTCTCGCTTGGGGCGCCTGGGCGGGCTCAGCTAGTGCGTTCACGCCGCGCACACGCGACACGGTGGTCGAGAAATCGGTATCGCTGATGCCTGGTGCTTTGGCGCGGCAACTGCGCCGAAATACTCGCGCCCTGCACGAGGGAGCGCTCGCGGGATTGGATCGCACCGGTATTCATCGCGAACTCCCCGATTCCGACCTGGCCGGCCGCGCGCTCGAGAGTGAAGTCAAGCGCACCATCGAACTGCTGGACGATCACGCACCGATGCGCGAAGTCGTTCGTGCCTTCGGCCGCTTGGCGCAGCTCACCACCGATCTCTCATTCGCACTCAACGTCTCCGCGGAAGAGCCTCGTGAGGAGCAGTTCTTCGACGACTTCGCGTTGTTCGTCGAGCGCAAGCTGCCAAAGATCGCGGTCACGTTCGATGGCTACGCCGAACCCCATTTGGCGCGAGGCGATCTCCCGGGCTTTGCTGCAGCGATCGCGGCCGCGGCACGGCGCGACTATGGCGGCATCGTGCTGAGCTACTTTCCGGTGGGACGCTCACGGCATCCTTCAGATTTCGATGAGCGATCGGTCGCCTTCGCGGCGGCTTCGTTGGAAACATCGCTCGCGGTTACCTCGACGGCCCGCGTGTGGTTGTACGTCTGGCAGCACGCCGGTGGCGATTTGACCGGCACCCCATTTCTCGAGAGCGCCCGCTGGGCTGACCCATTCGCGCAAGATGAGAGGAACAGGTAATGAACACTCCGCAGCCACCGAGCAGCACGCCGGGGCGCGTCACTCATGTCCGACGTGCGTTGCTTTCGGTCTACCACAAACAAGGGATCGTTCCGTTCGCGCACAGCCTCGCTACTCTTGGCGTCGAGATCGTTTCCACTGGAGGTACCGGAAGACTGCTGCGCGAGGAAGGGGTTCCGGTGCGCCGGGTCTCCGAATTGACAGGTGTTCCGGAGATGCTGGATGGACGCGTCAAGACCTTGCACCCCATGGTGCATGCCGGGATCCTGGCGGTGCGCGATAACCCCGAGCATCAGCAAGATCTGCACAGCTATGGCGCGGTGCCGATCGACTTGGTGGTGGTCAACCTGTATCCGTTCGAACAGACCGCACGGATGGAAGGGATCGGTCTGCCCGAGATCGTCGAAATGATCGACGTCGGCGGCCCGACGATGGTGCGCGCTGCCGCCAAGAACTTCCACGATGTCGGTGTGGTGGTCGACCCGCGCGACTATCACGTGGTGCTCGACGAGTTGGCGACGCTCGGCGGACTCAGCGATGAGACGCGATTTGCCCTCGCCATGCGCGCGTTTCAACACACGGCGGCCTACGACACCGCGGTCTACTCGTTCCTGCAACAGATCGATCATCACGGCCAGCGACGTGTGGCCGATGCGCTCTTCCCCGAACGGCTTGAGTTGGATGTGCTCAAGCTGTCCGAGTTGCGCTACGGCGAGAACCCTCACCAGCGAGCGGCCTTCTATGGCGAGCTACAAGGCAACGAGCCAACCTTGGCGCGCGCCACGCAACTGCAGGGTGCCGAGTTGTCGTTCAACAACCTGCTCGATCTCGATGCTGCGATGGGTGCGGTGGCCTCGCTTGCTGGCTGCGGCTCGGTGATCGTCAAGCACAACAACCCGTGCGGCGCAGCCATCGGCAACGATTCGGCCGATGCCTTTCGAAAGGCGCGCGATGCCGATCCGCTCAGCGCGTTCGGCGGCGTGGTCGCGTTCAACTCCGCGATCGACGGAGTGATCGCCGAAGAACTGACCAAGATCTTCCTGGAGGCGGTGATCGCTCCCGATATCACGCCCGATGCGCGCGACATTCTGGCCAAGAAGAAGAAGTTGCGCGTGATGTTGTGGGGTGGTGATCCGCGTCGCTATCGGCGGCCAGGGCTCGATATGCGTCGCGTGTCGGGGGGTTTCCTCGTTCAGGAGTGGGATCAGGACGATGAGCTTGCCGAGTTGCAGGTCGTCACCAAACGACAACCGACCGAAGACGAGTGGAAGGCGCTGCGCTTTGCCTGGTCGATCAGCCGTCACGTGCGCAGCAACGCGATCGTGTTTGCATCCGCAGATCGCACGGTAGGAATTGGTGCCGGTCAAATGAGTCGCGTCGATGCGGTGATGTTGGCCGCACACAAGGCCGGCGCGGCGTCACGTGGTTCGGTGTTGGCCAGCGATGCGTTCTTCCCATTCCGCGATGGCATCGACCAGGCCGCACAGGCTGGAATTACCGCCGTGATTCAACCGGGCGGCAGCATCCGTGATCTGGAGGTCACCGACGCCGCCGACGAACACGGCATCGCCATGGTGTTCACTCACAAGCGCCACTTCCGTCACTAGGCACAACGAGCTGCTTCGAACTGTGCCCGTGGCATCGTGGCGGAAGCGCCGCAGATTCGGTGTGTGAGATCACCGCCGGCTGTTTCTATCGTCCGGCGCAAATCTGACCGGAGAGGATTGGCGACATCGAGCCGATCTGGCAAGCGCACTGCGTTCCCAGCGCGTACGGGCCACCGATACTTGGGCAACTCGAAGGCCCGAGTGCCGATTGTACGCAACAGCGCTGTGGGGCCGCGGAGGCCGTCGCAACCGATTGCGGCGGTGTACCGGGCTGTTGGGGTTGTTGCGCCGGTTGTTGCAGAGTTGCCGATGGCGCGTTCGCATCGAGTCCACTCGCGGCGGCCACGGTGATCGTGCGACTCCACCCCAACGTCGTGCGGAACGCACTGTACGCGAGCCACCATCCGCCCGCAGTCGGTCCGGGTTGCGCACCAGCGTCCGCATAAAACTTGTCAGACTCCGGTTCGGGATCGTTGAGCAGCACAAACAGCTCGGGCCCCGAGCGATAACCGACGATCAACACCGGCCGGCCATTTGTCAGGAGTGCCACCACCGGTTTGTTCGCGTTCAACTGCGTCAACAGCGCCGCAGGAGACAAGGCCAAGGGGCGATCGATCGCAACCAAGTCCGGTGTCGTGACACCACGCGCCGCGCTGATGCGACGCGGATACTGCTGCAGCGTCGTTTCCAAGTCGGTCGACGTGCCGCTGGCGACTTCGCATTGCAAACACGCGGAGGCGCACGTCGTTGCGTCGCGGCCACGCATGAACAGCGATGCAATACCGCATTGATAGGTCTCAACGGAGCTTGCCGAAGGAAGGCCGTAGTACCGGAAGACCATTTCCGTTACGGCGAGGTAGTTCCAGTTCTCGGCGTGCCGCGTAACAGGGGCAACCTTGAGAATGCGGCCCTCTTCCGCGGCCAGGAGAGACGAACCGCCGAGAGCGAACAAGGACGTCAACAGCACGAGCCCGAGCCAAGCGCGCGACAGGTACATACCGCCTCCGCTCCCACGACCAGGCTGGCGATGTCCGGAACTTCAGTGTCGCGAGAGATCGGGAGTATAAGGCTGCGTCGCGCTTTCAGCCGGTAACTGCGGTGCTGGCGCCTCGCGGATCGCGGCATACATCTGCGCGCGCGCCCCGAGCAGGTTGACCTCGCACATCGAGAGCATCGAATCGCCGACCGGCAGCTTGAAGACACAGGCCGCCAAACGCGCTTGTCCTGTAGCGGTACCGATCTCGCTGCGCCCCATGAAGTGATGCGAGACCACCGTGAACCCACTCACCTGCACTTGACCGGTTATCAGCCCGAGCAAAAACGCAGGAGTGTTCTCACCCGCGTCGCGCAGCCTGGCGCGCAGAAATCGTTGGCCAGTTCCAAGCACGAACCCAAGCGCCTGAAGCGCCGCACCGAGTTTGCGCCCCAGTCCCACCAGCGGAGCGTCGCCGCGATATCCCACACCCATCAATCCCGTCGCGTGCATCGCTTCGAGAAACTTGCGGTCGTCGTCTTGGTCGGAGCGCACCGTCTTGACGAACCGCGCCGGCCGGCCAGCGCGCTGCACGCACAAGAAGCTGGCCACACGGTTGCACTCAGGGTGACCGACGTGGATCGGTCCGCCAACGCCGACTTCGTTCGTAAAGGACGAGAGCCCTTCCGCCACACGCTGCCAACACTCATCCGGCGTTACGGCTTGCAACTCCAGCGAGGTACGTCCGACGTCGGCAACCGGTTGCAGGCTGAGCAGCTTGAAGACGTCGCGATTCAATGCCGACCAACGAGCGACGTGCGCCACGCCGTCGAGATTCTCGCGCGTTACCGTCATCGTGGTGGCCGCGCGAATCGCACTGCCCGTCTCGCGCCGCACACGACGCAACATCGCGGCGAACTCATCGCGCAGCGGCTCCAGGTCTTCTTCGCGGGTGACGTGCTTGTAGCCAACCCGGCCACGCATCGTGATGTCGATGTGGATCGAGATTTCGGTCAGACCGCCCTCGACGCACAGGCGTTCGAGCAGTCCGTCGCGACGACGCAGACTATCGCCGTGCGTCATCAGCATTGGAATCAACTCGAGTTCGTGACAGCGGCGCAGCACGGCGAGCAATTCATCGAGTGGGCGAAGCGTGACCTCGCCGTCGGTGATCTGAACGTTCCCCTTGGGGCCGGTCCAGTCGCGGATCCGCTCGAGTTGCTGGAGCACTGCCGCAAGCGGCAGCGGCGGGATCTTGTTGGCCTCCTCGCCCAGATAGCAGCCGGTGCATGCAAAGTCACACCTGGGGTGCAAGCCAATGGTCGCGCCGCAGCCGGTCATCTTGCGGCCGAAGGCTTGGTAGGGAGTGCGCCACTGCGGGTCGAGAGAATTCCACTGACGTTCTAGCGCTGCCTCTCGTTCCGGTTCGAGCGGGCGCACGAAACGCGCCGCTGCGAGACCCAGCTGTCGCCAGCGTGGCAACTGTAGAGCATGGATCGGCCGCCCCGGTGACAACCACTGAGGATCGCCTGCACTCACGGTTTCTCACCCGTTTGCGCATTCATCGACCAGTCGTAGTCGATGTACTCGAACTCACAGGAGTCGTTCTCGAGGCAAACAGAAGCCGACGCCGGGGCGAAGCGTGCGATGAACTTCCCGACCGATCCTGCATTGGCCTGAAAATCGCCCGCAAACCACTTGAAGATCGAACTGAGCTTGACATCTTTTGGTCCTGCTCCGAGCGGATTGCGAAAGCTGTCGGCGAGGAACTCTCGTCCCTTCTTGTCCAACAGCGCGTCGAGCGTGGCGCCTGTATAGGCCTCGCGCTCGAGCTTGGGGCAGGAGGTCGAACCGCACACCAAGGCGAAATGGACGCGCGGATCTTTGAACTTTCCGCGCAGCACATCGTCTTCCATCTTCTTGAGGCTGTAGTCGATTCCCGCAACGCGGTTCTTGCCGAATCCGAAGAACCCAACGCGCGCAAACACTCCTTCGGCGGATGAGCCTCCGAGAATCCCTTTGAAGACATAGGCGTTGTACGCGTTGATGTAGAGCGCCATCTGCTCGTTGACATCCAGTGTCGAGAGATCGGCGGCCGCAACACTCTGCAGGTAGGCCTCGAGCTTCGGCGCATCCGCGGACTTGAGGCGCTTGTAGGCAACCCGGCCATCGGAGTCGACGTACTTCTCGAGCAGTTCATCCCAAACCGAATGATCGAAAGTGGCGGCGTGTGCCATCGCACCGACAAGCGCCGCGCCGATCAAGATCCCCGCTCGTGTTCCAAGTCGCATCGTGCCTCCGCCGGATACTACGTTGAGCAACGGCAAGTCGGATGGGCGGTTTAGCTCAGGATCTCGGCCGACGGATCGATCCGCTCCCATAACGTGCCGCCCAACCGGATCAGCATCAGAGCCGCGCCCGCCGGAGGCGCGGCGGCCAAGAGTCCGAGCAGCGGGAGTTCCCAGGCAACAAACGACAGATCGAGCCAGTGCTGTGCACCGAGCACCGCGACGACGAGCACCGCCGAGGGCGCCAACGTGATCAAGAGTGCCAGTGCTAGTCCTGCGCCCAACAGAATCCGTTGACCAACGGCCGACAGCCCGCGTGCGGTCACATCGGACTGAGCCAACCATCCAGGCCAGGCCAGAACCGAAATGGTGTTCAGCGAGGCTGACATTAGGCAGATCGCCGCCAGAAGCGGTAACGCCCCGGCTGCTCCGAGCCAGGGAACCAACCACGCAGGTGCGCCGAAGCCGACGCTCCACGAGTCCAACGCTTCAGGCGACGGAGCACGTGCGCCGAACCAAAGCGACATCCGCAAGCTGACATCCGCGGACACCACGCAGGCCACGCTAATCAACCCCACCAGCCAGGATGTCGTGGCGATCCCGGCAGAGTACGCAGCGACCAGCCGAGCACCGCTCAACGGCCACGTCCGCAGCAAATCGCAGCGTTGAAGATCGGCCCGCAGGTCGAAGGCCTGAACGAAGCCGGCGCCTAGCGACGCCATCGTGCATCCGGCGACACCCATCGAGAGCAGCACGACCATCAGCCACTCCGGTGCTCCACTCCACGCGCTTGCGACTGTAATCACCACGAGTGCTGTCAGAGCGATTGTCAGTGCGCGCGCCACTCCACCACGAAACGTGAGCGACAGGCTCTTCCACACGATCGCCATCTCGGGCCACCCTGTCGGCGCCAATCGAAACGGCTGCCGACGGCGACGGCGCGGCCCCATCTTGATCAACATCGCATTGAAGGCACCGGCAGCGGTGTCACTGTGTTCCCCGTGAAGCACCGCCTCTTCGAAGGGCGCGCGGGTTCGCACCAGCCACTCGTAGTGCAAGACAATCAGCAACACGGCTGGTATGAGCGCGCGCCAGAGTTCGAGTCCGCTGAGTGGTTGCAACGGCGCCAACACCCAATAAAAGGGTGCCAGCCAGAGGGCCAGCGGGATGTCCGCTTGCCAATCGCCCAGAGGCTGGGCCACGGAAGAGATCCAATGCGCGATGCCGTCCGAGACCGGCGTCGTCGCGACAGCCACGCGAAGCGCTTCGAAACGGCCCGCCAAGAGCCCAAAACTCACAATCCAAAAGACAGCCAAAACGAAATACAGCAGCAGGTACCGACGGCGAGCGCGCTGCGCAGGCAACGCATCAGACTCCAGCTTCCACAACTTGGATGCTTTCACGTGCCAATCCACGAGCGTCAACGCCGCCCAATAGCCCGGCAGCATCGTCAAGCGCGCCAAGAGTGGCCCCGGTTTGAACACGATCGGCAGGAGCAACGATGTGACGAGCAAAGGAACTTGCCCTTTGAGCAGCGCGTACTCGACGACGGACCGTCGCCGGATCGGTGCAGTCATCAAGACATGCACCTCGGTATCGGTCAACGGCAAGAGCGTCTTGCCGCGCGGCAGCAACCAAGTGAGCGTCAGGAACAGCGCCAGTCCTAACGCACCGAACAGCATCAATCCCGAAATCGTGGCGTCGCTCGCACCGAGATAATCGGCGGCCGTGAGACCTTGGGGCGCCCAGTCGCGCCGATAGAGACTGAACAGGGTCCAGCACATGTAGAGCGCACCGATCAGCGCGCCCACGACGTACTTTGGCCGTCGCGCCAATCGCAACGTTCGTCGCAATCGACCCAAGAGGCTGCGTACGATCAGCAGAAAAAGCGTGCGATTCACGGCGCCTCGGTCCCCTCCGTGGCGCGCAAGAAAATCTCCTCCAGGTCGGCGTCGTGCGACAGTCCGGGCAACGCCAAACGGATTTCATCGAGCGTTCCAATCGCCACCGCGCGTCCACTCTTGAGGATCAGCACGCGGGTACAGATCGCTTCTACCAAGGACAACAGGTGCGAACTGATCAGGACCGCGGCACCTGCGGCGGCGGTACGTACGATGGCTTCCTTCATGCGGCGCATTGCGGCCGGATCGAGACCGGTGAGCGGTTCATCCAAGACCAAGGCCGATGGCCGATGCATCAGGGCCAACGTCACCATCAACTTTTGTTTCATGCCGCGCGACAGCTCGGCCGGGAACGCATCGAGCCTGTCTTCGAGTTGAAACTCGGCCAGCAACGCCGGGCCGCGCTCGGCGGAATCGGCGACGCCATACAGCCGGGCCTGCAGCGTCAGATGATCACGAACCGTCAGGTGCTCGAACAACTTGGGTTCATCAGGGATAAACGCCAGCGCGCGCCGGGCGGCTATGGGGGCTTGAGTCAGGTCGTGCCCCCCGATCTCGATTTGGCCGCCCCCGGCCGGGATGACTCCACATAAACAGCGCAACGTGGTGGTCTTCCCTGCCCCATTTGGGCCAACTAGGCCCAGAATCTCACCAGCCTGGACGGAGAAGGACAGCCCGTCGACCGCCACGCGGTTTCCGTAGTTCTTGGTCAATGCTTGGACGCGGATCATTGAGAGTGTCCGATTGTATTCGTGGCCGACGGGCGAGCCTAGCCTTACCGCGATTTCGTCAGGTCCTCGAATCGACTGTAATCCCCGCCTTGGAGGTCCGTTCCTATGCCTGAAGACAACCGCAAGGAGGGTCCAGTGCCCGCCGCCACGCGAACACAGCCGGTGCCCGATGCATCGGTCGATCTCGAAAGCCTGTACCGCGAGCATCACGCTCTGGTCCTGGCTTGCGCCTATCGGGTTACCGGCGATTCGGCCGAAGCCGAGGACGTGCTGCAGACCGTGTTTATGCGACTGCTCAATCGGCAAGAGCGGCCCGACCTATCGCCATCGCCGGGTGCGTATCTCAAACGCGCCGCCATCAACGCCGCCATCGACATCGTCAGGCGGCGCCGCGATTCAAAGCGAATCGCGATGGAGATCGTCGAACCGTTCCTGGCCGAGGGTCCAGCGGCCAGTCCCGAGCATCGCCAACGTGAAACCGAACTGAAAGCATGGTTGCGCGGGGCGCTCGGCCGATTGAGCCCCTCGGCCGCGGAAGTCTTCACACTGCATTTTTTCGAAGGTATGGACCATCAGGCCATTGCAACTGCGTTGGACATGACGACCAACGCCGTCGCCGTTTTGCTCCATCGCGCTCGGAAGCAGCTGCGCGCAGACCTCGAGGGAGCAAAGGGAGACTCGCTATGAGCATCAATGACAAGGACTTCGACACGCTTCTCGACCGAGCTGGTAACGCGATCCGTCAGGATGCGATCGGCCCCGCTGAGGAAGCCGCAGCGCGTGATCGAGTGTGGGCCAAGCTGCAAGCCGCCAGCGCACAACAGCGACCGTCGGCACCTATGATCGAGGGCTGTCACGCTTTCCAAGAGCTGATGCCCGCAGCGCTCGGCGGATCGTTGCGCCCAGGGGAGAAGGTGCTGTTCGACGACCATCTTTCCGGCTGTTCGACCTGCCGCCGCGCGTACTCGCGAGCCAAGACCGGCCTGACGGTGGTCGATGGCGGCGAGGCGGCGGTGCGCACCGCGTCCGCGACTAATTGGCGCTCGCTCGCAGCCGCGGCAGCGATCGTCGTACTGGCCGGGGTGGGAGCCTGGGTCGGGCGCGATTTGCTCAAGGCCACACCCGATCATGCAATCGTGACCGAAGCACCGGGCGGGATGATTCGCCTTGGAGCTGACATCCGGCCGGTGAGCCAAGGCTCCTCGCTGAGCTACGGTCAGACGATTCGCACGCCGAAAGACCATGGCGCGCTGCTGACCCTGCAAGATGGTTCGCGCATCGAGTTGCGCGAGCGAACCGAACTCGCGCTGAGCACGCGCGGCCACGACACCGATATCCAATTGACTCGCGGCAACATCATCGTCGAGGCCAGCAAACAGGGGTCGGGACACTTGTGGGTGACGACCGACGATGCGCGCGTCGCGGTGGTGGGGACGGTCTTCACCGTCACGCATGGCCTGGGCGGCTCGCGTGTCAGTGTGTTGGAAGGGCGCGTCGAGGTTGACGAGCACAATACCGATCACGTTTTGCTTCCGGGTGATCAGGTCAGTACGGCAGCCGGCTCCGAGCGCGTCCCGCTGCGCGATGAAATCGAATGGAGCGCTCATCGAGCCACGCATGAGGCGCTGTTGGCCGAGTTGCAACAACTGGCCAAGGATATCGACGCGATTCCTGCGAAGGCGTCGCGCACCTCTACCCGTTTACTCGACTTGATGCCGGCCAACCTGGCGTTCTTCGGATCGGTACCGAATATCGCCGACACGGTGAGTGAGGCTCATCGGCTGTTCCTTTCTCGTCTCGCCTCCAGTCCCGCCTTGGCGCAATGGTGGCAGCAACATGATGGTGGCCGGGTTGGCGCAGATCTGGACGCCTCGATTGCGCGGATGCGGGCCTTTGGTGACCGTATCGGCGATGAGATCGCGATCGGCGCCATGCTCAAGCCTGATGGGTCGTTCGACACCCTGTTGGTGTTGACGACCTTGAAGCAGCCGCAAGAGTTCCCCGCGTTCTTGAAGCAGCAGTTGAGCGAACTCGACGCAAAGCTCAAACAGCAAGGGGCCAGTGTCGAGGATGGCTTGCCGGTGCATTTGGTGACGGACCCAAGCGCGCTCTCGAGTCTGACCTCAACGGCGCGGCGCGAGGGGCTGTACCTGCTGCAGCAAGACGACCTGCTGATCGCTTCACCGTCTCCGGCAGCGTTGGCGGCGTTTGCTTCGCACGACCTGGCGGCAACGACAGCCCCCTCGCCGCTGAAGAGTGCGTTAACGAGTCGCTATGAGCGCGGCGTGAACTGGATCGGCGGCGCCGACTTGAGCGTGCTGCTCAACCGGGTTCGTCAGCAAGCGAACAGCGAGCCGCTTCAGAACAGCGGCGTCTTGGATGCGAGTCACCTGATCGTCGAGAGCCGTGGCAAGGAATACGAAGCGACGCTCGCTTTTGCTGGACCGCGTCATCACATGGCGGCCTGGCTGGCCGAGCCTGCAGCCATGGGTGCCGTCGACTTCATCTCACCCAACGCATACTTCGCGGCGACTGCCGTCTTCAAAGACCCGGCCTCGATGTTGGCCGACCTCGACACCATTGCCGCGGGCCAAGCCGAAAGTGCCACCAAGTTCTTGGATGAGTTCCAACGCGCTGCCGGTGTCGACCTGCGACAAGACCTGTTGGCCGCCTTGGGCGGTGAGGTGGCGTTTGCAGTCGACGGTCCCGTCGCTCCAGTACCAGCCTGGAAGCTGGTGCTCGAAACGTACGACTCCGAGCGCTTGCAGCGCGCGATCGAAGCGTTGGTGAAAAGCGCCAATCAGGAGCTGGAGAGTCGCGGCCAGACGCTTCGGATGTCGATCTCGTCGCAAACCGTTGGTGGCCGCAGGATCTACGCATTGGCGACCGCGGATGGCAGTTTCGGCATCAGCTACACGTTTATCGATGGCTACTGGGTGATCGCCTCGCAACAACCGGTGCTGCAACGAGCGATCGATGACCGCGCCTCGGGACTGGCGTTGGTCCACTCGGGGCAGTTCGAAGCGCTGTGGCCCAAAAACTCCCGTCGCGACGTTTCTGCCTTCGTTTACTCGAACCTGGGCCCGCTGATGCAGTCGATGCAAAGCGCCGGATCGGCGGCCGGCCTGGGTGCCGACGCCAAGAAGACGCTGGGAGCACTCGCAAGCCAAAGCGGCCCGTCGCTGCAGTGGGCCACAGGCCAGCCGCAGAGTATTACGATGGGCGGCACAGGACCGAGTCTGGCAGGGTCGATGCTCTCCAGCTTCCTCGGCGCCGGTGTCTTGAACGAGTCTCCTGGACCTGAGGTTGACTGATGAGTTCTGTCGTTGCGTTTGACAAGCTCGAGGTTTTCTTTGGCAAGCGACGCATTTTGAATGGGATTAGTGCCGCGCTGAAAGGCAAATCGATTGGGCTCTTGGGGCCTAATGGCGCAGGAAAGACCACGCTACTGCACACGCTCTTGGGCTTTCACAAGCGCGCGAGCGGGACGGTAACGCTGTTTGGAAAGTCGATCGACGAGGCGCCGCGCGAGATGCGGCGCCTCGTCGGCTACATGCCGGAGAACGATGCGTTCATTGCGGGGATGTCGGCCGTACGCTTTCTTCGGCTGATGGGTGAGTTGTCCGGCTTGCCCACCAAGCAGGCGCTCGAGCGCGCGCATGAAACGCTCTTCTACGTCGGATTGGGCGAAGCGCGCTATCGCAATCTGGAAACCTATTCACTGGGCATGAAGCAGATGGCCAAGCTGGCCCAAGCGGTGATCCACGGCCCAAAACTGTTGATTCTCGACGAACCGACGAACGGGCTCGATCCGCCACATCGGGCGCGGATGATCGAACTGATCCGCGAGATTCGTGAGCAAGGCGACATGACGCTGATCCTCTCATCGCATCTGCTGCGCGATGTCGAGGAATGCTGCGAGGAAGTGCTCGTGCTCAAGGAAGGCAACGTCGTTGCGCACTCCGATCTGGCTGCGGAACGAAACTCGAATCGACGGCTGCTCGAACTCGAAACAGTGGGCGACAACGCCGGTTTCGCGGCGGCGCTCACCGCCCTCGGTTGTACGCTCGCCACCTCAGGCAAACGCGGCATCAAGGTGGTGCTGCCCGATCGCATCGAGATTCGCGATTTGTACCAAGCGGCCGTTGAGCGAAATGTGCAAATTCGCCGCCTGGCCCCCAAGGAGACCTCGCTAGAAGAGATCTTCCTGAAAGCGATGGGAGAGACCAATGGCAGTCTATGAACGTCGGTACCGGGCCTATGACGGACCTGAGACGCCGACGTGGTCGCGCTTTCTCATCCCCACACGCTATGCATTTCAACGGCTCTTCGAATCCAAGGGGCTGTTGTTCTTTCTGGTGCTTTGCGCGTTCTATCCGATCGGCTGCACCTTCTACGTGTACATCGCCAACAATCTCTCGAGGTTGGCTGCGCTAGGAATCGATGTCACCGGCAGCGACACCACCGTCGGAGCCAATTTCTTTCTGGTCTTCTTCGAGGTTCAGGCCACGGTACTTGGGATGGTGCTGACGATGATCGTTGGCCCAGGCATTGTCAGCCCCGACTTGGCCAACAACGGACTGCCGCTGTACCTGGTGCGGCCGTTCAGCAAATGGGAGTACACACTCGGAAAACTACTCGTGTTGGTAACGATGCTCTCGCTAATCACGTGGTTGCCTGCCGTGCTGTTGTTCAGCATGCAGGCAATGCTCGCCGGTGGGTCGTGGCTGTGGGCCAATCTGGGCCTGCTCACCGGAATCGTGGCGATCGGACTGCTTCAGTGCGTGATCTACGCGCTGGTCGCGACCGCCGTCTCTGCTACGGTCAAGTGGCGTCCGGTTGCTGCCGCGCTGTTGTTCGCGATCCTTGCCATGGGAAGCCCGCTCGGCCTGGCGATGAGTGGGATTCTCAATACTGCCTACGGTTCACTCGTCGACGTTCAACATGTCTTGAGAACATTGCGTAAGGCGGCGTTCGGCGGTGATCTGGCGATCAATGCTGAGCAAGGGGTGATGCCGGCGTCGGCGTGCATCGTCGTGCTGGTGATCGTCACGGTGCTTTGCTTATGGCAGCTCTCGCGCCGGCTCAAGGCGTACGAGGTGGTGCGATGAGCGATGCCCGCGAGAAGATCGTTTTCGACAATGTTTCGAAATTCTACGGCGAAACGTTGGGGGTCAATCGGGTCAAGCTCACGCTGCCGCCGGGCATTACCAGCCTCGTCGGTCCCAATGGATCGGGTAAGAGCACGGTGATGAACCTCATGACCGGTTTGTTGTTTCCGACCGAGGGGTCGATCTCGGTGCGGGGCGTTTCGCCGCTGCAGCCCGAGGTCCTTTTTCGACAACTCGGGTACTGCACGCAATACGACAGTTTCCCGCCCGGAATCAGTGGTTGGCGGTACGTCTTCGGCTTGATGCTGCTCCATGGTCACGGCGACGCCTGGGCTCGCGAAAAGGCCGAGGCAGCGATCGAACAGGTCGGTCTCACCAAGGACTGCAAGCGTCGAATCGGGGCCTACAGCAAGGGGATGCGACAGCGAATCAAGCTCGCCGGCGCCATCGCGCATGATCCTGCGGTCTTGATCCTCGACGAACCGCTCAACGGTCTCGATCCAATGGCCCGCTCCGAGATCATTGCCCTGATGCGCAAACTCGGCGAGCAAGGCAAACACGTCATCCTTTCCAGCCACATTCTGCATGAAGTGGACATCGTCTCGGACCAGGTCGTGATGCTCAACGAAGGATACGTCGTGGCCGAAGGCGAAATTCGCGCTGTACGCCAAGAGGTAAGGGCTGTCCCGCTGCAGGTCACGGTGCGCTGCGATCGGCCCTCCGAACTGGCCTCGATGATGCTTCAGAGCGATAGCGTGATGGAGATTCGCCTGCATCCCGACCGCCGCGGATTGTTGATCCGTACCCAGGACGCGGATCGTTTCTACTTGGCGCTCAACAAGAGCGTTGTTGACCACAACCTGACGATCGAATCGATCAGTCCCGCCGATGACGACGTTCAGTCGGTCTATCAATACCTGATCAACGATAACCGCGGAGCGAATCAGTGAGCAGCAACGGCGAAACACCGTGGGGCCTTTGGATCCGGCAAATTTTCGCTGTCCTTCGGTTGGAACTCCTGAGGGCCTTCCTGGGCAAGCGCGCAGTCTTGCTGTACCTGTTGGCAGGCGTCGCGCTGATGCCGTTTTTGGCGCGCGCAATGACCGTCACGCTCGGCTTTCAAGAGAAGGGCGAGACAGCCGACTCGATTCAAGTCTATGCCGTGATCTGGAACGTCTTGGTACTGCGCATCTCGTTGTTCCTCGGCTCGGTATGGGTGTTTATGAACTTGATTCGAGGCGACATTCTCGACCGCACTCTGCACCTCTATTTCCTATCTCCAGTGCGGAGAGACGTGCTGATCGCGGCCAAGTTCGTGGCAGGGCTCGCGGTCACGATTCCTGTCTTTTGTACCGTCACCTTGCTCACGCACATCCTGACGTACGCCTTGCACGGCGAGATGTTCTCAGCCGCGCTGCTGGGACATTTGGCCGCCTATCTCAGTGCGACCGCGACGGCCTGCTTGGGTTACGGTGCTCTGTTTCTTTTGATCGGAATGCTGGTGCGAAACCCTGTCATTCCCGCACTCGCGGTAGCAGGCTGGGAGTTTCTCAATCCGTTTCTTCCGGCGTTGCTGAAGAAGATCAGCGTGGTGCACTACGTCACATCGCTGACGCCGGTGCGGCCGCCGGAAGGAGCGTTGGCGATATTGGCCAATCCAACACCGTGGTACTTCTCGTTGCCTGGCCTGTTGCTGTTCACCGCTGCGGTGCTGTGGATCGGTTCCAAACGCGTGAGGCGCTTGGAAATCAGCTACGGCGGAGACTGACGGCGGTTCAGGGACAGCCACCGGCGCTACGTGGCGCTCCCGACGAATGCGTGCCGAGATTGCCCCCACAACTGTTCTTGGCGCGGACGAGATAGAAGAACGACTCGCCTGCGTTTGGCGTCGTGGCATCGTTGGCGATTTCGGAGGCCGTGTTACTCACGACGCATTGCGGTGCCGAGAAGCCGGTCGCAGATTCGCTGCGAAGCAGGTCGTAGCGTAGTCCCAGTCCACCCGGAATGACGGGTGTCGCCCAGTTCAGTGTGGATCCCGCCATGACGAGGGTGTGGGCTGGGCTTGGAATCGAGAAAGCGCTCGAATCGTCGGCGGCGCAATCGATGGCATTGGGCGCGCCGTCGCCGTCCCGGTCACCGTCGCAGAGATCGCCAGTCCCATCGAGATCCAAATCGGCTTGTCCCGGGTTGGGGGTAGTAGGACAGTTGTCGAGGTTTGCGCAGAGGCCATCGGCATCGGCGTCGTTGAGTGCGTCGAGCGGGCAGCTGTCGCAAGCGTCGCCGAGCGCGTCACCATCGGTGTTGAGTTGAGTCGGATTGGCGATCGCGGGGCAGTTATCGAGGTTCGCGCAGAGGCCGTCGGCATCGCCGTCGTTGAGTGCATCGAGCGGACAGGCGTCGCAGTCGTCACCAGTTGCGTCGCCATCAGCGTCGGTCTGCGTTGGGTTGGCGATCGCGGGACAGTTGTCGAGGTTTGCGCAGATGCTGTCGGCGTCGGCGTCGTTGAGTGTGTCGAGCGGGCACGCGTCGCAGTCGTCACCACTAGCGTCGCCATCGGTGTTGGTCTGCGTTGGGTTCGCGATCGTGGGGCAGTTATCGAGGTTTGCGCAGATGCCGTCGGCATCGCCGTCGTTGAGTGCATCGAGCGGACACGCGTCGCAGGCGTCACCACTAGCGTCGCCATCGGTGTTGGTCTGCGTTGGGTTGGCGATCGCGGGGCAGTTGTCCAGGTTCACACAGATGCCGTCGGCATCGGCGTCGTTGAGTGCGTCGAGCGGGCACGCGTCGCAGGCGTCACCGAACGTATCGCCATCGGCGTTGAGTTGAGTCGGATTGGAAATGGCCGGGCAGTTGTCGACGTTCGCGCAGAGGCCGTCGGCATCGGCGTCGTTGAGTGCATCGAGCGGACACGCGTCGCAGTCGTCACCAATTGCGTCGCCATCAGCGTCGGTCTGCGTTGGGTTCGCGATCGTGGGGCAGTTATCGAGGTTCGCGCAGAGGCCGTCGGCATCGGCGTCGTTGAGTGCGTCGAGCGGGCACGCGTCGCAGGCGTCGCCGGACGTATCGCCATCAGCGTCAGTCTGCGTTGGGTTGGCGATCGTGGGGCAGTTGTCCAGATTCGCGCAGATGCTGTCGGCGTCGGCGTCGTTGAGTGCATCGAGAGGACAGCTGTCGCAAGCGTCGCCGAGCGTGTCACCGTCGGCGTTGAGTTGAGTCGGATTGGAAATGGCCGGGCAGTTATCGCTGCCGGTGCAGACACCATCGCCATCGCCGTCGTTGAGTGGATCGATTGGACACACGTCGCAGGCGTCGCCCAGACCATCGTTATCGACGTCTTCTTGCAACGAATTGGCGATCGTGGGGCAGTTGTCCAGGTTGGCGCAGAGGCCGTCGGAATCGGCGTCGTTGAGCGCGTCGAGAGGACAGCTGTCGCAAGCGTCGCCGAGCGCGTCACCATCGGCGTTGAGTTGAGTCGGATTGGCGATCGTGGGGCAGTTGTCCAGGTTCGCACAGAAGCCGTCGGAATCGGCGTCGTTGAGTGCGTCGAGCGGACAGCTGTCGCAAGCGTCGCCGAGTGCGTCACCATCGGCGTTGAGTTGAGTCGGATTGGAAATGGTCGGGCAGTTGTCGCTGCCAGTGCAGACACCATCGCCATCACTGTCGTTGAGTGGATCGATTGGACAGACGTCGCAGGCGTCGCCCAGGCCGTCGCTATCGACATCTTCCTGAAGCGGGTTCGAAACTGAGCTGCAATTATCGAGGTTGTCGAACAGCCCGTCGTTATCGTCGTCCGGGTCGCACGCGTTGCCGCTGCCATCACCGTCCAGATCGGCCTGATTCGAATTAGGGATTCCTGGGCAATTGTCGACCGTATCGGCAATCCCGTCACCGTCGGCATCGCCACCACTCCCGGAGTCGCAGAGATCTCCTGTACCGTCAAGATCGGTGTCGGCCTGCGTCGGGTTGCTGATCAGCGGACAGTTGTCGACGCCGTCGAGCACGCCGTCACCGTCGTCGTCCAAATCGCAGACGTTTCCAGAGCCGTCTTGATCGGTGTCGGTTTGTACCGGGTTGAAGTTCACGGGACAGTTGTCGACATCGGCACAGCGGCCATCATTGTCGGCATCGTTGAGCGGATCGAAATCGCAACTGTCGCAGGCGTCGCCGCGGTTGTCTCCGTCGGTGTCCAGTTGGTCGACGTTGGCCGCGGTCCGGCAGTTGTCGACACCATCGAGCACCCCGTCGTTGTCGTCGTCCGGATCGCACACGTCACCGCTGCCATCGTGATCGTTGTCGCTCTGTGAGTCGTTGAACACCCGCGGGCAGTTGTCGGTGAGGTCCGGCACGCCGTCGTTATCGTCGTCCGGATCGCAGACATCGCCGCTCCCATCACCGTCGAGGTTCGCCTGATCGGCATTGGCGATCAGCGGACAGTTATCGACGTTCGCGCAGCGGCCATCGCCATCGATATCGTCCTGCGC
This sequence comes from Acidobacteriota bacterium, assembly GCA_031395565.1. Lineage (GTDB taxonomy): Bacteria > Acidobacteriota > Polarisedimenticolia > J045 > J045 > JANNUT01. The sequence goes on along the minus strand of JANNUT010000217.1, from coordinate 31,668 downwards.
ATCTTGTGGGCAAGCGTCGCAAGCGTCGCCGAGTGCATCACCATCGGCGTTGAGTTGAGTTGGATTAGAAATGGTCGGGCAGTTGTCGCTGCCGGCGCACACTCCGTCGGCGTCGGCATCGTTCAGCGGATCAGCCGGGCACGCGTCGCAAGCGTCGCCCAAGCCGTCGCTGTCCAGATCTTGCTGCTGCGGGTTCGCGACCACGACGCAGTTGTCGCCGCCATCCAGCACGCCATCGTTGTCATCGTCGGGGTCACAGGCGTCACCCTGTGCGTCACCATCGGCATTGGCTTGTGAGGCGTTCGCCACGCCTTGGCAGTTGTCGACAGAGTTGCAGACGTTGTCGTCGTCGGGATCGTTGAGCGGATCGGTCGGGCACTCATCGCAAGGATTGCCGGTGCCGTCGCCATCGGTATCGTTCTGCGGTGGGTTGCTGATGGTCGGGCAGTTGTCGGTAGAGTTACAAACGCCGTCGCCGTCGGGGTCGTTCAGTGCATCTGAGGGGCAGACATCGCAGACGTTGCCGGTACCATCGAGGTCGTTATCGGCCTGATTGGCGTTGGACACCGCAGGACAGTTGTCGGACAGGCTGCACACGCCGTCGAGGTCGGGGTCGTTACCGGGATCGCTCGGGCATTGGTCGCAAGCATCGCCCACGTTGTCGAGGTCTTGATCCTGCTGAAGCGGATTCGCTACCGACGGGCAGTTGTCCTGATCGGCACAGAGGCCATCGGCGTCGGCATCGTTGAGCGCATCGTTGGGGCAAACATCGCAAACATCACCGCTGGCGTCACCATCGAGATTCGCTTGAGTCGGATTGGCGATGGCAGGACAGTTGTCGCGACAGTCAGGGTGACCGTCGAAGTCACCGTCGGGATCGTCCTCGTCGACCGATCCGTCGCAGTCGTCGTCGAGGCCGTTGCATGACAACTCCGCTGGTTGACAGGGATTGGGGTTGTCCTCGCGTGCGCAGACAGCTGCGCTCGGCTCGATGTCTGCAGCCTTGCGCACCAGCACCCAGTCGGCATCGAACCGATTTGTCTCGCCAAGCGCAGCGAAGCTGAAGAGCCACGGCCCGAGGGCGCTAGTCGGCCGGGCGTCGAGTACGTCGAGAACGGTGGTGTCCATGACATAGCGCACGCGATCGGAAAGCCAGCGCACAGATTCGCGATGCCAGACCTGATCGGTGGCGAGCCCCATCACACGCCAGTTCGACTGGCCTGTTCCTCCTGCCGTGTTGTTGGCGACGAAACTGGCGTTATTGAAGTCGCCTTGTCTCAACATGTTCTGGCGCGCGGAATCAGAGAAACCGAGTTCGCCAGCATGGCGGGAGTCCCCAGCCGCATCGCGATGACGCGCGCGCGCCTCGACCGCATATCCGCTGCCGAACGAGGTGCTCCCGACCAAGTAGACGTTGCCTTGCGAGATCGGCGAACTGACCGTCAGCGTGAGCATTCCGTCAGCAACGGAGGCGATACCACCGGCGCCAAAATCGAACTCGGTCCAAAGACCGGCGTCGACAGCAGTTCCGTCGAACGCGTCAAAGAAGGGGAACGTGGCTGTTGGGGCACTCGCGGAAACGGCGACAGCGTTGCCAGTGTACAGAAACAACAGGCTATCACCCGCCGCCGGCAGCACCGGTAACTTGACCCAAACCGTGGCCGCTTGTGTTGCACCGTTCCAGGATTCGACAAAGAACGGTAGTGCGGTGATGCCGGTGGCATCCGTCACACGCAGATCGCGACCGTCGAGTTCAGCCTTGCTGAAGTCGAAGTTGGTGGAATTCAGGTCCAGTCGCACTTGGTACCCGACCATCCCTCCGGCAGTTTGGTTGTGCACGCTCACGGGAGATCGGTATAGCCAGACTGAGTCGAACCATGAGGACGACGGCGACGGATGACAGTCGCTATCGCAGAGATCGATCGCACCATCCCCATCGTTGTCAATGGCGTCGCTGCAGCTCTCGGTATCGCAGACGTCACCAATGCCGTCAGCGTCTAGATCGGACTGCGACGGATTGGCGACAGCCGGACAGTTGTCGACCGCGTCATCGACTCCATCGCCGTCCGTGTCCGCGGCGTAGCTGCCCGTAACGCTGAGCGCCAAGACCACGAAAGCGGCCGCCAGAACTACCGTCCGATTGGACATACCCCACCCCACCGCCAAGACAAACAACCTGCAACAGTACCCGCTGCTGCAGCGAAGGCCTTAAAACGCTGGCCCGTTCAAACCACCCAATGCACCCGGGCACTTTATCCGCCGATCTCGCGGCAGCGTCAAGGGGTTTTTTTCTTTTACGAAACAGCAGGATGAGAGCTGGGACAGCCTGGCGGTTAGCGCGGAAGTGGCTCGCCGAGGAAAACGCACTCCAGGTCGCGGATGTTGTGTTCGTAAACCAGTTGAAAGCGGCGCTCCACGCGCGTGCGCCACCAGCCGATCGGCATCTGAACGAGATGTGCGTTGCGCCCATCGGGCAGGTGGTGAATCGCCGGCCGGGTTGCAATCACGAGCAGCGCGGCGCGGCGCGTTGCCCGGTGAATGTCGTCGAGCACGGCCTCCAGACAGTCCGGTTCGATATGTTCCAGGACATCCGTGCAGACCACGATGTCGGCCGGTGCGGGAGACGAACTCAGTTCCGGGATGCCAGGGTCATAGCCGCGCACGCCCCCACCGAGCGCCGCGTTGAGAGATTGCTTTCCACAGCCATAGTCCAGGATCTCACTCGATGAGTAGTTCTTCATGAGTGTTTGCACGACGCCGACCCACTTGTGCCCCGTAGTCCCCCACTGCGGCTGATCGCGATGCAATTGCTGATTGAGTTTCTGATAGTCGGCGCTGAACAGAGCAGACATGAGTCGATCCTCCCGTACTTGCAGAAATCTGGTGCCGAAACAGCCAAGTGACCAGCGCTAGAGGGCGTACGGATTTGGCACAGCGACGAGAACTCGTCGCTGCGGAGTTGCGTCGCGGGGTGTCACAAGCACACGTGTCCAAGCCGGTTGAGTGAGGATCTTTCGTTCCAGCACCCGCGCCGAATGGGTCGCGATGAAAAAACTACGGGCCACTCCCTTTCCAGAAGTGGCCCGCAGCGGTATGGCCGCTATCGTCTTAGCGGTGTTCTCGAGTTCCCAACTAGTCGTCCATCTCACGCAGTGCGATCCCATTGGCATACGTGGAGAACGTGGAGTCGAGCCGCTTTCCTCGGTATCGTTTGGCGACTTCGCGATGCCGTTCCATTTCCTTATCGCCGGAATTCAGTTCCAGACCGTCGTGGAAGAACTGCAGTGCCTCTCCCACATCGCCGCGCTGCAGCGCCAGGACGCCAAGGTTGTACCAACCGTTGGCGAGCCAATGCGTGTAGCCCGGCGGCTGCATTTCCTTGGGCAGTCGATACAGCAACCTCATCGCCTCGTCGTAGTCCTGTAGCTTCCATGTCTCTTTGGCTTCTTTCAGGCGAGCCAGGTTCGCCTGCTGCTGCTGAAGCAACTGCTGAGCTGCGTTCAACTCGTCGGCCACATCGAAGTTGGTCGGATCGGCGACACGCGCCGCCTGCAGCAACACGACCGACTGCTCATACTCGGATTGCTCGCGAGCCGTGTGCGCTCTGCGTCGCAGATCGGGTACGTCTGACGGCCCATAGGCGGGAGCTGCAGGCACGGCTGCTGGTGCGGCGGGCGCCGCGGAAGCAGCCGTCTGCGCCGCGGTGTTCGTTGCTGCGGTCTTTTTCTTCGCAGGTTGCGCGACCGCAACACTTTCCGCGCGATCGCCAAACAGCGAGTCGAAAGCGCCGAAGAACCACGCTCCGGCGACAAGCATTGCGACTCCCACCACAGCCGCGATTACACGCTTAATCAAGCTGCCGGACAGTCTGCCAGTTCCCCGGCTAGGCCCTTTGGGGGCGCTGCTTCTTGCGACCACGGGACTGGCTCCGCGCGAAGGCGGCTCGGGAGCGCGATCGCTCGAGTTCGGCGGTGAGCCCAGCGGTATCGCTTCCTTTTCCGGTGCTGGACTTGATGGCGCGCGTGCCGGGGCTGGTGCTGTTGCAACGGGCGCCGCTGGTGATCCCTTCGAATCGAGATTCAACAGATCAGCCTCGAACAAGGCCTGCGGGTTGGATGCCGCTTTCATCATGAGATTGAGCGCTTCGTCGTCGACCGCGGTCGTCGTTCGCGCGAGATACTCTTTGGCCTCTCGATGCCCAGGGGCCAACTTGAGAACCTGGTTGAGCAGCGGCACCACGAGGTCGTTGCGACCCTGATCGAAGGCGCTGATCGCTTCCTGCATCAGCTCTTCGATCTGCTGAGCGCGTTGCCCTGCGAGGCCACGCGCTTGCTCCATCAATTCGGACGCGCCTGGCACCCCATCCCACAGTGCCATCCCGCGCGAGGCGAGTTGTGTCGCGCGGTCGACGTCACCACTGCCGAGTGCTTCGCGCGCTTGTAGCACCAGCCTCTCAGCTTCACTCCGCGAGTTGGAGGTCGCCTCCGTTTCTGCGGGGTCGGGTTCTGCTCTTGCAGCGAAAGGGTCGTCCTGCAGCCACTCGGAGACATCCTGCTCTTCAGTGTCGATTCCGGACGCGGCGTCCAACAAATCACGCACTGATGGCGCATCGTCATCGATCTTCTTTTGCGGGATTGGCGGGGTGTCGTTGTGAACCGGATTGGGCATCGTACGAACGGTGGCGCGAGCCGCCGTAGTGGGTGCGGAGGAAGGCTTCACCGCAAGCGTCAAGTCGAGATCCAACTCCATCGACGACATGGCGGCGCTCGCTGACGGTGAGTTTTTCAAGGCTCGCTCCGCCTGCTCTAGCAATAGCTCGGCCTCGCGATTTCCGGGTTCGAGTTCCAGCGCCTCCTGGCAGCTCTGCACCGCTTTTGCGTTTTGACCCGACGCGATCTGCACGCGCGCCTGATCGATCGCGCGTCGCAACAGCGGCTGACGCTGGAGGGTCTTGTGCACCTCCAGTCTGAGAGCCAAGACGTCGTGGTTCTCCAAATGCTGGGCCGCCAACTCATCCGCTTGGCGCGCTGCTTCCTCGACCAATCCACTCTCGAGCAGCTCGCGCACTCGGGCGAGCTGCGCATGCAGCGTCGCGTCTCCTGCTGACGTGCGATCGAGTTGGGACCAATGGCCGTCGACGAGTTGCGTCAGTTGCAACCCGGCCAAAGCGGGCTGGTTTTGGGAATCTATCTGCAGCACCGCTTCCCAGATTTGTCGTGCGCTGACCAGGTCTCCGGCGCGGTAGGCGCCATCAGCCTGATGAAGCAGATCCTGCAGTTGTTCCTGATATGTCGTCTGATTCACGGGCGCTCCGGCGAAAGGACCGAGACCGAATATAGGGAGCGCTTTTTTTCCGGGTCAATGATTCATCGCGATCCATCTGTCCCGAATTCGGACAAGCGACGTCTCAACCGTGGGCGGCGAGGCTGTACCGCTCAGCGCATTCCTGAGAACAAAAGTGCTGGCCACGAATGAAAAGAGCGCGGCTTTCGGGCAGGCGCACGCGGCAGACAGGGTCAAGCACGAGGCGTTCCGGCCCCGCCGGCGCTGCTGCCTTTCGGACTGAGCCCCGCCGGGACGGTATCGGCCGGAAAAAAGAGAGCAGCAGCCGAAGCACGAATCCCGCGAGGAACACCATTGCGATCAATCGAATGAAACGAGCGAACATGCCGGGCACGGTACGCCGCTCCCCCTAGCGGGTCAAACCACGGCGCAGGGAGAAACAACAGGGGGCCGGTGGCAGCGACTGGACGGTCCCTCCACAATCCGGCGATGACCACTGCGGCGGTCCCCCTCCCCAACCTGTACGGCCTCGATCGCGAGGGGCTGATCGCTGCCCTGACTCCGCTCGGGCTCGAGGCGTATCGAGCCAAGCAAGTGTTCGCCCAGATTTACCGGCGTGGTGTCCACGATCCTCAGGCCTGGACCGACATGCCTGCTGCCATGCGCCAGCTCTTGTCAACGCAGTCGGCGGTGGAGCCGCCGCGCATCAGCAGCTTCGTGGTCGCACTCGACGGCACCATCAAGTACGTCCTGGAGCTGCCCTCGGGCGGTCAGGTCGAAGCGGTCGCAATTCCAGCCGAAGACCGGATGACGTTCTGTATTTCGTCGCAGGTTGGATGTGCGTACGGCTGCACGTTCTGTATGACCGCGAAGTTGGGGTTCATCCGCCATCTTTCGCCGGGCGAGATCGTGGGCCAAGTCGATGCGCTTTTGGCGGCCACCAACACGCCACGCGGCCAACACAACGTGGTCTTCATGGGAATGGGCGAACCGCTGCATAACATCGAGAACGTGTTGCAAGCGATTGCGATTCTCACCGACGACGATGCCTTCGCGCTTGGGCCGCGCCGGATTACTGTCTCGACCGTTGGCCTGATCGCCGGGATCGATCGTCTGCGCGCGGCGGCTGTTGTTCCCCGTCTTGCCGTATCGCTTGTCGCGGCCGATCAGGAAGTTCGTGCCTCGCTCATGCCGATCGCGCGAAGCGTCACGCTTGACGATCTAGCCGCCGCGGTTCGCCGTTTTGGCGACGGAAAGCGAGATGTTCCAACCTTCGAGGTGGTCTTGCTCGATGGGGTGAACGATTCCCCGCGCTTGGCGCACCAGTTGGGTGACCTCGCGGTGCGCGCGCGTGCAAAGGTCAATCTGATCGAATTCAATCCAACGCCGTTGCTTCCCTATTTGCCTGCCAGCGAAGAGCGCATGAACTTCTTTCTCAAGATCCTCAAGCAACGGGGTGTGGTTGGCACCGTCCGGCGCAGTCGTGGAAAGGACGCGTTTGCCGCCTGTGGACAGTTGGCGTTTCTGCAGAAGACAGAAGGGGGCGGCGCCGAGTCCTCGCTCCCGCTCCGCCCCGAGCGTTCTGGCGGAACGAACGCCCTCTCGTGACACCACGGCAAGCGTTGCGCATCTCAACCTCGATGAGCCGTTTGTCAGCGACCACCCCGTGGACGAAGATCGCGCCCTTGCTTCGCGCCTCGAGCACGCTCGTGCTTGTTTTCGCGTGCGGTTCACCGGTCCATCTCGAAGCGGGCCAAACCTCCTCGTCGCATGCCGTGCTGGTCGAGTTGTTCACGTCTCAAGGCTGCAGTTCCTGCCCGCGCGCCGACGCGTTTGTCTCCGAACTCGCATCGTTGGGTTACGGCCCGGAACGAGTCATTCCACTCACGTTCCACGTTGGGTACTGGGATGCGCCAAGTTGGATGGATCCTTACTCGCAGCCTGCGTTCGACCAACGTCAAGACCGCTATGCCCGCACCTTCGATGGACCTTACACACCGCAAATGGTGATCGATGGCCGTGTCACGCTCGTAGGGTCCAAAAAGTCCGACGCGCTGTCAGCCATTGACCGCTGGCGCGCAGAGCCAGCGGCGATCGAGTTGAGCCCCAGCGCCAAGCGCCGGGTCGATCAGGACTCGATCGAGATTCAGGTCGACGCGCGCAGCACGGGCAGCAGAGAGTTCAAGGCACGCGATGTCGAACTATTCGCGGCGCTCTACCAAAGAAACGTGACGACCACGGTCACCGGTGGCGAGAACGGCGGACGCACGTTGAACGAGTCGTTCGTCGTTCGGCAACTGTCCGGTCCAGTCGCGCTGGGCAAGTTAACGAAGATCGAGACTGTCTCCTTTGTGCTGACCCGTCCGCCAAACGTCGCGGCATCCAACCTCGGGGTTGCGGTCTTCGCACAACAGCGCAAGGGCACTTTGATACTTGGAGCCAGTCAAATTTCCATCGAGCCTTAGGTCGTCCGAAACGATTCGCAATCAGTCGTACTGTCTGCGTCGTCGGCCGTTTCGTCCTGAAACAACTCGTCGCCGACTGTTTCATGACGCGGCACTCACCGGCCTGATTGCACCGATTCGGTCCACGTCACAGTTTCCGCCTCAGCGGGACTCGCGGTCCCGCGCTGTGGGAGGCGACCATGTCAACTCGGTTCAGGCGATTGTGGCCGTGCGCGATCATCCTAGCTTTCCAGATGCATGCCGCCTGGGCCACGAATACCTCCTGCAATCCTTCCACCTTCGATGCCGCAGGGGGATTCTGCGCGCGCCTGGCGACAACGGATTTGATTCCCGACATCGTCTCGGGTGGAACGGCGATCAGTTCATGGACTGGCGACACCGACGACGGCTACGCCGAGGTGCCTCTCCCGCAGAGCTTCGTCTGGTACGGATTGAGTTATAGCTCGGCCTTCGTAGCCACGAACGGTTATGTCTCGTTTGGGTCGGGATACACGCTGCCGGGAAACTTCATCACTTCAGTACCTAACGCTGCGGCTCCCAACAATGCGGTCTACGCGTACGGCGACGACCTCGATCCGAGCGTCGGCGGAACCGTGCTCTATCGCACCACGCCTTGCACCGTCGACCGCGACCGTAACGGCAGCAACGACGCCTGCTTCATCGTGCAGTGGAACGGCATCCGGCTCTACGCGTCGAGTGTGTTGGTCACCGTTCAACTGGCGCTCGACTTCGCAAGCAACGAGGCACTCGTCGAGATCGAAACCGAATCTGGAGGCGGTCGAAACTCCCGGCCTCGAGTCGTGGGCACCGAGAATGCGGACGCCAGTGCAGGGCTTTGGTTTCGTCCCGGCTCGGCCACGACGTCGGGAAGCGTGACCGCGGGCTATCAGTTCATCTTCTCGCGCAACGACGTGACGCCACCTCGAGACGTGACCAAGCTCACCGGCACCAGTGGCGCGCCGGCCGTCGACCTGCGGTGGCAGTCTCCGACCGATTTTGATTTCGCCGGATCGCTGGTGGTGGCGCAGTCTCCAAGTCTGGTCGATAGCGTCCCGGTGCGCGGTAGACGCTACAACGTCGGAGATGCCGTCGGAACGAGCGTTGCCATCTGTATCACCGACAGCATCACCGCTCGCTGCGCGGATGACCTCATGGGGCAAAGCGCAGCGCGAGGCTATCGAGTATTTGCCTACGACACGCTGTTCAACTATTCGGGCGGCGTCGACCTGAACGTTAACCCGCTGTCCTCTTCTAGCTGGGGATATCACACGCTCGCTTCGTCATTGGCACCGCCGGCCGCGATTCCCGGGCAGTATCTGACCGCCACGGGGAACGATGGATTGCTGCATCGCATCGACGAGTCCAGCGGCAGCCGAGGCGGGTGGACACCGGTCACGCTCGCCGCTGCGGTGCAGTCTCGAATGATGGTGGGTGATTTGCGACCGGCTGGGCCAGCGGACGTTACGGCGTTTCTCTCGGCGCAGGACGGTTATCTTTACCGCTTCAGCCTCGCCGATGGCACCACCTCACCACAAGCGAGCCGGAACGTCGCAGGCGATGCCGGCTGCACGGGCGGGTCGTTGCAGGCAGGTCCCGTCGTGATGCTCGACGCTTTCGATTCCAATGCAAATAACAAGGACGATGTCGTCGTGATCGCGACGCGATGTGGAACTACCGACAATCGAGTGCTGCTCTACTCGCACGACCTGACAACGCTGCTGGATCAATACGCCGGCGGACCCGATGGACTGGGAATTTCCAACGCCGCACCGCGGATTCTCTATCGCGACGATGGTAACAACGTCGTCTACGTTCCAGTGCGAGCTGCCGGGGGCGAGTCACTGGTGGTGCTCCAGGTGGATGCTGTGTCGTCGTTTGGCGGCCAGCCGTACGCAGTGCTAACGGGGCTCGGCGACATCGACGCACCGCCGGTTACCTTCACGCAGAACGGATCCCAGTGGCTCGTAGTTGGCAACGCATCCTCAGAGGTGCATCTCTTCGACGCGTTGACACGTGTTGCCGGCGATGGGTCTGCACTTGCCGACCGCAACTCGATTGCCAGTAACGATGGGACCGTGCGCGGAGTGGCCGTTAGCGGTGCGCTCTCAACGATCACCGGCCAGCAAGAATCGTGGGTCGTCTGGAGCACGAGCACCCAGGTTCACGGAGCGAAGGTCGGCGCAGACGGTCTTTTTGACAGCGCCTCGTCGTGGACGGTCTCGGTCTCCTCTCCGTCACCGCCCTTGGTTCTGACCGAGGTCTACACCCCGGGCGACACCCTGGCCTATTTGGGAACCGGTTCGGGAACTGTGCTCGAACTCGATGCGAAGACGGGAGCCGTCCACAACAGCTGGCCTGTTGGAGTCGGGATCACTGTGGGCGAACCCACGTTCGATTGGGGCGACGGCGTATCGCAGGGCCTGGTATTCGGGAGCACCAGCGGTGCCGTTTACTGGCTCCCCCTGCCGTAACGAAGCAACGGGCAACGGGCTGAGCCGGTTCTGTTGTGAACGCTACTGGCGTTGTCAGCGCGGTCCTAGGCTATCGAGAAATTCTTTGTTGCTTTCGAATGCCGCGAGTTTCTTCAAGAGTGCTTCGACGGCATCTACCGGCGACATCGTGGCAAGTGCACGACGGAGCAGGTGCACCTTCGAGGTGTAGTCCTTCAATAGTTTCTCTTCCTTGCGGGTTCCGGTTTGATGGATATCGATGCAAGGGAAGACGCGCTTTTCGAATAGTTTGCGATCGAGCACGATCTCGGTATTTCCAGTTCCTTTGAATTCCTGGAAGATCACCTCGTCCATCTTCGAGCCGGTGTCGACCAAGCAACTGGCGACGATGGTGAGCGAGCCGCCCTCTTCGCAACGCCGGGCAGCACCAAAGAAACGGCGCGGATTTTCCAAGGTGCGCGAGTCGATACCGCCAGAGAGGATCTTTCCTGAGCCGCGCTGTTCGACGTTATAAGCGCGAGCCAAACGTGTCAGAGAGTCGAGCAACACCAGCACGTCGCGCCCCGACTCAACCAACCGCTTAGCGCGTTCGAGCACGATCTCGGCCACCGATACGTGGTTTCTCGCCATTTCGTCGGACGAGCTGGCGATGACTTCTCCGTTCGGAACGCGACGGCGCCAATCGGTGACTTCTTCTGGGCGCTCGTCGATCAAGAGGACGATCAGATGGACTTCCGGATGATTGACTCCGACTGCGTAAGCGATCTGCTGCAGGAGTGTGGTCTTACCGGCCTTAGGGGGCGCGACCACCAAACAGCGTTGCCCCTTGCCGATCGGCGCCACCAAGTCGACAACCCGTGGTTCGATCGGATCGCGCCCAGTTTCGAGCCGCACCTGCTCTTCAGGAGAGGTCGCGGTGAGATCGGCGAAGTGACGGCGCTCGCCCCACTTGTCGGGTGTCTGCCCGTTGATTTCTTCGATTTCGAACATCGCGGCCCCGCGCCGCCCCGTCGGTCGAGCCTTGCCGCGAAGCTCGACGCCTTCTTCTAACTTGCGATCGCGGATGACGTCGGGTGCAACCCAAACGTCGTCCGGCCGAGGCAGGTAGTTGGCTTTCATCGTACGCAGAAATCCGTAACCTTCGGGCAGCACTTCCAAGATCCCCTGAGCCTCGACAGGATCGCCCGTCATGTCGACGGCGTTGTCGGCCAGGGTGTTGTTGCCGTTGCCAGGCTTCGGTGGACCGCCAGCGTCGCTGCGGCGACCGCGACGACGGCGGCGCTTGCCGAAGTTCCCCTTCTTCGAGGGGTTCGTTTGGTTTTGGTTCGAAGGTGGTGCAGTGGTCGGAGTCAACTCATCCATCGGGGGATTCCCTGTAACGGCGGACTTACGCGGGAGTGTTCACATCACCACGGGCGGCCCGCCGCACGGTGGGATGTGGATCCTCGGACAGCCGTCTCAGGATGTTGGAGACGGTCGAGGAACTGAGGTGCACGTCGGTTCGCGTATTGAGCGCGCGCGCCAGCCGGGCACGAACGGCCCAGTGTGCATCCTCGGACAATGGCTCGAGACTCGCTTCAGGAAGGAGTCCTTCTACCCAACAGGCCGCTGCTGCGCGTGAGCGCAAGAGTGGCTCGTCAATCGACGTTACTTCGTTGCAAACAACCGCAGCGGCAAGCCGCGATTGCGAGTCGTCCGGATCTGCAGCGAGTTGCTCGAGCGCGATAAAGGCACGCACTCGCTTTCCAGCTACCGCCGGATACTGCTCGAAAAGTTGATTCACGAACCTCGGTTCGTGTTGCACCAAAGACAACACGCAGGTGCCTCTCACTAGAGGGTCCGTGTCGGCCAGACCATCAAGAAACGGCTTGGACTCAAAAGGACCTGTGCTCAGCGCCCTCGCCCGCTCAGCGCGAGCGACGACATCTTGTGCAACTGCCGGAAACTCCTGGCACGCGATGGTGACGGCCAGTGGGATCGTTGCCGCTAAGTACCGTAGCGAACTCAGTACCCGATTCGCGCGACTCACAGCTTGAAGCCCAACGAGCGAACGAGGCACTTGGCGCGTCCGGTGCGGCGACGAGCAGGAGACTAGCAGAGTTTCTCGAACCTTGTCCACTATGAGCTCTTTCGTCAGGGGCCGGCTGATTGCATCCACGCAAATGCCCACTTACCTGAACTGCAATGCTTAGGGCCGAAAGGCCGTATTCAGGCTCCACAGGCTCGCCGGAAAACAGGCTGGGCCGAAAAGCCTAAGCCCCATGGATCTATAAGGGGCGCGGGTTGAGCGAGGAATGCTGAGGACACAGGGATTGTTGTTCCCACCGTTCGTTGGCGCAAGCAAAGAGATCAACTTCCGATCTTGTTCAGGGCCGCAGCGGCGACCGCACGCTCGTATGGATTGCTGCTCTTGGTCATTTCCTGGAGAGCGGAACGGGCCGCCGCGGATCGCAACTCGCCCAGTGCTCGCGCGGCCCAGGTGCGAGTCTCGAGGTCGTCCCCACTCAGCGCCGAAATGAGTGAATCGGCGCTCTCGGGCACGTTCAGTCTGGCCAGCACCCGGGCCGCCTCACGCCGCACCTGTGGTTCGCGATCTTGGAGCGCGATCGAAAGCGCGCCAGCGCCCGACTTGTGACCGAGCACGCCGAGCGACTGCACTGCGCGCTGGCGCACCAAAGACGACGGGTCGTGAACCAAATCGCTCAATACGAAGATCGCATCGCTTCGATTCAGTCGCCCTAGCGCTCCCGCCGCCGACGCGCGCACGTCTGGGTGATCGTCCTGCGCCGCGCGCAGGAGCAGACCAAGGGCCGCAGCGCCGGCGTTTTCCGCAGCAAGACCAGCGGCGAGGCTGCGGACGCGAGGCGAGGGATCGTCCAGCCCGACGGACAATCGCCGGGCCGAGTCTTCTGCAGACATCGTTCGAACCGTCAGCAGTTCTTGCAGTGGGTCGCGATCGGCATGTCCACAGCTTGTGGCGATGATCGCTGCAACGGCGAGAACTGCACGCGGCATCACTGCTTGCGATTTCAATCGATATCCATCGGATTGATGCGCGGCTTTGGATCGCTCTCCGCCTTTTCCTTGGCGGTTTCGAACTTCTTGTCGAGCAGATCGCGCCGCGTCTTTTCTTGCTGGAATGCGTCGAGAAAGTCCTGCTCGCGACGCGCTTCGGCCTGCTTCACATCACCCAGCGCCGCTTCAAAACTCCTTTGAGCCCCTTTCGGTGCCGACGCATGCAGTACGTGACCAGTTTCCCGATCGACGGTGAGATGCCCTTTGCAGATCGGACAGTCCACTTTGATCGGCTCGCCCGGTGCTTGTTGGCTCATGCCGTGTCTCCGCGTGGCATGATTCCCCGAACCGCGACGGGGTGCAAGATGGGAGCGTCACCGTACATCAGCAGCACGGCGGACGGCGTTCGCATCAAGCTGCGCGTCAAGCCCGGCGCGCGAAGTAGTCGTGTGGTGGGGATCCACGGCGATTTGCTCAAGGTCGATGTCAACGCGCCTCCCGAACGTGGCCGCGCAAACGAAGCACTGTGTCGACTGTTCGCGGAGCTTACGGGACTTCCGCTGCGCAACGTCGAGGTCGCTGTGGGCGAAACCTCCCAAAACAAAACGATCACGATCCGCGGGATCGATCTCGAATCGGCGCGCGCGGTGATCTCGGCCGCGCTGACACAGTAGCGATTCGTCTACCAACGTCGGCTGCGTGATCGGCGATCAAAGACGGGCGAGCCTGTTAGGCCCGCCCGTCGCACGATTGCTACTGACAGCCGGCCGGGACTTGGCGCTCGTTTCCAGCGCTATCGCGGCCAGCGGTTCCTTGGGTTCCCCCGAAGAATCCGGTGACGAGGAAGAAACGGGCTTCACCCGGAGGCACGGCATTGGGTACATCGACGTAGGGAACCGCCGTGTTGGGAGCGAAACAAGATCCGTAGGGCTGACCGAGCGTCAAACTGCTCACCAGTCCGCTGTACACGGAATATCCCGTCGAGGCCGATTCCTTGTTCCAGGTCAGCTTGGCTGGCCCGGTGGTCTTCAGAACGTACACGCCGTTGACCTCGCCATCATTGAGATCGCAAGCATCGCCAAGGCCATCGCTGTCGCGATCGAGTTGGCGGCCGTTCCCAGTGGTCTTGCAGTTGTCCACGGTGTCGAGCACGCCATCACCGTCATCGTCGCTGTCGAGAGTGTTGATCACTCCGTCACCGTCGATATCGCTATCGCAACCATCCCCGATACCGTCCTTGTCGCTGTCGAGCTGCAGCGGGTCGCTACCGGCCGGGCAGATGTCGCACGCATCGCCAATGCCGTCGCCGTCTGCGTCGGACTGAGACGGGTTGTTGACGAACGGGCAGTTATCGAGATCGCCCCCGATACCATCGGCATCGAGTTGATCGTTCTGCGGATCGTTCGGAAACGGATCGCAGATGTTGCCGAAGGAATCGCGGTCGCGATCTTCCTGCCCTGCGTTGACATCGAACCGGCAGTTGTCGGCGGGGTTCTTGATGGAGTCCTGATCCCAGTCTTCAGCTTTTGCCACCGTACACGGCGCCGGAACGGAACGTGTCGTCCCGTCGGAACGTTTGCCGGCGCTTCCTTCCGTGCTGGCACTGCTCGCGGTTGCGAGGTACCAAAACGCTTGGCCAGGCGCAGGGTTGTCGGTCGCTGTGGTCGCATAGGTCTTGACGTCTGGCCGATAGCAAAAGCCGACTTCCCCCGACGCGAACTTACTGGGACGGCCGAAGTAAACGCTGTAGGACACAGCGCCCTGCTCCTTGTCCCAGGCGATGACAGGTGTGCCGGGAACCTTGGGATCTTTTCGGACCCTCAGGTTTTCCGCGAGCAGATCATCGGGATCGCATTCGTTGGCTTGCCCGTCGCCGTTGTCGTCGAGTTGGCGCGCATTGGGCACAAAGGGACACTTGTCGGACGCGTCGGCGACGCCGTCGTTATCGTCGTCCGAATCGGTGGTGTTGGGGGTGCCGTCACCATCAGCATCCGCGTCGCACACATCGCCGGTGCCGTCGCGATCGAGATCGCGGGTGACCGTTTCGGAAGTCGTCTTGCAGAAATCGCAATTGTCGCCCCAGCCATCGAGGTCGGTGTCTTCCTGCAAGGAATCGCCGAGGAACACGCACTTGTCGCTGGCGCTGGGTACGCCGTCACCATCCGGATCGTTCAGCGCATCGGTGGGGAACGGATCGCAGAGATCGCCGCGTGTGTCGAAGTCGGTGTCCGTCTGCGCCGCGTTCGGATAGTTGGGGCAATTGTCGTCAGGTTTGACGAGGCCATCGGCGTCGGCATCTTGAGGATCGAACGTCATCCCACGTCCGCCGGCATAGACGTCTCCGCGGGCGGGTTCGTTGCGGAAGTCGAGATTGGTCACCACGAAGGAGGTTGCGTTGGTGGCGGCATCGACGTTCGTCGAGTCGGCAACGCCCGGCGAGGTACCCACATCGAGGCGTTCCACGTCGGCAAAAGTGGCGCCCGCATCGAGCGAACGGCGCACGAAGACATCTCGTCGCGTTGAGGTCACAGTTCCATTGCGGTTGTCCGACCAGGCCGCGACGACCTGATCCGCGGTTGCACCCAAGTCCCAACTCTCCACCGGGAAGTTCCCCGATACGGTGTTGGTATTGAGCTGAATGGCGGGGGTCCAGGTCGTGCCATCGTCACTCGAAGAGCTGAAGAACAGGTCGCGCCCCGCGTTACGATCGTCTTCCCACGCCACATAGATTCGCGGCGGAGAGGAATTGGAGATCGCGATTTTCGGACTGCGTGCGTTGGTCCCCGCAGGGCTGCCGCCATCGACGCGGAGATCGGTTGCCTTCCAGGTCACACCACCGTCAAGCGAAATATTGAGGTAGATGTCGTCGTTCCCCGCGCGAGCGTCTTGCCACGCCACCGCTACTGTTCCGTCGGCGCGGCAAGCGATTGCCGGTTTCTGCGATTCCGTTTCAGCCGGAGATGTATCGCCCCGATCGATACGAATTTCGGAACTCGCTGGCAAGAAAGTCGCGGCATCGTTGGTGGAATAGCGCAGCCGGATTTGCCCGGGCCACGGGAGCAGATTCTGGTTGTTGCTGGGGTGGCGTTTGTCGCGCCAGACCGCGAAGAAGTTCGACCCATAGGCACAGATCGCCGGGTCTGTTGTGCGCTCGAATTCCTCGGAGGCAATCTCCGGATTGGGAATATTCACCCGCTTGTCAGGATTCCAACTGGTTCCGCCGTTGGTGGTGGTGCGCATCCAAAGCGAGACGAGATCGCCGCCGCCGCCGTTGCGCGCATCCGCCCAAAGCGCATGCGCCTTGCCGCCGGAGACGCCGAACAGTCGAAACTGGTAGCGCTGAGTATCCAGCGTCGAAAGCGCGGTCGGGTTACCGGGCCATGTCTCGCCGCGGTCTGAAGAAACACGAGCCGTTGGGGTAGCGAGCGACCCATCGTTGCTCACGTAGAGCACGTATACGTAATTGTCACCGGGTGCAGCAACAAGTGCGAAAGCGGTGTCCCCGCCAGGAGCTCCAGCTTGTGTGTTTGTATTCAGCCGCCGATCAGCATCGTTCCATGTCCCCCCTTCGTTGACGGAAAGGTTGAAGAACGGATCAAAGCCGAGCCAGTTTTTTTGATCCGTAAAAACGACATAGACACGACTGCCGTCGATCGTGATCGCCGGCGGCTTGGTGGAGGAATTTGCATAGAGGCCTCCCGGCGGATCGACCCGCAGGTCGGGGTCTCTTTTCGTCTCTGCGGTTTGACCGGGAACTACCATCGCAATCGTTAGGCCGATGAGAAACAGCATGAATTTGCGCACAGGGGCTCCGGTTCGGAGTTCACGACTCATACGGGTCAACGGCCACCTCCCACAAAAAGCCCAACGAGCACTCAACCCGCGCGGGCCCCCACCCGTTCGAATTGGAGTCCTGGACCGTCTCCGAGACTGGGCGACCCGTGCCGGACCAGGCAGTCAGGTTGTACGACGAAACAGCGGCCGAGGCGAACAAGTTCCTGAGACGATGATGCGACAGCGAGCTTTAGGGACTAAAGACCTGGCTTATCGACGATGCGATAGCAGTTTTTGCTTCAGTCTCGCTCGTTGGAAGCTGTTGAACGCCGCCGAGTGAGGCGAACAGGATCGTACGATCGACGCTTTACAAATTTTGGCGTCGCTGACCTCAATCGAAAGAGATCTCGTTTTTTTTCTTGCGCGGCGGGGCGGATGCGGGTTTATTTCCGGCAGTCAGGACGGGGCTTGTTCGCGCCTGCTTGCGGTTTCCGTGCTGCCCGGAGACTCAGCTCGCTGGCAACAACAGACTCCAGGGCGGAAGTTAACCCGTTGACACCCCGAGGGGATAGGCGCAGGGGGGTTGGGCGGGAAACGACGCATGGCCGGTGCGACCTATCGCTTCGGCGCATGAACCGCCCAACACAGAACTGCGGGTTGAGACGACAACAACCAGGACGACCACGAGATCACGGAAGTCCCCTGCGCCGAGAGGAAAGGAGCCAAAAACGATGCGTCCGGCAGCTGTTTTGAAAACGATGGGTGCCGCGCTGGCCCTTGGAGTCGGTCTTTTCATGGCCGCCCCAGCGGTTCACGCGGATGCCTACACCGACTGCGTGCAAGCGTGCGCGGATCAATGGGTGGTGGATAAGCAGGCGTGCCAAGACCAGCTCGACGCTGATCTTGCGCAAATCGCGACGGAAGAAGCCAACTGCATTACGGCGGCAACCAACCCGCTCGCACAAGGCATCTGCGTCCGTAACGCGAACATCAAGCGCTTCACTGCACGTCGCAACTACCAAACGTGCATCAGCCGCGCCAACACCACCGCGTACAACTGCTCCAGAAACTGCCAGCCAAGCGACTCGCGACCCAATCGATCCAAGGGTCGTTGATCCGCCGGAACTACTGGTACCAGTAAGAGCTCTCGAGAGAAGTGCATCGTCGAAGGGCCCGGCTCACCGCCGGGCTCTTCGTTTTTTTATCTGGCGACTGAACTCGGATCGAGAGACAAGCGTAAAGGGCCCGACTGAGGCATTCCCAGGTGCCGTCAACCGAGCCCCTCACCTTCCCCGTTGCACGCGGCTCACGGCGCACCCCCCGCGCTAGAGGACGGGCCGCGATCGAACAGCCGGTAGCCACACGTTCCTGGGGCCTGCGAAGCCGCGCCCATTGCCGTTTTGCAGCAATGTCGCTGGGAAAGGTACCGCGATCTGACCGAGATGCGAGCGATTCGAAAGACCTCAAGCTCTCTATCACTTGGCCGACAAGAACAGCGTCACCGCCGTAGACGGCGGTCCGAGGGGATCTTGACTACCACTGCCGCGCCGACGAATGCCCTAGACGTTATCAAACAGCTGCTCGCGGGAACGGGCGATCTGCCGGTTCTTCCTGAGATCGCTATCAAGCTCATGGATGAACTGCGATCGCCTAACGTGACTGCAGCGAGGATTGCCCAATACGTGAAAAAAGATCCGATCTTGGCGGCCGCGGTTCTGCGCGTCGCCAACTCGGCGCTGTACGGAGGTCGTTCGCAAATTACCGACCTCGCGTTTGCCATGTCACGCATCGGTTTGATGCAAACCCGCAACTTGATTTTGGCGCTCGTGCTGCGTTCGAAGATGAGCGATACGAACGTTTATGGAAGTCTGGGCGCACAAGTGCTCGATCACTCGCTCGCCGTGGCATTCGGTTCTCGGCTGGTCGCAGAAGCGGCACGTGTCGACGCGGAGGATGCGTTTCTTTGCGGGTTGCTCCACGATTTCGGCAAGCTGGCGCTAATCAAGGCGCTCCGTGAGTCGGCCGGGATCCGCAACGGCGATCTGTCCGCAGATCAGATGGCGTTGGTCGACGAACATCACGCCCAAGCAGGAAGCCTGCTCGCCACTCGTTGGGGGCTACCCGAGCTGGTTGGGTTGGTGATTCGCGACCACCATCGTTGCGACGCCCCGGGCGCCCCACAACCCAGCACGGCCTGTGTCTCGCTGGCAGACGCCACGGCACACAAGCTGGGCCTCGGAAGCGAGCCAGACGATTCCATCGATCTGATGCGCCACCCAGCAGTCCGGCTGCTGCGACTGGACAAGCAAGCGCTCGATGGTCTGTGCGAGCACCTGCCAGGCCTCTTCGACACGGCGCGCGGCGCCCTGAGTTAAGCAACCCGGGCAAGATTGGCCCAGCGTGGTCTTGTGACCTGATCCCCCCGCAACGCGTGATCACGCAGGTCCAGCACCCTTGGCATCGTGCCGAGGGTGTTTTTTTTCCTACAATGCCGGGCATGCGTCCACTGCTGCTGGGACTGATGCTTGTCGCTGCCACCTCGAGTGCTCGGCCAGAGACCTACCTCGCCGACCTCTCCACTCCGCGTCGCGCTGCAGAATCGCTGATCCGGCACGCGCTTCCCGATAGCTCGGCCTTCGACTTGGCGAAAGCCGTCGAGTGCCTCGATACCTCGAGCTTGCCGGGCACCCCAGCGGAGCAAAGCGCACGTGGCCGGTTGCTCGCGCAAATGTTCGCCCAAGCGCTCGAGCGGTTGGACGTCAGCATTGCTGTCGAAGGCTTGCCGGATACGGCTCAGACCGAGCAAGCATTGGTTCCGTTGAACCAGAGCCTGCCCGGCGTTTATCTCACGCATACGACGAAGGGCTGGCAGGTGGCCGCATCGTCGTTGAAATCGATCGAGAGATTGCACCGCCGCGCGTTCGGGCGGTTTGCTCCAACGCTGATCCGTCACATGCCGCACTGGCTCACCGCAGCACCGTTCGGCATCGCGCTGTGGCAGGTGCTTGGTGTGATCCTCGCCGTGGCGGCCGGCTTGCTCTTGCGGCGCGCCGTCCTGCGGCTGATCGGCACGCGCGTTCGACGTCTGTCGACTGATAGCACCGCACCGGCCATTGGAGATGCTGTCGATTCTGCGGCTCGGCCTCTCGGGCTGTTGGCCGCCTCGTTGACGGTGAGATTTGCGCTGCCCGAGCTGCAGTTCGGCCCCATGACCTCCTACGCGCTGACACTGCTCACAGCGGTCTCGACATTCGCGGTGGTGTGGTTGGCCTACCGGCAAATCGATGTGCTGGGGCGCTGGCTCGAAACGCTCACCTACAAGACAGAATCACGTCTGGACGACCAATTGGTCCCGCTGACTCGTAAGGCATTGAAGGTGTTGGCGGTGGTGCTCGGTGTGATTTTCCTATTGCACAACCTCGGCGTGCAGGTCACATCGCTGATTGCAGGGCTCGGAATCGGCGGCCTTGCGGTCGCGCTCGCGGCTCAGGAAACACTCTCGAATTTCTTCGCCTCGCTGGTGATTTTGGCCGATCGCCCGTTTCAGCTTGGCGACTTGGTGAGCGTGGGAGAGGTCACCGGTACCGTCGAACAGGTGGGGCTGCGTTCGACCCGGATTCGGACCGCCGACCGTTCGTTGGTGACGGTCCCGAATTCCAAACTGGCGAGCACCAACATCCGGAATCTGGGGGCGAGATACGAGCGTCAACTCGTGACCCGATTGAGCCTGACGTACGACACATCGCCGGCACAACTCGATGCCTGTGTACTAGAAGTTCAGCGCATCCTCAGCAGTCATCCACGCGTCAAACCGGACGAGCAAGTCATTCGACTGGACGCAATGACGGCGTCAGCGCTAGAAGTTCTGGTGGAGTTTTATGTCGATGCCGCCAATCGTGAGGAAGAATTGCGCACTCGCCACGAAGTGCTGCGTGATTTCTTGACGTTGCCGCAGCGCGCAGGCATACGCTTTGCCTATCCCACGCAAACCATCCACATTGCCAAGTGAGACTGGCTCAGAAACTCGGGATCTTGGTGTGCGGCGTTTCCACCGACTTGACCTGGTAAATGGAGTTGTGCTTGCCGACCAGCACGACCTTGGGCCGATGGTTAGCTATCTCATGCGGCTCTAGCTCGCAATACGCAACCACGATGACTCGATCGCCTGTCGTGCACAGATGTGCTGCCGCGCCGTTGACGCAGCAGTCCCCTTTGCCACGCTCACCGGGGATCAAGTAGGTGGCGAGACGATTGCCGTTGGTAATGTTGAGCACTTCGATCCGCTGATTCGGAAAGAGCCCCGCCGCATCCATCAGGTTTTGATCGAGCGTGAGACTGCCTTCGTAGTCGAGGTCGGCGGCAGTGACCACGGCGCGGTGCACCTTGCCGTACATAAACGGGAGCTTCATGCGTGTTCTCCGGTGGCCAGTTCGGCCGGGGAGAGTGGACGGGCCATTACATTGTCGATCAGCCGGGTCGCGCCCACCCAGATTGCTCCAGCAATCAAGACTGGGCCCTCGACGCGAGGACGTGGTTCGAGAGACTCGGCATCGACGACGCTCAAATAATCGAGTCGTGCACGCGGCTCGCGTTCGATCACGGCGCGTGCTTCTTGCTCGAGCAACCATGGATCGCGGTTGCCCTCATTCTCGAGCACCAAACATGCGCGCTCGAGTGCTCGATACAACACCGTCGCCGCCTGTCGCTCATCGGCATCGAGATAGGCATTGCGTGAACTCAACGCGAGTCCGTCTTCGTGTCGAACTGTCGGGCAGATCACTAGTTCGCCATCGAGATTCAAGTCGCGCCCCATGCGCCGGATCACGAGAGCCTGCTGCGCATCTTTTTGCCCGAAGAACGCGAAGTGCGGCCTCACGATATTCGTGAGCTTGAGCACCACCGTGCAGACGCCCCGGAAGTGGCCCGGCCGAGACGCGCCTTCGAGCACGTTCGACAAACCATCGACCTCGACGTGAGTACGGAAACCTGCGGGGTACATGTCGGCAGGCTCGGGCGCGAACAGCAGATCCACACCTTCCTGAATGCAAAGGTCGGTATCGCGGGTGAGATCCCGCGGATACTTCGCGAGGTCCTCGGACGGGCCGAACTGCTTGGGATTGACGAACACGGAAACCACCACGAGATCGCCCAATTCGCGTGCTCGCCGGACGAGCGACAGGTGCCCATCGTGCAACGCACCCATCGTCGGCACGAACGCAACTTTCTTGCCCTTGGCGCGCGCCTCGCGCGACAACTCGCGCATGGCGGTGGTTCTGCGAACGAGTTCCATCGTCTCAGCCCTGTTTACTTCGCGCCGACCGATGACGTAGCAGCGCTTGAGCCGTTTCGGGTTTGAGCCTGTAGTTCTCGTTTGCGTCAGGGAACGATCCGCTTCTGACGTCGGCCGCGAAACCGCCGAGCGCTTGAACCGATTGCTCATGCAAGGCGGCATAGCGGCGAACAAAGCGCGGCGCCGGTCCGGGGTGCAGACCGAGGGCGTCGTGAAACACCAGCACCTGGCCATCGCAGCGTGCCCCGGCTCCAATTCCGATGGTCGGAACGGCAACGCTCTCGGTGATCAACTCGGCAACTTCTGCGGGGATGCCTTCGAGCACGATCGCGAACACGCCAGCGGCATCGAGCGCCGCGGCGTCATCGAGCAACTCGTCGATTTGCTGCAACTCTCGCGCTTGGACGCGAAAGCCACCCATCGTGTTGAACGACTGCGGTGTCAGCCCAATGTGCCCAACGACTGGAATCTCGGCGTTGAGCAACGCAGCCACGACCTCGAGCCGTTTGCGGCCACCTTCGAGCTTGACCGCCTCGGCTCCGCCCTCTTGCACAAGGCGGCCCGCAGCCAGCACCGCGTCGCGTGGACCGGTGTGGTAGCTGAGGTACGGCATGTCGGCAATGACCAGTGCCCGGGGTTTGGTCCGGGTGACGGCTCGTGTGTGCCGGACCATGTCGTCGAGCGTGACTTGGAGTGTGCTCTCCAAGCCCAGCACGACCATCCCGAGTGAGTCGCCGACCAAGATCATGTCGGCGCCAGCCTCGTCCACAGCCCTCGCTGATGGGGCGTCGTAGGCCGTGATCATGACCAGCGGGGTGGATCCCTTGCGGGACTGAATATTGGGTACGGTGACTTTTCGCGGGGTGGCCTCGCTCATGCCCCCACCGCCATACAACTGGCTCATCGGGACCTCCATCTCCCCGCCAGGCAGGCCTGGTCGCGGGACGGGATCTTGGCCTCCACCCCTTCGTTTTTGTCCCCGGCGTCTCGGTCCGAACAGGATCCAAGCGCCCAAACGGTTCGGGAGGCGGCCTTCGTTTCGCCGCAAACAGTACCGCACAAAACGGGGTGGTGCCGTCAGGAAAAAACGAGGCGACTGGACTTCTCCGGCTAAAGCGACCGGGGCTTGTAGTACTCGATGCCCCCCCGGTCCATCGCCTGGATTCGGCGCACTAGATCCTCGAAGTCAGCGTCCTCGTGCGCGGGGTCGATTTCGTTGGTGTCGACTACGAGCAGCGGAGCGTCGTTATAGCGGAAAAAGAAGTGATCGCAGGCTTGCACCGTCTCGTCCAAATATCCTTCGGAGATGCGACGCTCGATCTCGCGGCCGCGCTCTGAAAGTCGCCTGATGAGCGAGGGGACTTTGGCTTGCAGGTAGACCACCAGGTCGGGACGAACGATGTCCGGCGCCAACAACTGGTAGAGCTTCTCGTACGTGGCCAACTCGGTATCGTTGAGGTTGAGGTAGGCGAACACTCTGTCCTTCTCAAACAGGTAGTCGCAGACGACCGAGCGCTGGAAGAGGTTGGCTTGCCGCAGGTCCTTCAACTGTGAGTGTCGCGAGAGCAAAAACCAGATTTGGGCGGAGAACGCGGCACCCCGGCGATCTTTGTAGAACGGCTCCAGGAAGGGGTTATCGCTGGGTTCGAGCACTAGGCCAGCCTCTAGTCGTTGTGCCAGACGCGTCGCGAAGGTGGTCTTCCCCACCCCGATTGGTCCCTCGATGGCAATGATTCTGGGTTTGTCCACGGCCTGCCTGGCCCGGTAGTTTATGCCGGATTTTCGATCCGGCTCAGCAGTTCGCTCATGGTCAACCCGCGAACGGGATGGACGAGATCGGGAAGCAGTTCGACCAAGGGCGCCAAAACAAATCGTCGCTCTGCAATTCGCGGATGAGGGATCACCAACCCTGGCCGCTGGACGATTTGGTCACCGAACAGCAGCAGATCGATGTCGAGCGTGCGTGGACCCCAACGCTCGGCGCGTATCCGCCCGCGCGCCTTTTCGATCTCCAGAGCGAGGGTGAGCAGGACCTCGGGTGACAGTCCGACATTTTCTATTGCAGCGGCGAGGACCTGGTTGAGATAGGCTCCCTGCCCTGCAGGGCCGCCCTCGGGAGCGGTTTCGTGGATCGAGGAGGCCAGACCCCAAGGCAAACCGCCTCGGCGAAGTGATTCACGGGCAAAGTACAGATGCTCTTCGCGCACCCCGAGATTCGAACCCAGCGCGACCACAACGAACGACTCTCCGCCGCTCGGAGAGCCTTGTTTGACACTGTTTCCGCTGAGTTTTACCATTCTGGCCGCTTTTTACCTCACTCTCGTCACTCTTGCTTCGGAGGTCTTCTCGCATGCCGACCCGCAAAGCCATCCCCACGCGCAAGGCGCCGCGCTCCCAAGAAGCATTTCTCGTCGCAGAGAACGTCTATCGGGACGCGATGAATCTCTACATTCAGAAGCGCGATTGGTCCAAGGCCAAAGAGGCGTTCCGCGCTTACATCGACAGTTACAAGGACGAGCGCGACGTGGCCGAGATGGTCGATCGCGCGCGCGTTCACATGGCGGCCTGCGAGGACAAGCTGGCTCCAGCGGCGGTCGAGCCCAAGAACGCCGACGAATGGATGCTCCAGGGGGTGGCCGCCTCCAATCTCGGCCAAACCGATGAGGCCCTCGCTGCCTATTCCAAGGCGGGTGCCATGGGCGCGCCCAAGGACAAGGTCGAGTATGCGCGAGCCGCGGTTTTGTCCATGGCCGAACGCCACGAAGAGGCGTTGGAAGCGCTCAAGCAGGCGATCGAACTCAACCGCGACAATCGGGTGTTTTCGCTGTCCGACCCCGACTTCGAGCGCCTTCGCGAGACGGCTGGATATGTGGCACTGGTCGATCCGCCGACCGAGATTGGCTCACGGATGGGCGGCCTGATGGTCGACGGCTCGTCCTCGCTCGACGATTACGACGACGTGGAGCTCGATGACGATGACGACGACGCGGCGAAAAAAGACGACGAGCCGGAAGAGTTCGGCAGCGAAGACGAAATCGTCTAAGCAGTCGGCGCCGCAAGAATCGCGCGTGGCGGCGGTGATTCTGGCTGCCGGTGAAGGCACGCGCATGAAGTCCCGCCGCGCGAAGGTACTTCACGAGGTCGCGGGCCGATCGTTGGTCGAACATGTGGTGCGTCAGGCGCTGTTCGCGGGCGCGTCTCCCATAGTGGTCGTGATCGGAGTGCAGGGCGATTCGGTTCGCAAGCAATTAACCGAAGCACTTCCCGGCGCACCGTTGGTATTCGTCGAACAAACCGAACGGCTCGGAACCGGCGATGCCGTAGGCCGCGCGCGGCCAGCGCTCGACGGTTTCGACGGCGACGTGCTCATTTTGTGCGGCGATGTTCCGGCGCTTCCCGGGGAGGCGGTCGCCGGTTTGCTCGCAAAGCATCGTGACGGTGCCGCGGCGCTAACTGTATTGAGCGCGGTACTCGATGACCCCAGCGGCTATGGGCGAATCGTGCGCGCCGCGCGTGGGCTGATTCAAGCGATCGTCGAGCATCGCGATTGCACGGCAGCGCAGTTGAAGATTCGTGAAATCAATACCGGCACCTACTGTGCTCATTGGCCGTCGTTGGTCGAAGCGCTGAACAAACTCAAACCGAACAATAGCCAGGGCGAGTACTACCTCACCGATGCCGTGCGCCTATTGATGAAGCGCGGGCAGCGCTGCTTGGCGGTAATCCACCCGCGGGCCGAAGAGTCGATGGGTGTCAACAGCCGGCGCCAGCTTGCCGAGCTCAGTCGAATTCTCAATCTGAAGACGCTTGGCAAACTGATGGATGACGGGGTCACGATCATCGATCCGAATGCGACCTGGATCGACAGCACAGTGACAATCGGTCGCGATACGACGGTCTGGCCCGGCGTCGTGTTGACAGGCCGCACGTCGATTGGTGAGGACTGCGTGATTCGCCCCGGCTGCCGCCTGCACGATATGACGGTCGGCGACGGTGCCGAGCTGCTCGATCACGTGATCGCCACCGATAGCCAGATCGGAAGCGGTTCACATGTGGGTCCGATGGCGCATTTGCGTCCCGGTACCGTGCTGACCGAGAAGTGCAAGCTCGGCAACTTCGTGGAGACCAAGAAATCGCGCTTCGGCCGTGGCTCGAAAGCCTCGCATCTGAGCTACATCGGCGATGCCGATGTGGGTGAGGGCGTCAACATCGGAGCCGGCACCATTACCTGCAACTACGACGGCGTGAACAAACACAAGACGACGCTCGAAGATGGCGTCTTCATCGGCAGCGACACACAACTGGTCGCGCCGGTCACCATCGGCAAGGGCGCTTACGTCGGCGCCGGCAGCACGATCACAAAGAACGTTCCGCCAGGCGCACTCGCCTTGTCCCGCACCGACCAGCGCAACATCGAAGGCTGGACCGAGCGCCGCAAGAAGTAATTCGGGGACGATTTACGAAATGGGTTTGGCAGACAGTGCAGAGGTGGTGTCCTCGGGTATCCCGGCCGCCTAAGTTCCACTTCGGCTCACCGGGCGTGATCACCCTATTCCGTAAACCGTCCCCGAATTGCGTGGGGTTAGCGGGCGACGGCTTTCACGGTGTTGCCGATGAAGGTCAGCATCTCGCGCAGCGTGTCGTAGTCGGTGTGGCGGAGGCGGAACCAGGTGTTGACGTGCCAGCCCTTGTCCATTGGCTGCGTCGGGGCACCGGGATCAGGGACCTCGAACTCGATCAGATGCTCGCCACAAAGACGGCGGACCTCATCCAACCCTAGGTGATGCTGATACCGGCCATCGCGATCGGGGCGGACCTGGACCGAACCGGTCGCATAACGGCGCGACGGCTTGCCCGAGTGTCGCCCATAGAGCACCGCGTCGGCCCATGCGCCGTAGAGATCGAACTCGTTGCCCGCCTGGTGCAAATCCCAGATGCGTTCTCCCGCAGGCCGCACACCGATCTCGCCGATCTTCAATCCCTTGCTGCCGAAGAACCACTCCATGTGCGTCGCGCCGCGATCGATGCCCAGCACTTCGATCAACCGCGCGCCGACCCGCCGCAACTCTCGATACCCCGACTCGTCGACACGATTGGTACACGCGATCTGCGGCGCAATCCTCCGGTCCTGAATCGCCTCCAAGCAACCGGGATAGTAGTGCGCGATGAAGTCATGCCCCGGTTTCCCGCCGACAGTCACCGTGTCGTAGAACCCTTCATGTCCATCGATGAATTCCTCAGCAATCAGCGATCGTCCAGGGTCTCCCGGTTTCAGCTTCCCCAACACCGTCTGCAGTTGCTTCTCATCGTCGACGCGATATGTGTGCAACGTGCCAAAGCCATCGCGCGGCTTGAGCACGACGGGATAGCCTTCACGTTCGATGAAGGCTCTCACATCGGCCTCGCTCGAAACTGCCGACGATGCGGCGCACGGAACACCATGCGTGCGCATCACATCCTTCATGGCCTGCTTGTCGCGACAGAGCTTGGCCTGTTCCTGTGTGAGCCCTGGAAGACCCAACACCGATCGCACGTGCGCCGCAGGGCCGATCAAGGGCTCATCGACCGTTTCGATTTGATCGATCTGCCGTTTGGCGTTGAGTTCTCGCGCCGCGGTGACGACTTCATTGCCATCGAACAGACTCCGCAACGGCTGATAGGCATCGAGCACCCGTTTCAATTCGGGCTTGAGACGATCGACTGGCGAGTGCCCCATCGCACTGACCATCGCCCCCGCGCGCTTGAGGGCTTCGACGAAGCGCTGATTGTAGATGTTGGTGTCGGGCGCAATGAAGAGTACGTGCATAGCGCGGAAGGATACCGGCGCTATGCCGCCGGAGGGAAACTAGATAGCGCATTATCGAGCGCGCCGACGCCCACCACCCGTACGCGCTCGTCCAACTGAGTCACCCTATCCCCCGGCACCACCCAGTCCAACCCCTGCAACCCCAGAGCGTCGATCAAGTTTGCCGCCCCTCGCGGGGTTCGCAGTGGAGTTGCGAGTTGAAACACAAACCCGTGACGTTGCCGTTGACGCACTGCCAGCAAATCGATGCGGCCACCGGTATAGCTGGCCCAATGGAATCGCTCACCCTCCACGAGCGACAGCGCGGCCGCCACCTGAACGGTGGCAAACCACTCCCACGACAACCCGACCTTGGGGTGGCTGCGAAGATCGGACGCCGACTGGACTCCCAACAGTGCGTGCAGCAACCCGGTGTCGCGCACGAAGATGCGAGCCGCACTGCGCTGGCGTTGCGCGATCGGCGCGCGCCAGGCCGGCAATCCGTCGATCAACAGCGCTTCGGAAAGCTGAGCACGCCATCGCTCTGCCGTGGTGTGTGCGACGCCAAGCGCCCGCGCGAACTCCGATGAGTTCCAAAGTTGACCGTGCGCATGTGCCAGCATCGTCCAGAACCTGCGCAGCGAGTCGGGCTCTGCTCGCCGCGCGAGGCTGGCCGGAATCGAATCGAGGGCTTCTTGCAGGAAACGACGTCGCCACATCGCGCTGTCGGCATCGCTGCTGGCCAGGTACGACAAGGGCAAGCCACCTCGAAACCACAACGTCGGTGCGCTCTCCGCCGGGCACTCGGAAAGCGTGAAGCCGCCGACGCTCAGGGCCGTGAGAGCGGCGAGAGGATCGGGCAACGCGGCGGGCGCCATCGCGCTGAGCAGCAAGATCCGGCCTGCGGCGCCGTGGTGGTCGCGAAGCAGTTGGACCGCCAACTCCGGCGCCGATTCAACGCTATCCAAAACCAACAGATCGACCTGCGCGTCGAGTCCGCCACCCGGTGAGCGGAGCGTCTCTCGTTGCCGCGCGTCGTCGAGGTCGAGCGTTCGTGTCGTTCCCTTGAACAGCGCCGCAACCTGACGCCCGAGGGTCGAGAGTCCGCACGCCCGCGGCCCAGCCACGAGGCTCGCGGGCACGGTCTGGATCTGTTTGGCAATCCGGTTGAGCAGTGCGGCTCGGTTGATCATCGGTTTTCAGCACGAATATTGAGTTTACAGCGCTCATTTTTCAAGAGATCAGATCAAAACGGGTGAAATCCCGTGGCCCGTTTTCGCTCAACGCCTCAGATTCACTCACGGAGGACAAACCTGCATGTGTGGGATCGTCGGATACATCGGTAGTCAAAACGCTACTCGGATCCTGATCGGAGGCCTGCGCCGGCTCGAATACCGCGGTTACGACAGCGCCGGCATCGCGCTGCTCGTGGACGGGTCGTTCATCCTGCGGCGCACACCGGGCAAATTGCGCGACCTGGAGGCGGTACTCGACCGCGACCCGGTGAAAAACGCCCACCTTGGGATTGGCCACACTCGCTGGGCCACGCATGGCCGGCCTACCGAGGAAAACGCGCACCCGCATCGCGATCCAGAGGAACAAGTGGTGCTGGTGCACAACGGCATCATCGAGAACTATCTGGAACTGAAGAACGAGCTTCTGGCCGAGGGTAATCGCTTCTCCTCGGAGACCGATAGCGAGGTGATCGCGCATTTGGTCGCGCGTGAACTGAAGATCGAGGGTACGTCGCTCGAACAAGCGTTGATGCGTGTGACGGCGCGGCTCTCGGGAATCTACGCAATTTGTGCGATGCACCAAAGTGAGCCCGGGAAGATCGTAGGAGCGCGCGTCGGTCCGCCGCTGGTCGTAGGGATTGGTGATGGTGAAAACTTTCTTGCCTCCGACCTGACCGCTTTGCTCGAGCACACGCGAGACGTCGTATTCCTCGAAGATCACGAGACTGTCGTGCTCACCGAGCAGGGTGTCACTCTCTACGGCGCCGATGGCCGAATCAAGCCGGCCAAGATCTCGCGCATCAATTGGGACCCCGTGGCGGCGGAAAAGGGTGGGTTTCGCCACTTCATGCTGAAGGAAATCCACGAGCAGCCGCGCGCCGTCAACGACACGCTGGCGGGCCGCATTTCGCTCGATCGCGGTGAGGTGTACTTCTCGCCCGAAGAGTTCCCATTGACCGATGCCGACCTCAACGGCGTCGATCGCATGTGCTTGGTCGCCTGTGGCACCAGTTGGCATGCGTCATTGGTGGGCAAGTTCCTGGTCGAGAAGCTGGCCGGGTTGCCGGTCGAGGTCGACTACGCGTCGGAGTTTCGCTATCGCGAGCCATTGATCGGTCCGAAGACGCTGATGACGATCGTGACTCAATCGGGCGAAACCGCCGACACGCTGGCGGCGCTACGCGAGGCCAAGCAACGTGGGTCGCGCTCGGTGGCGATTTGCAACGTGATGGGATCGACCGCGACGCGCGAAGCGCACGGCACGATTCTCACCCACTGCGGCCCCGAAATCGGCGTGGCCTCTACCAAGGCGTTCACCGCTCAGCTGGTGGCTCTGTACTTACTGGCATTGCGGATCGGCGCGGCGCGCGGGCGGCTGACTCCCGATCAAGTTCGCGAGCATCTTACGGCGCTGGCACACGTGCCGAGCTGGATCGAACGCACCGTCGAGCAAGACGAACACATTCAGGAAATCGCGCGCTGCTACAAAGACGCTAGCGACTTTTTGTATCTCGGCCGTGGCATCAACTACCCGATCGCGCTGGAAGGCGCGCTGAAACTCAAGGAAATTAGCTATATCCACGCCGAAGGGTACCCAGCAGGCGAGATGAAACACGGCCCGATCGCGCTGATCGACGCCGATCTACCGACCGTCGCGCTGGCCCCCAAGGACTCGCTGATCGAAAAGATGCTGGCCAACATGGAAGAGGTAAAGGCCAGAAGCGGCAAGCTGATTTGCGTCACGACCATGGGCAACACCGCCATGGAAGCGAAGGTCAATCACACGATCTACGTGCCCGATGCTCCACCGTTGATCATTCCGCTGTTGATGGTGGTGCCGTTGCAGTTGCTCGCCTATCACATTGCGCTGCTGCGCGGGTGCGACGTCGACCAGCCACGAAATCTCGCCAAGAGCGTCACCGTGGAATAACGCACTGGCGCGCTTATCTCGGTGCCCGGTAACACCCGCCCCTCGGCGGGTGTTGCTTTATTTGCGCGCCTGCCGACGCGCGACCCGCGCCGCTTGGCTTCATCCCGTACAATGTCCGGCACATGAACTCATCAGTCCAATCGCTTGATCACCTCAATCCACAACAACGCATCGCGGTCACTCACGGGGAGGGACCACTCCTCATCCTTGCCGGTGCTGGTTCGGGCAAGACGCGTGTCATCACACAGCGCGTGGCCCACCTGGTGGGTGTGCTCCAGGTCGATCCGCGCGAAATCGTGGCGGTCACCTTTACCAACAAGGCCGCCGGCGAAATGAAACAGCGCATCGAGTCGCTGCTCGGCCACAACATTAGCGGCGCCTACGTCGGAACATTTCATGCGTTTGGTCTCAAACTGCTGCGAGCTCACGCCGTCGAGGCCG
>JANNUT010000216.1:0-29810 GCA_031395565.1 Acidobacteriota bacterium | reverse complement strand
GGCGACACCTGGTGTCAGCGAGGTATCTGCTCTGGTCACTTTTGAGCATCACATGCGCAGCGATGGTCAGGGTTACCCGCAAACGGGCCGTCCCTGGCGACCTGTCGCGGCCTCGTGCTTGTATCAAGTTGCCGATGTTTACGCCGCGTTACGAAGTCCGCGGCCATATCGAGCTCCGCTAGCTGAGGACGAGGCTCGCGTATTGCTGCGCAAGCTGGCGTTGCGCTGGCTGGATGAAGCCACTGTGGAACTGCTGCTGACCGCCGCGGCACCTGCTGGATTGTTGCCCGGAACGCCGATCGCGCATTTCGTTTGACGCTGGCGGAACTTCGCGCCACGCAGGCTACAATCGCGGCGTGCTCACTTTCGATCGTGAACTGGATCTCGCGTTAGCTCTGGCGCGTCGCGCTGGCGATGAAATCCTGCATGTGTATGCCTCGGACTTCGAAGTCGAGCATAAGCCCGACGAGGGGCCGGTCACGATTGCCGATCGGCGCGCTGACAAGCTCATCCGCGATGGCATTCAGGCCGCCTTCCCCGATGATGCACTGCTCAGTGAGGAGACACCGGACGATAGTGCGCGTCTTACCCATCGTCGTCTTTGGCTCGTGGACCCCCTCGACGGCACACGACAGTTCGTGGCGCGACTGCCCGAATTCGCCGTCATGATTGGCTTGGCGATCGAAGGGATTCCCCGACTTGGTGTCGTACACATGCCGCATGAGAGGTTGACCTGCTACGGCGTTGTGGGGGTGGGTGCCTGGGAGATCAACGCGCAGGGTTCGCGTCGAGAACTCAGTCTCGCGAGTTCGCAGCCGGGCGAGCGTCCGTTGACTGCAGCGGTCAGCCGTTTGAACGCCGAGAGTCGCACGCATCGCGTCATCGAACGGCTGGGTGCACGTCCCATTCGCTCTGGATCGGTAGGGCGCAAGGCGGCCTTGGTGGCCAGTGGGCATGCCGACTTCTATCTAACGCTGGGAGGGCAGTCGCAGCACTGGGATGCGTGCGCGCCGGATGCGTTGCTTCGCGCCGCGGGTGGCTTTTTCGGAACCGCTAGCGGCGCTGCAATTGCCTACAACACGCCGAGGATCCGTAACAGCGATGGGTTGATGGCGTGCCGTTCCGAGTTGCTGCCGCGTCTGCTCGCTGAAATCGCACGCGCCCGCGCCGAAAGCACACGGTGATGAAACGGCGAGCCGGTCTCGCTGCGCTGTTGGTTTGCGCGCTGTGCTTGCCAGCGACACAAGCACAGCAAGGTGAGGACGCGCTCGCCGGTCGTGTAGCGGTAGCCAGTGTCTTGGATGGGCCGTTTCCATCTCGAGCACGCGGCTTGCAGTTGGCCGCGCAGGGACAACATCTGTTGGACGAGCGGCGAATCCCAGAAGCGCTTGCGACTCTGCGACGGGCGATTCGTGAGGATCCGGTTTTGGACGCGGCGTGGAGTGGACTCGCGTCGGCAGCGATCGCCGATTGCCGCCGCGACGAGGCGTTGTTTGCGGCCTATCAAGCGGCCTATCTCAATCCCGAAGCCAAGATCCCCATCCAGCAACTACGCGCTGCCAAGGTTTTGCAATGTCCGGCTCGTGAGACTTCTGACGCGAGCGAGAAGCTCGAAGCTCAACTGGCGCACGAAATACACAATCCAGCTCTGTGGCGCGCGGCGGCTGAGGCGCGTAGCGCACTCGATGAACGGCTGCTGTCGGCGTTCTATCTCGAACGAGCGTTGGTCTGTGGTGCCGATCCGGCGACGGTCCGGCCTGAGTTGCTCGATCGGTTGGAGCAGGCTGGATTGTGGCGCGCGAGTTTGCGTCTGTCCGAGACGTTCGGCGCTGAGCAAGATCGAGAGGCTCGGTTGCACGCGATGCTCGACTCGGTAGCTCCCCGGGCAACTCGGCTGGCGCTCGAGCTTGGACCGCGGCTGAACACCACTGACGACGAGTCTCGAGCCCGGCTCCGGGAGTGTGCCGAGGTGCTGATTGCGAACGCCCCCGAGTCAGGAGAAACCGCCTGGCGCGATGAGCTGCTGGCGCTGTTTGGGAAGTCGATTTCGGCTCGCATCGCGTTCGAGGGAGGCTCTCTCGAGCTCGACTCGTCGTGGAGCCGGTGGAATTCCGATTCCGAGTTGGCAGAGTCCGCACAGCTTGGCTTGCTCGTGTTGAGGCGATTCCCCGGCGACACACAACTCAGTCTGTTTGGAGTCAGCACGTGGACAACGGAGGCTGCGCTCGGGGATGCGATCGTGATCGCATTGAAGCGCTACAACGGGCGTCGCGTCGCAGAGTGGACCCGTTGTCCGAGCGCGAGCCAACTCAACTGCAGGAAATCTGTGTGGTCGATCTCTACCGCTGCAGGGGATGCAACGGTCGATCTATTCGCGTTCGAGCAAGGCGCAGGCAGGCCAGTGATCGTGGCGCTGTTGATCGCCGGGACCGGCGGTTACGATGCTACCGGCCGAGCCGATGCGCGCGCGGCGGCAGCCACGCTGATTGCGACGATTCGTGTCGAAAACATCGACGATTTGCGAGCAGCGTCAGATGCCGATGAATGGAACGTGCCGCTACCGCAGAGCTGGCGCGCTAGCGATCGGCCCCGCGAGAGCGAAGAGCCGTGGTTGAGTTTCCCGTTGGGTTCCGGATTGCGTCTGGATTTGCCAGGCGCTGTCTCAGCTTCGCGCGAGACACCTTCGTTGGACTCGAACAGTGCTGGCCCGCCCGGTGCCACGTTGTATTGGCGCGCGAGCTTCCTCGATCGAGAGGGTCGCTTGGTGCAGGTGGGCGACAAGTCCTTCTGGGCTTGGGCGCGTCCGCTGCCAAGCGGCACGAGTTCTGAGTGGACGGCGCCACCTTCTGATCCGCAGGCAACATTCGAGCGGACTGTGTCGCTCGATGCTGCGTTTGTTGCAGCCGGAAGTGCTTGGCGCGGCAGCGTGGCGCAGTTTCGTGGGAAGGCTTGGCGCGGAAAATGGCTGATCGCACGGGTCGTCAACGGACCGGAGACGGTCGAGATCGCTCAACCGGTGACGGAAGAGACCGAGAGCCTGTCCTTGCTTTGGATCCCCGTCACGGTGCGCCATGATGGCGAAGCCGGACCGCCGCCGTTGATCGAGAGGGCCGGAGGGCAGGCGATTCGAATCCAGCCGTTCGGAAAGGCTCGCAGCGCAACTGATCCGCGTGAAGGTTTGTTGAGCGCGAGTGATTTTGAAGTCGCGTTGCCGCGTGGCTTCCGCGTGAGCGCGACGCCATCGTCGAGCGACGGGCTTCCTCTCACTCTCCGTCACGCCGATGGGTCCCAGTTCGTCATCGAACACTGGGACGATTCGCTGCCGATCGATACGAAATGGCGCTCGCTCGCCGAAGGCTCGGTCGGGGGCGCCATCACGACATGGCGGCAATGGTCGCGTGGCCGCGCGCAATTGGCTCTCGCCCGAGCAGACACAACTGAACCGCCAACCGCACTGCTGTTGGCGCGTAGCGGCGAGGGCAAGACAGCGCTCGGGTTACGCATTCTTTTCAAGCGGGGAACCAGAGCTAATAGCGATGCGTGGGATTCCTCGCTCCAGCTTATGAGCGACACACTCAAGTTCACGCGCCGCGGGACCGCGGCTCCGTGACAAAAACAAAACGCGCCCCGGTGTCCGAGGCGCGTTTGTCAGCAAGATGCCTTAGGAGTTAGCGATTCAAGTCGCGGTTGACGCTTTCGAGCGCGCTCAAGATTTTTGCGCGGCTCGGAATAATCGATCCACCACCTGTTGGTACGAGCGGCCCGCCGCCCACGGTCAAGTGCGAAGCGCCTGCCGCGGCGTCGACCGTACGTGGTGTATTCATGTCTGGGGTTCGCGCCGCACTCGAGGTCTTTACGCCTGGATCGACCGGTTTGATCGGAGGGGTCTCACCGAGGTTCAACTGAGGTTTTTCGATGTAGATCTTCAGGTAATAGACCGCCTTGGTGTGGGACGCCATGAGATAGGACTGGATCGACGGACGCTCCGATACTGGCGGTTTCGGCTCTATCTCAGCACTGCTCGCAACCAGTCCGGCCATCGTGATCATCGCCGCGGTCACCAACCACCAGCGATTCAACGTTCGCTTCGACATCGAACCTCCTCGTCCCAGCACTGGCCAACGGCGCCTAGGGGACCGCTCAGGTTTTAGGCCAGCAGGGGGCTTAGCGTCAACCGCACACATGTAAAAAGAGTGTGCTCTAAACCGCGAGGGAGGCCGCCAGTTCCCAGAGATCGGCCAATACGGGTGTCCTCGAGCACGCTTCCAACTCCTCGCGATCGGCGCTCCCGGTCGCAACAAGAGCGTATGCCAGGCCGGCACGGCGTGCTGATTCGATATCGAGCGGCATGTCCCCCACGTAGAGCGCCTGCTGCGGAGTCACGCCAAGCTCGCGGCACGCCCGGAGCAACATTTGCGGCTCGGGCTTGGGAGGCACCTCGGGCTCAGGACCGAGCACGATTCGAACCGCTTGGGCCAAGCCGAGCCGTTCGATGATCGGACGGCCGAACCGAGCTGGCTTGTTGGAGGCGACGGCTAACTCGATCCCGCTTCGCGCGAGTCGCTGCAACACCTCGGGAACGCCGTCGAGTGGTTTGGTGCCCTCGAGGAACACCGTCGCATAGGTCGAACGAAAAACGGCAACGCCTTCGGCGACGCGATCGGCCCCCAGGTGATCTTCGACGAGACTCTCGAGGCCACGCCCCACCTCTCGCTTCACCTGCTGCAGCGTTACTGGCGGCAGTCCGAACGCCGCTCTCGCAGCGTTGAGTGAAGCCGTAATCGGCGCGTAGCTATCGCACAAGGTACCGTCGAGATCGAACACGATGGCGCGCGGAAAGGACACGACTCGGGATGCTATCATGCGCGGCGATTCAGGCCCGCACGCCACAAATTTCATTCGCCCACGACTCCCGGGATGGTGTCATGCAAACGAAAACACCTGTCGCCGTACTTGGTGGAACTGGCCTCGTTGGCCAGCGCTTAGTTCAGCTTTTGGCCAATCATCCGTGGTTCGAAATCAGAGAGATCGGGGCCTCCGAGCGCAGTGCCGGCAAATCGTATCGCGACGCGGTGGCCTGGAAGCTTCCGACGCCACTCCCTGCGGCGGCGGCCCAACTGACGGTCAAGCCTGTCGATCCCGGGCAGATCACCGCTCCGGTGGTTTTCTCGGCACTCGATGCGGCCGTCGCGGACGTTGTCGAAGTGCTCTTCGCGCAAGACGGACGAGCCGTCATCAGCAATGCACGCTCGCACCGCATGGCCGCCGACGTACCGTTGCTCGTGCCAGAGATCAACGCGTCGCATCTCGGTGTACTCGCCGCTCAGCGCCAACGACAGGGAGGGAATGGGTTCATCGTGACCAATCCCAACTGCTCGGTGATCGGATTGTGCCTGGCGCTCGCACCGCTGGTTCGTGAACGCCGCTTGCAGCGCATGGTGGTCACCACGTTGCAGGCTGCGTCAGGTGCCGGTTATCCCGGAGTACCCGCGCTGGACTTGATCGATAACGTGATTCCATTCATCGGTGGAGAGGAAGAGAAGCTCGAAATCGAACCGCAGAAGATTTTCGGAACAGTTCGCGACGGTCGAATCGAAGCGGTGGAGTTGCTCGTCTCGGCCCATGTGCATCGGGTCCCCGTCAGCGATGGCCACACGCTCGCGGTGAGCGCCGCTTTCGATCGCGCTGTCACTCCCGAACAGGCCGAGAGTTGGATGCGTGAGTTCCGCGCCGAGCCTCAATCCCGTTCGCTGCCATCGGCCCCAGATCCGGCGATCGTGGTGCTCAATGAGCCCGATCGCCCTCAGCCGCGGCTCGATCGAATGGCCGGCGGGGGAATGGCGGTGGTCGTGAGCAAGCTGCGCGTTTGCCCCGTGCTCGGCCTCAAGTTCGAAGTCCTGAGTCACAACACAGTGCGTGGTGCCGCGGGCGGAACGATCCTCATCGCGGAGTTGCTTAAGGCCGAAGGTTTGCTTCCATGATCGTCATGAAGTTCGGCGGGACTTCCGTTCAGGACGCTGTGCGAATTGGAAACGTTGCGCGGATCGCCGTCTCGCGTCGCGACGAGCGCCCGGTCATCGTGACCTCGGCCATGTCGGGGGTGACCAACGAGTTGGTGCGCCTCGCGGACATGGCTCGTCGCGGGGACCGGTCGTTCATCGACGAAGGCCTCGCGCCATTGCAACGCCGTCACATCGCTGCGGCAGAGCAACTCGTGCCGGGCGATGCAGCGCTGCTCGATCGCCTGGCTCTGAGACTGCGTGAATTGCGTGTGTTACTGCGCGGAGTTTGTCTCACGTCGCGGGCGACTCCGCAGGCAATGGATGAATTGCTCGGCTGCGGAGAGTTGTTGGCGCAGGAGTTGGTGGCGGCGGCAATCCAGGCACTGGGCGGCCAAGCCGTCGCGCTCGATGCGCGTGAAGTCGTCATTACCGACGATTCGTTCGGTGCAGCACGCCCTGATCTTCCGATGACCGCGCTGCGGTGCCGTGACCGTGTGCTTCCGTTCATCGCAGAGGGTGTGATCCCCGTACTCGGTGGCTATGTGGGGGCAACTCCCGATGGCGTGCCGACAACGCTCGGCCGTGGAGGTTCCGATCTGAGTGCTTCCGTCTTGGGCTTGGGTCTTTCCGCCAACGCTATCGAGATCTGGACCGATGTCGATGGATTGATGAGCGCCGATCCGCGGCTGGTGCCAGCGGCTCGTTTGCTGTCGCACGTGAGCTTTCTCGAGGCTGCAGAATTGGCAGGATTTGGCGCCAAGGTTCTGCATCCCGCTTCGATCGATCCCGCGGTGCGTGCTGGAATCCCAGTCAGGGTACGCAACAGTCTTTTTCCTGAGCGCGCCGGCACGTGGATCGATGCCGATGGATCGGGCGGGGTCAACCGGGCGCGCGCGATCGTTTCGCGCGGCGGGCTATCGTTGCTTTCACTGATCGCACCTGGCGCCACGCGTGACCCTGAGTTTGTCGTGAAGTTGCTGCGCGACGATCTGCCTCACGATCTCGCGGTGCTCGCTGTTGTGCCCGGTCCGGTCGGAGTCGAACTCTTGGTGGGCGATGGACCCCAGTTGAGCCTCGCAGAAGACAACGTGGCGAGGCATGGCCGCTTGGAATGCCGTCGCGGCCTCGGGACGGTCGCGGTGATCGGAGAGGGGATCGGCGCTTCAGCCGACAGTTGGGGCCGCGTCGCCGCGGTCGCCGCGCCGTGGTCCCCGTTGCGAATCGCGTCTGGACCGCGGGGTGCGTCGCTGCACCTGGTTTGCGACGAGTCCTCGCTCTCGAAAATCTTGTGCGCCCTGCATCAAGCGCTCGTCGAAACCGCTGCTACGGTCAAGAGCGAGAGCCGGCCGTGATGACTCAGAAAGCGTTGCGCTTGGTTGTGGTCGGCTATGGCCGAATGGGACGCGCCGTCGTTGCCGCCGCTCGCGCGCGCGGTCATGAGATTGCAGCGATCGTCTCTCCCCATGCGCCCGACGCGACATCCCGCGCCGTGAGTGCACTCGCACCGCGCGCCGGCGATGTCGCGGTCGAGTTCACGCATGGCGATGCTGCCGAACACGTGGTGCACGACCTGCTCGAGCGGGGCATTCCCACCGTCAGCGGTTCGACCGGGTGGAGCGACGGTGTAGAACGAATGCGCTCGCTCGCGGCGCAGCGCGAGGTCGGATTTCTGTGGGCGCCAAATTTTTCACTCGGCGTGGCTGTCGCCGCGGAGCTGAGTTCCCGTGCCGCCGCGGCATTCGGTGCGTTGGGTGGGTGGTCGCCCTATGTGATCGAAGAACACCATCAGGCCAAGCGCGACGCGCCCAGCGGAACAGCGCGACTGCTCGCCGACCGCGTCGTCCGCGCGATGCCCGGCAAGACGCGCTACGGCGTAGCACCCGCAGATGAACCACTGCCGAACGATCTTGTTTCCGTCGCGTGGGTTCGCGCAGGCGCAATACCAGGCTCGCACCGCGTCGGTTTCGACACCGACTTCGAGACACTCGAGATTGTTCATCGTGTACGCGATCGAGCGACATTCGCTCACGGCGCCGTACGCGCCGCGGAGTGGGTCGCACCGCAGCGTGGCCCTCTGACACTGCAACAGTTCGTGGCAACCGTATGGGATTCCAAGCAGGAGAGCGACTGATGGCGACTTCGATTCTCAGGGGGGTTTTTACGGCGCTTGTCACGCCCTTTACCGACAGCGGTTCAATCGATGAGCCGGCATTCCTTCGTTTGATCGAACGGCAACTCGCGCACGGCGTGCACGGGCTCGTCCCCGCCGGAACAACGGGGGAAACGCCGGCACTGGACGATGCCGAGTGGGAGCGCGTGATTGCATGCACCGTTGATGCTGTCCACGGCCGCGTTCCCGTGGTGGCCGGCACTGGCACGAACAACACGACGCAGTCGATCGCGCGCACGCGCCGCGCCAAACAACTGGGCGCCGACGCCGCGCTGGTGGTCACACCGTATTACAACAAACCGAATCCCGATGGGCTCGCGGCGCACTTTCACGCCGTTGCCGACGAGGGCGGCTTGCCGTTGGTGCTTTATAACGTGCCTGGTCGCACGGGCTTGAACGCGCCACCTGAACTGGTTTTGCGGATCGCGCAGCACCCCCAGATCGTCGCCGTCAAGGAGGCCTCTGGAAACCTCGGACAAGCGATGAGCCTGATCGAGCAGCGCCGCGAGGGTTTTGGCGTGCTATCGGGTGAGGACGAGCTGACCTGCGCCATGACGTTGATGGGCGGAGACGGCGTGATCTCGGTGGTCAGCAACGTCGATCCGGCTGGAACCTCTCGATTGGTGGAAGCGGCGCTCGCCGGAGATACGGTGACCGCGCGGCGAGAGCACTATCGCCAGCAGGCACTGATCCGCTCGCTGTTTTGCGAAACGAATCCGGTGCCGGCCAAGGCTGCATTGTCGCTGCTCGGTTTATGCCGCGACTCCGTACGGTTGCCGCTCGCGCGCGCCAGCGAGTCGACACGTCTGCGCTTGGAACGCGATCTCGCGGCGATGGGACTCAACGGATGAACCTGCTGCGCGCCGCCGTCGAACGGCTGGTGCACGAGGGTTCAACAGCCGATCCCGCTCGCGCGCGTGCAACGGCCGCCGAGTTGTTGAGCGCCCTCGAGCAAGGGCGCGTGCGCGCCGCAGAGCCCGACGGCGACGGCTGGCGCGTCAATAAATGGGTCAAACAGGGAATCTTGCTGGCCTTTCGCTTCGGCGACGTGATCGACCTGCCTGCCGCCGGCCCGTTGACGTTTCGCGACAAGGATCTGCTCACACCGTTGACGGCCAGTGCGATGCCCGGCGTGCGCATCGTGGCGGGCGGGACCTCCGTCCGGCGCGGCGCGCATGTTGCGGAGGGCGCGATCCTGATGCCGCCTTGCTACGTCAACGTCGGAGCTTATGTCGGGGCTGGCACGATGATCGATTCCCACGCCTTGGTTGGATCGTGTGCTCAAGTGGGCGCTGGTGTGCATCTGTCAGCCGGTGTGCAGATCGGGGGTGTGCTCGAACCGCCCGGAGCACTGCCTGTTGTCATCGAAGATGGCGTGTTTGTCGGGGCGCTGTCCGCAGTGCTGGAAGGGGTGCGTGTGAGACGTGATGCCGTGCTTGGGGCGGGGGTGGTCTTGACGCGTACCACGCCCGTCTACGATCTCGGCATTCGTCAAGTGCTCCGCGCCGATGAAGACGGAATACTCCAAATTCCCGAGCGCGCGGTGGTGATCGCCGGATCGCGCCCGCTCGCGGATGAGTGGGCGCGTCAAGAGGGGTTGTGCGGTTATGCGGCGCTCATCGTGAAACGCCGTGATTCAGGTACCGACGCCCGCGCCGCACTGGAGGAGTTGCTGCGATGAGCCCGCGAATTGCTGCCCGTGTCGAAGACTTCCGTCGCACGCTGATTCGCGAGATCTTCGAGTCGGCGCCCAAGGATTCGTTCAATCTAGGACTCGGCCAACCCGACTTCGATCCACCGGCGGTGTTTTGCGAGGCGCTGGCTGTCGCGGCCTCGTTGCCTGACTCGGGGTACGGACCAACAGCCGGTGATCGCGTGCTGCGTGAAAGAGTGGCCCAGTCCTACCACGGGTTCGCGCGCGGTCCTGAAGATGTGCTGATTACGCTCGGCTGCCAAAACGCGACATTCACGGCGTTGGGTTGCCTGCTCGATCCGGGCGATGAGTTGCTGGTCCCCGATCCAGGTTTTCCCGGAGCGGAACGCGCCGCCAAGTCATGGGGCGCGACGCCGGTGTTCTATCCGCTGCGTGCGGAGAACGGTTTTCGGATCGATGTCGACGATTTGATGTCGCGCGTGGGGCCGTTGACGCGCGGCGTGTTGTTGATCACACCGAGCAATCCCACGGGTGCGGTGGAACCGCAGGCGACGATCGATCGGCTGATCGAAGAAACGGCGCGCCGTGGGATCGCGTTGATCATCGACGAGATCTACAAAGAGTTGTGCTATGTCACCGAAGAGCCAGCGCCCGGCGTACCTACCGTCCAGCAGCCACACATGATCGTCTGCGGCGGTCTCTCCAAGTCGGTGGCGTTGACCGGATGGCGCGTTGGCTGGGCGGTGTGTAGCGACCCGGTTTTCATGGACAAGATGACGGCGCTGCATCAGACGGTGTTGACGTGCCCCTCCACGCCGATCCAGCGAGCGTGCCGTGTCGCATTCGAGCCCGCCGGGAAACAAGCAGCGCGTGAGATTCGATCGGCGTTCAAGCGGCGTCGCGATTTGGTCGCTTCGATTTTGGGAGCGCCCTCCAAGCGCTGCGCACCGCTCGATGGTGCGTTCTACGCGTGGGTCGATGCCTCGGCTGCAGGCGGGGGAAGGAAGTTCGCGAAAGCACTGCTCGACGAAGAAAAAATCGTCGTGATTCCAGGCGAAGGTTTTGGTCAGTCGGCACCGGATTGGTTCCGTATCAGTTACTGCCAACCCGAAGAAAAGCTAGGACCGGCGCTAAGGGTCATCGCCGAGCGGCTCAACGTGACTGTTCGTTGACGCCTGGCAACCGGCACGCCGGCGGCAAGACTACTTCGGGCGCCGCTTTTTTTTGGGCTTTGCACCGTCGGGCGGTGCGTTGGCAAACAGCGGTTCGGCAAACGTCGGCGGTTTAGGTGCGTAGCGGCCTGCCTCGAGTGCCGCAACTGCCTTCGTAACGGTGTCGAGCTTCGCGGGATCGTCGGGGGCTTCGAGCCAGCCCATCAACTGCGGAATATCCTCGCGTGTCGCGACCAAGAGCAGGCCTTCCAACGCGGACTTCCTTTCATCGGCCTGCGGGGATGCCAGTTGAACGCGCAACATCGGCAGCGTGACTCGTACGAGACGCGCCACGGTGTAGAGCGCGGTCTGCCGGACTCGTGGGTCGGCGCTTTGCAGCTGGAGGATCGACCAGCGAGCGCCCGTCTCGTCATTCGCCAAGGCGATGGCCCGCAGCGCAGCGACGGTCAATTCAGGATCAGCGATCGCCGCATCGATCGCTTGATTGGCGATCCCTTCCATCACGTTCGTGGCGGCGATCGTGGCCGCCGTGCGATGAATCACGGAATCGGGGTCGGTGAGCGCTTCTCCCACGAGATCGATCAGCGCCGGGTCTGAGCCCTTGGTCAGTTGCTGCCAGCGGCGACTCATCAATGCGATCGCGTGACGCCTCACGTCCAGCGGACCGCTTTTGAATTCGCGGAGGAGAGATCCGGGGCTACTCACGCAGTCGTTTTCGAGCTGCGCTTCGGTGAAAGCCTGAAGTTCTCCGCCCGGACGCTCGTACCAAGCGATTCGAATCAACTGGTCGACTCGCGGCGCGCCGAGCTCGAGTCCCTGCATGCGTTTGCTGAATTCCAGCACCGTACTGTCGGAGACGGACTGCGCTGTCGCCGACGGTAACAGGGCGACGAACGTCAAGACCACCAAGACCAACTCGCGTGGAGAAGGCATCGCGGGATCCTGCTAACGGCCGAAGCGATCGAGAAAAGCGCCCAGTCCAAGGTTTGTTTCGGCTCGCGCGGCGGTGCGTTCGATGACGGCCCTCGCGATCTGGGCAAAGGCAAGGCCGGCGGGACTCTGTGGACGTTCGATCACCACCGGCACGCCGCGATCCGACTCGGCGACGACTGCCGGATCGATCGGCACTCGGCCGAGCAGCGGGACATCATGCGCAAGCGCCTCACGCGAGCCCCCACCCGACCCGAAGATCTCGGTGGTTTGTTGACAGTGGCCACAAACGAAGTACGACATGTTTTCCACGATGCCGAGGATCGGCACTCCGACCTTCTGGAACATGGCAATCGCTTTCACCGCATCGATCAGCGCCAACTCATTCGGCGTGGTGACGACCACGACCCCACTCAACTGCAACGTTTGCGAAATCGTCAGCTGCGCGTCCCCTGTGCCGGGCGGGAAATCGATCACGAGGTCGTCGAGTTCACCCCACGCAACCTCACCCAACAACTGTTTGATGAAGTTACCCACGATCGGCCCGCGCCAAATCACGGCGTTGCCGCGCTCGGTGAAAAACCCCATCGACATCACGCGAACACCGAACGCCTCCAGCGGGACAGGGCGCCCATCGGCATCGGCCCGCTCGGGGCGTCGCCCCTCCAAGCCAAACATCAAAGGTGCCGAGGGCCCGTGTACGTCAGCGTCTAAGAAACCAACGCGTCGACCCTGCTGCGCCAGCGAGACCGCGAGGTTCACGGCAACGGTGCTCTTACCGACCCCGCCCTTCCCAGAGGCGACACCAATGATCCGGTGTGCGAGCGGTGCCGCTGGTTTGACTTCGGCCGGCGCAGGCTTGCCCGCCGAAGGCAGCCGAGCGGGTGCAGGACCGACGAACTTGACGTTGACAGCACCCACCTCTGA
The DNA here is from genome assembly GCA_031395565.1 of Acidobacteriota bacterium. GTDB lineage: Bacteria > Acidobacteriota > Polarisedimenticolia > J045 > J045 > JANNUT01. Next base: position 16,955 of record JANNUT010000216.1, on the reverse strand, counting down.
CAACGCAGAGACGACGGCTTTGACCCGATCTTCGAGGGCCCGCAGAACGACGTCCTCACGATTCTGGACGACGAGCTCGATGCTGACCGAGCTGCCGTCGATCGAGATCTGCCTGACCACGCCCAGAGACACAATGTCACGCGAGAAGCCTGGAAAGGGGACCGACCGCAGCGCCTCTCGGACCGAATCGTCTGACAAAATACCCACGTTGGTTCCTCGTCTCTCGCGCAATCGTGAGCCGGGATTATAAAGGGGCCTCGCCGGACAAGCCCAACTTAACGAGCTTCTCGATGGCTCGTGCTAGCATGCCGAACTCACGCGAACATCCCGCTGCCGACTATGTCGGCCGGAGGACGGTACCGATGAATGTCCGAGCAATCGGCAAGTTCTACGACCGTTACGCATCGGTGTACGACTTAGTGTTCGATGAGGTGTTTCGCCCAGGACGGCTCGAGGCGATTCGAGCGATGAGCCTCGGGCTCGGGGATCGCGTCTTAGAGGTGGGGATCGGCACGGGGCTCAACTTGCCTCTGTATCCCCCAGGGGTTCGAACGGTAGGAATCGATCTTTCGGGACCGATGCTTCGCGAGGCCAAGGACCGGATGCTGAAGAATCCTGCAGGACGTCCCTCGGAGGTTTCGCTGATCCGGATGGATGCCACGCACCTGGCTTTCCCGGACAACACCTTCAACCACGTCTATGCGCCCTATGTCGTTTCGGTGGTCCCGCATCCTCGTCGCGTCGTCGCCGAGATGGCGCGCGTCTGCAAACCGGGAGGCACGGTCATCGTGCTCAATCATTTTGGAAGCCGTCATCCGGTGGGACGCTGGGTCGAAAAACGTTTGTCGCCCCTCACACACCGGGTCGGTTTCCGTCTCGATCTTCCGGTCGATGATGTCTTAGGTCTGCCCGAGCTTGCGGTCGAAGAACATCGGCGCGTCAACATGCTCAAACTGTGGCGACTGATCGTGTTTCGAAAATCGGCGGCACCCCGAAACGGGAAATTGGCACGCGCCATCTAGCACGACGTGCCGGCAGCGTCCTTTCGAAGCAGTCTTGCTTGATGAGTGATCGGCTTTGATTAGTGATCGGCAGGAGGTCCTGCCACGGCGCGTGCAAACTGAGAGTCGATCGACTGTGCGGTTTGCGCGTTTCGCTGTGCGATTTCCGCCCGCAGCACCTGCGCTCGCAGTTGGCGCACTTCATCGTCCTTCTCGGCGAGAGCTAGCTCGGCCTGCCGTTGCCGGGCCTTCAACTCACCAATCTCGCGTGCATGCCGGTCGCGAATCCGCGACAACTCCGAGGTCGCTTCCTCCGCTTCCCGAGCCCGGCGTTCGGCTTCTTGCCTGAGCTCGTACAGCTGCTGACCACTGACTCGCAGCATCCCGTACTGCACGAGCAACTGCTCGTGCTTCATCGTCAACTCGCGGTACATCATGCCTGGAACCAAGTCGGCGGAGGCGGTGGAGGAGGCAGCGAGTCCGCCGTGGGCAAGACTGTCGCTCACGACCTCGAGTCCTACACCTGGACCGTCTAACAGGCGCGCCGCACCCAGATCGTCCTCGGTAACGACGTACTCAGGCCCGTAGCGGCCAGGAATCAATCGTGCTCGCAGACGGCCCGATTTGATGTATCGGCGCAGCGTGGTGGCCGACAACCCGGTGTGTTCTGCCGCTTGACGCAACGTCATCAAGGGATGCTCGCCCCCATGCGCTGTCCCAATCACCCGTCATCTCCCCTTCGTTGCTTACCCGGTTGCGCGCTCTGTGCGGGCGCTTAGTTACCACATCGGTGCGGGAGTGTTCAACCCTGATGCGTTCATTTCGCTTTGGACAGCCGCGCTTCGAGGTCGCGCTCGACCTCGCGACGGTCACCCAAAACGAGCGGAACTCGCTCATAGAGGCTCTTCAGAGCAACCAAGGCGACCTCGCGCCGCTGTTTGCTCGCCAAGCCTCCTGCCGCCCAAAAAAGAAAAGTAAGCGGCTGCAGCGAGCTGTTGATCGCGGGTGAGGGGGCGATGTTTCAACCCTGCTCCTCACGCGCGGGTTGAGCGGGTCGCGGTAAGCCCCTATTCTGCCGCGTCCGTCGCGAGGGAAGAATGACAGAAAGCCAGGACTCATCCGTCGAGAAGCACTGGGCCGACCGCGCTGCCGAAGAGGTCATCGGGCGCGGTGTCGCGAGCCCAGTGGTGTGCACCGGTATCTCACCGTCAGGGCAGTTTCACATTGGCCACTTGCGCGAGATCCTCACCGGCGACGCCCTGACGCGCGCCTTGCGCGACAAGGGTGTCTCGGCACGCCTGCTGTTCGTCGTCGACAATCTCGATCCGCTGCGCAAGGTGTATCCGTTTCTCGACTCGCGCATCTTCGAGCCGCGCATCGGTCATTCGCTTTGTGAGCTGCCAGCACCCGAAGGACCGGGCACGTACGACGAGTTCTTCCTGCAACCGTTTCTCGGAGCTCTCGCGTTGTTGCGCGTCGACGCTGAAGTCGTCCGCGCCAACGAGATGTACGCGTCGGGAGTGATGGACGATGTGATCTTCACCGCGTTGGAGGGCACAGCCACACTGGCCAGAGTGCTCGGCGAGGTGACGGGAGCCGAAGAGAAGCCGGGCTGGTCGCCCTGGAATCCGCGCTGCTTGGTCTGTCGCCGTTTGGACAAGAGTCAGGTGCTGGGCTGGGACCGTGCTGCCGGAACGATAACGTCGCGCTGTGCGCAGTGCGAAACCGACACCACACAGCCGGCGCGCACGGGCGGCAAGCTGACGTGGCGTGTCGACTGGCCCGCGCGTTGGAAAGCGTTGGGCGTGAACGCCGAACCGTTTGGAAAGGACCATGCGTCGCGAGGCGGAAGCTACGACACGGGCGTTGCGTTCTGCCGCCAAGTGCTCGATTACGAGCCCCCGTATCCGATGGTTTATGAGTGGATCGCCCTGAAGGGTCAAGGCGATATGTCGTCGAGCAAAGGGAACGTGCTGTCGGCCGCCGATCTGCTGACGATGGTGCCGCCCGAGGTGGTGCGTTACTTGGTCATGAAGACCCGGCCTGGCCGAGGAATCAACTTCGATCCCGGTCTGCCGCTGTTGAAGATGGTCGATGAGGTCGACGATGCGTCGGCGGCCGAGCGCGACGATCGATCGCTGGAGTTGTCTCGCGCCGCTGGATTCAAACCTGTCGGTGTGCCGTTCAAGCATCTGGTGTTGGTCGCGCAGATCGCTCAGTTCGATGTCGAGCGGACGCTCGGGATTCTGCTCAAGAACGGCTATCAGGGGCTCGATCGCGAGGCGGTGGCCCAGCGCGTGCAGATGGCTCGCGTGTGGATCGAGCGATTCGCCCCTGAAGAACAGAAGGTCGAGGTCCCGCGTGAACTCCCTGACGCAGCGCGAGAACTGCCGGCCGATCAAAAGCAGTTCTTGGCCAAGTTCGCCGCCGCGATTCGTACGTTGACCGATGGCGAGGCGATCCATAACGCCGTCTTCGGGTGCGCTCAAACCGCCGACGGAATTGGTTCCAAGCGGGCCTTCGAAGCAATCTACAAGGCGTTACTCGGACGCGAGCGCGGACCTCGCGCCGGTGCCTTCATCGCGTTTCTCGGGCCTGCCTGGGTGGCCGATCGCTTCGACGCGGCGAGCCGCAGCTAGCCGATGTCGCTTGAGCCTGCCGGATTCCAACTGGTTGCCGACTGGGAGCCGGCCGGCGACCAACCCGCCGCGATTGCTCAGTTGGTCGACGGGTTGCGCACCGGACGACGCGATCAGGTGCTGTTGGGTGTCACCGGCTCGGGAAAAACATTCACGATCGCGCAGACGCTTTTCGCGGTGCAGCGTCCTGCGATCGTGATCGCTCACAACAAGACACTCGCCGCTCAACTGTATGGTGAATTCAAACGGTTTTTTCCGCGCAATGCCGTCGAGTACTTCGTCAGCTACTACGACTACTACCAGCCCGAAGCGTACATTCCACAGTCCGACACGTTCATCGAGAAAGACGCACAGATCAACGAGGAGATCGATCGCTTGCGCCATTCGGCGACGCGATCACTGTTCGAGCGGCGCGATGTGATCATCGTCGCCTCGGTGTCTTGCATCTACGGCCTCGGATCGCCCGATTCATATCAGGGGATGTCGCTGCTGCTCGAACCGGGGCCGGGAATGCCGCGTGACAAGTTGCTGCGGCAGTTGGTCGACATTCAGTACGAGCGGACCAGCGGCGATCTACGGCCCGGAGCGTTTCGAGTCCTGGGCGATACGATCGATGTCTGGCCGGCCTACGACGACATTGCGGTCCGGATCGAGTACTTCGGGGATGAGATCGATCGCCTGCGTTCGATCGATCCACTGCGTGCGGTAACCATCGAGGTGCTCAAGACGATCAACATCTATCCGAATTCGCACTACGTGACGCCCGAGGTGCGACTCAAACGGGCGTTCGGCACGATCCGTGAGGAGCTCGACGTTCGACTCAAGGAACTGCACGAGATGCACAAGCTGCTCGAAGCGCAGCGACTCAGTCAGCGGACCCTCTTCGACCTGGAAATGATGGAGGAGGTCGGCTATTGCCAAGGGATCGAAAACTATTCCAGGCACCTCACGGGACGAGAGCCCGGCCAGCCACCACCAACACTGATCGACTACTTGCCCAAAGATGCATTGATGGTGATCGATGAATCGCACCAAACCGTGCCGCAGATCCGTGCGATGTACAACGGTGACATGTCACGCAAGAAGACCTTGGTGGAATGGGGCTTCCGGTTGCCGTCCGCCCGCGACAACCGGCCGCTGAAGTTCGAGGAGTTCGAAGCACTCAGGCCTCAGACGATCTACGTCAGCGCGACCCCTTCTGAATACGAACTCACGCTGTCCGAAGGGTTGGTCGCCGAGCAGGTCGTTCGTCCCACCGGCCTTTGTGACCCACAAGTGCTCGTACGACCGGTCGACGGACAGGTCGATGACCTGCTCGCTGAGGTCCGCCGGCGCGCTGAGATTGGCGAACGAACTCTCGTCACCACGCTCACGAAGCGGATGGCAGAAGAACTCTGCAGCTACTACAAGGACGTCGGCGTGAAAATCGAGTACTTGCACTCCGATGTCCAGACTCTCGAGCGGGTGAGGATCATCCGCGAACTGCGAAAAGGGGACTTCGACGTGCTGGTGGGCGTCAACCTGCTGCGCGAGGGTCTAGATCTCCCGGAAGTCTCGTTGGTGGCGGTGCTCGACGCCGACAAGGAGGGGTTTCTGCGCTCGGCCACCGCCTTGATTCAGACGATGGGCCGCGCCGCGCGAAATGTGAACGGAACCGTCATTCTTTACGCCAACCGGATCACACCCAGCATGCAGCGCGCGATGGATGAGACCGATCGCCGCCGCCGCAAGCAAGAGCAGTACAACGAGGCCCATGGAATCACGCCGCAGACGATTTTGCGACAGATCGACGATGTGCTCGGGTCGGTGTTCGAACGAGATTATCTGAGCGTGGCGTTCGATCGCGACGACGACGATGAGCCGCCGATGACGCTGGCCGAGTTGGTCCGCGAAATCGACACACTCGAGAAGCAAATGTACGAGGCGGCGTCCGAGATGGAGTTCGAGCGTGCCGCCGAACTGCGCGATCGCATCAAAGCGCTTCGCGAGCGCGAGTTGACGATCTAAGCCTGAACTATTCATGAAGGCTCGTAGCGAGACCGCGAAGGTGGCCGTCAAGACAGGCGCTCGCAGCCGCTTGCGCCCGCCGGCGTACTCCTGCAGTACGTCAAGGGCGCAAGCGGGGAGAACGCCTGTATTGGCGGTCAGATCCGCGGTCGCAGTAGAGCCTTCGTGAATAGTTCGGGCTGGGACGAGGCGGCACGCTGCGCCTACAATCACGACGTGCGCGACGAACTTCCAGCTAAAATCGCCGAGGCTCTGGCACGGCTGCCCGACGCACCCGGCTGCTATCGGTACTACGACGCAGCCGAGACGCTGCTTTACGTGGGAAAGGCTCGATCGTTGCGGGCTCGCGTGCGCTCGTACTTCCAGGCCGCGGCGCAGCACGCCCCCAAGACGCTGGCGCTGGTGAGCGAAACGGCGTCGCTCGACTTCATCGTGGTTGCCAGCGAGATCGAGGCGCTGATCCTGGAAAGCAATCTGATCAAAGAGCACCATCCGCGATACAACATTCTGTTGCGCGATGACAAGTCGTTTCCGTACTTGAAACTCACCAGTCAAGACAAGTTTCCACGCGTCAATTTGGTGCGCCGGCCGAAACCGGACGGCAGTCAGTTCTACGGCCCGTTTCTGCCCTCCAGTCACGCCTGGCGCACGTTGCGAATGATTCCGCGGTTCTTTCAAGTCGCCAACTGTCAGCTGCCGTTCGATGGAAAGCAGCGCCCCTGTCTTTATTACCATCTCAACCAGTGCCTCGCGCCGTGCGCCGGCAAGGCCGATCCCGTCGAGTACGCCGAGCGTGTGGCGCAAGCGCGCTTGTTTCTGGAAGGCAAGCACGACGAACTTGCGCAGACGGTGCAGAGCCGCATGCTCGAGGCCAGCGCTCAACTGCAGTTCGAACGGGCCGCGCACTATCGCGACATGCTCGGGTCGCTCGAGTTTCTGTCGCAAAAACAGGGAATGATCTCGGCCGGGCTCGAATCGATCGATTTCTGGGCGGAGTACCGGGAAGGGGAACGGGCCGCACTGGAGTTGTTCCAAATGCGCGATGGAAAGGTAATCAATCGTCGCGAGTTCACATTCGAGACGGCACCCGACGCCGAGACTTTCTATGACGAGTTGTTGCCGCAGTTCTACGCAAGCGAGGAACCACCCCCGGAGGTTGTCTTGCCGCGTTGGCCACAGGATCGTGTGCTCTTGGAGGAGTACCTGCGGCGGCGGCGCGGCAGCAAGGTGGCGCTACGTGCCACTGTACAGGGCGAAACAAGGCGTTTTCTCGATTTGGTCGCGCAGAATGCACAACTCGCCTTCGACGCTCGCTTTCGCCAGAGTCACGGTCATGGTGTCGAGGCGCTGGAAGCGTTGCGAGAGTTGCTTGGCCTGGATGAGCCGCCGTTTCGAATCGAAGGTTTCGACGTGAGTCACACGCAAGGAACGGAACCACGGGCCTCAATGGTCGTGTTCGAAGGCGGCAAGCCGAAGAAGGCCGACTACAGAATCTTCCGCGTCAAGACGGCGGCACCCGGCGATGACTACGCCGCCATGCGTGAAGTCGTCGGGCGGCGTTACGCGCGGCTGCAGCGTGAGGGCAGGCGCTTACCCGATCTGATCTTGATCGACGGCGGCAAGGGTCAGTTGGCGGCCGCACGTGCGGCACTCGATGAGGTTGGAGTGGGCGCGCTGCCAGTGATCTCGCTCGCCAAACAAGAAGAAGAGATCTTTCTGCCCGGCCAAACCGTTTCGCTGCGGCTCGATCGTCACGACCCGGCCCTGTATCTCATCCAGCAGGTGCGCGACGAGGCGCATCGCTTCGCGTTGTCTCGTCACCGCCGGGCCCGCGGCAAAGCGATGCGGCCCTCGACGCTCACCAAGATTGCCGGCATCGGTGCCGTGTTGGCGCGACGGTTGTTGATTCAGTTCGGTTCTGTCGACGGCGTCAAGCAGGCGTCCGACGAGGCCCTCAGCGCCGCCGTCGGCCCAGTGCGTGCCGCCAAACTGCGGGCCGCGCTCACCGCCGACGATCCGGGAGTACCGCAATGACCGCGCGGCTTCCGTTGCTCGTGAGCAATGGCTGGGATGAACCATTGCGGGCGCTTCAGGCTGCCCAGCCTGATCTAGAGATCATTACCGTGACCGGGTCCGACGATCTGCGCAGCGCCTCGGAACAGATCGCACGTGCGCTGTTGTCCGGCCGGCAGGTGCGGCAACGTTTGGTTATCGCTGACGATGAGTGGCTACAGCGCGCAATGGATGCAGGCGGAAGCGTCTTCGCGCAAACGGTCGGCACGCTCAAGGGCAAGAGCGACGAGTGGCTCGACAACATCCTCGACGGCGGTCGCGCACTTGCCGTGAGACCTTCGGTCGCTCCACTCGCCGGACGTTTTGTTGGCGCGCGTGCGGTCGTGTTCGGCGCAGGACCGTCGCTCGATCGAGTCGCGCCGTCACTCCCAAAACTCTGCGACAACGCGATCACGATTGCGGCCGGCTCGGCACTCCTGCCGTTGCAGCGGTTAGGTGTGACGCCCGACATCGCGTGTGTGATCGAAGGTCGAGATCGTTCCGAGCAGTGGGCGAGCCCCGTCGATCTTGCGAAGACCGTATTGGTGCTGGCGCAGCATGGACACCCCGCGCATTGGCGTGCTCCGGCTCGCCTCCTGGTGCGCGCCGACCTTGCCGAGAACGCGTGGTTCACGCGCCTGACTGCCGATGGTGTGGCGCTTGCCAGCGGTGGAAACGTCGGGGCGTTCGCCGTGGTTCTGGCGGCACACCTGGGGTGTCAGGAAATTGTTTTGGCAGGACTCGACTTCTCGCAGCCGCACGGTGCCGACCACGCGCGGGGCGCGACGAGCCCAGGTTTTGGCGCGAGCGCAGGCGAGTCGTTCGAGGTGGTTGGGGTTGGTGGCACAGCGGTGCCTTCGAGTGCGCTGCTCATTTCTTATCGCACCAATCTCGAAGGGATCGTGAATGCGCTCCGCTCGCAGACGACGGTCATCAACGTCGCCGGACGAGGCGCCGCTCGGATTGCCGGCACGACTGAGGCCGATGCCTCGGCATTGCCGCCGGCTCAGCCGTCGTTCGACGCAGTTGTGGCCGACACGATCGAGGCGCGATTGACTGCGGCGCCGGCGCTCCCGGACTCAGCGTTGAAAGCCGAGATCGAGTCACTCGAGCAAGAGTGGACCACGCTCGCGACCTTGGCGGAGCGACTTGTCGCCGAGCAGGCGGAGGCCCATCAGTGGCGTGCAGCTTTCGGTTCTGTGTTGGCTGGTTCGCCTGGTTCGTGGGGTGGCATCTTGCTCGCGGGTTTCGTGCTCGATCTCAACGCCGATCCAAGCGTGGTGGTGCAAGAGCGATTGTCCAAGGGCCGCGATTGGCTTGAATGCTACCGGCGCCGCCTCGGGCTCTAGCCACGAACGTCAGCCAGGAAACTCTCGATCGAGTTCGTGCCAAAACCGTGCGCTCTTGGTGAAGTGCAGATCGCAGACGGTCACGCGGCTGCAGAATCGTGCGATCAAGTCGGTCAATCCATCGTGAGACACGCCGAATTCGTGAACGAACGGCACGCTGCCACCGACCGTCGCAACGGCGCGCGCCAGACTCAGCCGTTCCAGCCGATCGTCAGGCGCTTGTCTCAAACGCAAGGCCGCCGCGATCGGATAGCGGCCTGCGTGGCGAAGCTCACGCAGCATCGCGCCATAGAACGGCACCGCTTCAGCCGTCGCTGTGGCACCACGCATGTCGATCAACACCATGTCATCGGAAAGCGCGGGACGTGGTGCCGAGAAGTGCGTCGCCGTGCTCTTGCCGGCGCCGGAGTGGCCGAAAAATAGAAAAGCACGCGCCGCATCGACGATCCCCGCGGTGTGCATCAGAAACAATCCGCGATCGATCAACACCAACTGGAAGATAACCCTCAGCGCGTTTTCCAACGACATCCGAAAACGGATCCAATCACGGCTGACCAGCGTGAGTTCGGCGGAGCGAGTCGAGAGCTCGACGATCCCTTCGTGCCAATGAGACGCGAGATAAAAGCGATTCGGTCCATCGCGACGGATTTCAAGCTGTGTCGATTGACCCGGCCGCTGAATCGCAATCACGTGTGGGCGCGACTCGTATCGACACTGCACCGTGACATCGGGGAGCGCGGCGCTGTCGGGCGGTTTCGCGAAGAGATGGAATTCTGCGTCGACGTACGGGCTCCACGGTGTGGGCAGGTTTTCCACCCGCACGCGAACGTCTCCTAGCACCAGGTCGAACGAGCAGGAGCCTTCGGGAACGTCGGCGAGCGGGGGTGGCGGCAACGCGTGGTCGGGTGGAGTCGGTGGCATCACACCGGTGATGGTACCGGAGCCGGGACCGATGTGAGCCGGACCGGCAAATAGTTCAGCGGTTTCAGGCCGGGCGCGCCCGGAATCAGCATGAAGGTGCGCTCGGGTTGCTGTGGATCGACCCCGAAGTCGACACCGGTTTGAAAACCCAACCGCTCCAGCGCCGTGCGGCTCAGTTCGATCTCTACTCCGGCTTGCTGCGCTTGCCGATTCGGTCCATTGCCGCGCACTTCAGCCAGGACGCTCTGACCGGTCGGTTGACCTGCGGCATCGAGACGATCGATACGCACCCAACCGGTCTGCGCGAGCGGCGAACCGCCGGGCAGGCTGGCCAGCACTTCGCCGTCGCTCCACGCGGCGGCCCCGGTGCGCGGCGCCGCAATCGCGCGCAGCCGGCCACTGCGAATCAAGTCCAGCCGGCCGCCGCGGCCCATCGCAACCAACTCACGATAGGAGGCCGAGGTGCGCGGTGTCGCTTGCCATCGCCCTTCGAAATAGCGCTCGAAGAAGCTGCCAGGATCCGTTTCGAGTTTGACGCTGGCGCGGGGTTCGGGAAGTTGACTCGGGAATCGCATCCCCGGTCGAACTCGAATCCGCCGCAACGAGAAGTGGCTGATCTGTGCGACGAGTGCGCGGCCATCGGAGGTGGTGCATTGCGACGGTTCGCCGACCCACGTCCGGCGCGCGATGTCGTACACCGCAATCTCCAACTGCCCGCTGTCACAGCCTGGTGGCACGAGCATCGTGAGAGTTGCCGGATGGCGCAGTTGCAAGCCGTCGGGAATCAAATCGACGGCAAATCCCGTGAGGTCGTTGGGATGATCGACGATGTAGCGCGAAATCTGCACTTCGGTGTTGCTTTCCACCGCACCGACGGGAACTTCGAGCGTGCCGATTCCGCCGGGTGCCTCGAGTACCGTCGCGGCCGTTGCGCTCACGACCTGTCGCTTTTGATCGACCAACTGGAGGTCGCGCAACGAGGGGTTGAGGCCGCGTGGCGCGCGAGCGGCCGGCCGCTCGGAGCCATCGCCCCGGCCCGCCGATCCAGGGAAGTACTGCGTGCCTAGGGCGACCATGGCTAACACCACAGCAAGGAAGCCGGCAATCAGCAAGACAACGGTGGTTCGGCCTTCGCCATGCGCATTCATCGCAAGCAAAGTAGGTTTCCAACACGGGGCGGGCCATTGGCCGTTTTGAGCGGAGGTGTGCATGATGCGCGGCTCGCGCCACGGACCGAACAAGCGCGAGGAGGCGCGGTGGAACTAGCGACGTATGTCGCTGAAAAGCGGACGTTGGTGAACGAGGCGCTCGAAATCTCGATGCCGCCGCGACGTCCCGATGCCGGCCGGCTGGTCGAGGCCATGCGCTACACGCTGCTATTGCCGGGGAAGCGGCTGCGCGCGGTGATCTGTTTGGCGACGGCCGATGCGTTCGGGGGCCGCGAGAAGGACGCATTGGCTTTGGGTGTGGCGGTGGAAATGGTGCATGCCGCCTCATTGATCCTCGACGACCTGCCTCAATTCGACGATGCCCGCCTGCGGCGCGGCCAGCCCACCAATCATCGCAACTTCGGCGAGGCAACGGCGATGCTCGCGTCGATCGGATTGCTGACGGCGTCTTTTCGTCACCTGACGCAGCAGTTGCCCACCAAATGGCTCGGTCCTGATCTCGCGTCGCCGGTGGTGGAGGCACTCGCCGATGCCGTCGGTGAAAGCGGCATGGTGGCTGGCGAAGCTCTCGATCTATTGGCGCGCGGAACGCAACCCGACCTGGATGAGATGGAGCGCATTCACGCGCTGAAGACCGGCAGTTTGTTCATCGCTGCGACGGTCGAAGCCTCGCGTTTGGCGGGCGCCGGGTCGTTCGAACAGGCGGCGTTGCGCGCCTACGCGAAGAATCTCGGCCTGGCGTTTCAAATCGTCGACGATCTGCTCGACGTCACGTCGGCTCCCGAGAAAACCGGCAAACAAAGCCAGATCGTCGACGATGCGCCGAATTTTGTGACGTTGGCAGGCGTCGATGGCGCGCGACAGATCGTGCATGAGTTGATTCAGACAGCCGTTCAGAGTCTAGCGCCACTCGGTAAGCGGGGAGAGTTGCTCGCCCAATTGGCACTGATGTCGGAGCAGCGCGACCGGTGAACCAGCCCGCTGGAGAAAACGGTTCGAACGCGCGCTACCAACATGTGCGCCGCGCGCTGCAAGAGCGCGGCTACTTGGAGCCGCCGCTAGAACGGTTGTTCTTGGGAGGGACGAGCGGCGCGCGGCGTGGCGCGTGGATTCTCAACGCTGTCTTGGCGGGGTTGTTTGCGGGACCACCGCTGGGCCTGTTGTTAGCGGGAGTCGTCGTTGCGCAAAGTGCAGGACTGATTCCGATCTGGCCCGACGGCGCGATCTACGCCGTTTTTTTTACGCCGGTGCTGGGCGTCGCCGTGGGTGCGATCGAAGCGATCGTGGCGCTCTGTATTCGCTGGGCTTCGCGCAGCGGCACGCTCTCTCCGCGCCGTGCGGCGTGGGTCGCAGGAGTTGCGGTCGGTGTGGTGTTCTCGCTGTATCTCGGTTTTTGGGCGATGCGGCAGACCGGCGCCTTTGGGCTGCGTGATTTCGTTTGCTTGGTGGCGCTTGCGATCGGGGCAGGTTTTGCGGGTCGAGTGGTGTCCGCCGCAGCGCTGGTAGAAGCGGTGTATGCCAGTGGACGCGTTCCCACCGAGGCGCGGCCACGCTTGTGGCGCGGTCTGTTGAGCGCGGCCACCGTCTTCGTGCTGCTCGCCGCGTTGTTAGCGGGCTCGTTGCGGCTCGGATCGGGGCAGGCGGTGCTCGATGCTCACTCGCCGAATGCACGCGGCACGCTCGCCGCGTTCGTAGCGTGGGATGGGTTGAGCCGCGAACTTGCGCGCGGCATCGAGCGCGAGTCGACGGCGTCGAACCCAACGGCCGATCTGATCGGAAGCGAACGCAACGCCGTGACGGTGCAGCACAGCGATGGTTCCGACGCAGTCGCGTTTTGGACCACCGTTGCGACCGGCTGCCCGGCCGATCGGCACGGTGTCCGCGCCACGTTGCTGCCGACGTTGAAGGGCGGACAAGCGCCGCTGATTTCACACGGGATCGCCGCTGGACCCCTCGAATTGCTCGCCCGATTGTTGCCGACCGAGCCGCGCATCGCGCGCGCTGGCGTCCGTTCGATTCCCGCGATTTGGGAGATCGCCGCCGATGCGCGCAAAACCGCGGTGATCGGATGGTGGGCGACGTGGCCCGCGACGAGTCCTGGCGCAGCGGGTGGTTATGTCGTGAGTGATGGCGCTCTCGCAGCGACGATCGCTGGGCGGTTCGTCGATCAAGCTGTCTTTCCATCGACCTGGGGCGCGCGCGAATCGCCCGATTGGTTGGCGCGTGCCCGTGTTGCGGCGGGGGAAGCGCCGCCCGTGAGCGAGCGCGGCGACCGTTTGGCGTGGGAAGCGCTGGTCGGAGATTTGTACTTGATCGAGAGCTTCGCCGCGGTCTCGCGAGATCCCGACCTTGGGGCCGTGTTTCTTTACTTGCCCGGACTCGATGTCGTGCGAGAACGCTCACGTCGCGGTGGCGAAGACCCGTTCACGATCCTCGAGCGGCTGCGACGTCACGCGCTGACGGTCGACTCTGCCTTGGAGCGGATCCGCCATGGCGCCGCGGACGGAAGGTCGCGTCCCGTGTCGATCAGTCTGTTCGGCTGGCCCGGGCGAGCGGCGGAAGGGGAGAGCGGTTGGTGGGCCTCGATACCGCCGGCGTCGCGCGACACGGCTGCCAACCCCGAGGTGACATCGATCGCCCCCACCTGGCTCGCGCTCCAAGGCTTGAGCATCGACGACCGAATGTGCGGCGAGCCCTGGGGCATCGTGGCAGGGAAAAGGAAGACTCGGGTCACCCCCGCAAAGCCGGCCCCCGCATCGGAAGCGTTCGAGCAGGACGTTCTTGAACGGCTGCGAAGCCTGGGGTACGTCGATCAGTAGGCTTCGTCACGCGGACGTCACCGGACGCGGACGAATCTGGACTCCTGTGTCAACTTTGTGCGTTGTCGGGTTGGAGGGTGACCGTATACTCCCGCGGCAAAGGAAGGACATGACAGGGAATCCGCAAGATAAGGCCCCCTCGGCCGAGAGCCTCACGACACGAGTTTATCGGCGGCATGCGACCGTATCGTTCACTCGGTTTGGCGACGAAGGCCTGTTGGTCGTTCCCAAGCACAGTTGGAACATGGTGCTCAACGGTGCCGGCGCGCGAACCTTCGAACTCTTCGACGGTGAGCGGACCGTTCATTCGGTGGCCCAGTTGATTTTTGAAGAGTACGACGCACCGTCACTGGGTGAGGTGGAAGCGGATGTGGTTGAAATGGTCACCGACCTCAGCGCCCGTGGTGCTTTGGAAGAAGTTCTCAACTAGGACGACGTACGCGAGGACCTCACCGTGTCGATGACGCCTTTCGGCGAACTCATGAACCGTGCCTCGTTGCAGTTGCGCCCTGTCAGCGCGCAGCTCGAGATCACGTACAAGTGCAACCTGCTTTGCTCCTTCTGCTACAACTCGCCCAAAGCGCGTCAGGAGCTTGACGGCGAGACGTGGCTGATCGTGCTCGACAAGCTCAAAGCAGCCGGTGTTTTCAACATCACGCTGACCGGCGGCGAGGCGTTTTGTCATCGCGATTTTTGGAAGATCGCGCAAGGCGTCCGCGACCGCGGCTTTGTCTTGAAGGTCTACACCAACGGGGTGCTGTTGGCCGATATGGACAAGGCCAAGCGCTACGCCGACCTGGCCCCGTTCGACACCGAGATTTCGATGCACGGCTCCGATGCGGCAACGCACGAGCGCTTGACCGGCATTCGCGGCAGCTTCGACAAGATGCTCGTGGCCTTCAAAAACCTCGGCGAACTGGGGGTGAAGGTGACGGTCAAGACGCCGATCACCCGGCTCAACCAAGCTCAACTGGCCGAGATTCGCGACATCGCCGCGAGCTTCGGTCACAAGGTCATCTACGACACCAACATTACGCCCACCGACGATGGCGACTTGTCGCCGCTCTCACTGGCAGCGTCGCCGCAGTTCATTACCGACTTTCTGGTGAAAGAGGTGCAGGAAGGAAAACGGGCGCTGATGAAGCCGAAGGTCGTCGAGAAAATGGGAGCCAACTGCAACACCGGCCGAACCTCGATGACGATCGATCCATACGGCGACGTTTTCCCGTGTGTCGCCTGGCGCCGGGTCGTGGCCAACATGCTCGAGGTCGACGATCTGTTGGCCCTTTGGCAGGGACGCGCCGGGAAAAACGAGACGCTCGAGTACGTGCGGCAGGTCGCGATCGACCTCCCCAAGAAGACCTTGGCAGGGGCCCCCGAGGGAGCGTTTGCAAGCTTCTGTCCTGGGGCGGCGGAGCGCGAGACCGGCAACGCCTTTGCGTTTTACGGGGCGGCGCGCATGTCGGGAATGGTCCGGCTCCAGGCCTTCAAGGCGCTCGAGCGCGCGGACAACGGCGGTGACGATGCTGAAAATCCACTTGCCTCCCGCTCGGGTACCGCGTAGAAACTAGGGCAACTAGTTCTCGACCCGCAGCGGTCCTATTCCGGATAGGCCCGAACGAGAACCGAAAAGAAACCTCGCCGGGGATCGTCCCCGGCCCACCTCGAGGGAGGATTTGATGAAGAAGGTTTACGAGAAGCCCCGCGTGATCTTCGCCGAAAAGGTCGAAGCTCGTGCGGTGACCTGCTCCAAGGCAGACGCCACGGCGTGTGCCGAGGGTCCGATCCAGAGCTGATTCATCACGCTCGACGGATTCCAAGAGCTAAAAAAGGACGGGCGGCCACTGTGGTCGCCCGTTTTATTTTGTCCGGGTTGAGTTCGATGCTACCGGCCGGCTGCGGTGCCGGCGCTGGCCGTGATCCCAAAGAACTTGGGCCCGCGGCCGAAGATGAGGGTATCTTTCCTGACGTTCTCTGGGGTGTCGTGGCGCTGGGCGCGCCGGCTACGAGGCCAATGCGTTTGTTATCGATCGACGGCTCTCGGTTCCTCAATCTGCTGCTCACGGCTGTCTGTGTTTTGTGCGTGCTACCGGTGCGCGCCGCTGCAGACCCTCTCGTGCATCTCAGCGAGGACCCTCGCGACCCCACGCGCGTCACGTTGACAGTTGGAGTTCCGACGCTCTCCTGGCGTGAAACTCCAGAAGGCGTGGTGCCGGTCATCGAAGGGTTCGGCCGCCTCGCTGAATACGGTGCCCCCGACGTTCCCGCTCGCAACCAACGCGTTGCCTTGCCACCGGGCGGCGAGCTCTCGATTGCCGACCTTCAGATCAGCTGGGAAGAAGGTCTGTTGCCCCGGCAAGTCGCGCCGTTTCCATCCGAGGGCGATCAGGTAGCGACTCAACTCGACCCGCGGTTTCAGTCCTCCGAGGATTGGTGGCCGGCACAACCTGTCTCGCTGCTTTCGAATGGCACTCGCTATCGAACGTTGCGCTTCGGCACGCTGCAGATAGCCCCTGTGCAAGTCGATCTCACTCGCGGGCGGTTTCGAGTGGCACGCACGATCACGCTGGTCCTCGATCGCGATACGGCGCGTCAAGCGGATCTGCGTTCGTTCGCTGCCGCACCGTTGTCGCGGCCGGGCCCGCTCGATCGTGAGTTGGAGGCGATGAGCGAGGCCTTCGCGGTGGGCGCCTCGAAGGTAGGGCGTGAAGCGGCAGGCGCTGGTGCGCCCGCACGCGCTGCCGATGCTCCGTTGGCGCCGCCCACGTACCCAGCGTGGCAATTCGAACTCAAGCAAGACGGTTTGTATCGAGTCACCTACGCGTGGGCTCAAGCCAACGCTCCCGCGCTGTTCACATTCCTGACCGCCAACGACCCACGCAAGTACCGGCTGACGGTGCAGGGGATCGAGTTGCCGATTCGTGTCAAAGGAGAAAGCGACGGCGTCTTCGGGCCGGGCGATGCGATCGTTTTCTACGGGCAAGCGGTCGGCGCGGTC
>JANNUT010000215.1:0-19950 GCA_031395565.1 Acidobacteriota bacterium | reverse complement strand
ACTCGGAGATTGTTCGACACAAGCGCCCGCGTGATCAGCAACAACGACGAATCATTTCGATCGAAGCGCGACCCTTAGCCGACGACCGACTTTGTTCTGCCGCGATAGCGGCTTAGTTCAACTTGCATTCGGCGGTCCGGTAAAGACCGTCGGTTTGATTAGCAAATTTTGGAAGCGCCACAACCTCATGGACTTCCCCCCGCCGCCCCGTGTTTCTCAGCCGTTTTCTCCGACTGCTTATCCTGCAGAGCGACCGGGCGGACTATAGCCCAAACGAGTGCGGCGGGTCGATTGCCCGGGGTCATCTGCGGCGGTGCTCCGGGATCTGGCATCTCATCACGGCTAATTGCGGTCGACGGCTGGCTGAGGTTGAGGTGACCGGCGCCGGCCGGGACAGGGACCTCGTTCCAGCATCTGCCAACCGCCTGATCGACCCGGATGCCATGGCCGGCGCGGTTTTCGCTTTCTCGGCAGCCTCATTACATCGGTCAGTGACAGGGCGGTTGGGAATGAACTTCGCCGAATCACGCGAGGAGTCGCGGGTCGGGCTCATCGAATGCCTCCTCGAAGCCGCAACACCTGTCGCGCGAAACTCCTGCTCACCTCTACATGCCTCAACCAATCAAGACTGTTTCAATCCCAATCGCTCACGGATCAAGTCGAGATCGAATCCAGCTCCAGGAGATCCAGCCTGCTGAGTGCGCCACTCGAACTCGATCAACAACGCTTCGAGTCGCTCTCGGGCGTGCGGTTCGTGCATAGCCTCGCGTGGAGTCAGGTTGCCGAGCGCTGGAATTTGCTGGTCGACCCAGCTCTCGCTGTGCTGTCGCTTCATTTCGCGCAGCACCTCGGCGACATCCTCGCTCGGCTCGGGCGCACGACTCTCGGAGCCTACCGGGCCTTCGAGCGCGCGCTCGAGATTCTGGATTCCGCTCGCCCTGTGGCGCACACCGGCGCCGAGCCTAGCCTCGATCTCATGGCGCAGGAGGCGTGCGCGCTCATGCGAGTTGACGTCGGCGCGAATGCTCCCCCGAGCCAATCTGATCGATCCGAGCGAAGTGTTTTGCCAGCTCGGGTGCATGGCGTTACCGCGCTTGGCCCAGCTCAGTGTGAGCTCGCGAATCGACCCGTCCGGCGCGCGCCGAATCTCGTTGTCGGCGAGGTCGTCGAGCGATTCGACGTCGAGCGCGAGTGTCTTGAGTTTCTCGAACGCCTCCTCGACGGGGAGGGTGAGGTCGAACTTCATCTCGATTGGCACGAGTAGATCACCATCCGTGTTCTGCATGATTGGCATGCGTGGGGTGATGAGGTCGGCGCAGATCTCGAAGTACAAGCGGAGCGACCGCTGGAGGTACCGGTCTGCGATCGCCAGCGTCACGCTCCCCTCGCGGGTCTGGATCTCGTCCTTCAGGTCGAGAATCCATTGGAGATAGTCAGGGGTAATCCTGATACCAGCGCAGCCATCCACCACAGCGAACCCATCGATCGCTACCACGCGTGAAAAAACCACTTCGCCACGTCGAACGTGTTGACTCAGCAGGATGTCGATCACTCGCGCGCGCTCACCGGTGAAGACACTTCTGAGTTCGAGCGACTTGCCGGGTGTAACTTGCTCAACGATCCAAAACGAAAGCGGACTGGCCAGCGCGACCTGGGCATACCTCGCCTGAAGCGGGCCCAACCGCATCCCTGCTTGCTTCAGCCTCAGCGCGGCGGCTGTCTCGCGCCGGCGCCTGCGTTTCGACCTCTCCTGCTCGACGAGTGGCCGGAACGAGTAAACCAGCCAGGACAGGAACAGCGGCATCATGATCTCGTAGATCGATTCCGGCTCGGATTCATCGTCGAGGTCGAGCCCCGCGTTTGATGCAATCTCCCAAAATTCCTGCGCCTGAGCCCGAACGGGATCCGCGACATCGAGCCGGGTGATCAACTCCGCGGCGGCGATGCCGAACTCCTCGGATGCACGATTGATCTGGCGCCGCTTGAACTCGGTCGCGTCAGACGCGAGCAGACAGCACTGTTTGTACTTCTTGCCGCTCCCGCATGGACAGCGGTCGTTGCGACCTGGCTTTGGTCCTGCGATCGGGGCGACGGTGAGTGCCGATTCTCGCAACGGCATTTTGTCTCGACCAGAGCCTTCTGTAGCCGGAGGACTCTCAGTCTCTACATCGAACAGCGAGAACGCTTCGTAGGGAATGGTGAATCTGACGAGTCGATCATCTTCATCGGCGAACGACTGGCAAATCGGCTCGACGATGCCCGACTCGAGCGCCTCGCGATTCGTGACAAAGAAGGCAGATAGTGAGGTCGCGCATGCGGACGCGATGCGAACGTCCCGCTCTGTGAGCGGCTTGAGAACACCGTCACGATCCCAGTGTTCGACCTGCGGGAAACGGTTTGTGTCAGAAGCAGTCCAGCCGTACTCGATGATCTCGCGACGGCACCCTTCGGGCAGGTCTACTCGCAGCACCAGCGACAAGGACAGCCAACTGGTACCGAGATCGATGCGAGACGACTTGCGCCGGGGGCGAGTTGCGGCCGTTCGAAACGCTTCATAGCCAGCAAGCGAGGGGAAGATCAATAAACCGAGGTTCTCGCCGAGAGCTCCGATGATCGAAACACACGCACCGTCGACACCGAGCTCTGGGATATCGAGGCGTAGTAGGCGCTGGTCGTCCACGACGTTCCATGGAGCCACCGCGTTGAGCGCGTCGGCTGCGCCGAATAGTTCCTCCACCACAGCGGGTGACACTCGCCCGTTCTCCAGGTAGCTCGCACGCTCCTCGCCGGACTGCTCGCTGGACTCTCCGCCAGACGCACCCTTGAACGATTCGAACATCGCGGCCGCGAGCGCCTCCAACTCCGGTGTCGCGGCGATTGTCACCGGGATCAGTTCGCCGACCACGCGCTTGGCTTCGATGGCGAGGTCCTCGTCGGCGACGCGAATTCGCCGAGGTTGCCGGGGTGGACCAACGAGTGGATGCCGGATCGCCTCCGCTAATGCCTTGCCCAGCGCGTCACGCTCATCCGCTGGGTGGCACAGGTCAAACGCGACCACGACCTCTTCAGGCAGTTCGATCCACACCACGCATGTGGGCCGATACGGCTCTGCCTCGCCTGTGATGTGCATTGGGGAGGCGAATCGACCGCCAATCCACTCTCGTCCCCTGCTCGTAGGCGGGGTCGTTGACCTCGGACCTGCGTTTTTTTGTTTGGTCACTCGCATCGCCTATGTCTTGCCCGCGAAAGATTGCGAACTCGCCGGAGCCTTCGCCCATCGGCATTAGAACTCCGGAATGGTGCCCGTACAACCATTAGACCGTGACTCTCGGGAATCACGATCCCGGATCGCTGCCAACCAACCTGACATCGCTGCATGACGAGTCGACGACGCCCCCGAAAAGATTTGGCGGGAGTATGATTCGCGGCGCATCAGTCAACAGCACCTCGCGCACAGCAGCCGACTCACAAATCGAATTCACCCCGATCCATCGGAAGGAAGATCGAGACCCTCATGAAAGCAGCCGTGCTCACCGAGTTTGGAAAGCCTCTTGAAATCACCAACACCTGGAAAGACCCCGATTGCGGGCCGGCCGACGCTGTATTGCGTGTCGAGGCCAACGGGATCTGCCGCTCGGACTGGCACTTGTGGCAGGGAGGCTGGGAGTGGGTGGGGTTCGTGCCTCCCCTTCCGACCGTGCTCGGGCATGAGTACTGCGGCGTGGTTGAAGAGGTGGGCTCTGCGGTCAAGCGATTCAAAAAGGGTCAGCGCGTGGTGGTGCCGTTTCATCACTCGTGCGGTGTGTGCGAATGCTGTCAAGCCGGGCACCAGAATGTCTGCAGCGATCTTCAAATTCCGATGTTCCATTACTCCGGCGGGTTTGGGCAGTACGCGCAAGTCGGTCGCGCGGATGTGAATCTCGTCGGTCTGCCCGAGGAAATTTCCTTCGACGCGGCGGCGAGCCTCGGCTGCCGTTACATCACCGCCTTCCACGGGGTGGTGCATCAGGTCGCAGTGCAACCAGGCGAGTGGGTCGCGATCTTCGGGTGCGGCGGTGTCGGACTCGCAGCGGTCGAGATCTGCACGGCGCTCGGCGCCAACGTGATCGCGGTGAGCCGTGGCGACAAGAAGCTCGCGTTGGCCCGCAGCTTGGGAGCCGTTCACACAGTCAAGGCCAACAGCGACGGCGTGCCCGAGCAGATCGTCGACCTGACGGGCGGCGGTGTGCATGTCTCGGTCGATGCGCTCGGGACCCGTGACACCACGCTGCCTGCGATCGCGGCGCTGCGCACACGCGGCCGTCATCTTCGACTGGGGATGAGCGGCAAAGAAGACAAGGGTCAGATCGCGCTACCGGTGGACCTGTTCGTCGCGAAAGAACTCAGCTTCGTTGGGTCGTTCGGGATGCAGGCGCAGCGTTATCCGGAGATGCTTCGCATGGTGCACGCCGGGCAGTTGCACCCAGAGAAACTCGTAGAGCAGAAAGTCCCCATCGAAAAGGCCGGTGACGTTCTGGAGTCGATGAGCAGCTTCAACACTGTGGGCGTAGCGATCATCAACAAGTACTAGCTTTGCCGCTTCCATCGCGCGGGGTGAACGAGGGCTCATGCCACGAACCGGTCGTGGCTGATCAGTTCGTCGAACTCAATCCTCACGACATGCGAGCACCTCTGCTCCCTCCGTTTCGCAGAAGCGGCGCTTGGCCTGCCCGAACGTCTCGGTTAACGTCGCGCTCTTGCCGAGCCAGTCGCGTCCTTCCAGTGCAAACTCGATCCCCGCACTCGGGAGGTAGCTATCGACGCGTGCCGGCAGCCCACCGTCAAACTCGACTCGCTCCACGAGGCTCGCGTCGGGGTCGTCGGGTGACGTCTCTCCGTTGTTACGCCACTCGTAGAGTTTCATCACGTGATTGCGTGGGAGCGCCAAGCCACTCGCACGGCCTTGGTCGAGTCGGGCACGCAAGGACGCTTCGTTGGGGCCGAACAGCACAACTCGCGTGACCCCATCGGCGGTGCGGCGGTAGATGCGAATCTCCTCTCGCGTCGCGTAGCGATACGAGACCGGCTCTAGCCCCGTGCGCTTGAACAGCTTCATCGCGATCGAGGTAACGCGCGCACTGCGGCATTCGTCGATGGCGCGGCCTGCGATTCGCCAAGCACCATCCCATGCCGGTGTGTCGGTGGAGTAATCGAGATTCGGGAGCGGGGCCAGTCGCAGTGTTGGCGGCGACGTGTCGTCGCTGGCGACAGATCCGCTCGCCAATTGCGAGACCCACATTCTTTGCAAAGCAGAGTAGTGCGGGAGCACTAGGTCGGTCGTACCCGAGCCGTCGACGTCGCCGAACTGCGCGGTGCTCCCACCACCGATCCAAGGTCCTTCGACTGGCCCAAAGCTACCGGTACCGTCGCCGCGACGGAACCTGATCGGTGAGTTTCGAGCGACAAG
The DNA here is from genome assembly GCA_031395565.1 of Acidobacteriota bacterium. GTDB lineage: Bacteria > Acidobacteriota > Polarisedimenticolia > J045 > J045 > JANNUT01. The sequence goes on along the minus strand of JANNUT010000215.1, from coordinate 14,504 downwards.
GTCGAGCACACCATCGCCGTCGACATCGCGCAGCACGTCTCGCGAATACAAATCGTGGGACTTGCCTCTCCAGATGGTGCGGGTGTTGCCGCGCCCGCCGTCCCCGTGAAGCACTCGGCTCTCGCTGTTCTCCTCGTACAGAAAGAGATCGGCCATGGCATCGCCGTCGAGATCGGCGGCCGCAGCAATACTGAGAGACGAGAATGTCTCGTTGCTGAACTTCTGCGTGGTGGTCGGCACGCCCTTGATCATCCGCGTCCAAAGTAACTCTTGCGGAGATCCAGCCGTACCCGGTTTTGTCTCCTTGCTCAGGAGCATGTCGAGCCAACCGTCACCATCGACATCGGCCAGGCGCATGACCGTGAAGATGGATCTTGGTGGCCACGTGGGGCCGGGGATGTATCGGCGCGCCACCAGCAGGAACAACTGAGTGCGTACGCTGGAGGGCGGCACGTTTTGATCCGAAACGAGCGCCAGGTCGAGCGCTCCGTCGCCATCGACATCGCCGAAATCGATATCGCGGAAACGGCCGGGCAGCGCGAGCGATTGCCACGGTTCGAAGCTGCCGTCGCCGCGACCCCACGCGATGTTCAACCCGAAGCCTTGAGAGGATGCAGTGATCGCGAACAGGTCGAGCTTTCCGTCACCATCGATGTCGAGCACGCGATCGTTGCTGTGGCCGGGGAGCGTGGGCGGCCCTGGTTGCGGAGAGAAAGTACCGTCGCCGTTTCCTAAGCGAACTGTGAAAGAAGATCCCGAGGGATAGGAATCGGAGGCGGTGACTAGATCGAGCCGGCCATCGCCGTTGAGGTCGCCGCTGCTCGACAAGAAATCATCCGCTTGCGGCGAAATACGCAGCGGCTCTGCAAACTGCAACGGACCGATTCCGTGGAGAACCCCTAGTCCTTCGTTCTGTTGCTGGATCAGGGCATCGCCAACGCCGTCACCGTCGAAGTCCCGCACATCGACCAACTGTCGACCAAGCACGCCGCGTGATGCCGATTCGCACCCGGAAGCACTGCATTCCATCAGGACATAGCCTTGATTGTTGTAGTAGTCCCCCTGAATCAACTGCAGATCGTCGTCGCCGTCGTCATCGAGATCTTCGGCTACGGGCGCTAGCGACGACACATTGGCTGGAAGCTCGACTCGCCAGCGCTCCACGAAGCGAGGGGTAGGATCGGACTCCCAGTCGAGCCGCGCGATGTGGCGGTAGGGTGAGAACTCACGCGCAAGCAACTCGTCACGGCCATCACCGTCGCTATCGAACACGCCCTGCACGAACAAGTCGGAGGCCGGGTGCGTCTCCTGCAGTGTGGCCACTGGATGCTCACGATCGCCGAGCAAGACATCGATGCGTCTCTCGATGTCGTTGGCAATCCGGTAGGCAACGTCGTAAAGACCGTCGCCGTTGAAATCGCCGCCCAGCAGCTGTTGGTCGGGAGCGCGGCAAACGACGACCAGTTCCTGTTGCCAACCGACCGCGGCAACCCACGAGTAGGCTCGCATCTCGTAGCCGAACCCGCCGAAAGTCACCGCGATCACCAACTCGTCGGTGCCGTCGCCATCGATATCTCCCACGGTTGGCCTTGTCCCCGTATAGATGCCGCTCAGAAGAACAGCGGCGCCAAACGTGCCATCACCGTTGCCGCGATGGAGGGCGACTCCGGAGTAGGTTGGGTCGATGATGTCGATGGTTCCGTCGCCGTCGACATCGCCGGTCAGCGGTGGGTCGAAAAATGAGCCGTCCGAGAGCAGGACGGCGTCGTGGGGCACGACCTGGCCGGTGGCTGTGTATTCAAGCCGGACCAGTTGGCGGATGGGATAGCCTGCAAAGGTGAATCGCTCGTTCGTTCCATCGCCATCCGAATCGAATGACAGCAGCGCTGAAAACTTCAGCGCTGGGCCGACCATCGGCATCGGAAATGTCGGGCCATCGAGGTTGCGCGTGCAACGCGGCGCCGAGTCGGCCAGCGCGAGCGAACTGAATGCCAGTGCCAAACAGCAGTAGACGGGCGCGACTGCGAGACGGCGCGACGACGACATGTCACCTCCCCTGTTCCCTGATCGCCGTAGTAATACGCCGTTCGACCGGAAAAGAGAAGACGCTAATTCGGGGACGGTATACGGAATACATGGGGCAAGTCCGTAGCCACGGAGCGGTCGCCTCGGCCGTCACTTCGTTCGTGGCCGTGTCTTGCGAAGTGCCGCATCGAGCATCTTGATCAGCGCCTTGCGATCGTACGTGTACGGCTGGTCCTCGTTGAGCTGAACCAACTGCTCGATCTGCGCCTTGATCGTGATTTCGGCCTGCTCCCTTTCAGGGACGACCATATAGCGTCGCTTGGGGTTGGGCTCGAACAGCGCGAGTTCGATCGCCGCAGCGACTTCCTCGGGGTCCTTGAGTGACGAACGATCGGCCCACTTCTCACCCATGCCCGTACGCTGCAACGCATTCTTGCCGATCTCCGAGTTGTAGGCGCCAGGCTCGACAACGCTGACGCGCACCCCCGACGAAGCCATTTCCTGTGCGAGTACATCGGTAAACGCTTCGATCGCGTGCTTGCTCATCTGGTAGGCGCCCACTTCGGGTTCGGTGAGGATGCCGCTGATCGAGCCGATGTTGATGATTCTTCCCTTCCCCGCGACGATCAACGGCGCGAACGCCTTGGTCATGCGATAGGGGCCATAGACATTCACGCGCATCGTGGCGTCGAATTCCTCCGGCGGTGTCTCGATCAACAGTGCGCCCGACGCAATGCCGGCATTGTTCACGAGACCGTACAGGCCGCGCCCACCGTTCGTCACCGTTTGCACGGCCGCATCGATCTCCTCCGGCTTGGTCACGTCCAGCCGCACGGCTTGAACATTCTTGATCGCGTTCAGTGCCGCCAGATCTGCTTCCTTGCGCGCTCCGGCATAGACGAAATAACCGCGTGCCGCGAGTCGCTCGGTGACCTTTCGTCCAATGCCGGAGCTGGCGCCGGTAACCAGCACCGCTCTCTGCGGAGTGTTCGCTGGGGTCTCCGCACCGACGAGGCTGATCAACGTGAACGCGAGGGCCAGTACGGTGGCGATGAGACGGTGCATAGAGAGAGCTCCTTGTGTGAGGCGCGACTCTATCACTGCACTCGTCGCCGGATCGGGGTGGCTGAGGGAAGCCTGATTTCGTGCGCAATCTCAATTCCATTCGATCACCGCCATAGGCTACGCTCCCTGCCCTGCCGATCCTCGAGCCCAGGAAAAGGAGACGCGCATGCGTGTCGGTCTGATCGGTTGCGGATTGGTCGGTCGACAACTCGGCAAGAGCCTGTTGGAAGCGGGTCACGAACTGCTCGTGTACGACATCGTGCACGAAGCGGCCGAACCGTTGCTGCAAGCTGGAGCGACCTGGGCGCCAACCTTGGATGAATGCGTGGCGCTACAGGATTGGGTTGTCACCGCCTTGCCGGGCCCGCACGAGGTAGAAACGGTTTGTCGTCGCGCCCTAGCGTTGATGAAGCCCGGCACGCTGTTGCTCGAAACCTCGACCATTGACGCCCCGCTCGTGAGGCAGTTGCACTCCGAAGCGCACGCCTGCGGCGTGATCCTGATCGATGCCGGCGTTTCGCTGGGTCATCAGACCGACCATGGTGCAAGACTTGCGCTCTGGTTTGGCGGGGACGCACGCAGCTATCGCAGCTTCAGGCCTCAACTCGCAACTCTCGGCGAACCGACGCTTTACTGCGGCCCGCCCGGGTCGGGAAAAATTGTCAAACTGGTGAGCAACGCTGTCGCGCACTCACTGGTGGTGCTCTTGAGCGAAACCTTGACGACGGGCGTCAAGGCCGGTGTCCCACTCGAGATCCTCTGTGGAGCGCTTGGATCCGGCACCGCACAGACCGGGATGCTCGACGAGATCCTGCCGCACTCGCTCTTTCGGGGGGATTTCCGGCCAGGACTGAGGATGGAACTCGCGATCAAGGACCTGCGGCTCGCGTGCGAACTCGCGACGGTCAATGGCACCTCACTCCCGGTGGTCGAACGCGCGCTCCAGGCGTATAAGGACGCTGAATCCGAGGGGCTCGGCGGTGAGTCTCTTCACGCCGTCGCCAAGCTGTTCGAGCGGCAGGTCGGATGTGATCTGCGGCTCGGGCGCTATCGAACCAATGAAGAGGCCAGTTAGGAGTTCACCATGACCGATCCGAAATCGACTGTTGCCAAGAAGCCGTATGAAAAGCCGGAAGTGCTCTTCGTCGAGAAGATCGAAACGCGCGCGGTGACTTGCTCCATGGGCGATGCCACCGCCTGCGCCGAGGGACCGATCCAAAGTTGATTCGGCGCGCTGTTGGGCTGACGGGGTACAAGCATAGGTAGTTGCTCGAGGGAATCATTCCAATGGCCGACACGTCGTTGGTGGTGGTTCCTGCAATCTTCGGGACGGGGGTTCGCGAATGCGAGTTGGTGGGCTCGTCGCTGCAATCGTGCTCGCGCTCTCACTTACCGCTTGCGACCGGACCAACTATCCGGCTGATCGCGCTGGCGAGAGACCGGCCTTGCGGGCCGCTTCAACGCCTGAGCCAGGCGCGACCCATGGTGAGGCGAGCGACTGGGGCGAGATCAAGCTGGTCCGTACCGCGTTAATGCAACTCGAGGTCGCCAAGTTCGACAGCGCCAGACTGGAGATCGAGAACGCCACGAAGGCGGTGGGTGGACTCGTCGTCCAAATGACGATGTCGCGCGACGAGCGCGATGGGCTGAGTGCTCTGATCACTCTGCGAGTGCCGTCGAGCCGGTTCGATGAACTGCTTCCGCAACTACGAAACGTAGGCAAGATCGAGCAGGAAAACGTCACGTCTCAGGATGTCTCCAAGCAGTACGCCGACCTCGAGACACGATTGGGAGTCAAACAGCAAACCGAGCGGCGGCTGCGAGGCCTACTCGAATCGCACACCGGCAAGCTTTCCGACGTGCTGGAGGTCGAACGCGAACTCGACCGGGTGGCCGGTGAGATCGAACAGATGCTGGGAGAGAAACGCTTCTACGATCATCAAATCGCGCTCTCGAAGGTCACACTGAGTCTTCACGAACCTGGATCGATTGTGAAGTCTGGCGCTTTCGATCCGATTCGACGCGCGTTTCGAAATTCACTCGAGGCGTTGGCAACGTCGGCTGCAGGAATTGTCTATGCCGCAGCGGTCGCGTTGCCGTGGATGATCGTGGCAGGCCTTGTTTGGTTTGTGATTTCGCGCATTCGACGCAGTCGAAAAGCCGGCTGAAGTGCCCCTATGGGCTTTTTCGCGATGACTCGCGATGCGAGTTGACTTCAGACAAGCGGCACTAGCCTGTCAGCGGGTTCATCATCGCGGCGGTCCGCGGGCTGGTCCCGGCGGGCGAGCGAGGCACAGCGCAGAACCGAGGTGCGTGATGGCATCAGGGACGCAAGACCTGGAACTGTTCGTTCGGGAATCACTGCTGCGGGGCACCGCGCGCGCCGAAATCGAAAGAGCGATGCTCGACGCTGGATGGACGGCAGATCAAGCCAAGAGTGCGATGGGCGCATTCGCCGATGTGACGTTCGCGGTTCCGGTGCCGAAGCCGCGTCCGTATCTCTCGGCCAAGGAAGCGTTTCTCTACTTGGTGTTGTTCACCACGCTGTATTTGAGCGCATTTCACTTCGGCAGCTTACTGTTCGATTTCATCAACGGAGCGTTTCCCGACATCGACCAGCGCATCCGCGACCAGGGCGACAGCATGCGCTGGTCGGTGGCGTCGCTGGTCATTGCGTTTCCAGTCTTCCTGTACATGTCGCGGTTGGTGGGGCGCACGTTGGCCAAGGACCCGGTCAAGCGACTCTCGCCGATCAGGCGCTGGCTCACCTACATCACCCTGTTCATTGCGGCCGGCTGCTTGATTGGCGACCTGATCGCGCTGGTCAATCAGTTGTTGGGCGGTGAGTTGGCCGTTCGATTCCTGCTCAAAGTATTGGTGGTCGGTGCGATTGCGGGGACCGTCTTCGGCTACTACCTGCGTGATCTGCGGCGAGAGGAGGTCGAATGAACCGCAGCGAGGGATCGACGCGCCTGGCGATCGTGCTCTCAGTCGCGGTTGCGGCGGCAGTAGCCGCGGCGATCGTCATGATCGATCCGCCGGCGCAGCGCCAACGACGGCTCGATGAACGGCGCGTCGCTGACTTGATGGAGATCTTCCAACAGATCAATACCTACTGGAACCGGCATGGGGCCTTCCCAAGCGATCTTGCGGAGCTGGATTCAGAGCCTGGATTCGACACACCGCCGCGCGAGCCGGGAACGTCGACGCCGTACGGTTACGAGGTGAAAGACACCGACTCGTATCAGCTGTGCGCGAATTTTTCGCTCGACACCGGCGCTCTCCGGTATCCGCAATGGGACAGGAATGGAAGCAAATGGGCTCACCCCGCGGGACGTTTCTGCTTCGATCTCGATGTCGACAAATGGAAACCGAAGCAGAACGACTGACACGCGGCCACTACGGCGTGCAGACCCTTTCGATCTCCACGTCGTCGATGAACGTATGCGCGACACCACCGGGAGGACCCGGCGAGGTGTAGTTGCTCCACGAATCGGCCGCGAGTCCACCCGACGTGCCTTGCAACGCGGGCAACCCGTCCACCACATCGACGAGCCACGCAGGCGGCTCGGACGTGCCTTCAACCCAGAACTTGGCCTGCAATCGTGTCGTCACCGGCGACTCTTGCACGCACCGAAACCGCACGCGATACCGCACGCCGTTTTGAAAGTCGAACGCGGGATTGAAGTTGATCGAGATCGACTCCTCGTTGCCATCGCGCTCGCGCCACACACCAATGCCGTCCGTACGAAAGTCCTCGACAAAAACGGCGTAGCCCGCGCCGTGCAACGGCGTGTTTTGCAAGCATCCACCGTTTTGCCGCACGTAGAAACCGATCCCCTGCGTTTCGGAGTCTTCGAACTGCATCGTGAGTCGCACATCGACATCGCGCTCGTCGATCGCCGCCGTAAGACGCGCTAACGAGTAGCCCGAGAGTGTGGGCCGATAGCGGCCGCTGCCATTTTGCACATCGGCTCGATCGACACTGCAGACCCCTTGCCAGGGTGGCGGCCAGGCTGATCCATTGGGCGCGGCAAAGCGCTCGCGGAACGCTAATTCGCCGCAACAGTTTCCGTCGGCGTTGGGAGTGCGCTCGCCCGCGGTGCCTGCTCCAGCGCTCCCCTCGCCATCGGCGTTGCGCGCGGTGACCAGATACCACAGCAACTCACCCGGGTTCGGGCGGCGAATCAGAATGTCGGTAGTCGACGTGTTGCCAAACGCTCCGGCACTGCACGAATCCAATCCGCTGCTGGCGAGTGCGGGGAGAGTCTCGGCGCTGCCCTTGTAGACGAGGTACTGCGTGGCGCCGGGCACCGCTGACCACGACAAGCACTCCTTCGAGCCGCTGCAGAACGACAGCCCTAAGACCTCGGCCGGCGGAGCGGCGGCCGCGAGTGTCATCGCGCAGACGCCGAGCCCGATGTAGAACAGTACTGCTTTCACGAAACGCACCGGCCTTCCCCTTCAGCGCTCTTCGGAACTGCGCACCATGAAAGACGCGCGAAAGCTGGATTCTCTCTCAGCCTTCGCTGCGATGAACAGGCCAATTTGCAGTAGCCGCTCATCTAATGACGCATTCGCCCAAACTCGTGTGCCACAATCCGCCGCATGCTGAACAACACACGACTCGCATCGATCGGCGCCTGTCTGGCTTGGACCTTCGTCGCGGCTGCCGCCCCGGGCACGGCCACCACCACACTTCGGATTGCGGCCGCGCGGGTCCTGGAGGTCGAGACCGGGAAGATCCTCGGCAATCAGGTGCTGACGATCGAGAACGGACTGATTCGCTCGATCGACGCACGTCAACCCGGAGGGGCGGTAGATCTCGACCTCGGCGATGTGACGCTGCTGCCCGGCTTGATCGATGTGCACACGCACCTGGCTGGGAGCGAGGAAGAAACACCCTACGATCGGCTGCGTGAAACCGGGGCCCGAGCCGCGATCGAAGGCGTGGCCAACGCGCGCAAGACACTGGCCGCCGGATTCACGACCGTGCGCGACTTGGGCAGCCGCGACTTCGCCGATGTTGCGCTGCGTGATGCGATTGCCACGGGTCATGTCCCCGGGCCACGGATGTTGGTTTCGGTCGCGTCGCTGTCCCCCACCGGCGGTCACGGCGATGACAACGAACTCCCCGCCGATGTCAGAGTCAATCGCTACCGCGCGATCGCCGACGGTGCGGACGAGATTCGCAAGAAGGTCCGCGAGAACATCAAGTACGGCGCCGATTGGATCAAGGTGCTCGCCACCGGTGGCGTGATGTCGGCTGGCTCCGATCCGCGTGCGTCGTACTACACCGAGGAGGAAATGCGCGTCGCGGTAGAAACGTCGCGCGCCAAAGGGCGCGACGTCGCCGTGCACGCGCACGGCACCGACGGGATCTTGCTCGCCACACGCGCTGGCGCACGATCGATCGAGCACGCGTCGATGTTGGATGACGCTTGCCTGGCTTTGATCAAAGCGAACGGGACATTCATCGTCCCCAACCCGTACACCAACGTCTACATGCTCGAACGCGGCGCCGCTGGTGGCTATCAGCCGTATCAGCTCGAAAAGGCAGCTTTCATCAAGACGCTCAAAATGGAAAGCCTGCGCAAGGCGATCCGCGCCGGCGTTCAAATTGCGTATGGCACCGACTCGGGCGTGCAACCGCATGGCATGAATGGGCGGCAGTTTGCGGTGTTCGTGGAAGCGGGCATGACACCGCTGCAAGCGATTCAATCGGCGTCATTGGTCAACGCGCGATTGCTACGGATGGAAGGAAAGATCGGCACGCTCAAACCAGGAGCGTTTGCCGACATCGTGGCCTTCGAAGGGAATCCACTGAACGATGTGAGGATCCTAGAGCGGCCGGTGGCCGTGTTCAAACAAGGTCAGCGCTTCTAGCTCAGGCTGCTACAAGCCGAGCCGTTTTCTCAGGTCTTTGTTTTCCTGCTCGAGCCGTTTGATTTCTTCCTGCTGCTGCTGCAGCACCGCATCGAACTCCACCTCGAGTTCTTCGCGTCGTTCGCGCAGTGCATCGCGTTCGGCATCGCTGGTCGCCTTGAGGATTTGTTCATCGCCGGGGCGGCGCGGCTGGGTGCACGCGGCCGCTGCGACAACGACGAGACCGGTCAGCAACCAAAACCCAGCGCCGCGTTTCATTGGTGACCCTCCTTGGCGGCCAATTGGCGCTTGAGCTCTTCGTTCTCCTGCTTGAGCTTGGCGATCTCGCGGTCCATTGAATCGACCACCTTGTTCCAGAACTCGGTCACGCTATTGCTTAGGTCGTCCCACAGCGGACGGGCCACTCTCTTGCCCTTGTACCAGACGTCTTGAGCGGTGTCCGCCACCGCACTGCCGACATCCTTGGCAGCATCGGCCACATCGGAGCCAACGTCTTTCGCGGTGTCGGCAATTTCATCACCAACCTTGCGGGCACCGTCTTTCACCTCGGACCAGGCCTTCGCGGCCTTTTTCTTGGCATCCGATGCTGAATCGTCGGCGGCGATCGCCGCCGGCATGAAGGCGATCGCTAAGAGCCACGCGAACGCGGGAACGGCCACGAGACGAAGCAGATGGTTTCGGCGCATCAAGACCTCCGGCGCTATCTTGCCGCGGCCGCGGCGCGCCGGCCAACCGCAACGGCCAAAAAAGACCGGCCCGCGGGGCTGTGAGCGATCACAGCGCAGCCGCGGGCCTTTTACCTCTACCGAGCGCCTGGAGTTTTCTCTCCGAGGCTCGGTGTTGTGACAGGGACTTAGAAGCGCAACCGGTACGCAGCCTTCACGTTGCGGCCCGGTTCGGGGCGGAAGAACGACGCGTTGGAGAATTCGGCATACAGCTCGTCGGTGAGGTTTTCGACCGACAGATCCAGTTCGTGCTTCACGCTTCCCTTCTCGAACAGGGTCACACCACCTGCCAGCGCGTGGACGGTGAATCCTGGCAACGTCGAACCGATGGGCGGTACCGACTGATTCGGATCGAGATTGGCCGGTGTCGACGAGTTGTGACGCAGACGGTACTCAACCCAATACCGGCGTGAGCCCGGTTCCCAACGGACGTAGCCGACATACTTGTCGCCGTAGGTGTCGCCGGTCGGAGGATTGCTGGAATCGAGACGATCGGCGTTGAGGTGTGTGTAGTTGCCGCCCACGGTCATGCCGAAATCGAAGCGATAGCCGAGCGCTACTTCAACCCCCTCGTAGCGCAGCTTGTCGACATTGCGTTCTTGCACGACGTTGACGTCTTCCAAGTCGCCCAACTGCTCGATTTCATCCTTCGTGGCTTGCGGCAAGGCTTCCTTCTCTGACTGAGACAGGAAGTACTGCACGATGCCGCCGTCGATATCGGTGCGGAACAGCACTGCTTCGAGGAACGCGTTGTTGCGGCGGTACTTGATCCCCACGTCCCAGTTCTTGCTGTCTTCGGACTGCAAGCCAGGGTTGGTCAGTTGGAACCCGGCACCTTCCGGCGTCGGGCCGTTGAACAAACGCTCGATGATGCTCGGCGCACGGAACGCGCGCCCGTACGACACGAACGCGTTGAGTTCCGGTATGAACAGCCACGTGGCCGTTACCGCACCGACGACCTTGCTGTCGTTGAAGTCCAGGCCGTTGGTGTCGAGGTTGGGCGTTGTCTCGGCCTTGGTGGTGACCTTTTGATACCGCAAGCCGGCGGTGAGTTGCAGCTTGTCGATCGGCTTGACTTCGTTTTGCACGAACGCGCCCCAACTGGTGTTGGTCGCATTCGGAGCGTTGGCGATGCTGTCGGTCGAGACATCGACCGCTTCGAACGGCGGGAACGGGAAGCGGATCGTCGTCACCGTCTTCGAAAAGTCGGTGTTGACCGAGTCGTCACGGAAACCTTCCAGCCCGTAGGTCAGGACATCCTTGGAGCGGATCACCTTCATCGCTTCCAGCCGGAATCCGACCGTGTCGAGGTTGGTAGAGTTCTTGGTGTCCGAATTGACACTGGAGTCAGGGAACCCTGGTCCTACCGGTCCAATGTTGATGGCGATTTCGTTGACCAACTGACGTTCGTTGCTCTGCCAATACAGCTTGGCTTCGACTCGATCGGCCATAGCGCTTTTCAGATTGGAGCCGGTGTAACCCAACACGGCGCGATCGAAGTTTTGGTACGGGTAGAGGATTCGAATGCGGAAGCTGGTGTCCTCTCCAATCAGGCCTGGCTCGACGAATCCAAACCCGGTTTGATCGGCGCGATAGCGGCTGAGACGCAACCGAAGCGCGTTGTTCTCGTTGATCTTCCAACCGAGCGTGCCCCACAAATTGTTGTCTTCCAGCCCCGTGTCGTTGACGGTAGCTGAACGCGTGAGCTTGACGTCGCCGAAGGTTCCTTTAGGCGCGTCGTAGGCATCGCTCTCGCGACGTGATGCTCCGAATTGGAAGTCGAAGTCGCCGGAAGCGCCTTCCAGCAGCACGCTGCCCCGCTTGGTGCTGGCCGCTGAACCGTAGCGAAGTTCGAAGCCACCACCCAGGTTTTGCCCCTCGGCCAGACGCGGTGTGGACGGCACGAGGTTGAGCACGCCGCCGATCGCATCGCTGCCATACAACACCGACGCAGGACCGCGGACCACTTCGACGCTGCCGACGCTCTGCAGGTCGATCAAGCCGGTGACCTCGCCGAAGTCGGTCTGCCGGCGCGCGTTGTTGAGCCGCAATCCATCTTCCAAAAACAACACGCGCAGACCACGCTGACCGCGAATGACCGGGCGCGACTGGTTGGGGCCGACGCCGTTGACGTCGACACCTGGTTGCGTGCGCAGCAGGTCGGCCGCGTTGTCGGGCGCGAGACGTTTGATTTCTTCTTGTTGGATGACGGTGACCGGTGTGGCGACTTCGAATGTGTCGCGTGCGGTGCCGGTCGCCGTCACGGTAACAGCAGAGAAGAACGAATCGATCGTGCCATCACCATCGGTATCTTGTGGTTGCTGATCATCAGCAGTGGCATCGGCCGTGGCGGCAGGCGCCGGAGACGAGCTGCTTTGAGCTTGCGCCGGCAACGCCATGAATAACGTCACGAGGGCGATCGTCGCCGCGGTGGCGAAGGCCGCACGCTGCTTGTTGATCAGTTGTGGTGCCGGTGCCGAGACGCACCGCCGGTATCCCAGGAAAATCATCAGTAGGCCGGCCAACTCCGTGATGTATAACATTTCGACCACTCCAAAGCGCGTAAAGCTGCCACCGATTCCGGGCAGAATCGCGCCGATAGCAATCAGGATGTTTCCGACATAGCGGTCGCGCAGCGACGGCTCACGCCGGTAACGCAGTGCAGAGAGCCACGCGCCCCCCGCCAAAAATGCGACCGAATACAGGTTGATGAAGGGACTCATCGCGCGCAGCCATTGCCAGCCCAGCACTTTGCCGGACAAGCGATGCGGCTCGGCTGCCGCTACGTCGAGTGGAGACAGAAACACGAGCACCGCGCCGATCGCGATCGCCGTGCAAACGATGCGGGCCGACCAGCGCGCGAAGCGTGGTGAGCCCAGCAAGTAGATCGAGCCTTGCGCCAAGGGATAACCACCCAGAAACGCACCGGCAACGTACCAAACGCGGAATACGGTTTCGTTCCAGCCAAACAGAGTGGTGAACGACTCGGTGGCGGTGCCGACGCCATACGTTGCCATTCCAACGCCCCACCACCACAAGTGCTTTCCACCGCCCTTCTGACGGTAACGACGAAACAGGACAGCGCAGAAGAAGATCGAGCAAAGCGTTGTGAGGATCGGGAGGTGCAACACCAATTGTTGCAGCCCCTGTAGGGACGACAGTTCTTGCAACATCGCAGAACCCCTTTCCGAGGACCCAACCGCAGTTGGGCCACGTAACGTTCACGCACTGAGATTGAAACGTCTCAGCAACTCGGAGGAGGACGGGGCGAATACCCCGCTGGGACGACGCTAGCCTTGGGGAAACAGCTTTGCATTTGAAGCGCCAGGTGGCGCAAGACATTCAAGCGCTGTTCGCGATTGCGAGTGGGCAAGATGAACTGCACCACAATGGCGCCCAGCAGCATCAACTGGAGCGGCTCGGCAAGAAGGTTGGTGGAGCCATCGCCCACCACACCCAAATGCAGCAACGCGACCAACAGCCACAGCACAACGGCGGAGCGGCTGCGAAACAGCGAGATTCGTCGCCGCCGCATGAGGACGAGCGCGCCGAAGACGAGCGGAACGGCGAGCCATCGCAGCGCCACCGTTGGCTGGGCAATCTCGGACGACTGGATCCGCTCCAAGAGCAAGACGGCATGAAACGCCAAGACGCCGCCCAGGAGCGGGATTCCAAGAAAGGCGATGGCGCGGAGTCGGTTCATGGTCTGGTGCCGGCGTTGGGTCTATCCCTACCGACGGGCGAATCATACGGGGGTGGGGCTCGATAGGGCCAGGTGCGTCGATCAAGCGCGGACTTGCGTTAGATCAAGCCGGCATTTTCGTCTCGTGAGTGGGCTCGCCTGGAAAGAGCCACATCGCGCAAGAATGTGAGCGGGCAAACACCATGGAAGGAGAACAGATTGATGTCGCTGCGGTATTCGCAATGAGGTCTCTACTCTCCGCACCCTCACCATTCAATTCCAGCGCGTACTAGCTCAAAGCGAGCCCTACTCGATCGCGCCGAATCTCCTGAGCAACCGGACGACCTCGCTCGTGTCGACCGTCCCCGAGCGCTTCGGCCCAGCCGTGACGGCGGGCGCATGCAGTGCGCGTCCCAATGGCGCGAGACCGGTGTCGTCCTTGCGATTCGGATCGGCTCCCGCCACGAGCAGGACTTCGGCGACTTCGGTATTGCCGAACGCCGCGGCCACGTGCAAGGCGGTCGCTCCTCCTGCCCCGGGCAGATCGACCTCTGCCCCCTCCTTCAGCAGCGTGCGGCTGGCGAGCACACTTCCCAACAACGCTGCGACGTGCAGCGGTGTGTCGCCGTTGTTTCGGTACGCGGAGACATCGGCACCAGCAGCCACGAGCCGATGAATCGTGAGTGCCGCGTCTTGCGGCGTGGCCGTCGGTTGCGGGGCCGCCGCGTGGTGCAGCGGCGTATCGCCCAGGTTGTCGCTGGCGTTGGGGTCGGCGCCGGCCTCGAGCAACATCTGGACGTTCGCCGCGCGCGAGAGCAATGCGGCAACATGCAGCGGCGTGCCGCCATCGTTGCGTTGCAGGTTGATTTTGGCTCCATGCGCGAGCAGCGCGCGCGTTGCCCGTTGATCGCGCACGTCGACGATCACCGCATGGTGCAACGCGCTCTCGCCGCGTTGGTCTGGTACGTCAGGATCGGCGCCGCGCGCCAAGAGCCAATCGAACAGACCTGGAAGATCATTGAGCAGCGCGATGTGCAGCGGTGGCTCTCCATCTTCGTAGGGCGCGTTGAGTCGTGATGGATCGTGGGTGATGGCCTGCTCCACCGATTCGGTCATTTGGC
>JANNUT010000214.1:0-27643 GCA_031395565.1 Acidobacteriota bacterium | reverse complement strand
ATTCGCCGTTGCTTGCGTTTTTGGTATGGCGCGGCAAATAGCCTCGCGCTTCGTCGATGCGCTGGTTATTGGAGATCTCGTAGTCGGACAATAACAACGCGGCCTTGCGACTCATCCGCTGAATCACCGCCACTGGCTGTGACTGAAACAGCAATCTTGATTGATGAATGAAGAAGCGTTGATGGTCGGCGCGAACCGTACCGCCCATCAGCACTGGCGCGTAGTAAAGTCGCATCCACGCCAAGTCCGGATGCCACTGTCCCGACGTTTGGTCGAATCCAGGGTCATTGCCCATCAATAGGTTGATGCCGCCGTTCCAAGAGATCAGCACCGGATCGTGTTCGAGCAACGCATTGCGCAGCGTGACCGGTGCGATTGTCAACGCACCCGGCACCAACACCAAGGCCGCTGCTCGAACGCGAGTGACGTGGTTCCAGTCGATGTTGCTGACCGACCAACTCGCCCAGACTCCACCGGCAACTAGAGCAATCAACCCTTCGCCTCGAGTCACCGTCAGCAGCCCAAGCACTGCACCCGCTGAGACCAACCAACGATCTGGCTCCGCGTGCTGCAGTGCCTCGTCCAAGAGCGAGACAGCGCCCAGCATCAACAGTGCCGTCAGCGCAGGCTGCAAGAGCGTGGTGTCGTAGTAGACCGACGTGCCATAGAACGCCGCAATCAATCCGGCCAGCCACGATGCACGCGCACCGCCCCATCTACCCGCAAGCCTTGCAAGCAACGCCACGGCAGCCGATCCCATCAGGACATTCAAGATGCGGCCTGCAACGACTCCGCCTGGGTCGCCAAACATGGCGCGTACGACGGCGAGCAGATAGGAATAAAAAGGTCCCTTGTAGAAAGCGCCTTCTCCACTCAGCAGCCAACCGTTTTGCAAGATGCGACGCGCTTCCTCCCAGTGAAACCACGAATCGACAACCGGCTTGGTGAATAGCGGGTCGTTGGCCGCCATGAACGCGAGGTGAATCAAGCGAATCGTGAGCGCCACAAGCGCGGGCACGACCCAGGCCTCACGACCCTTCAACCACTGGCGCACGTCGCCCCTCCACCCTCGAGTGGATCGGGATTCTCGGCGGACGACAACACTGACGCCATCACTTTCCTCACCTCTGTAGCCAGCCGCAGACCCCTCAATTCCGCTGACGCTGCCTTACGGCGTACGGCATCACCCCCGCCACGGAGGCAATCGCGGGTTTGCCCAAACGAGTCCTTTTCCTTTCTCCCTCGCGGACTCCTTCCACTGCCACCAAGGCCCACCTGGCGACGACGAGGCTGTCGACATTGGATCGGTTCAGTCGGTCGATGTCCGGATGGCGGCATGGCTACGGCTGACGATCGGACGAGACGTCCGGCCGAGTCCGCCGGATGTCCGTGTCATGACGCCGTCAACCCGTTATTAATCAGCGATTTGACTCCTGGCACCGAGGTTGCTTTCGAAACCCTCATCCAAGCGGCCCGGACTGCCGCGAGAGGGTGCTATGCGTACCGCCAGACGGTTCTTGTTCGTTTCCGCAACTGCGCTTACCGGGCTGCTCGCACTAGCCGGCTTAGCGAGGCCCGTTTTCGCGGCATCGCCGGTGGCTTGGGTCGACAGTTCCGACAAGGCGGCGCCGGACCTCAAGCAAGACGTCCGTGACACGGGCGATCTCAATACGATGCGCGTAATCGTGAGCTATGCCCCCGGAACCAATCTCGCGACGGTCGGCACGTTGTCGGGAGCGAGCCTGGTCAGGAACTTCGCTGGGCTCGGTCTGGCGGTGTTCGACGTCAAGACGCAAAGCGTCAAAACGATGCTCAATTCCGCGAGCATCCAATACGCAGTCCCAAACCGGCCGCTTGTTTCAACCGGCCTCAATGCGTCATCCGAACCGGAGGCTGTCGAAAGTCATGTGAGAACAACGACTGGCGCCGCGAACGTTGCGGCCAGCCGCGGGCTGAATGGATCGGGTATCACGATCGCTGTGATCGATTCGGGGATCTTCCCTCACATCGACTTCACCGCTGTGAACAATACGAGTCGCGTTCTGCAGCATGTCGATTTCACTGGCCAGCCGGCGGGTCCGAGCTTCGACCCCTACGGGCACGGTACGCATGTTGCTGGCCTCATTGCCGGCAATGGCACTCGCTCGCGCTTGCTTGGAACGAGTTACGCAGGCATCGCGCCAGCGGCGAAACTAGTCGACTTGCGCGTGCTCAAGAGCGATGGGACTGGCACGCTTCAGGGCTTGCTCGACGCATTGCAGTGGGTCCTCAACAACCGCGAAAGCGCGCTAATCAAGATCGTCAACTTGTCGGTCGGCACGGCTCCTAAGGAAAGCTTTGAAACCGATCCGCTGTGTCAGGCAGTCGACAAACTCGTGCAGGCGGGCGTAACCGTAGTGGTCGCGGCCGGCAATCATGGAAAGGACGATAAGGGCGAGAAGGTTTACGGCGGCATCTTATCGCCAGCCAATGCTCCTCGAGTGATTACGGTCGGTGCTGCGAACACATTCCAAAGCGACGAGCGCAGCGACGACGTGGTGACGACGTTCTCATCGCGCGGTCCGACTCGTAGCTACCGCGAGCGCGACCTGAACGGGGACGGCACCTTCTCGGTGTATGAACGCAACTACGACAACTTGATGAAGCCCGACCTGATTGCGCCAGGCAACAAGTTGATTTCCACCTCGCATCCTGCAGCGGGCCTTTGGCTCAACAATACCGATCTGCGTGTCACCAGCGACTACCTGACACTCTCGGGCACGTCGATGGCAGCGCCCGTCGTCAGTGGCTTGGCCGCACTGATTCTGCAAGCTCGTCTGGATCTGAGCCCCGCGTTGGTCAAGTCCGCGTTGATGTACACATCACAGAAGCTCGTCGACGTGTCGCCGCTCGAACAAGGCGCAGGACTCGTCAATATCGCGGCAACATACCAGCTTGCGAACAGCCTTGTGTCCAATGCCGCTGCACAGCCGTTCGGCACCAAGGTCTCCTCGCTCGATTTCACCAATCCACCTTCCAACTCGATCGCGGGTGAAACGGTGCTCTGGGGCAAACGCCCTCTGTTGGTTGATGGTTGGTACTTCGCAGCCGGCATGTTCCGGACCCGAGGAGTTAGCTGGGGCAGCGGCAAGCTCAGTAGCCAGGGGCTTCTCTGGGGCGATGGCGTGCTCTATTCCGACAGCCTCAGCAGCGGCTCGGGCAGCGCCCAAGGTCAAGGTCTGCTTTGGGGCGATGGAATTCTGTGGGGTGATGCAGCGATGGGTCCGTCGGATCTCGCCGAGGAGGCTCAGCGGCTCGGTCCCAACGGCATCCTCTGGGGCGACGGACTCCTCTGGGGCGACGGCATCCTCGTTGGAGACGGTATTCTCGTCGGCGACGGCATTCTGTGGGGTGACGGCACGCTCAACCCCGATGGCATTTTGTGGGGCGACGGAATCCTCTGGGGCGACGGCATCCTCGTTGGAGACGGTTTGCTCTGGGGCGATGGTCTTTTGTGGGGCGATGGCATCCTCTGGGGCGATGGCATCCTCTGGGGCGACTGAGTCACGCTTTTTAGTGAGATCTCTCTTGGCGCGGCGGATCGGAATCCGCCGCGTCTTTCAGTTTTCAAGCAGATCGCGAGGCGCTGCCGTGAGGGCTACACTCCCGCCCCATGAGCTCACATCGTTTCGCGGCACTCTTTGCGGTTGTCAGTTCGTCGATGGCTCTTGCCCTTGGACAAGTCCCTCCAACGGACACCGACCCCGCCGATACCGGACAGTTGGACGAAGTCACCATCCGACTCGGCGAAGTGCAAATCCTTGTCACTGACAAGGACGGTAAACCGATTCGCGATCTCAAGCCGGCAGAAGTCGAAGTGCGTGAAGCGGGCGAGAAATGCCGCGTCCAAGGGCTCGAGCCGTTTTCTACTCGCGACATCTCATCGCAAATCCTTCCGCAGCCCACACCACTCGTCGGGCAGCAAGTCGAGCCCGACGCGCCGCCTGTTGTTGTGTTGCCACCTCCGCCGGTCCGTCGCATCGCCTTCTTGTTCGACGCCTTCAACAGCCGCACGCCGGATCGTGCCAAATGGGTCGAGGCGGCCCGCCAATGGGCCAAGTCGGAGATGCGTCCGGAAGACGTGATTTCGATCGCGCTCATGGCCCGCGAGGAAGTACGAGTTGCACTGCCGTGGACTTCGGAGCGCGCCGTGATCGAGGCGACACTCTCGAGCAGTTCCTTTCTCGACTCGATCGACTACTACGACTCTGTGGCCGAAATGAAAACACTCATGAACGACTTGGAGACTTGCGACAACTCTTACGATCAAGCGAATTGTGCCAGAACAGCCGCGCAGCCGTTCATCTTCGAGTGGCGCACGCGGGCCGAAAACACGATCGCAGCGCTTCGTCGGTTCGCCGGCTCGCTACACGCGATTCCTGGCCGCAAGGCCGTGCTCTACATGAGCGACGGCGTAGTTCAAGACCCCGGCGAGATGGCGTTGATGGCGATTCTTGGGAAGTACGGCACAGATCGCATCGATGTAGCGCGACTGCGAAGCACCTTGCAACGGAACCTCTACCAGGAGATGCAAGCTCTGAGTAGCGTCGCCAGTGGCGCAGATGTCACGTTCTTCACGTTCGATGCGAGACCCTCGAATCGCGCCGATGTGGCTGGGTCCGCGGAACAGCGCGAGCGCCTCGACGACAGAATGATGAGTGATCCCTTCCGCGCCATGTTCGCCGGCACGCGCGGCATGATGGACTCGCTCGCGATCGGTACAGGCGGTCGTTCCTATAATGGTCCCCAACTCCTCAAAAACTTACCGCAAGCAGCTTCGGCGATCGAAGGGCTGTACACACTGACTTTCTATCGCGATCCATCGGTTGGCCGTAATCCGAAGATCAAGATCAAAGTTAGCCGCAAGAACACCATCGTTTCTTTCCCTGACAAATACGACCCGCGACGTCAAACGCCGCTGACGCTTCCGCTCGAAATTGCGGTTGGAAAGGCGCGCCCATTTGAGGACCGCTGGCTAGTGCCCGTCCATCTTCAGATCCCGCTCGCCCCTCTACCCTTCAAGCGCGATTCCGAGACCCACAAGTACCTGGTGCAGCTTGGAATCTACGGAGAGGCCGATGCCCCTGAAGGTCAACGCGCCAGCGACTTCTACGAACTCGTCGACTCGACACTGGACGATCGGAGCTTCGAAGAGAGAGTTGGCAAGTTTTTCTCCCGCACTATTGAACTCAAAGTCGCACCTGGTCCATACCGCCTTCGGATCCGTTTCACGGATTCGAGTTCTAAAGTCACGGGGGATCGAGCGATCGATGTGACGTTGCTCCCCGATGGTTCGGTGGTCGCGGGCCTCCGAGGAAACAAATCAGCTCAAGAACGGGGGCAAGAACCTCGGGCACCGTCCCAGCCAGCGCACTAACCCGGCTTGCGCACCGGCTGAATATCTCAATTCACTGATTGAACTGAATCTGCACCGAGACTTGCCAGCGGCGCGCTCGAGAAGGACCGTCTCGAACCGATCTCGCTAGCAGCACACAAGAGTTCCGCCAACAAGCGACGCATTCACTCGCTCAGGGTTTTGGGTCTTGGGCCGGTCTCGACATATTCTGAACTCCTGCTTTCTCCGATCAACCTGCGTGAGTTACACGCGGGCAACTGCCAGAGCGGATCAACGCGCCACAGGCAGGCCCCAAAGCGGCCGAATCGGTCCGTTGATGAGTCGGTGAAAGTCGTCTCAGGGCCACCACCGAGAGCTGACTGGGGTGCGTCGGCGCCCCCATCGCAGCAACACCCTTACGCTTCTTGGGGAAGAACCCGCGTCCAAAAAATTGAAGCGAACCAAGAACCCGGACAGTTTCCCCGGCTCCCACCCGCTGGTGACGCCCCGCCCCACTCGTCAAAGTATTGCAAAATAAGTACTTCCTGTTAATTATGTTTCCGGCTCGAAACTTGCTAACGAAATCCTTACGTAAGGAACGCTTCTCGCCGCTTGGCCGCGAAAGGCGCTGAAAGCGCGCTGGGAAAGGAAACTAGATTGAACCTCACCTCAGCTTTCTCAATCCGATTCGCGACACTCGTCGCGCTCGCGGCGTCAACGGTCTTGTTGGTTTCGGCCCCTTGCTCATTCGGGGCCGACTCGTTAGTGGTCAAAGTGCACATCCAGGATGCAGCCGGCCAGCCAATGACCGGGGTGACGGTCCGGTTGGTCCCGTCCAAGCCGGACGGGAGTCCGGATAAAGCGTTCACCGTTTTGACGTTGAAGTCAGACAAGAAGGGGCGCGCGGTTTTTGCTTTCATCAAGCCCGGCCGCTTCGTTCTCACTGCCGAATCCGACGGCCTGGTTGCTACCAATGCCTCGCTCAAGATGCGTACCGGTGAAAACAAGATCGCTGTGACCACTGACGGGACGCGGATAGAGGATGCGTCCTTTGCGATTCCTGCCGCGAAACCCGAAGTCACATTGCAAATCCCGAACATTGTGTTTTCCGTCGAAGTGAACTTGACGATGGGCCAACCGGTTCAGGCACAAGCCGTCGAGGCTCCCAGCACGCCGGTCATTAGCCCAACGCAGGCTGACCTCAAGCTCGCGGGAGAGCAAATTCAGGCGGGCCAGTTCGCGGAAGGGCTTGCGTCGGTCGATAGGGCTTTAGCCGCGGACCCGACTCTGCTGGAATCGGACGAGAGTGCCGCCCTGGCGATCAACTACCTTAAGGGTTACGCCTTAACGAACCTCGATCGGTCTGCCGAAGCGGAGCCATTCCTGCGCGAAGCAATGCGATTGAGCCCCGAGTTGCCCGGCGGTTCTCGGCTCTTGGCGCGCGCGCTGCTAGCACAACAGAAGTTCGCTGAAGCGGTCGAGTGGCTAAATCTGGCGCTCATAGCCGCCGGTGACGATGCCCCTCAGCGCAGCCGTGTGTTGTTTCTTCTCGGGCAGGCGTACGAGGAGCTCGGCAAACCTGCCGAAGCGGTCACGGCGCTCGAGGAAGCCCATCAGCTCACACCAAACGATCAGGACTTGCTGGTTCAGCTCATCAACGCACTGACGATCGCGGACCGGAACGACGAGGCGGAAGCATTGATTTCCTCCGCAGACCTTCCAGCAAAAGAAGGGGCGGTGCTCCACTTCAACCTGGCCGTCGGCCTGATCCCCCCCAAGAAGTTCGTGGACGCAGAGAGACATCTTCTCAAAGCACTAGAACTCTCCCCTGGAATGGCCGAAGCCTACCGGCTACTGGGCGAGGTTTCGCTTGGGCTAAACAAGCGCACCGAAGCGATCAAGGCGTTCGAGGCCTATTTGGCAGCGAGCCCAACCGCTTCGGACGCTTCGGATATACGCAAGGTCATCGACGCGGTGAAGGGCCGCAAGTGACGATTGCGAAGCAGGTTCCACCCGTTCGTGTGCAGTTTCGTTGGCTCTAACTGTCTCATCCGAGGAGAGGATTGGACGGGAACAATGTCTCACCCTAGGCCGGTTAAGAGCTGGCTTCAGGAGAGGAGGAGTTGGACATGATTAAAGCGATGAGGCTCATTGGCATGATCGCCTGCCTCGCCTTCCCGCTCGTAGCTCTTGCTCAGCAGCCGGTAACCGGCACCCTCAAGGGTGTGGTTGGCGACCGCGATGGCAAGGTGCTGCCGGGGGCAACGGTGATCGTCACTGGTCCGCTGGGAGAACGTGGCGTGCAAGCCGACGAAAACGGCATGTTCGAGCTGCGCGGCCTTCCAGCCGGAAACTACAAGGTCAAGGTGGAGATGGCTGGCTTCTCCACGATCGAAATCTCGGGAGTAGGCGTCGGTGCCGGTCTCACGACACGGTTGCCGATCACGCTGCTCCCTGGTCAGGAGGAGCAGGTTGACGTCGTCGCTACTCCGCTGATCGACGCCAGACGTACCGAGGTGGTGTCGAACTTCTCCTCGAAGGAGGCTACCGAAACGTTACCGATCGGCCGTAACTTCACGGATGTCGTGGCGTTCGCGCCGGGCGTAGTCGATGGCGGTGCCACCGGTGCCGGCAACTACTCGATTGGTGGATCGTCGGGCCTCGAGAATTCGTACGTGATCGATGGCGTCAACATCACAGATTCTGGTTACGGTGGCGTTGGCACCTACAGCATCGTTTACGGCTCACTCGGTACCGGCATCACCGCTCAGTTCCTCGAGACGGTACAGGTCAAGACCGGCGGATTCGAAGCCGAACACGGTCAAGCCCTTGGTGGCGTCGTGAGCGGAACGCTGAAGAACGGCACCAACGATTTCAGTGGTTCCGTAGCTGCGTATGTCACTCCCGCGTCTTGGGAAGCGTTCGGTAAGGACGTAGTCCTCCCCACAGGTGGTTTTAACATTCACGAGCGCCAGACCACCGACTACGGCGCCAGCGTTGGCGGGCCGATCATCAAGGACCGTCTGTTCTGGGTCGCCGGTTACAACCCCGTAGAGAACAAGTTCGATACTTTTGCCCCATCTGTGGATAACCCACTTTCCGCACAGGGCGATGCAACTCGCACGTATCCCTCGGTTGGGACTTATGCCTCCGCAGGTACAGGACGAGAGATCAAGCGAAGCAACGACAACTACTTCGCCAAGATGAATTGGTCGGTCACTCCCAATCATCGTTTTGATTTGACAGTCTTCGGCGATCCGTCGGACGGCGATGGCCGCTCCGGCGCGACCGCAGGAGAGTTCGTGATGGAAACAGACCTGGACAATGACGGCAATCCCGATCCAGGTCAGAGCAAAACTGCCTCTTTCACGGGCAATGCCCGCCGCTCGGCGCTCGACTACGGCGCTGATCAACAAAGCCTTCGCTACACAGGATTGTTCGGTGGCGAGTGGTTCGTCGAAGGACAGGTCAACCACCGCAAGAACGATTTCACCGAAACTTCGCTCATCGACGATTACGCGTACACCGATACCCGCATGCTTCGCGAGCAGGTTTTCTCCTTCCCGCAGTCTCTTGCGTACTCGGTTAGCCCGACTGCCGGCGGCGCCGGCTTCATTGGGTCCAGAACCGACGAGACGTACGACTACTCGGTCAAGCTCAGCAAGACGTTCGGTGCCCATGAGTTGAAAGCCGGACTTCAGTACTTCGATGTGGAATACGTTCAACCGTCGGTTTACTCGGGCAACACGCTGACGATCAACACTGCAGCGTTCGGACCGCTCGAGACAGTCTCCGGCGCATTGGTTTCTGTGCGCGGTGGAATTCTCGACTGCGCCCTCTGCACATTCTCCGCGGGGACGAGACCAACGTATCGCACGACCCGGGCGCGCTTCAGCCCGTCGGATGAGCCGGTCACGGGCGACGAGACCTCGTTCTTCATTCAGGACACGTGGGGCATTGGCGACAAGTGGGTCGTCAAGCTCGGCGTTCGCACGACAACCCAAGAGTTGAAGGGCTCGGGCGCGTTCACACTCGGCACCACTGATTTCGTACCGAACTCGTTCAAGTTCAAGACTGAGTTTTCGCCGCGCTTAGGTGTCAGTTTCGACCCGAACGCGAATGGTAAGACCAAACTGTTTGCTAACTACGCTCGGTACTTCGAACGCATCCCTGCCGACCTCGCGGTTCGTCAGTTCTCCAACGAGGTCGGGACCACCAACGCAACCTTCCGCGATCCCAACCTCACGATTCAGGCTGGAACCTCAAACGTCCAGGGTGCTTCCTCCGGTGTCGTCTGCGGACAAACGGATCTCTACGCAGCGTCCTTTGTGCAGCCGGGTGAGTGCACGGGTAGCTCCCGCTTGCCGTACGTGGATGAGCTCGTGATCGGATGGGAGCAACTTCTTCGCCCCGACCTCACGGTCAAGGTCCGCGGAATCTACCGTGATCAGGGACGCGTTCTCGAAGACGTCCAGTTCGGTGGCAATGAGGAAATCCTCAACTACTACTATGCTCATGACTACGACGGCGACGGTACCACCGGCAACAGTCCTCAAGACTTGCCTGCACCTGGTTACGGATCCCAACCTTTCGGCGCCTACGTCTTGGCCAACCCCGGCGAGAACACTAAAGACGTTTTCGGGACTCCGGAACGTACGTACAAAGCTCTAGAGGTCGAGCTAAACAAGAACCTGGCCGACAAGTGGCAGTTCTCGGCCAACTACCGTTTTAGCCGCCTGCGCGGCAATTACGAAGGACTGTTCCGCAACGACAACGGCCAGTCCGATCCGAACATCACGGCCCTCTTCGACTTCCCGGCGATCGGACGCGATGGAAAGGTCTCGAGAGTGGCTCGCGGCCAGTACGAGCCCGGCGCCCTCAACACTGACCGGCCACACGTGATGCATCTGCTCGGTACTTACTTCTTCGACAACGGTCTCGAGATCGGCGGCATCCTTAACTGGCAGTCGGGCACTCCTCGTACCCCGCTGCTCGGTCAACAGACGTACGCCAATAGCGGTGAAATCCCTGGAGCGGATCCGATCTATGTTTCAGCAACCGACACCGGCTTCGTTACCGGCCCGGCACCGCTAAGCGCGGACGCGTACCTGCTTGACTACACCGACGCGCCGCGCGGCAGTCTGGGACGCAACCCAGACAACGCCACGATCGACCTACACTTTGGCTACAAGCGTGCGATCAAGGACACTAGCCTCAAGGTGGCGATCGACATCACGAACCTCTTCAACAACCAAGAGGCGACTGCGCTCAATGATCTCGTTGAACAGCAGCCTGAAGTCCCCAACCCTAACTTCAACTACATTGCAGGCTATCAGCTGCCACGCGCCATTCGTTTCGGCGTGGTGTGGGACTTCTGATCGCTTGAGTTCGTAGCTGGCATTACCCACGGGCTCCCAACCACTGGGGGCCCGTTTTTTCTTTACCTGCCGTTTGCATTCCGGAATTCCCGATCGTTGGAATTCGCTCCAAGCGCGCGACGGAATGGGTAAATCTTTTACCTCTCGCGCAGCGCTTCCGCCCTCTCTTCCCAATCCAATCAGCCGCATGTGCTCTGCGTGTTGGGTTTTGTCGCGCGTAATCAGCTTGCAAACGCTCTTCGACGGCTTCCCGCTGCGATTCCGCGATGGCCTCTCGATTGCAGTCAGCCAACGCAACACGGTCCATCTGAACTGGATCGTTCGCTGCAAAGCGCGGGCACTCCACTCGCGCGCGTTGGCAGGTCGAGGTGCCGTTGCCACCGGCATCGCGGCCAGTTTCGCTCGTCGTCGCTTCGGTGCCGGCGGGGAGGAGGCTTCGGTATGAGAAAACTTTCGTGGCTCATCGCTGGCGTGATCGCACTCGCGATCCCGTGGGCAGCCAACGCACAGCAGCCGACCACCGGCGCGCTGAAGGGTGTCGTCGGCGATCGAGACGGCAAAGCATTGCCAGGCGCTACAGTTCTGGTGACAGGGCCGCTCGGCGAGCGCGGTATCCAGACGGACGCAAACGGCAACTTCGAAATCCGGTTCCTGCCAACAGGGACCTACCGCATCAAGGTCGAAATGCCTGGTTTCGCAACGATCGAGATACCTGGTATCTCGGTCAACGCCGGTCAATCGACGCGCCTGCCGATCACGTTGCTGACCTCGCAGGAAGAGGAAGTCAACGTGACCGCCCGACCGCTTCTGGATGCGAAGCGAACTGAGATCGTCACCAACTTCTCGGCCAAGGAATCGGTGGAAACGCTGCCGGTTGGCCGCAACTTCACGGACGTCGTCAATTACGCGCCCGGTGTGGTCGATGGCGGCGCCACCGGGGACGGCAACTACTCGATCGGTGGTTCGTCTGGGCTCGAGAACTCCTACATTATCGACGGCGTCAACATTACCGATTCAGGCTACGGCGGTGTTGGCAGCTACAGCATTGTTTACGGCTCTCTCGGCACCGGCATCACGAGTCAGTTCTTGGAAGAGGTGCAGGTCAAGTCGGGTGGTTTCGAGGCTGAGTACGGACAAGCGCTCGGCGGGATCGTCGCAGGCACGCTGCGCTCTGGGACCAACGACTTCAGCGGCAGCGTTTCGGCTTACGTGAGCCCGGCATCGTGGGAAGCGCAAGGCAAGGACGTCGTTTTATCTACTGGTGCGGTGCCGAACATTCACGAGCGCTCGGAAACCGACCTAGGTGTCAGCGTCGGTGGTCCGATTCTGAAGGACAAGCTGTACTGGTTCGCGGGATTCAATCCGACCGAGACCTCTGCCGATTCGTTCGCCCAAGCCCTCGACAACCCGCTGCTTGCTGCCGATCCGGGTGTGTCTGGTACGTATCCCAGCCAGAACGTCTTCGCCTCTGCGGGTACCGGCAAGGAAGTCAAACGCTCGCGCGACAACTACGCCGCAAAACTCAACTGGGCGTTGACGCCCAATCATCGCCTCGAACTGACCGCATTCGGAGATCCTGGCGATGGCGATGGGCGATCGGGCGCGACTGCGGGTCAGTTCGTGCTTGCCGGCTTTCGTGACACCAACGGCAACTTCGCGGTCGATGCCGGTGACACTCCCTACAGCCGGACGGCGGCGTTCACCGGCAATGCTCGACGCTCGGACTTGACGTTCGGTGCCGACCAGCAATCGCTGCGCTACAACGGCTTGTTCGGCGGCGAGTGGTTCCTGGAAGCTCAGGTCAATCATCGAAAGAACTCACTCGACGAGACGTCTCTGCTGAACGACTTTCAGTACACCGACAACCGGATCCTCCGCGAGCTGCAGTTCTCTCGACCCACAACGCTTTCCAGCGCCGTATTTCCCACCTCCGGTGGAGCCGGCACGCTCTCGAATCAGAACGACGAGACCTGGGACTATTCGGTCAAGCTCAGCAAGACTTTCGGTGCTCACGAGCTAAAAGCCGGCCTGCAGTATTTCGATCTGCAATATGCGCAGCCGAATACTTGGTCCGGTCCGACGTTCGATGTGTACTTCACCGATGCGAACTCGGGCAACCTGTTTACCGTTCCGACGACGACCGGCGCGCTGGTTCAGGTCCGCAACGGAATCCCTGGGTGCTCGCTGTGCAACTTCTCGACTGGCAACCCGCAGTACCGTACGACGCGCACCGGCTTCAATCCGATCAGTGCTCCCGTCGAAGGCACCGAGGCCTCGCTGTTCCTGCAAGATACTTGGAACATCAACGACAAGTGGGTCGTCAAGCTCGGTGTGCGCTCCAGTCAACAAAAACTCGATGGCGGTGCAAGCTCTTTCGTACTCCCGCTGCGCTCCGACCCTGTGACGGGAGCGATTACCAACGAAAACACGCTCTACTCGCCGAATAGCTACAGCTTCAAAACCGAGTTGTCGCCACGCCTCGGCGTCAGCTTCGATCCACGAGCCAACGGCAAGACCAAGCTCTATGCAAACTTCGCTCGTTACTTCGAACGCGTTCCCGCAGATCTTGCGGTACGCCAGTTTGCGAATCAGGTTGGCACGACCACGGCTCGCTTCCGCGATCCGGAACTCACCTTCCCGAACGTAGGCATTCAACCCAATCTCCAAGGCGCGCAGCCGGGCGTCGTCTGTGGTCAACGCCAAGCCGTGAATCCAGCAACAGGTGAACCACTCTGCACGGGAAATTCACGTCTGCCGTACGTCGATGAAGTCATCGTTGGGTGGCAGCAACTCGTGCGTCCGGACCTCTCGGTCGAGGTGCGCGGGATCTACCGCGACCAAGGACGTGTTCTCGAAGACGTACAGTTTGCCTCCAATGAAGAGATCCAGAATCTCTACTACACCGCCGACCTCAACGGTGATGGTTCGATCACCAGCAACGAGATCCCCTTCCCCAGCTTCGGCACCAAGCCGTTCGGTGCCTACGTACTCGCCAATCCGGGCGAGAACACACCGGGTGTTTTCGGCACCCCGGAGCGCGTCTACAAGGCAATGGAAGTCGTCATGACGAAGAACTTCGCGGATCGTTGGATGTTCAGTGCAAATTACCGCTATAGCCGTTTGCGCGGAAACTACGAAGGGTTGTTCCGCAATGACAACGCACAGTCCGATCCGAATATCTCTTCGCTCTTCGACTTCCCACTCTTCAGCGAAGACGGGAAACTCAGTCGCACGATGCGCGGTCAGTTCCAAAACGGTCCGCTCAACACCGATCGGCCGCACGTGATGCACTTGCTCGGTACCTACACCTTCGACAACGGAGTCGAGCTAGGCGGAATCTTCAATTGGGCCTCGGGAGTACCTCGTACAGCCTTCCTGGCACACCCCAACTACCAAAATGCGGGTGAAATTCCGGGGCAAGACCCGCTCTACCTCGCACCGGGCGACACCGACGGCGATGGTAACCCAGACTCATGGGTGCTCGGTGATCGAGGTGACCCGGGCACGTTCTTCCTGGGCGACTATTCCGACTCGGCGCGCGGCAGCCTTGGGCGCACACCGGATTTCGCCACGATGGATCTGCATATCGGTTACGCACGAGCGATCAAAGACACTCGACTGAAACTGACGCTGGACGTCAGCAACCTGTTCAACGCGCAGGAAGCCGGCGCATTCAACGATAACGTCGAGCTGACGGCGGGAGCCCCGGACCCGACGTTTGGTAAGATCATCGGGTATCAACTCCCACGTGCGATTCGCTTTGGCGCCATCTGGGACTTCTGATCGAGCATGATTGCCACACACACGCTCCAGAACGCGGCCTCGTGAGGGGCCGCGTTTTTCTTTCGCGTGTGCCAGAATCCCGCGCATGTCCACTGCAACCGCTCCGCATCGGCTCGCGATGCGCCTCGCCACCATCGCCGGCGTCGTCGTGCTCGCAGGTGCCCTTTGGTTCTCGGTTCGGTCTGCGCGATCCGGAGAAGTGCTCGTCCTGCCCGACCGCGCGGTTGCCGGACCGATTCGTTTGTTGGCGGCGCCATGGTCCGCACATCGCGCGGTCCCCAAGCAATGGCCGGTCTCGGCGCGGACTTCATTGAAGCTAGGTGAAGGCAGCGACTGGCCGGTGTCGGTCGAAGCCACGCTCGAAGTCGATGCGACAGTGGTGTCGGACGAAGCGCGCCGATGGATTTTAGGCGACGCGACGACGGCGCTCACCCGCGAAATCGACACGTTGCTGCAGACGCATCGATCGACGCTCAGTGCGCGCGAGATACTCGCGCGACCCGCAAGCCTGGCGAACCTGTTGCGAGCGCCGCTGCGTGAACGACTCCCACGCGGACTCGAACTGGTAGGGTTGAAGGCAGCTTTGGTGGCAACGCCCGAACAGGCGCGTTCTCTGGCTCAAAGCTCGCTGGCAGGACATGTACTCCCGCCCGTGGCTCGCGTGTTGTACGTCGGAATCGATGGCGCCGACTGGGAGGTGATTCTGCCGATGGTCCAACGCGGAGAATTGCCTGCCTTCGAACGGATGCTGCGCGAGGGCGCCCGGGCTGAACTGACCTCCTACGAGCCGATGATCTCACCGCTGTTGTGGACGACAGCTCTTACAGGCCGTAGCCCCGATGTCCACGGTATTTGCGATTTCACGGTGATGAAGCCCGATGGTGTGCACCTGCCGATCACCACACCGTTTCGCAAAGTACCCGCCGTATGGGAAATTCTTGCCACCCAAAATCAAGCGAGCGCATTCTCGGGCTTCTGGGCCACACACCCCGCTGAAGAAGTCCCCGGCGTGTTGCTCTCCGATATCGTCAGCTCGCAACTCTCCGAGGGCGCCGCCCCCAAACGGCCGCTCGCCAGTGGCAGTCTTTGGCCGGCCGATGCACTCGACTCGATCTGGCCGTCGTTGCAAACAACATCCACGGTTTCCGATTCGATCGTCGCGCCGTTCGCTCCAAAGATTCCCGCAGCGCAGTGGCAAACGGCGCGGCAATTCTGGCTCGACAAGCCGGCTCAAACCGCGTGGAAAGAAGCCAACAAGAAGGGACGCCGTCGCCCTCCCGACGCGTTCCTGCTGCGACTCGCCGCCGAGATCCACAACTTCGAGACGATCACGCTCTCGCTCTTGGCTCGCCGTGATCTGGCAATCGTCGGTACGTATTTCGAAGCCATCGATCTGGCCGGTCACTACTATCAGCATCTCGCGCTACCGGTACATCCTCTAGCGCCGCCGCAAGAACGTGAGTTGTACAGCGGCACCGTCGAAGCGGTGTATCGCCTTCAAGACCAAGTGCTGGGACGGCTCGTGGCCGCGGCAGGGCCGGACACTGTTGTCATCGTTCATTCCGATCACGGTTTCGCGTGGGGCGAACGGCGGCCCAAGGAGATTCTTCCCTTCACCGAAGGGCAACCGGTGGAGTGGCACCGCCAGACCGGGATGTTCTTAGCGTGGGGACCTGGTGTGCGACGCGGTCAGCCGGTCAGCCCCGTCTCGCTCTACGACATTGCGCCCACGCTTTTGGCTCTCCGAGGGCTGCCCGCTTCGGATGGAATGTCAGGCGCCGTGCGTTCCGATCTCTTCTTGCCCGACGTAGCGGCACGATTGTCCTCGCATCGAATTCTCAGCTGGGATGTCTTGGTCCCACCACGACGATTCGGCAGCGGTGGTGATGATTCGGAGGAAGCGCAGGAGCAGTTGCTTGAGACGCTGCGCGGATTGGGCTACGTCGACGACGCGCCCGCAACACCGCGACGTCAGAGCCCCGCCGCAACAGCGGGTGGCGATCAAGCCGTCGAGCCGAGCATTGGCTATTGGCGCAACCTCTCGACCTGGTTCATGAACGAAGATCGCTTCGAAGAAGCCGAGGAAACGCTGCTCAAGGCCAACCAAGTTGAGCGGCTTCCCAAGACGTATTGGTTGCTGTCCGAGTCGCGTGCGGCTCGCGGTGATCTAGCGGGCGCCATCGCGGCACTCGAAGAGGGTTTCGCTGCGATGCCCGATCGCATGACCGCCTCGAACTTGGTTTGGCTCGTCGAACTCAACCTCAAGCGCCAAGACTCGGAGGCGGCCATCAAAGCGCTCGCCGCGTATCGCAGCGTCGCAGCATCGTCGCCATCGACGCTGGAACTCGCCGACGGGCTCATCGCTCACGCCAAAGGCGACGTCGATGGTGCGCGTCAGCATTACCTTGCAGCACTTCGCGCGAACCCTCGCGAGGTGCGCGCGGCCGAACGATTCGGAGAGATCGCTCGATCTCCCGACGAGCGTGCCTCGCTCTTGCCGTTCTTGCAGCAAGGCTTGCACGACGACCCCCGGATCGAGCAGTACTGGAAAATGCAGGGACTGTTGCTGTTGGAACAGAACGATTTCGCGAACGCGCTGCGCGCGTTTCGTTCGGCGGTCGAACTCGACCCCAAGGACCATTCCCTGCGATTGACCGAAGCGCAAGTCGCGGTGCGCGCCGGTCAGCCGGGGTTTGCGCGAACGTTACTGGAGTCGCTGGCACGCGAGGGCGCGACGTTGCCGCAGGTCTGGTTGAACCTCGGGAGCTTGCGTGCCCAAGCTGGTGACTGGCGCGGCGCGGTCACAGCTTGGCGCGAAGCTCAACATCTCGGCGGCGATAGCCCGCAACTGCAGCAAGCGATCGCCAAGGCCGAGCAGCACAAGTAGCCTCGCGCGGCGCGCCTTTACCGGCGCAGGCGGTCCTTGAGCGCCAGCGCAGGACGAAACGCGGCGACGCGCGTCGAAGGAAGTTCGCGATGCTGGCGTGTGCGAGGGTCGCGGACCCGCCGCGCCGCTCGGTCACGCACCGAGAACACACCGAAGCCGGTCAGGTTTACCCGTTCGCCGCGCTCCAAGGCCGCTGCTATGAGCCCCTCACCCGCCGCGTCACCAAACAGTGTGAGGACCGCGCGTCGCGCCGCCGGCAGATCGAGCGCAGCGCGCTGCGCGAGGGCTTCAATCAATTGCCGCTTTGTCATTGTCGACTCCCGCGCGAAGTATCCGGCGTCCACGAGCGTGGGCGATGATCGTTCGAGCCCCAGGAACCAATCCCCTTTCGCCGCTGGGAAGCGGCATAATGCCGGCCTCAGAGCGAGGACCTCATCGTGGAAAACAAGATCGTGGCGCATACGCGTGACGGACGCGTCGTTAAAGGCATGACGCACGATTTCAATCCGCAACAAGACAGTTTCCATGTACTGCCGGCCGAAGGCGGCGGCATTCCATTGCGCTTGTCTATTTCCGAATTGAAAGCGCTGTTCTACGTCAAAGACTATTTCGGCAACCGCGAGTACAAAGCGCCTCACAGTTTTGGTGCGGGGGCGGGGCTCGGTCCTCGTTGTGTGGTCACGTTTTTCGATGGTGAGACGATCTTCGGGACGACTCCAGACTACGAGGCGAGCGCCGTAGGGTTCACGCTTTACCCATCCGACCCGGATGACAACAACGACCGACTGTTCGTCGCCAAGTCGGCTGTTCGAGAGATTGTCTTCCCCTGAGTCGTGATGCCCTAGGCCTTCGGCGGGTGCTGCATCACGCTCACGGCCGTTCGCAGCAAGATCTCGGCACCCTGCGCGAGTGTTTCTTCCAGTACCAAAAACTGCGGCGAGTGGTGCGGATGAATGACGCCGCGCGACTCATCGCGCATGCCGAGCAACATGAAGGCCCCGGGGCGATGCTGCAGATAGACCGAAAAATCTTCTGCGGCCATGGTGGGGGGGCCTTCGAGCACACCTGCGACCCCAAGCACCGTGCGTGCTGCCTCGCGCATCGCGCGCGCTACCGGCGGGTGGTTGACCGTCGGTGGATAGTCACCATCGATTTCGATCGAGAGCTCAAGATCCAGCGAGCGCGCGACGCCATCGGCGATCGCTTTGATGCGCGCCAGCATGAGGTCGCGTGTGGCGCTATCCGGCGCGCGAAACGTGCCGTGCAGCATGGCGATTTCTGGCAGCACGTTGGGAGCGGTTCCGGCGGCGACATGACCAATCGTCAAGACTGCGGGCTTGAGTGGATCGACGTTGCGTGACACCACGGTTTGGAGTGCCGAGATCAAATGCGCCACACCGACGACGACATCCTGGGAGAGATGCGGCAGCGCTCCATGTCCGCCCTTTCCTCCCAACGTAATGCGGAACTCATCGGCCGAGGCCATGACGGTACCGTCGGGGATGATCGCCTGCCCGCGCTGCAAGTAACTCCACAAGTGCAGCCCGAGCACGTAGTCGATTGAGAGGTCGTCCAACACGCCGGCCTGCACCAACTTGGCAGCACCGCCGCCGGATTCCTCGGCCGGTTGAAAGATCACCACCACGCGGCCTGGCAATGTCACCGTGCGGCCCAAGGCGGTCACCGCCTCCGCGACACCCAGCGCCACGGCCATGTGCCCGTCGTGACCGCAGGCGTGCATCCGGCCCGGATATCGCGATCGAACCAGATGTGCGGAGTTTTCGTCGATCGGCAGCGCGTCCATGTCGGCGCGGATCATCACCGTGGGTCCAGGCCCTGCACCCGGCAGCTCGACCACCAGACCGTGTGTGCCTCCGAGGCCGGTGCGCGGTTCTAGCCCGAGATTGCGCAAGGCCCTTTCCAGATACTGCGCGGTCTCTCGTTCCTCGAAACTGAGTTCTGGAATTTCGTGCAGCGCGCGGCGATGCGCGACGATGGTCGCAGACAGACCTGAGGCGAGAGCGGATAGCTGATCAGCAAGCGCGGACATGAGTGAGTCTCCGCGCGTAGTCTACGTGCCCCTGGGGAAAACTACTTCAAGCAAGACAGGACCTCGACCACTTGGGCCCGTCGCGTGGCAGCGAGCTTTCTCTCGCGCGGGCGGTCCTCGCGCCGCACAAGATCCTCGATCGCCGCCAGCACGCCACGAAATGCTCGGCCCGAATCGTCGTTCACCGGCGGATCCATCGCCAGGTCCTCCCACAGCAGATCGAATCCGCGACGCGAAACGCGCCCGTCCTCGTCCTCGCGCACTGCGGTACCAACCCGCCCCGCCCAACGCGACATCCACTCACGCATTTTTGGAGTAGCCGGTTGCAGCGCTTCAGCCAGCGCCCGCATGGCTCGTCCGGCCGTATCGCTGCCGAATGCGGGAGCCAAACAGGCACCCGGTCCACGCAGCGGAGGCTCGACCAACGAGGCGGGTTGTGGAGGCTCTTGCATGTCCGAACCGGCTTGTCCTGGGGGCGCCGAAACTTCGAGCCATCCACTCATCGGACCGCGAGCGGTGTACGGAGAGAATCGCACTACGAGTTTTTTTCCGGCAACGAACGCCTCGCCATCGACAGGCATCTCGAGCACGAGTGGTGAGGGCCCAACTAAGCGGCGCAACGACTTGCCGCTTTCATCTTCAACCCACAATCCCGCGAGTGCGCGACCGGTCCACGCGGCTTCGCACTTCCAAGTGCCGGAGACATCCGGTACCAACATGACTCTGAAGGCGCCGGGGATTCCATCGCCTGCTTCCAACGCGTAGCGCTTGGGCTCGTCGGCCCGTGCCGCGCCGACGAAACACAAGAGGCTCAATACGAGCGCAGCGGTACCTCGATTCGTTCGAGCTCTACGGCGGGCGGATTGCCCGGTTTGTCGCTGGCGAGCGTGCGTCGTGTCGAGAACACAATCGCCTTCCCCGCCTCCTTGCGGGTTGCGGAGTAGTCGAACTCGCGACGCATCCATAGCTTGTCCTCCGGCTTGGCCTGAGGCTCTCGACGTGCGTCGCGTTCGATCTGTCCCTCCCAGACCTTCCGCGGCGCTACCGGATCCTTCAGCGAATAGATTTCGCACCATCGATCGACCCCCTTGTCGCTGAGCGAGCGGTCCCAACTCAGCACAACTTCTGAAGCGCCATCCCCGTCCAAGTCGACCGCCTCGACCTCGCCGTCGTGCGCCGGTCTGGCGGTGTCACGCGCCACGTGACGGGCCCAGAGCAACGAGCCCGGGGCTTTGCCTTGATCAGGACCCGCCACGCCGAGAATCACCTCGGTCGCCCGGGCGGGGTCGGTCTCGCCCGTCATGGCGTTGACCAAGATCAACGTCTCTGGTTGACGGTCTCCGTCAACATCGGCTTTGGACTTCGTCAGGGTCAACTGCCGGCCTCGTTCGACTTGGCGCGGATCGTCCGGGAGCGTGGCGGCAGGCGTCGGGACCAGGGTAGAAACCAGGACTACGGCGGCGGCAGCCCCTTTCGAAAGCGTTATACGCGTCATGCAGTGCTTCCTCTCCCGCAACAGCGGCGGGGTCACTCGGGTGAGGACGAGTGTAGGTTCTGGCGTGAGGCCAGGCCCGTTGTACATTCTCTGACCACTCTCTGGAGGTCCTGACGATGTTCCGTCCAGTTGCCGTCGTGATCGCGGTTGCGCTGCTAGCGGGTGCGACCTCGACCCGCGCCGAGGATGCGATTGCCTGGTTGGTCGACGCCGGCAAGGCCCTCAAGCAGGCAAAGGCCGAGCACAAACCGGTGTTCGTCGATGTGTGGGCGGTATGGTGCGTGCCGTGCGCCCAGTTGGAAAAGACGACATATAAAGTGCCCGGGGTCATCGATGCCTCTCGCCGTTTCGTACCGCTCAAGATCGACAACGATGTCCAGACGCTCTTCGTGCAAGCGCATCGCATTACCGCCTGGCCGACGCTGTTGTTCCTGGACGCCAAGGGTCACGAGTTGGGGCGGGTCGAAGGATATGTCGATGCCGCGACCCTGGAGCCGATCATGCGACGTGTCGCCGACGGCTTTGGGAACTACGAGGCCGCAATCGGTCCGAATGCCAGCCTCGAGCAGTTGACCGCGGCTTCGGAATACCTGGCCACCTGTGGCAACCCCGAAGAGGGTGCTGCGTTGTTGCAGAAGGCCCTGAAAGCGGCCAAAGAGCGTGAATTGCACGATTCCATCGACCTGCAACTGGGGCGATATCACGCCGCGCACGGCAACAAGAAGGCGGCCGCCAAGATCCTTCAACGCCTAGCTTCCGAAGGCACGGCCGAGGTGAAAGAGCTCGCGCGGTCTTGCCTCGAGAGCCTCCCGCGTTAGGCGAGACGATCAGTACCGTGGGACAAAGGGGCCGTCGCAGTGCTTGTGCGCATTTGAGGGTATTGCGCCTCGGGTGACCGCTCTGCTGCGCGCGCCGACGCCGCGCCGAACAACCACGATGCGGGCCTGATATACGTTCGTTGCAATTCTGTCCCCACCTTCGTATAACCCCGGCCGGGTGACGGGCGTAGTGGCGCGCGGGATGGTTGCGTTCCGACGTGTTGGCCCGTCTCAGTCGCTCGCGGAGGAGAGGGTTATGTCGACTCGGTCAGGCTGTTGGATCTATCGAGGGTTGATGTTGAGTGGGTTGTTGGCAGCGTCGATCGGCGCCGCCTTGGCACTTGGCGACGTGCTTCCTCGCGGGCCCTATCGACTCGAGCAAGTCCTGACCAACACCGAGCGTCCCTCCGGAATTGCGATCGCGGCCGACGGCCGGATCTTCTACGGTGAACGCGTCACAGGAAAGATAAGGGTCGTAGAGGGCGGGCGGTTGATCGCGACGCCGTTCGCATCGCTGTCGGTAGCCAGCAGCGGATCTGGCGAAGGCTTGATCGATGTCGCCGTGCACCCTGGCAAACCGTTCGTCTACGCGTTCTACACGGAGTCGGGAACGCGGGTCAACAAAGTCGTGCGCTATGACGACAACAAGAACATCGGCAGCAACTCACTCACAATCCTCACGCTCGCCGCCAGCGCCGATGGCACCCGCGTGGGTGGCTCGCTGGTGTTTGGCAAGGACGGCAAGCTTTACGTTGCCACCGGCGATCTCGCAACGGCGAGCAATGCGCAAAACGATGCCTCCAACGCCGGAAAGGTGCTGCGTCTCAACGACGATGGAAGCGTTCCGGCCGACAACCCTGCCGCTGGCAGTGCGGTTTACGCGAAAGGATTTCGAAGCGGTGGCGGAATGGCGGTCAATCTCTCGGTCGGAACCGTCTATCAAACCGATCAGGGAACCTCGGGCGTCAAGGACGAGATGAACGCGCTGCCTGAAGGCAACACGGTCGTGAAGAACTACGCGTGGGATGCCGGCAGCGGCAAACTCAACAATCCGAGCTATGTCGATCCGCTCACCGAGCACGCGACGGTGGTGACACCGTCAGGCGCCGTCTCCTACACCAGCACGCGTTACCCGGCCGCACTCCAAAACGACGTCTTCTACATGTGCAACGCGAACGGCCGAATTGAAGATATCGACGTGACCGGGGCCAAGCGTGATGTGTTTGGCGCGACGCGCGCGCTCTACGATCCGTTGATCGATGGAGACGGCACCGTCGATAGCGCCTGCCCCAAGAAGTGGGCCGACATGACCGTCTCGCCCGATGGCTTCTTGTACCTCACTATCGACACGGGCGCGGCCAACACTCAAAACGGCATCTATCGGATCAAGTACGACGACTCGGTGGGGCCCGGCGAAGTTTCGGGCAAAGGCAGTACACACCCGCTGTGGGTGCAGAAGGTCACGTCGTCGACCGTGCGTTTGAATTTCGAAGACGCCAAGCGTGACGCCTTCGTCGGCACACCACTCGCCTCAGGGCAGCACAACACCAAGTACACAATCTGGCGCGGCAACTTGCCGGTCGACACCAACGGCGATGGCCTCCCCGATTGGAGCCACAGCGCCGCCGCCGATACCAACGGCGTGGTGGTCAACGACATGACACTCTCGTACGAACTCACCGTGGGCGGAAGCAACGAGTACTTCCTGATCTCCGCACAGAACGCGAACAAGGAGGGAACGCTCGGCACCACCAGCGCGGGCGCGGCCCGGCCCGGTTACGTAGCCGGCGACTACTGCGACACGCTGGGCGTCAATCCGTTCCAGAACGGCAAGTGCGCCCCCAAGACCTTCGTTCGCAAAGACAACGGTCAGGAGCTATTGCTGTGGGATGAATTCGGCAACCTGCGTTCGTTGACAGAGTTCCGCAATAGCGACTTGGTCCATCTCGATCTCGGCGCCTCGGATTGCTTCTGGTGTCACGTTCAGGCCGACAACGAAGACAGCATCGAGGACAAGTACCGCAAGCGCGGCTTCACCACCGTACTGGTGCTCGAGAAGAATCTCGGCGGCGCCACTCCGTACACCGATACGACGGGCTGCACCAACGCGATCAACGCGTGGCGCGCCGAAGAGGGTGGCGACTACTTGATCCTTTGCGATCGCGACACCAACGGAGACAACGTCGGCGACGTGTGGCAACAGTTCAATCGCTCGACCTGCAACGGTTTCCCCCAGAACTACTATCTCGATCGTAACTGGGTGATCTACGACCACGTCTGCGGTTGGGATTCCAGCGCCGACACACGGATCGGCGTCAAGGCCTACCCAGAGTGGTGCGAATGAGTCGTTTTCCGGCTGGCCTCGGCCGTTGCTTGGTTTTGGTGTTGAGTTTGACGATCCCCTGCTCCGCCCTCGCGGCGGAGCAGGGTGATGTCATTTCGCCCCCACCCCCCGAAAGCAAGGGGTTGCAAGGTAACGAAGGGGTCGTGGTGCAGACCATGTGCACCAACTGCAACTCCGCGAATATCGACCTGGGTGGCCTGGGCGGTGAGTTGCTTCCGATCGACGTCGACGGCTTCCCGTTGGTCGGGGGCCTCATGACGGTCTATGCGCTGCAGGTCGACGGACCGTTGATCGCCAACATTGCCGTCTCCAAAGGACCCGGCGATTACGAGGCGCCGCCCGAGGCGATTGGTGGTTGGATTCACATTACGTCTCCACCATCACAGAAACGCGCGCCGTTGACCGCCATCACCGAAACCGGCTCGTTCGGCTGGCGCAACGCACACCTTTTGGGCAATTGGTCGCACAAGGGGCTGATGCTTGGTGGGCAGTACGTGAACGCCAAGTCCAATCCAGTCGACGCCAATGACGATGGTTTTCATGAGACCGGCGAACTCGACCGCCGGATGTTGCGCGCTGAAGCCCGGTATCTCTTCGGCAACGGCACGCTGATCACCGCGGCCGCCAATGACATTCGCGAGGACGGTCCATTTGGTCATGGCAAGTACTTCGCGCCGGCTCCAGGCAGCGGCGACGGCGTGCGTTACGGTCGCGAAGATGCCTTCGTCAACGCCGATGGTCAGCACCTGGGGTTGGATGCACCGATCGGAGAGAACGGCCGGTTAACGGTGCGTGCCATGGCGTTCAATCGTCTCCACGAAACTTTCGATCAGTCGGTGTCGCCCGAGCAACTGACGCTCGATCAGGTTTTCACCATCGATGAATCGCATCGCGCGGTCGATCTTCGCTACGGGCACTTCCTGGTCGATCGCGGACTCCAGTTTTCTGCCGGCGTTTCTTGGCGCACCCAGGAAGACGACGTCATCGCTTGGCAACAAACCGACACACAGTTGAAAGATGTACTCGACAAGTGGTCGAGCGTTGGGGCCGATGCCGGCGTCAACTGGCAAGTCAGCCCGCGCTGGGGAGTACGTCTCGGCACGCGTTACGACCGCTTCACCTGGTCCGATGAAACGCTTCGTACGGGGCTCGTCGAGCGCAAAGATAACGCAGTCTCACCGCGAGCCCGAATCACCTACAAACCGTCCGACGCCTGGCAATTCGCGCTCTCGCTGGGCAAGGGCGCTCGCGCGCCGCGTCCGATCTACGAAGAGGTTTGTTGCGGACAACGGCTCTCGCCAACGTCCAACGTGCAACTGGAAACATCGCGTGCCGTCGCCTTCGACGCTCAATGGCAACCCAATGCGACGATCCGCGTTGGACTGTACGCGCATCGCACCGAGCTGGATGATCACATCGTGCGGATGGTGGCAACCAGCTTGATTGGCGTTCAGACCTACGCGTTGGGAAATTTTCCAAAAGCTCGTTACCAAGGCGTGACGCTCACGTCGCGGCTGCGTTTGATGCAAGGATTCAACGCCGACATTTCATTTACGGCACTGCAGGCGGACAGTACCGGTGGACCCGCCGTGGTCTATCACTTTCTGCCGATCGGGCCCAGTCAGTTGTATCGCCACGAGATCCCGTTCGACCGCGTGCCGTACACGGCTCGCCGCAGTGGCACGCTGCAACTCGGGTACAACGCGCCGAATGGGAAATGGGATGGTCTCGTTCAAGCTCAGTGCCAAGGCTCGATGCCGATTCAACATTGGTTCGCCAGTTTCGACGACGTCAGCAGCGGCGCTTGCTCGCTGTTTGGACCGGGAGGAGTCGACCCGCAGTTGTGCCTGAAGAATGGCCTGCAAGACACACCCGACTTTTGGGTCTACAACGCCCGCTTCAGTCTGCGTTTGGCCAAGTGGCTGCGGCTCAATGGCGGCGTCGACAACCTTGGCGACTATGTGCAGTCCGATTTGCTCGATCCGACCAACGACTACAACTGGGGCCCGATTCGCGGCCGCTATTTCTACGGCGGGTTGACGTTTACCCTCGATTGACGAAGCGATGAACGGGTGGTGGCGCTGAAGATAGAAACTCCAGCGCCATCGCCGCATTGACTCGATTTACAGACTCAATTCGTTGCGGGCGTTGCCGCTATCACGGTAATGGTGACCGGGATCTCGACGGTGGGCGCCACTTTGAGATCTGTCTTGGCAACCAATTTCCCTTGATGCACTCCTGGTTTCAGTTGCGCGCTGTCGGGCACGGTCAGTCGCACACGCTGGACCATCATCTTCTGGTCCGTCACCAGCTGCGCATCGACCCCCTCGAGATCGCCTTCGATCGTCAGTCCGGTCACCAAGAACACGCGATAGCCGTTGTTGCGCATGTCGATGGTAATGGTGGCCGGACGGCCTTGAGGCTCGACCCGCAAATCGACGCGCGACGGTGTGATCTGCAGCACCGGCGTGACTTGAATTTGCAGCGGCATCGTGACGTTCTTTCGATCAGGGTGATTGGTCGTGAGCTTCAAGTCGCCCGCTTCACGGCGAGGCTGCGAGGCATCGTCGAGTATTACGCGCACGCGCCAATCCCCGCTGTGCGCGCCACTGGGATTGTTCGCTGGGTCGGCGTTGGCTTCGGTGACTTTCTCCAACTCCACCGAAACACCTTTGGCGTTTCCGATCTGCGCGTCCGACAGTTCGAGCGGCTGGCCGTCGGGACGTTTGAAGATGAACTCTTGCATCACCGAGTCTCCCTGCACGCCTTGCAGGTTGATTTGCTGAGCCGGCCAAATCGACACCGGGGCTGTCACGGTGAACTTGAACTGCAGCACCAGTTGAGGTGCGTCCGGGTCGCTGGTGTCGAGCGTGATCGACTTCACGTTTTCGCCCAAGCGCCCTTCGGTATGAACTTTGCCTACTACTTTTCCCGTCCCGCCGGGAGGGATAGCCGCGTCGAACTCGGCCACGGTGCAGCCTCAGCTGGGGGCCGCCCTCAAGATCTTGATCTCGGTGCTCGACGTGTTCTTGAGGTTGAACAGCGCCAACGCTTCTTTGCCTTCGAGCAGCGTGCCCAATTCGAGCATCGTCTGGTCAGCCACGAGCGCCGGCTTAGCCGGTGGTGCCGTTACCGGAGCTTGGGCCTGGGCCAGCTCCGAGACGATTGCGGTGAAAGCCAGTCCGGCACACAGCAGAAAACGATTCATCCCGACTCCTAACCCGTGGCGATCTTTTCCGGGCCGGGGGAATTGTATGGCCGCCCCGTTGTCTCGGCATCGTATCCTCGGTACAAGTACGTGGTCTTTGCTCTGAGGACGGGAGGATTGGGTATGTCCAGATTGAGTCGGACCTGGTTCGCAGCGCTTGCCGTGTGTCTTGTCGGCAGCCTTTTCACCTCCTTGGCGCAAACTCCCAGCGCCACCACCGCCGATCAAGATGCTCAGCAGGCGGATGGCCAGTTCCCCAAGCCGACCCCGCAAGGACTCGAATTCAAGCGGCTGACGCCGATCGAC
>JANNUT010000213.1:0-10654 GCA_031395565.1 Acidobacteriota bacterium | reverse complement strand
GCCGTCCGATCGACGCGCAGTTCAAGATTGATTTTCAGCCTGTTCGCTACACGCTTTCCAACAGCGGACTGCGGCTTCCGGCGCGTATCGA
Source organism: Acidobacteriota bacterium (assembly GCA_031395565.1). Classification (GTDB taxonomy): domain Bacteria; phylum Acidobacteriota; class Polarisedimenticolia; order J045; family J045; genus JANNUT01. The sequence goes on along the minus strand of JANNUT010000213.1, from coordinate 10,563 downwards.
GCCGGTCAAGCTCGAGCACCGCCCGGTCGACGTTCGTCCGCGATTCGAGGCAGCTAAACCAATACGATTCACGCTTCACGACACCGGCATCGTGGTCACGCGTCAGGCGCTCACCGTCCGCTTCTCGATCGACGAAACGCCGCTGCCTCTACCTCCGGTCGAACCGCCGGTCGTGGTGTTTCACATCGACGACCAGATCAAAGCACCGCCGGAACAAAAGATGCCCGTGATCGTCTTCCAAGACCCACATTTCCCGCGAATGCCGCCCGATCCACCCTCATTGGAATTGGTCTGCCGCGAGCAGTAGACCGACCCACGGTGCAAACGTACGAACGCGCACATCAAGAAAGCTGAAGCAACGATTCACATTTTTTTGCAGTGGCTTACGTCTCTCCTACCGCATCATCTCCTCACCCCTTGGAGGAGCTATGCGTCGCCTCTCTGCCCTCGTCAGTCTGGCCCTGACCTCGACCCTGATGCTGCTTGGCAACGCACTGGCCGCATCCGCGCCGAGTCCCAACGGTGTGTCCTTCATCCACGACGACTACGCCGCAGCCTTGCAGCAGGCTCGCGCCAGCAAGCTGCCGCTGTTTGCCAAGATCTGGAGCCCTTGGTGACGGATTTGCGTCTTCCTGAACGCTGAGGTCTTTCCTGATCCAGCGCTCAGCAAGAATGCCAGGCGGTTCGTCTGGCTCTCGATCGACATGGAGCAAGCGCAAAACGCAGGGTTCTTCGCCAAGTACGAATTGTCGTCGATTCCTGAGTTGATGATCATCGACCCCTCGCGTGAAGTGGCGCTGTCTTCGCATGTCGGCAGCCTGACGGTGGCGCAGTTGCAGCAGTTTTTGGACAGTGGAGCGCGCGCGCTGGGCAATAAGCGTCAAGACCCTCGTCAGGCAGCCTTCACCGAAGCGACGGCCGCAATGGCGCGCGGTGACGCGACGCACGCGGCCGAGCGGCTCACCGCGTTGCTTGTGGGCTTGCCCGTTGCCAACTCCAAAAGCTCCAGCTTGCGAGCGCGCGTCGTCGAAGAACTCACACGCGCGCTGTCGGAGAGCGGCAACTCGCTCGAGTGCATTCGTGTCGCCCAGCGCGAGGGCGAATCGTTGCGTAGCACACGATCGTTCGGCAAGGTCGCCACCACCGGCTTGGGGTGTGCACTCAGTGCCGATGATCAGGCGGGCGCGGCTCAGCAGTTTGCAGCCCGCATGGCGCGTGCGTTCGAGCAACGCGATTTGTTGCCGATCGATCGCTCGTACTTGCTCTCCGATCTGACGCAGTACTACCAGCTCGTCGGCGATGAGCCGGCGCGACAGCGTGTCGCGCAACAGTGGCTTTCGTATCTCGAAACGGCGACGAGCCGCCAAGACCTCACCGGCCCACGAGAGTATCTCGACAACGAACTGATGCGTGCCGCCACAACGGCGGGTCAACCGGCGCGCGCCATCGCGGCACTCGAGCGCACGGCGGCTCTTTTTCCCGAGAGCTTCGCGACCAAGACACGCTTGACGCAGCTCTATGCCGCGTCCAAGCAGTGGGACCGTGGACTGGCCCTGGTGGCGGCCACGCTGCCTGGCCTGACCGGGTTCAATGCCTTCCAACTGCGACTCAGCGAAGTCGATCTGCAGCTTGGAAAGGGCGATCCAACCGCCGCTCGCCGCAGCTTGCAGGCGGCGCGCGATCTGCTCGATTCGGTGGCTGCCACGCGCAGCCGCAAAGGACTCGAGGCGCAACTGGACGCTCGCGAGAAATCACTCCCGGCAAACTAAAGCCGCGCGACGCGCCGAGACCGCTCTCGCTCGCCCCGATCGAGAGCGGTGTTGAATTTAGGCTTGCCGCACCTGCGTCAGTGGCCGGTGGTGACGGCATCATCCGCGCTGGTGCCGGCGTCGACTTGGCTGTAGGCGAGTTGACTGCCCCGCAGGCTGTGCGGCACCAGGTACACCGCGATCATCACCAGCGCAGCCACCACCACCGTGCCGCGTGCGGCCCGTCGCTCGGCAGGCATCCGCGCCAGGACAATCACCGCGACCAACCACGCGAACCACATGGCAGCGGTCTTGTTGTCGGTGAGATCGCCGCCAAACGGCCAGCCCGTCCAGTACGCGCCAAACGCATACTTCTGCACGATCGGACCGAGCACTAATCCGCCCAGCGTAATTCCTGCCAACGCGACCCACGCATGCCGTTTGCTTTCCGGCCGGCCCACTAGCGCCGCAAGCGCGGCGCGCACGCCGATCATCATGGCGAAGAACATCATCGCGATGTGCGGAATCAGAATCCCGGCCGGCACGTCGCCCTTGAATCGCATCACCACCGGCTCGTCACCGGTTATCGAGATCTCACCGCCCAGCGTCGTGAGCGCTACGGAATACTCCAACTTCCCCGCTGGCAGCTGTGACGGGAGCGTCGCTTCGAACGTCTCACCGTGGCGCTGCATCGGCAGCGTCACGAACGGCTCGTTGGTCGGAAAGCGCCGGTAGCGGACCACGCCTTGCATTCCCTTCACGGCCGGAATCGAAACCACGAACGGCTCGCCTGTGGTGCCGCTGCGCAACAACCGCCACTGCAGCGTCTGCCCCTCGACGATGGCGGTACCGCGACGCGGATGTGTGGGGCCCGTCATTCGTTGCCAGGCTGCGGCACCGATCATGATCATGACCGACAGAATCCAAAGCAGGAGGGTGGTGCCGCGCTGGCTCATGGCTTACGTGCCTCGTTTTTTTCGAAGAATCGTTGCCATCCTCCCGCTCGCGCGCGCAGATGCAAGCGATCTAGATCTAGTGAACCCGGACCGATTCCTATGTCGACGCGAAAGATCCTTGGAATACTCGCGCACCGGCGTGCTGGGAGACACCCAGTGGCGACAGCCCGCAAGGCTCCTGGTTCTGAAAAGCAGTCTGGAGCGCCGATCGGCGTGGGCCTGGATCCGGCACTGCCTTAGACTGCGCGGGCCACGGCTCGAAGGAGACCTGCCTCGTGATCCCCCCCAAACCGCACATTAGCGCCGGCGCCTCAATCAACTCTCTCGACGGCTACCACGCCATGTACCGCCGCTCGATCGACGACCCGGAAGGGTTTTGGCGCGAGCAGGCCGATCGGCTCACGTGGCAACACCCGCCGCAGTTGGTGATGGACTCGGACATGCATGAAGTCGACTTCGCCTGGTACGGCGGCGGACGGCTGAACGCGTGCGTCAACTGTGTCGATCGGCATCTCACCACGCAGCCCGACAAGCGCGCCATTATCTGGGTCGGGGACGAACCCGAAGACTACCGCTTCATTACCTATCGCGAGCTCAAGCACATGGTGGCGCGGATCGCCAACGTGCTGCTCGCGCACGGGGTGACGCGCGGCGATCGTGTCGCGCTGTATATGCCGATGGTCCCGGAGTTGCCCGCCGCGATGTTGGCCTGCGCTCGCATCGGCGCGGTGCACTCGGTGGTGTTTGCGGGATTCTCGGCCGAATCGCTGCGCGGACGAATCGTGGATGCGGGCGCGAAGCTGGTGATTACCGCCAACGAGGGGCTGCGTGGCGGAAAAAAGATCCCACTCAAAGCCACCGTCGATCGAGCCGTGGACGGCTTGAGTTTCGTGACCACCGTGTTGGTCGCGCGACGCACCGACGTCGATGTGCCGATGCTCGCTGGGCGCGATTTTTGGCTGGAAAGCGAAATGGCGCGGCAACGCTCCACCTGCCCCGCCGAATGGATGCACGCCGAATCGCCGTTGTTCACGTTGTATACGTCGGGGTCCACCGGCAAACCGAAAGGTGTGCTGCACACCACGGCCGGATATCTCACCTACGCCGCAATGACGCACAGCCTGGTGTTCGACCTTCGTCCCGACGATATCTTTTTCTGCGCGGCCGATATCGGTTGGATCACGGGGCACAGTTACATCGTGTACGGCCCGCTGGCCAACGGTGCGACAACGGTCATGTTCGAGTCGATCCCCACCTACCCCGATCCGGGCCGCTACTGGAAAATTGTCGATGACCTGAAGGTGAGCGTGTTCTACACGGCGCCCACCGCGCTGCGTGCGATTGCGCGCGAAGGCAATGCTTGGGTCAAGAAGTACTCACGCCAATCGCTGCGCGTGTTGGGCTCGGTGGGCGAACCGATCAACCCTGAGATTTGGAACTGGTATCACGACGTGGTCGGCGACTCGCGCTGCGCGGTGGTCGATACGTGGTGGCAAACCGAAACGGGCGGCATCCTCATCACGCCGCTGCCCGGAGCCACACCGTGCAAACCGGGCTCGGCCACGTTGCCGTTTTTCGGTATCGAACCTGTATTGGTCAACGACCAGGGTGTCGAGCTGCAGGGCAACGGCGTGGCGGGCAACCTGTGCTTGCGCGGATCGTGGCCAGGCCAAGCGCGCACGATCTACGGCGATCACTCGCGCTTTCGCGAAACCTATTTCACGCAGTATCCGGGGCTGTATTTCACCGGTGATGGTTGTCGCCGCGACGAGGACGGCTACTACTGGATCACCGGCCGTGTCGACGACGTGCTCAACGTCGCCGGTCACCGTCTGGGCACCGCCGAGATCGAGAGTGCGTTGGTCGCCCATGCGGCCGTTGCCGAGGCAGCCGTCATCGGCTACCCGCACGACATCAAGGGGACCGGTATCTATGCCTTCGTGATCCCCACCCCCGAGTTCGAAAACAGCGAGCCACACGAACTGGTTGGCAGTTTGAAAGAGCAGGTGCGCCAAGCGATCGGCCCGATCGCCACACCCGACAGGATCTTGATCGTGCCTGGCCTCCCGAAGACGCGTTCGGGCAAGATCATGCGCCGTATCCTGCGCAAGATCGGCGAGGATCAGCTCGATCAAGTGGGCGATGTCACGACGCTTGCCGATCCAACCGTGGTAGAAAAGATCGTGGCGGCACATAAGGCGTCGTTCGGAGACTAGGACATGATTCGTCGATTGCTGCTGGGGTTGCTTTGGCTCACCGCTAACACCGCGTTCGCGGGCGAGTCGGTATTTCCGCGAGATCTGCATGGCGACGTGCGGTATTTCGCTGATAAGTCGTGGCGGATCGCCGTCGTGATCGACGACTACGATCAGGGCGGCAACAACGGCAAAGCCGATCACCTCTACTTGTTCTCGTCCCAGCTTCCCGCCACCGGTGTGAAGGGCGGCGTGATCAACGATGCCAGCATCGTGTTTGGCGATGATCGTGTGCTGCGCATTCAATCGAAGGACGGCAGCGCGTCACTCTTGCTGAGCTTCGCGCCGCAACCGACGGTCGCCCCGGGGGCCACGTTGCCGCCCGGAATCTACGGCGGGATCGAGCTCGTGCATTACCCGTTGGGCGGTACGGAGGCACTCGCCACCGTTACCACCGGAGCCTACAGCTCTGGCTCGCAAGGAAGTTGGAAGCCGAAAACCGAAGATCTCGCCGAGGGCGTCTCGATGCTCCCTGGAACATTGAGTTGCGGTGTGACGGGACCCAATCGCGACTCGGGCTGTTCGGTCGAATGCGCGACCGGTTATCACGGCGCGTGCTCTGCCAATCCGCGGTACGGTCAACGCCGCTGCGTATGCCTGAAGGATTAGCGCCAGGCGCGAGGCGTCACCACGTCATCGTGTTCTATGACGGCAACTGCGGACTGTGCCATCACTTGGTGTCGTTTTTGGTGCCGCGCGATCGCGACGGCGCTCGCTTCAAGTTCGCGCCCCAACAAGGCGCAACGTTCGCAGCACTCATCTCCCGGCAGCAGCGCGACGCACTCCCCGATTCCGTGGTGCTGTTGATGCCCGATGGCACGCTGCTCGTGCGCTGGAAAGCAGCCTGCGAAACGCTGCGCCAGCTCGGAGGAGTGTGGCGCGTCCCGGCCGCACTGATGGCGCTCGTACCGCATCCTCTTCGCGATTGGTTTTACGACGCTGTCGCACGCCGCCGCCGTCGATGGTTTGCGGCACCGATCGACACATGCCCGCTGATGCCGCCGCACCTGCACGATCGATTCCTGCCCTAGGCGGCGAGCCAGGCAGGCTGGCCTGGATTCGGACAGTCCGGCCGGACGAGATCGCCGATGCGCTCGTGGCCGCAAGAACCAACCCCCCTATTTCCTAAGCGTTTCCGCCCCGGCAAGGCATTTGCTGGGGGATTCGTCGGGTTGGTGTGCACTCACGCCACGAGAGGGTTGAATCATGCGCCGGGCAGTTCTCACCTTTTGCTTGTTCCTACCGACCATTCTGGCGCCGTCGGCGCGAGCGTCGTCGATCTCGTCCGACCTGTTGGCCTGGCTCGATGAGCGCTACATGCTCGACGAGCCGGTCGCGATCATCGCGCAGTTGAAACAGCCGCTCACCGGCTACGATCGCGAATACCTCTTGGCCGACTCGACACATCTGCTGGAACTCGACAACTTGAAAATGTTGGCGGTAACGGTGCCTGCGCGTGCGCTACCGCGTTGGGCAGCACACTCCACGATCTCGGCACTCAGTCTCGATCGCCGTGTCGTCGCCAACGGCTGTCAGGCCTCGGTCAGTGCGGGCGATCCGCAGTACAGCTTGCTGCAGGAGGCCTCCGGCGCGGCGGCCCTCGACCGTAGCAGCTTGGGAAGCTTCGTCGATGGCAGTGGCGTGAATGTCGCCGTGATCGACTCGGGCGCAAGCAAGGCCTCCGACAGTTCGACTCAATACAAGACGAGCATGATTCCCAGCATCCCCGACGATGTCTACGGCCACGGGTCGCATGTTGCTGGAATCATCAATGGCAATGGCGCGCTCTCCTCCGGCTCCGGCAGCAATTACTCCGGAGTGGCGCGCGGCTCGAAGATCATCTCGGTGCGCGTGCTCGATGACAACGGGCAGGGCACCATTTCGCAACTGCTCCGCGGCATCGACTGGGTGCTCGCGAATCGTACCAAGTACAGCATTCGAGTGGTCAACATGAGCCTCGGTGCGCCTGCCGTCGAATCGTACAAGACCGATCCACTGTGCCAAGCCACCAAGCGACTCTTCGAGGCCGGCGTGATCGTGGTGGCGTCTGCCGGCAACGGCGGCACGTCGGTCGATGGATCGAAGCTATTCGGCACCATTAGCTCGCCCGGAAACTCGCCGTGGGTCATTACGGTGGGCGCGACCGACGACAAGGGTACGATCAAACGCTCCGACGATAGCGTGGCCGGCTATTCCTCGCGCGGGCCGACACGTTCGTTCGACGCTGTCACCGGCAGCAACGATCACCTCGTCAAGCCCGACTTGGTGGCACCAGGCACGCGGATCGTCGCCGCAGCCGGCTTGAAGCCGACCATGTGCGTGAACTATCCGGTCACTTGCGTCGAAGACGCGCATGACAAAGACACGTATCTGAGGCTCAGTGGCACCTCGATGGCCGCAGCGGTTGTGAGTGGGATTCTGGCCAACATGGTCGAGGCCAACCCTTCACTCACCCCAGGCATGGCCAAGGCGATTCTGCTTTACACAGCCCAGACTCTGCCGAGCGTTTCGGTTTACGAGCAAGGCGGTGGATTGCTGAATGCCGAGGGTGCGGTGCGCTTGGCGTATGCGCTGCGTAACGCGCCGGTCAACCCGGCCGCGGGCACCGTGCTGCTCAAGGCGTCGCTCATGCCGGCTGCCTATTCGACAATCGGCGGCGAACGAGTCGACTGGTCGCGCGGCTACATCAAGGTGCAGAAGAGCGGGCAGACAGCGCTGGTCAATGCAGGCGGCATTATCTTCGCCGAAGGGATCTTGTTTGCCGAGAACGTGGTGGCGGCCAAGGGGATTCTGTTCGCAGAAGGGATCCTGTTCGCAGAAGGGATCTTGTTTGCCGAAAACTCTGCGCTGCGTGCGCAAGGAATCGTGTTTGCCGAGACGGCTCCTGCGTTAACGGCGACAGGCGCGCTCAACGCCTCCAAGGTCTCGCTGACATCGGGGGCATCGCTGGGTAACGGACGGCTCACCACGGCGCAAGGGATCGTATTCGCCGAAGGGATTTTGTTTGCTGAGGGGATTCTGTTTGCCGAGACAACTGCCGGGGCGCCCGTCAGCGTCAAGTTCGCCGGCCAGACGGCGCTCGCGACGCAAACCGTGTTTGCTTCCGGAAAACTGCTGGACGCCAACGGTATCGCCACCTTCTACGCACAGAGCAGCGGTCCGCTCGGTGCCAGCGATCCAACCCTGCAGTAATGACCTATCGTGCTTGACAGGGTGACTTCCTCGGCTAAGTCTTTGCGGCCTTAGCCAAGGGAGTCCCTTCATGCGTCAGCCCGTCATCCTGATTACAGGCGCCAGCGGTGAGATTGGCCATGCGTTGGCCACGCGCCTCAAAGCAGCACAGAAAAACCCGATCGTCAGCTTGGACCTCAAGCCATTGCCCGACGACACCGCCAAGCTGGTCACTCGCGCCGTGTTGGGATCGATTCTCGACAAGAACCTGCTCGACGGAATTCTGGCCGAGTTCGAGGTCGACGCGATTTACCACCTGGCCGCGCTGCTCTCCACGCGCGGTGAGTTCACGCCGGTCACGGCGCATCAGGTCAATGTCGAAGGCACGCTCAACCTGCTGGAGTTTGCACAGCAGCAGGCGCGCAGTCATGGGCGCGTGGTGCAGTTTTTCTATCCCAGCTCGATCGCGGCCCACGGCCTGCCTGATCGCGAAACGAAAGCCCGCGCGGGCAAGATCTCCGAAGACCAGTACACCACGCCGCGCACGATGTATGGCTGCAACAAGCTCTATACCGAACAGATCGGCCGCTACTATTCGCTCTACTACAAGCAGCTCGATGCGGTCGATCAATCCGGGCGCGTCGACTTTCGGTGCATTCGTTTTCCTGGGTTGATCAGCGCTGACACCATCCCGTCGGGCGGCACCAGCGATTACGGCCCCGAGATGATCCACGCGGCGGCGCAGGGAAATCCGTACGCCTGCTTCGTGCGCCCCGACACGCGCATCCCCTTCATGGCAATGCCCGACGCGGTCGATGCGATCTTCGCGCTGATGGGCGCTGCCCGCGCCAAACTGGGGCGCACCGTCTACAACATTACGGCGTTCAATCCATCGGCTGAGGAGTTTCGCGCAATGACGCTGCGCTATTTCCCGGGTGCTGAGATTACATTTGTTGCCGACGAGAAGCGTCAGGCGATCGTTGACTCCTGGCCTGCCGATGTCGACGACTCGGCCGCGCGCCGCGATTGGGGCCTGGCGCCGCACTTTGACCTGGAAAAGGCGTTCGAACAGTACCTGGTACCGGCTATTCGTCAGCGCTATGGCGCCCACGAATCGCCCCATCGACGCAAGGACGACACGCTGTCGCCCCGCTAGGGCCGGATCGACCAGGGAATCGATCACGCCGGCATCGTCGATGGCGGCACATCTGCCGACGACCGATCGACTCGAGTGTTGCTGTGGGTTGGCGAGCATCACGTTGACTCTGGCCCACGCGGATCGCTCGCAGCGATGCGCCGTTCGTTCCGAAACCACGTGCCGTTGCGCGCCGGTCCCAAGCTCCAGGTGCGCTCGAGCGGCGTATCGCCGGCGACCTGCATGTACCCGCCGTGCTGACCATGCCGATGATGTGTCGGGCAGAGTGCATCGCCGTTGTCGTGGTGATCGCTGCCGCCGCGTGATCTGTATTGGCGATGATGCCATTCGACGCGCCGGCTGGTGCAGCCGGGGGCCTCGCAGCGGTGTCGAGCGCGTACCAATACCTCGGAATGCGAGGCTGAACGCTTCGGCGCTTGATCGTGTTGCGCACAAAACTCCTCGAGCATCGCCAAGAGACCAACCCACGAGGGCAATCGGCGGCACGCCATGGAAAACATCCGGGCCGCACGCCACGACGGCGGATCTTCATCGCTGATCGGTTGCGACCAGTCACACGCCTCGGCATCGAGCGTGAGGTATTTGCAACGGGTTTCGATACAGGCGCCGAAGTCGCGGGCTAATTCTACCGGCAAGCGCCAGCGCAGCACGCTGCCCGCCACAGGAACCAACGGGCCATCATTGCAGGCAACATGACCGGCACGTTGCACGGCCACTGCAGTGTCGCCGGGCGCGCAGCGCAGCGATGCGAGCCACGCTTCATCCGACATCGGCGACGGCGCGCCGACTCGTCCTTCGACGCTCGCCGCAAACAACAGCGCGCGCTTTTCATCGCGCAAACGCTTCACGGTGCAGCCCTTCAAGTGCGCTGCCCACTCGTTCTCACACTCGGTATTGACATACCCCGGGCCCAAGATCTGCACCGCCAGCAACGCCTTCTCGAGACCAATCGCGCCGGTGACATACGCGCGCTGCACGCGCGGCCGCTTGGCCAAGGAGCGCGCCACACGCACACGATCCTCGATGCTCGTGCGCGACAGCCCCAATCGATTCTCGGCGTAGGCGCCGATGCTCAAGAAGCCGAGTTCGCGCACCAACCCGCTGGCGCTCATCTCCATCAGCAGCGAGGCGAGATGGCGCTCCATCAGATCGGCCGCGGTGACGAACCACTGCAACTGTCCCAGCACCTCGCTGTCCGACCCAACACCTGCGCGCTCAATCGTGTCGTCGAGCTTCTCAAGCAACTCACGCGCGACCACCATCGCTGGAAGCTCATT
>JANNUT010000212.1:0-5749 GCA_031395565.1 Acidobacteriota bacterium | reverse complement strand
CACTTGAGTTTCTGCTCCGCTTGAATCGCGCCTGTACTGAGCTAGAGCAGCAGGGTTTGGCGATCACGCCGCCGGGTCTTCCAGTTACCGTGCTACAAGGACGCGACTTGGTTTCGGATGACTGTATTCGTATGCCTTGATGCTGGGCGTCGGCTGAATGGAACTGTGCGCGGAGTGGTGACTGTGCCTGGCTGCTCGGATAGGCGCGCCGAAGGTGTTCTCACCAACGATCACAACCTTGAGCGCGTGTTCCTCACGTGCTGACGAGTTTCTGGCCGACCAAAGCGATCAGATCCTCGCGAGTGACTCCTAGTTCAGAGAGGGTGTGCGCCGCCTCGCAAACAAGCTCAGCTTGGCGTGCGCGTGCGTTCTCGATTCGCGCGGCTAGACCCGATCGCTCGAGCTCCCCCTTCGAATGTCTTGCAGCAAGCCGCAGCACATCGATGAGCGTTGCGTCGATCGCTAGCTCCATCAGCCTTGAGCCTTCCGCTTGCCAGGTCGCCTGAACCGCCGAGCTCGCCACACGAAGCCGCTCCCCATCCAGTCGAATGGTAACCGGTCAAGCAGAGGCGTTCACGAACCGCTTGTCGATCGCCGATCGCAGTGGATTATCGGCGAAGTTCTTCTTCCAGAGTCTCGGCGTCAGCAACTCCACCTGACTCATCGGGTGACTCTCGACACGCTGCAGCACATCGACCAGATAGCTGTAAGGATCGACGCCCTGCAAGCGGCAGCTGGCCAACAGACTCTGGAAGATACCGACGTATCGAGCACCAATCTCGGTCCAGCAAAACATCCAGTTTTTTCGTCCGATCGCAATCGGGCGGATCTGCCGCTCCAGATGGTTCGTGTCCATCGGTACGCCGGGATGTTCGAGAAACACGCGCAGTCCGCGTTCACGCGACAGCGCATAGTGCGCCGCTTCGGTAAACGGATTGCGCGGCAGCAAGACGCGCTGTTGAAGCGTGTCCTTCAGCCACTCGAAGAACTCGTCCACGATCGGCCGGCACTCCACCGCGCGCAGCTCGAGTGACTTCGTCTCGTCGGTCAATTTGCTGCGAAGCCGCGCTTCGGTGGCGTACATCCTTCCGATCAGCTCTAACGCTTTGGCCGTCAACTCAGGCTCGATCTGTTCGGCCTGCAAAAACTGCCTTCGGGTGTGCGACCAGCATTGCGCATGCACCACAGAATTCACCTGCGCGGCGTAACGCTCGTAGGCGACATAGCCATCGGTCAGCAAGACCCCGCCAAAGCCTTGCAGCGTTTCGGTCACGAAACTCGCCGCACGGGTCGGTGCGAACGGAAACACGATTTCCGCTCGATCTCCGTAGATCGGCCAGAAGTAGCCGGTTTTCATCTTCCCCTGGCTTTGCACGCCTGCCTTGATTGGCGTTTCGTCCATCGCGATCACAAGGCTTCGCAGAATCGAGGCCAACAGTGCCAGGTAGATCGGCTCGAGCAGATCGCCGGTCCGATGAATCAAGCCGGTCAGCGTCGAGCGGGCAAGGTGAATTCCTGCTGCTTCCATGCGCTGGTGCTGACGATACAGCGGCAAGTGAAACAGAAACTTGTCGATCACCATCGATGCCAACAGGCTGACATCGGCCAGGCTCTTGCCCAGCACCGCGGCGGGAACTGAAGGGCAAACCAGCGCGCCATCGGACTTCTTCTTGATCACTGGCCGGATGTATTTCAAGACAACGTAGGCGGCGGGCCGTTGGGCCAGCCGGTAGGAGATCTTCTCGCCGATGACCTCGTGCTCTTCGTCGAGTGCGGGATGAGAGAGCCGAACTTCTTCGACCGGAACTGATGGATCAAAGCGCAGTGCGTCGGCCTGCGCCTGCTCCTGCGGCGGGTGCTTACGTCGACTGTGAGCCGCGACCGTGGTGGTCGATTCCTCGGCTGACGTGCTGGAGTCGGGATTCTCACCGAGCGTCAGTTGGCGGCCATCAGGATCGACAAACCGGCGCTCGGACTTCGAACCGAACAACTGCTGCTTGAGCCAGTCGAGCTGACGCTTCAGATCGTCGCGCTGTTGCGCGAGCTGCTCGTGAGTGACGAGCAACGAGACGATCTCGTCCTTGGTCATTGCCTGCGCGCGCTCGTCGTGCGACATGCGTGATTTCTATCGCAAGATGCGTCGTTTTCCAAGCACGATTCCATCCAAAATCAACTTTAGTGTTTGCTCAGTGAGCGCTTGTTTCTCAGCCTCGCTCGGAAGGTGAAAACGTCCATGCTCGAGACGCTTGGCAAGCAGCAGATAGCCGGTACGATCCCAAGCCAGCAGCTTCAAGTAGTTGCCGCGTCGATTGATGAATACGAACAACGTGCTGCTCAATGGATCCTCACCAAGTCGGGATTGCACCACACCGATCAAGCCATCAAACGACTTGCGGTTATGCGGTGCACCGCATAACCGCAATTATGCCGAGCGCCCGGTTATGTGGAGTTGACAGCCACGGCGGCCCCTCTACCTGACCGAAGCCACGCGGCGACTCCGCATAATCATGAGCCATTCCGCGATGGCCTCAGTGTCGCGAGGAGCCTGTCAGGCGCTCGGAAGCGACCGCGCCGCAGTGTGGGTGGCAGAACGCCGTCAATTGCTTCGAGTTTCGCCGTCGGATCCGCGCGCACGTAGATCTCGGTCGTTTGTAGGCTCGCGTGACCAAGCCAGAGTGCGACTTTGCGGATATCGCGGGTCGCCTCCAGCGTGAGCATCGCGCAGGTATGCCGGAGGACGTGAGGTGAGACACGCTTTTTCTCGAGCGATGGCGCCTGCACAGTGGCTGCCGCTACATGTTTGGCGACGATGTGCTCAAAGCCGTCCCGGGTGAGAGGCGCACCGCGGGCATTAAGGAAGAGTTCGAGACATGTCGCATCGCCGCGCAACGCGAGCCAGGCGCGCAGTGTTGTCACCGTGGTCTTCCATAGCGGCAGAACGCGCTCTCTTCGGCCCTTGCCGCGCACGTGGATAGCGGGCTGCGGTTGGAAGACTATGTCGTCTACTCGAAGGCCAACCAGCTCGGAGGCTCGCAGTCCGGTGGCGAAGGCAAGGTGCAGCATGGCGCGATCGCGCACGCCATCTCGAGTGCGTGGATCGGCTGCATCGAGAACAGCCTGCATCTCGTTGCGTGTGAGGTAGGCGACGAGCTTCTCATCGGTCTTCTTGGATGGTATGGCGAGTAAGCTGTGGACCTGCTGTAGGCACGACGGTACGCGGTACTCGACGAAGCGGGCGAAGGACTTGATGGCGGCGAGCCGGGCGTTGCGCGAGCGCGGGGAGTTGCGTCGCGTGGATTCGAGGTCGTCGAGGAAAGCGAGCACAAGGGGCACGTCGAGCTGCTCCAGCATCAGCGCCGAAGGCTGCGTGCCAAGCCTCGTCGCTGCGAAAGAGAGAAGTAACTTGAAAGCGTACGCGTAGGCATCGCATGTATGAATACTGGCATGCCGCTCTCGCGGAAGCCGCACCCGTAGGAACGCTGTCAGGTGTGGCGCGAGCGGTGTCATCGCGCACCGTCCTGCATGAGTGCCTCGCTCTGTTCAGCGACGTCTGCCAGAAGCTTTGGTGTGGCTTGAAGGTACCAATAGGTGTCGGCGAGGTGCGCGTGCCCTAGGTAGGTGCTGAGTGCCAGCATGTGGCGCGCGACAGCCTGGCGATTGCCGACGCACTGTTCAAGTGAACGCACCGCGAAGGTGTGCCGCAGATCATGAATGCGCGGCCCAGGCTTTCCTGGTCCGGGGTGGAGACCGATGCCGCGGACAAGAGCAAGGAAGGTCGAGATCACTGTCGGATAGCAGAGGCCGGTGCCCCATTCGGAAAGGAACACCGCGTCGTCGTCGCCAGCATGCTGCGAGCGTGCTACGAGATATGAATCTAGGACGCGACTCGTGGTTGGATGGAGCGGCACGAGACGACTCTTCCGGAACTTCGTCTCACGAATGACGAGTCCATCCGCCGTCACGCTATCGAGTCGCAATGCGAGTGCCTCGGAAATACGCAGGCCCGTGGCTGCGATCAGGCCAAGCATCGTCGCGTAGGTCGTGGGACGCAACGAGTTGCGCGGTCCTAGGCCAGCGGCGGCCTCAAGCAGTGCGGCGATCTCCCGCGGCGAGAAGATGTGGGGCTTGCGTCGTGGCGGCCGTGGGCCGAAGGTGCCGAGTGGTGGGACTTCGTGCCGCGGGTCCTCGGCACGTATCAGCCTAGCGAAGCGACGGACGACGTCCAGCCGTCCGTGACAGGTGCCGGCCGTGGGCCCCTGAGCGGCCCATTCGAGTGCGGTGGCAGCTCGAACAAACCTCTCGCCACGAACTCCCGCGTAGCGCGCAAAGTCGCGCAGCAGAATCGACTGTCTGCGAAACAGGTATCCCGTCGCTTGGTGGACTGCGATGTGGCGATCAACCGCCGCGCTCATCACGCGACACCTCCCGGCCACGGCTGCGCCACCTGCTGGAGTAACGCGACGTCGACTTTTGCATAGTAGGCGGTGGTATCCGGCGACTTGTGCCGCAGCACTGTCGCGATCGTGTCGAGGGCGCCGCCCGAGCGCAGCATTGCGGTCGCTGCAGAGTGTCGAAGCAAATGCGCGCCACGGCTTGGCGGATTGTGAATGCCAGCACGCCTGAGTGCGAGACTCACGATGCCCGATACCGTGGCGGACGACGCCAAGGGTCGAGTCGGCGCGTTGGCCGCTAGGAATACGCGGTCACTTGTAGAACTAGGTCGGCCACGCTCGATGTATGCCAGTACCGCCTCACCGACATCCTGTGGAAGCGGGAGCAAGACCTCTTGGCGGCTTTTTCCCCGAACACGCAATGTCCCGCGCTTCCAGTCGACGTCATCGAGTGTCATGCCAACGATGTCGCCCGCGCGCAGCCCAAGTCGCGCGAGTAGCAGCAAGACTGCGTGATCGCGTAGACCGAGGCACGTCGACAGGTCGCAGCTTGCAACCACCCGCTCAAGCGCACATGCCTCCAGATATCGCGGAAGCGACGCCAGCCGCCACTGCGGGACCGTGGGTACGGCGTGCTCCATCCCGCCATTCACTCGCCCTTCAGCGACGAGAAATCGGAGAAAGGCGCGAATCGCTGTCACAGCCGACCGTGTTTCCCCGCGCCCGAGGATTCCGATCTGCTCGATGACGAAGCTGCGGATGGCCGCGACGTGGTATTTGCCCGGGCCCTCCCCGAGCTGAGCGATGAATGTGCGCAGGGCGAGCTGGTAGCGGTGCGCGGTGCTTGGAGTGATACCGCGATGCCGTCGCATCCAGCTGGCAAAACGCTCGGAGATCGCCTTGAACTGATTCGCCGGAGGTGCCGGTGGCGCGGCGACGATGACACCGCGCGCGCGCAGATGAGCGAGAAAGCGCGCGGCACTTCCAACCGTCCGACGAAACACACCCTTGCTTTGCTTCGTGCATCTGCAGCGCGAGAGGTGGCGTCTGAAGCGCACCAGAGTGTCGTCGTTCCACGACGCGACGTCGATCTTGCGCCAGCCTGCCCAGCGCGCGAGGTGTGCGACGTCGCGGACGTATCCCTGGACGGTAAGAAGCGCAAAGCCCTCTCTGGCGAGCGCGGTCACGAAGGACTCGATGTGCGGTCCGACACCTCCGGAGGTTAAGTGCTCAGATAGCTCTGACGACTTGAAGTGGTCGCGGATCATGAGATCTCCTCTGCGTCCGCCGACGTGGCGGAAAGCCAAGGAGGACCACGATTATGTGGAGTGGGTCAAATGCCGGCGTGCGTGAAACGC
>JANNUT010000211.1:0-2194 GCA_031395565.1 Acidobacteriota bacterium | reverse complement strand
TTGAAGTAGTGCCGAAACAGGCCGAGCGCGAAGGTGGAATCAAGGCACGGGTAAGCTCGAAAACGGACCAACGAGTTGGTAAAGCACACGCCCGGCAGCTCGTCTCGGTACATTGCTGGCCGCCCAACCAGCTCCTTGCTTTATCCTTCGTTTAGGAGGATGTCCCCGCGGCGAAGTTCATACTTCTCGACCTCGCTCGGCGTGAAGTTCATTTGGGTGCAGCCGGGCTGAGATCCAGGGCGGGCTGAACGACAGAGGGTGAAAGCACGGGAAATCCGAGGGATCCTGGGGTTGCAAGACCAACCAACACCCGCAGGGACCTCCCGCATGACGAAGATATCTCCGAATAGCCTGACAAGGAACGGCGAAGTGACTGCGACGCAGCCGAGCGACGCTGAGCTTCGCGAGCATCTCGCACAGGAGCTGGCGTCGGCGGTAGTCAGGGTCGAGCAGTTGGCATGCGCGGAGCATGTGAGTTTCCGAGATGCGGAGTTGGCCATTCGGGAGACCGTGTATGCGGTAGGCCGCGTCCTGCTCACCATATTTCTGGCGCTGCGCGAGGCGCATGTTGTCGCGAAGCTCCCGGCGGGGCGGGTCACATGGTTCGGCCGTGAGTATCGACGGCGCCCAGCGATCGCGCGCAACCTGGCTACGCTATTCGGCCCGGTGCGCTACTGGCGGACGTACATGCGCGAGGTGCGCGCGGGCGGTTCGGGCTACCACCCTGTGGATCTCTCGCTCGGGCTCGGAGCCGACCGCTTTAGCTGGAACGTGCTGTCTCGGGCCGTGCGTCTCGCGACGGAGTTGTCGTTTGCCAGCGCCCAGCAGGTGCTCGGGGACTTCGTGCCGAACGCTCCATCGACGGAGGTCATCGAGCAGGCGACGCTGGGCTTCGGAGCGCACGCCGAGGCATTTTTCGAGGTGCAACCTGCGCCAGCGGATGATGGAGAGGTACTCGTCATCGAGATCGACGGCAAAGCGGTGCCGACGGCGACGGCGCACGAACTCGCGAAGCGGCGCGGCAAGCGCAAGCCCAGGCATGCTGGCGCCGAGGCGTCCGCCCGCCATCGAGGCCGGCAGAAACGCGCCCGCAATCCAAAGGGTCCTCGCCGCAAGAAGGGCGACAAGTCCAAGAACGGCAAGGGCGGCACGATGGTGGTGATGTACACGCTGCGGCGTTGCGGGACGCGACGCTTGGAGGGGCCGCTCAACAAGCGGCACTACGTCACCTTTGCCTCGAAGCGCCGCGCCTTCGAGGTAGCCCGGCGCGAAGCCATCAAGCGGGGATTCGGCCCTACGAGCGGACGTCTCGTGCAGCTTGTCACCGATGGCGACGACGACCTCGCGCGACTGGGCGCCGAATACCTTCCCCACGCCGAGCACACTATCGACGTCTATCACGTCATCGAGAAGCTCTGGGATGCCGCTGGGGCGCTCTTCCCCGAGGGCAGCCCCGAAGCCAAGTCATGGGTCGACGAACAGAAACAACGCCTCTTCGAGGACGACGTCGAGGGCATCCTCACGGAATTCGACCGACGCCTGGCGCTCATCGCAAAGACGGGTCCGGGGACCAAGTCCAAGCGCCAGCGCCTCCATGCCTCGCGGAAATACATCGCCAAGCGCGTCGACCACATCCGCTATGGAAGCCTGCGCCGCAGAGACCTCGTCATCGGCAGCGGCATCGTCGAAGGCGCCATCAAGTTCGTGCTCGCCAAGCGCTGCGACCACGGCGGCATGCGCTGGATCAAGGAACGCGTCCAGGCCGTCGCCCAGCTCCGCTGCATCGCCGTCAACGGCGACTGGGAGGCATTCGAGCGCTTCGTCCATGAGCGGCAACGCACCGCAGCCATCGTCAACGCTGCGCCATCCCGCATCCAGCGCGCTCAGCCCGAGGACCTACGCCATGCCGCTTGACGACGGACCTGGGCCGATCTGCACCCAACTCCACCTCGAGCCAAACCCGGCAGCTCGGCTCGTAGACGGCGTACACCGAATGGACGGATCCGGATTCGATGGTGAGGCTGGCAAGGGCGGTGCTGTCGTCTCGTCTCAGCCACACCTGATCATTCTCAAAAATATTGTAGTTGAATGGTTCGATGCCTTCGGTAGACAGACGTGCCACAAAAGCATAATGCGTAGTGCAATCCCCCAAGGTATGGCCTGTTACTCGCGTTTTGAACTGTCCAGCCCCGGG
>JANNUT010000210.1:0-1946 GCA_031395565.1 Acidobacteriota bacterium | reverse complement strand
GCCGACGGCGATGAGATCTTCAAAAGTTCACGAGCAAGAAAAGTAACAGTCGAGCTGTTGGCGGGCGCATGGGTGGATCACCAAGTGGCCGCTCTTCGCTGGCTGCTCGAGCCCGCGGGTGGCACCAAGTGGCCGCGAAGTGGATCAGTTTTTCGTGGCCGCTGAAGGTCCGTCACAGCGGGGCGATGCTCAGCGAAGGCGCGGCCTGACTTCGGTGGCTTGTCGTACAAATTGCGTTGACGACGGAATCACCTTCCGGTAACATAGGTGACGATACATTATGTTTGAATGAGGGTTCCCATGACCGACACCGTGAACAAGCCAGAACAACAGGCTGTTGCGGCTGACGGTGTCCCCTCCCCTTCTGCTTCTGCCCCCGTCCGTTCCAAGCACAGAGTCGGCTCTCCTGAGTGGCTGCGCGAGATGCACGAGCTCGAGGTGCGTAAGGACGACGCCAAGGTCTACCAGCTCGCCTTCTGGCCTGAAGACAAGCGGGCAATGCCAACCGACTTTCTCGCCTGCGCGATGTTTGCGGGCGTGCACATCAAGAACGCGCCGTATCTGCGTGGCGAAGAAATCGCATCGATCAACGGCTACACGGTGAGCTTCACGGGCAAGCGGCTCACGCAGGTGCATGCCGACATCGTCATGGGTGCGTTGCAGCTCATGCGCGGCTTGCACCAAGGCAACCTCGTGCGGTTCCGTACCCGTAATTTCCTGCGCCTTATCGGTCGCAGCACGGGCAAAACCGACCGCGACAGCTTCCGCCAGCTCGTGGATGACGTCATCGCAACGTCCGTGCGGATCACCACGCCGGACGGAAAACTCAGTTACTCCGGTTCGATCCTCACCAAGGCCAATGACGCCACGGGTGACGACGATGATTCGGTCTTTGTGCTGGAGGTCAACCGCGAGCTCGCCAAGCTCTTCGAGCGCGGTTTCAGCACGATCGATTGGGAAAAGCGGCAGAAGTTGATGCGTAAGCCGCTCGCCCTTTGGCTGCAGCTCTACTTCTCAACCTTCACCAAGCCGGTGGCGGTCTCTGAGCTTCACCGGCTGTCTGGCAGCACCGCGCAGCTCAAAGGGTTCCGTCGGCAACTGCACGGCGCTCTTGAAGAGCTGGAGCAGCACGGAATCGCTTTTGCACAGGTGGACGAGCAGGCCGACACCGTCCGCGTAACCTCGCCAGCCAAGCGGCTTTCGTCCCCCGCGCCGCGCCCCGCCGCACCAGCCGTTGACCAACCGGTCATCCCGGGGCTGTGCCTCGTGTCGCCCAAGGCCATGATGGAGTTCCGCCGCCTCTACCCCGATCACGACGCGGCAGCCTGCCTTGCCGACTTCCAGACGTGGCTTGCGAAGAATGGGCATACCGCCAACAAGCCGGATGCCGCCTTTCTCGGCTATGCCCGCAAGTGGGTTTCCTAAGTCGTTTTCCAGCCCCTAGCCGAACCCTCTTCGATTCCCTGCGCGTTTGCGCGGGGGAACCCACGCACCCGGTCATGCAGGCAGGGAATCGTCACGGGAGGGGAACCGGCGCACCGGAGGGGGGGAACCCCAGGGCTATCGCATCAAAATGTTGGATCATCTCGGTAGTTTGAGAATTCAGACCTGTGTTTTCTTGGCGGTTTTCCGCGGAACAAAGCCAGGTGTCATTTTGGATCCTCTGCCAATGGGCTGAAATTAGATCGAATTTGATGCGATAGCCCTGGCCTTGGGGCTCATGGTGCAAACCGCCCGCCTGGAGCGGCTCCAGACGTGGGAGTGGCCTGGGGGTAGGCGTTCGGCGCGAATTCCACGGCTTTTCGTTGTTGGGGGACGCCCAGCGTGGGACCACGGGAGTGCATAATTGTGAGCAGCGTACGTGAGGCGAGCTTGTGGGGGCAAGCGCGTGGTCGGCTGGAAGCCCCCGAAGTTGTACAAGAACCTTGCGCGCGGGCTCCCGGGCG
>JANNUT010000209.1:0-9258 GCA_031395565.1 Acidobacteriota bacterium | reverse complement strand
TGAACTGCTCGGACCGCTCGATCTCGAAGGAGTGCGCGCGCTGAGCAGCGAGTTGCTTGGACCTGCAAAGGCGCTGCTTTCAGCACAAGCATTGCTGAGTTTGACGGCTGGGAATCCGTTCTATCTCGGCACTGTATTGCGCGAACTGATCGACGACGGCCGGTCGGTTACCGAGATCGACACGCTTCCTACCAGCATTCAGGAAGCGGTGCGAGTGAGACTCTACCGGGCTGGCGAGCCGACTCGAGATCTATTGGCGTGGATTGCAACGGCATCAGGCAGCGCGGCGATCGACGATCTAACGACGTTGTCCACGGCTTCCGTGGAACCAATCTTGGAAGAGCTGCTACGCCGGCGTCTGATCGTCGAGAGTGTCGCGGGGCAATACGAGCCAGCGCACTCGTTCGTGCGAGATGCCTGCTTGAACTTGCTAAAACCAGAGCAGCGGCAGCAGCGGCACGCTGCCTGGGCGGCATGTCTCGATCGGCAACCTGAGCACAGCATTCAGGCGGCCGAGCAGTGGCTCGCCGCGGGTCAAACGACGGCAAAGCGAGAAAAATTCCTGGAGGCCGCCGAGCGATTGGAGCGCGTTTGGAGATACGGCGCTGCGATCCCTTTCTACGAATCCGCGTTGAGCGGGCTCGATCCACTCGATGCCACACGGTTGACGATCTACCCTCGACTCGAGCGCGCCTGTCACCGGCTTCGCGATACGAAGCGAGCCGCCGCTGTGTGCACCGAGTGGGTGGAACTGGCGCGTCATTACAAACAAAGTGCGGTCGAAGCGCGAGCGCTGAGTCTTCTCGCCGCACGGCACCGCGATCATGCTGCTTGGGCAGAAGCCGAACAAGCCGCGCGTCAGGCCTTGACGTTGGCGCAAACCAGCGGCGATGCTGATGCGGGCATGCTGGCCCAGAAGATCCTCGCCAGCGTGCTCTGGATCGGATGGCGCCACGACGAGGCCTTGGTTCATCTCGAGCAGGCGCTCGTGGCGGCGCGAAGCGCTGCATCGCGCCGTGACTTGGCGCTCTGCCTCAACGACATCGCCATGCCCTACGCACTGAGCGGGCGGGTCGAAGCAGCTTTCCTGGCGCTCGACGAGTCGGAGTCGATCTTTAGAGAGCTGGGCGATGCTGCTTGGGTTACATCACTGCGCAGTACCCGCACGATCTGCTTGCAAGTTGGCGGCGATTTGGAAAGCGCAGTGCGCGAAGCGCAACGTGCGCGCGAGGAAATGCGCTCTCTCGGTGGCGCTGTGCCGCTCGAGCTGGTGCTCGAGAACCTGGCCCTGGTGCTCGTCCGCCTGGGGCGCTACGAGGAAACTCTCGACGTATGCAGTGCGCTGGCCGATGAGGCCTTGCGATTCGGCCGGCACGCCTTTCGCGTCTCGGCGTTGCTGTTGCGCGGTGAGGCACTCCATCAACTGGACGAACGCGGCGTCGCCCGCGAGCACCATCGACTGGCCTTCGAGCTTGCACAGTTGCATCAGCTGTCCGGCCAACTCGGGTTTGCACGGCTGGCGCTGGCGCGCGATCGGCGCGAGCAGGGTCAACTCGCCGAAGCGCGCACGCTCGCGTTGGCTGCGTACGAGGACGCGTCAGCGCGGCGCAGCCTGCGCACACAAGCACTTGCCGCGCTGGAACTAGCGCGTATCGAATCGACGCTCAGCGATCTCGCGACAGCGCACATGTGGCTAGATCAGGCCGGCGACGCACTGCGTCTGCCACGCGAAGATGGGCTTGCGCATCGGGCTCTTTGCCTGCTCGAGCGTGCCCGACTGCGCCGCATGCAGTCCCGCACAGCAACCGCCTTGGGGGACGTCGAAGAGGCGTTGGGCTTGGCGCGCCGCTACGGGCCGGTCGATGCCGAGATCGCGTTGTGGCGCTTGGCTGCGGATCTGCATGCCGACAGCAATAACGCGGCCGCAGCCGGCATGGCGATGGCCAGTGCGCGGGCCGCAATCGAGCGTGTGGGCGCTGCGATGCACGATCCTGCGCGCCGCGCGCGATTTTTTGCGCGACCCGACCTGTCCGTCGTGTTGGCGAGTGCTCCCAGCGCCTCGGCCGCCATGCGTTACGGAAAGGAATCCACCAACACGGCTGCCTTGGGAACGCTCTATGAGCTGTCGAAGCGTGTGGCGGAAGCGGGAGATACAGCGCCACTGCTCAAGCGTGTGGTGCAAATCGCGGTGGAGCGATCAGGCGCCGATCGCGGCTTGTTGCTGTTGCTCGATTCAACCACCGGAACACTGGTGCCGGCCGCTTCGGTCGGGATCGAGACTCAAACGCAGAATGATGCCATCCGCATCTCTCGCACAGTGGTGCAGCACGCTGACCGGGGGCGATCGGTGCTCGCACGTGACGCACGTACCGACCCGCAACTGTCGCAGGCGCGATCAGTGGCGCTGTTCGGGATTCGCTCGGTCATGTGTGTCCCGCTGCGCGTGGCCGACGAAGTGCTCGGCACTCTGTATGTCGATACGCGATCTCAGCACGCAGGATTCAATCAAGAGAGCCTGCAGTTTCTCGAAGCGCTTGCCGCTCAGGCGGCATTTGCATTGGCCTACGCGCGAATCGTCAGCCAAGTCCGTAGTGAACGCGACGACCTCGCGCGAACGGTGCATCTGGCGCCCAAGCTGGGTGGGTTGGTGGGCAATTCGCCTCCAATGCAACGGTTGTTGACGTTGCTCGAGCGGGTGGCAGATTCCGACCTCCCCGTCATCGTGCTCGGCGAGTCCGGTTCCGGAAAAGAACTCGTGGCACGAGCGCTGCATGATCTTTCGCCACGGCGTCAGCGGCAGTTCGTGATTGCCGATTGCGCATCGATTCCGGAGACGCTCTTGGAAGCGACGCTGTTTGGTCACCTCCGCGGAGCGTTCACTGGGGCCGATCGCGATCGCGCCGGACTCTTCGAGCAAGCGCACGGCGGCACGCTACTGCTCGATGGACTGACCGACTTTCCGCCGGTGCTCCAAGCCAAACTGCTGCGCGTATTGCAAGAGCACGAGATCCGCCCGCTGGGCGGTGCTGAGCCCGTTGCCGTGGATGTGCGTGTGATCGTTTCGACACGCGACGACTTGGACGCTCTCGTCGAGTCGGGACAACTACGCCCCGACCTGTACTTTCGACTCAACGGTGTCACGGCCATGGTGCCGTCCCTGCGCGAGCGCAAGAGCGACATCCCCGCGTTGCTGCAACACTTCTTGAACCGTGCCGCAGCTCGATCGCAAGCGCGTGCGCCCGAAGTCGACGCCGGGGTGCTGCGCGCTTTGATGCACCACGACTGGCCGGGAAACGTACGCGAGCTAGAAAACATGGCCACGCGGATGTTGCTGTATGTCGACGCGGGGCGGATCAGCGTGGCCGGTTTGAGCAAAGACAAGGACTTGTCGAACTTGCTCTCGCACACGCTCCCGCCGCGAAGCGCTGGAAGAGGGTCGAAGGTGGTCGACCGTTTGGCCGAACGAATCGACATCGAGCGAGCGCTCGCAGCTGCCGGTGGAAGCCGGGAGCAATCGGCGAAGCGTCTCGGAATCAGTCGCGCCACCCTGTACCGGCGGCTGCGTGAGCTTGGCCTTCGCTAGCGAACTCGCGCTGCACTGCGCGACCAACGTCGCGCGGCCGCCAGCCGTCGCTTGATCGGGCCGAGGTCGATCGTTGCTGTCGACGTCGACGGTGGAGTAAGACCTTGCCCCAATTCGCGTGAGACCTGTTGGTAAGCCTCACGAAACGGCGTGCCTTTCTGAGCGCGGCGCAGTGCCTCACCGGTGGCTCGTACACCCGCATCGATGGCGTTGGCGCCCCGCAGGCGGTCAGGAGTTAGCCCTGCCACGCCCAGCGCGAGCATCTCCAGCATCTCCGAGGCGCGGCTGAGCCCGCGCATCACAGGCTCTTTCAGCAGTTGAAAATCGCGGTGATAGCCGCTGCCCAAGCGGCCTCGCAGTGCCAAGACTTGCGCCAGGTCGCCTTCGAGCGCCGCGGCGCGCGCACGCGCGAGTTCGAACAGATCGGGATTGCGCTTGTGCGGCATGAGGCTCGAACCGGTGGTCAGCGATCCATCGATTGCAAAGAAGCCAAACTCCTCACCGGAAAACAAAATCACATCGCAGGCCAGCTTGCCCGCATCGTGCCCTAGTTGAACGGACCAAAACAGCGCGGCGGCCTCGAGCTTGCCGCGAGAGTTCTGGGTGAGCGTGACCGGTTGATCGATATCGGAAAAACCCAACGCCTGCGCCGTTGCCTTGCGATTCAGTGTCAACGGCAGACCGTACCCCGAGGCACTCCCCAAGGGCGATCGATCCAGGCTGGCCCAAACCGCGGGAAGCGTCTCCAGTGTGTCGAGCAGTCCCGCAGCGAAGGCTCCTGCCCACAATGCGACCGAGGACGGCATGGCACGGCGTGTGTGTGTGTATCCGGGAAGTGGCGCATCACCGTGTGCCGTAGCGAAGGCCGTGAGCGCTTGGACCAACTCGATAGCCCGCGCATGCACATCGAGCAGCCCGTGCTTCATGTACAGCCGCAGCGCGGCCGCCACCTGATCGTTGCGAGAGCGGGCCATATGCAGCTTACCGCCGAGTGCCCCGAGCTTCGCAGTAACGAAGGACTCCACCGCACTGTGGCAGTCCTCGTCGTGCTCGGTGACCGTGAGCTCACCCCGCTTGCAGGCCGCTGCTGCCGCTTGCAGTGCCAAGGTCAACTGCTTGGCCTCGCGGGCGGTCAACAACTTGCTCGCTTTGAGGCCAGCGACGTGACCAATACAGCCGCGAATATCGAACGGCATGAGCCACTTGTCCCATTCGCGATCGCTGCCCGCTGTTAGCTCGAGCAGACGCGGATGTGGCGGTGTCTTCTGCACCCACAATGTGCGCTTCACGACAGGTAACCTCCGGCGAGTGCTGCGTAGAACCGCCGTGCGTCTCGAACCTGTTGCAGCTCGACCGACTCGTCGGGCCGATGCGACAACGAACTCTCGCCCGGGCCGCATTTCAACGCATCGAGGTGACGAACAAAGACCCAATCGCTGCAGGTCGGGCTGCCGTACTGCCGCGCATCAGCGCGCAGTTGCAGTGCCGTCGTCAACAGCCGCGAATCGCCGGGTGTCTCGCACGGTACGAGCCGCTTCGATGCAATCCTCACCTCGGCCCTGAGCTCGGCGTGCAGTCGCGCTTCGATTTCATCGTGAGTCCAGTCGGGTGTGGTGCGGATATCCAGCACGGCAGTGGCCGACGGCGCCGTTAAATTGCGTGCGACACCACCCGAGATCATCGTGGGTGTCACGCTCACGCGGCCCAGCAGCGCATGCTCGCGCTCGGCAAACAGTGTTTCGGCACGCGTCAGATCGTGGGCCAAGGTCAAGATCGCGTTGTCGCCCTGCGTGGCCGAGTGGGCGGCGTGCCGTTGCGCTCCGGTGGCTGTCAGCTCGGCCACCACCAAGCCTCGTTGTGCACAGGCCAATGACAGCGAGGTCGGTTCGCCCACGACGGCCGCGTCCAGCGGCCCGCACTCGGCGACCGCAGCAGGCATCGATGTTGCCTTCGTTTCCTCGCCGAAACCGAAGATCGTCAGCAGCCGGCCACGCGCAGGGCCGCCGGAGCTCTGCAGATCGTGAGCCGCGTAGAGCATCGCTGCGACCGACGCCTTGGCATCGCTGCTGCCACGACCGTACAAGCGTCCGTTGTCGACGGCAGCGCTGAAAGCGTCGCGTGACCAACCCTCACCCGGCGGCACCGTATCGACGTGCGAGATGAACGCGAGGCTCGGTCCGAGTGCGTTGCCGCCAACCTCGATGAAAACTCCATGGGCGTTGCACCACGCCTTCAGCCCCAAATCACTCGCGTGTTGCCGCAGCGCTGTGGCAACCGCTTGTTCCTCGCCGCTGACCGACGGGATTGCGACGATCTGCGCTAACAGCGCTGTTTCGTCACTGAGTGTCGTCGTCGGCACCGGCGGTTCCTTTGCGTTGGACGATCATCGTACCCAAACCGCTACCGGTGAAGACCTCCAAGAGCAGTGAGTCGGCGGCACGCCCATCGATCACATGTGTGCGCTCCACGCCTCGGGCAACCGCGCGTAAGCAGGCTTCGACCTTCGGTTGCATACCGCCCGCGATCGCGCCGCTGGACATCAGCGGCTTCAAATCGTCGGCATCGGCGAAGCTGATCAACGTCGAGGCATCGGCACGATCGCGCATCACGCCTGGTGCACCGGTAAGAAAAATCAACTTCTGTGCTTGCAGCGCCACAGCGACGGTTTCTGCCACGGTGTCGGCGTTGACGTTGAAGACTTGACCGTCGTGGTCGCCGGCCAGCGAGGCCACGACGGGGACGAATCGTGCTTCGAGCAGGTGTGTCAGCAAACGCGGATCGACCGCGGTGATTTCGCCCACGTGACCGAAGTCGACGGCGCTGATCTGCCCATCGTCGTGCCGCACCTGCATCGGTGGTCGCCTGACCGCGGTGAGCAACTCGGCATCGACGCCGGAAAGCCCCACCGCGGCGACGCCATGATGGCGAAGTGCGCTGCAGGCGAGTGTCGACAACTGGCCCGCGAATACCATTACCGCCGCCTCGAGCGCCGCGGCATCGGTAACCCGCCGGCCTGCGACGATCTGTGGCTCCTGGCCGAGCCGGCGCATGAGCGCGCTGGCCTGCGGACCGCCGCCATGCACGACGACGATTCGAATTCCGAGCGACGTCAGTAACGCGATTTGGGTCGCGACGTTATCGAGTGCGCGTGCATCAGCCAGCACGTCACCGCCTAGCTTCACCACGAACGTCTTGTCGCGATAGGCTCGGACGTAGCGCAACGCGCCCTTCAAACCGACCAGTCCTGGCTGCGATGAGGGCGTCATCGACGTGCCTCCCGCGCCAGCGTCAACAGCAACGCTCGCTGCGCGTGCAGACGATTCTCGGCTTGGTCGACCACCGCCGACCATGGTCCGTCGATTACGGCATCGTCGACTTCGACATTGCGGCGCACCGGCAAGCAGTGCATGAACGCGCCGGCTGAATCCTGTGTGTGCTTCATCAACGAACTGCTGACACGCCAATGCCGCAGTCCGGCACGTCGCTCGGCCTCACGCTCGGGGTTGCCGAAATCACCCAACGCACCCCACGACTTGGCGTACACCACCACCGCGCCGGTGGCGGCGTCGTTGATATCGTCGGTGGTCGCGACGCTGCCGCCACGCTCCTCGGCAATGCGTTGAATCGTCGCCATATCGTCACTGTCGAGATCGTAGCCATCGGGGCGGGCGATCGTCAGGTCCATCCCTAGGCGAGCTGCGGCGAGCGCGGCGCTGGCGGGCACGGCTGTCGGCAAGGCTTTGGGATGCCAACTCCAGGTCAAGGCGAACTTCTTCCCCTGAGTGCGCCCGACCTTCTCGACGATCGTCTGCATGTCGGCCAGCTCCTGACACGGATGCCGTCGCGCCGATTCGAGATTGATGACCGGTTTCTCGCAGTACTTCGCGAACAGATGCAGCACGTCGTCGCGTCGCGCCTCTTGCCAAGAGTTGCCGCGCGGGAAGCAACGCACCGCGAGGAAGTCGGCGTAGCGGCCGAGCACGCGCGCGGCATCGACGGCGTGCTCGACCGTGGCGCCATCCATGACGGCGCCCGGCTCGAGTTCGAGCGGCCACGCGCCGCGCCCTGGTTCGAGCACCAGCGTGTGTCCGCCATGCAGCGCCATGGCCGCATCGAAGCTGGCGCGCGTGCGCAGACTCGGGTCGAGAAACAGCGCAGCGAGCGTCAGTCCGGTCAAGCCGCCAGAGACGTCACCGCGTTTCACACGCGCCGCAAGCAGCAGCAGTGCGTCGATGTCGTCGTAGGACCAATCCTCGACCGCGAGGAAGTCACGCTTAGGCATTCAGTACCTCCTGCAATGAGTCGATCAATAGCCCGGCTTCTGCGGCCGAGAACGACAAAGGCGGCATCCAACGCATCACGTGCGGATCGCTGGAGGTGCCGGTCAAGACACGTTTCTCGAACAAGCTCGACTGAACCTGCGACGCGAGCTGCGGCAACCGCACACCGACGAGCAGGCCTAAACCATCCGGATGCGGCAAGCCGATGCTCACCGCGCGCTCGCGCAGCCAAGCGCCGATCGTCTGCGCGTTTTGGATCAGTGCTTCGCTTTCGATCACTTCGAGGTTTGCCAATGCAGCGGCGCACGGCACCGGTCCACCGCCGAACGTGCTCCCCAAGTCGCCCACCGCAATGCCGCTGGTGATCGCCTCGGTAGCGATCGTTGCGCCAATCGGCAGGCCCGCCCCGAGTCCTTTGGCGAGGGTCAGCAGATCGGGGACCACGCCGTACACCTCGGCCGCTGTGAAGGCGCCTGAACGGCCAACGCCACACTGCACTTCGTCGAAGATCAACGCGGCACCGCGCGCGCTGCACCACGAGCGTGCTGCGGCGAGGAATTCGCGTGAGACGGCACGGGCACCCGCCATGCCTTGCACCGGCTCGATCATGACCGCGGCGACGTCGGCATCGATCGCGGTATCGAGCGCTGCGATGTCGTCGAACGGCACCCGTCGCGACAGCGCGACACCCGCGCGTTCTGCGCCCTGCTCGTAGCGCGATCCATCACACAGCGCCAGAGTTGCCGCCGTGCGGCCGTGCCATCCACCTTGCAACGTGACGATCAGGCGACGGCCGGTTGCCCGTCGTGCCAGGTTCAAGGCGTTTTCATTTGCCTCGGCGCCGCTGTTGCTAAAGAACACGCGAGCCAGCGGTGACGGGCAGCGCGCTACCAACGCTTCTGCCAACGCCTCGCGCTGCGGCAGCCTTACCGCGGTCGAGTAAAACAGCAGCGTGGCCGCTTGCCGCGCTATCGCCTCGACCACCCGCGGATGCGAATGTCCCGACGACGCCACCGCATGTCCGCCGTACGCATCGAGCCATTCGCGTCCGTCCTCGTCGATCAACCAACTGCCGCGACCGGAGACAGGACGCACGGGCATCGTGGCGTACACCGGAAGCAAGGCGGCGGGCGGGAGCGGCGTCAGCATGGAAAAGGACCCGCAATCCGCAGCCCAGCATCTTCCGGCAAACCAAGCGAGAGATTCATCGCCTGAACGGCTTGTCCGGAGGCGCCCTTGATCAGATTGTCGATGGCGCAGCAGATCATGAGTTCGCGGCCATCGCCGCTCACCTGCGCGAACATCAGTACGAGGTTCGTGCCGACCACGTGATTGAGCGCCGGCGGCGCGTCGAGTCGATGAACGAATGGCCGGCCTTCGAAGGCGCGCGCCAAC
>JANNUT010000208.1:0-3418 GCA_031395565.1 Acidobacteriota bacterium | reverse complement strand
GTCGTCGTCGCTGCTGTCGTCGCTGCTGTCGTCGCTGCTGCCGTCGCTGCTGCCAGCAGAGCAGCCACCGTCGTAACTGCACACATCATCATCTTCGAAGTCGACCTCTGTGCAGTTGGGATGGTCGCCGCAGCCGTCGCTCGAGGAGAGTTCTGGGTCTCCGCTGTCGCTGCATCGTTCCGTAGAAAACGGCTCCATGCAGCTGAGCAGAGCTAGGGCTGGGTCTTTGCTGTCGCTGAGCAGCGATCTGCCGGTGCTCGTAATCGTTGGAGTGGTTGCGCAGCTTTCACCAAGCCAATCAGACGTGTTGGGTACGCCAGACACGCTCTGATCGGCCCAGTGACCGGGAAGCTGTGATTTTTGGCCACAGCGAATTCGCGACCTTCGGACGCGCAAGGAAAATTCGTACGGCGAGCCCGCGAGCCGACGGCAATTGCCAGATTCATGCGTGAAAATCCCTCTTTTGTGAGTTCGTCTTTTCGGCTGGGGCGCCTGACCTGACGTTCGACCCCCTGTGCTCGCGTGCCCCCGGCCTATGCTTGGTCGCCGATGGCGGCAGCAGGCAAACGGGGGGCGCTCTACCACCGGGTGAGCACCGTGGACCAGAATCCCGCAGCGGCCCGCAAGGAGCTGCGCGATGCCGCCAAGCGCTACGGACTGCGTGTCGTGCTCGATGTGGAAGAGACGGGCAGCGGCGCCAATAATGACCGACCTGGCCTCGTGCGCGTCATGGACGCCGCTCGGCGCGGCCAGGTCGACACGGTGCTCGTGTGGAAGCTCGACCGCTTCGGGCGTAGCTCCCTGGACCTGCTGACAAACCTGCGCACACTCGAAAGTTCGGGCACACGCTTCGTGTCGATCACCCATGGCATCGACATCCGACCGGGAGGTGAAGCGATGAGTCGCCTGCTGCTGACTCTGCTGAGCGCGGTGGCGGAGTTCGAGCGCGACCTGATCGTGGAGCGCACGAAGTTGGGGATCGCCCGTGCTCGCGAGGAAGGCAAGCAAATCGGTCGACCGACCGTGCCTCGCCCACCGCTGCGCGCAGTTCGCGCGCTTCGTGCACGGGGTGTCACCTGGCCGGATGTTGCCGAGCAGCTTGGATGCACGATCTGGGCGGCGCGGCAGGCTGCGACAAAGGGGGGTCCAAAACGCTCCTCGCGCACCCCTGAAAAATAGGCGTCTGTCGTGGCAGGAAGGCGACTGTGACAACTGAGCGGTTGTCACAGTCGCGGGGTTGCCGCCTGTGCAGGCAAGCGCGGGGCGCCGACGATGTCTGCGGCCGAGGTCGATGTGTCCTGCCCATCACGACGCGAGCTTCATTTCGATGTCGATGCGTTCGTGCATCTTGAGTTCGAACGACCCGTACGGGCTCACGTGGCCATAGACGAGTCGTGTCAACGCTCGTAGATCGACCTCGGTCATCCGCTTTCCCCACAGCGGCTCCTCGAGTACGCGCTGAAGCATCAGCGTGTTGATGTAGACGAGGCACGACTGCAGAAGGTGAAGCGCCAGCACGGAGACCTCCTGGTCTTCGAGCCGATTGGTGGCGACCTCGCCTCCCTTCCCGAAGAAAATGAAGCTGTTCGCGCTGTTCCAGTTTTCCACGACGTTGAGGCCTTCGTGGATCTCGCGACGCAGAGCCTCGGAGTCGATGTATTCGCACAGGAATATTGTCTTGGTTGCCTTACCAAGTTCGGCGAGCGCCCTGTACGTTGGGTGCTGCATGTTGGATCGCGTGAACCGACGTAGGATCGATTCCGCGTCGGCCGTTCGCTCCTGTAGCGCCGTCGCGTAGCGAACCATCTCGTCGTATTGCGTTCGAATCAGATCCCAATCGATCGTTCGTGTCAGGATCGGCTCGAGATTCGGGAAGTGCGCACCCGTCCCGGCAGTCGGCAGATAGAGCTTTTGCACGGCGATGCCCTTGAGTCGCGGCAGCAGTGAGAAGCCGAGTAGACGACAGAACGCGAACGCCACCTCACTCTGCCCGTGGCTGTCTACGTACTGCCGTTCGACGTCCATGTCAGTGTCGTGGTGGAGCACGCCCTCGATCATCGCGGCAACCTCCGACGACGAGCAGCGTTTCAGCTGCGAGTAGATGCAGACCGACTTGCGCTCAACGTGCCAGTAGATCATTACGCCGCGCCCTCCGTAGCGGATGTGCCACTCGGTCATGAGGTTCTGATCCCATGCGCCGAATTTCTTACTGTCTGCGGCGCACGACGATGTGCCTTCTCCCCACACGTCGGCGCGCCGTGCGGCCAGCGTTGCGTTGATTACGCGCCTCGTCGCAGCGCGAAGGCTGTCCTTCTGGAGGTAGCGACGCCGCGTATGCAGAAGCTCCTTGTAGGACAACGCCGTTGCCGACACCGAGCCGCTTCAAGCCGGCGTTCGTGCCGAGGCCGTACAGGCAGAGCAGCAGGCGACGCTGCACTTCGTCACGGCCCACCGCTTCGCGTGACGCCGAGGTCGAAAACGCGTCGGTGAATCCGACTCGTAGGTCGCTCTCTTTCAGGATGTCGAGCAGGCTCGTCATCGGCCAACGGCGACCGACCTCCGTCTTCAGCGCGATGAGGTTCTGCGGCTCGGGTTGTGCGTCCAGCGGTGAGATGATCAGCGGCTTCTTCTTTCGGCGTGGATCGAGCCGCACGCTGGGATTTTTCGGCAAGCGCAAGTCCAGTCGCACAAGCGCCGTCGTCAGTTCGGCTCGGAGTCTCTCGACGAAATCGTCGCCAGCAAGCGGCAGCGTCAACCGCTCGTAACAGGTGGCGCGTCGCTCTGCGAAGTCGCTCGGCAGATCGTCATCTGGATTTCGAAAACGTTCGGCGCCTGCGATCCAGACCTCCTTGCATCGAACCTGCTCCCGCAGGCTTTGCAGTACACAGATTTCGTAGTTGATGCGATTGACGCGTTGTTCACCGTCCGGGCCGTCCTCGATCACGACATCGCGCCACTTTGGACGAATGACTCCGTCCACCACGATCTCAGACAGCTTGTAGTACTGCTGCTGCTCATCGCGGCGCAGTTTTAGCGTGGCGAGTGCGTCCATGAGCGGCCGATGGAGAGCGTTGTTCGAGCGAAAATCGAGCGCGTCGAGCAGTCTCGGGAGCATGCGCCGATAATGCGAGCTGTACGAAGAGCGCAACACCATGTGCACCTTACGTTTGTACAGACCGCCACTGGCACGGTACTCCTTTACGAGGTTCAAGATCGTTTCTTCGCTGGCGACGGGGAAGATGACGTCGCGGACGACTCCCTCGGGATGCTCAGAGGTCGCCTCAGCGATCCGGTACAGGATGCCTTCCTTGCCGCGAACGCGCTGAACCTCGGCGACGAGCTCCTTGTCCACACGACGCTCGGCGCGGTCCGTCATCTTATGCGTGATCTGCATCAGAAGCTCAACCAGTCCGTCGAT
>JANNUT010000207.1:0-5825 GCA_031395565.1 Acidobacteriota bacterium | reverse complement strand
GTCCACGGCGTTGACGTTGAACGGCGGGTTGGCGAGGACGAAGTCGAAGCGGCCCGTGGCGTCGTGCGGGTCGTCGTAGTAGCTGTTGATGTTGCCGCCGTGTTTGATTTCGCCTTCGAGGCCGTGGACGGCGAGGTTCAGGCGGCAGAGGCGTCCGGTTTCATCAGTTTTCTCGACACCGTGAATGGAGAGTTCGTCCGCAGGATTCTTCTTGTGCTCGGAGACGAAGCGAGCCGAGGAGACGAACATGCCGCCCGAACCGCACGCGGGGTCGAGGATGCGCCCGTGGTAGGGCTCGATGACTTCGGTGAGAAGGCGGACGATGCAGCGCGGGGTGTAGAACTCGCCCCCTTTCTGACCTTCCGTGCGCGCGAACTCGCCAAGGAAATATTCGTAGATGCGCCCGAACGCGTCGTATTCCACGGAGGCGGGGATCCCGGAAACCGTCTTGAGCAGTTCCTTGAGTAGCGTGCTCGTGAAGAGGTTGTACGTCTTGGGAAGAACGCCAGCGAGCTGAGGGTTTTGCTTCTCGATGTCGCGCATTGCCGCATTGATCTTTGCGCCAATGTTCTCGCGTTCGGGGAGCTTTAGCAGGTGATCGAAGCGTGCCTCAGGGGGCAGATAGAGGATGCCCTGCGCGTGATAGGCGGTGGGTTCATCCAGTCGCGACCCACGGCGGGAAGATGTGGCCGCCTTTTCCAACTTGGCGCGTTGCGCCGCGAAGCGGACTTCCGCGAAGCGCAGGAAGATGAGACCGAGGACTGGCGCGGAGTATTCCTGCGGTTTGAGGCCGGAGTTGGCGCGGAATTGGTCTGCTGCGTCCCAAAGGCGCTTTTCCAGCGCCGCGGTGTCGGTGTCTTTTTCGGTTGGGGCGATCCAGCGCACGAAGTCGATACTCCTGTGAGAGATGTTGCTGGTGGCAGTGACGCAACCTTGCTAGGTGGGGCGGGCCATCCGCTGTTGCACGCACTCATCGTCGTCGATCCACACCACATCTCGAACCGGCTCTCCATCCCTATCGAGACCCAAGATGACATGGGCTGCGTGGTGGTAACTGAGCTGGTGACGAAAGGCCCTCAGCTTCAGTTCGTCGTAGCCCTTGTTGACGCCGGGCTTCTTGAGTTCAAGAACGAGGTAGTTCCGTTCCTGCGAACCACGCTCGTGAACAATGATGTCCGGAAAGACGGTAATCGGTTGGACTTTCGAATCTCCGACGTTGCGAGGCGTGAGGCCGAGGCGCTTTGGATCGGCGAAGTAACGGTTGTACTCACAGTCAACCGACAGCGGCGGGTCCACCAGTTTCGTTAGGTGAAGGGCAAGCTGGTGCGAAAGAGCCCGTTCGGAGATATCGATGTCAAGGAGTGCGGACTCGCGCTTCACCACGGCGTCAATCGCTTCGTTCACTATTCGTTTTGCACAGTCGCGAGTCATCGGCCGCACACTCAGTCGCCATAATGCGGCGATAGGCCTACGCGGATCGATCTCGCTATCGTCCCTGGCCGGTAGGTCCTCTGATGCATGGGCTCCCCCAACGCGCCCACAACCCGCTAGCCGCACATCGGAATCAACGGGCGCGACGTGCGGGATTGTAGCCCGACGCGCATGGTCTTGTCTCCGGTTTCCAATCGCTGGCTGCTAACGAACGGCCCGTCCCCTACGCCCTCACCCCCCGCCGATGCCAAAACAAATAAGCCGGAATTCCCGACGCCACGATCAACAACCCCGGCCACGTCTGCTTCGGCTGATACACAAACAGCACCAGCAAAATCACACTCGCACCCACGATGTACAACGCCGGCACCAGCGGATACCCAAACGCCTTGTACGGCCGCGCAGCATCGGGCCGCGTGCGGCGCAGTCGAAACAACCCAGCAATCGTCAAGATATAAAAAATCAACGCAGCGCTAATCACATACGCGAGCAAATCGTTATACAAACTGGAATACTTCACCGCGCCAGTAGTTGCATCGGTGCCGCTGACCACGCGCGGCAACACCAACACACACGCCCACAGGCCTTGCAGCCACAAACCCCAACTCGGCACCGCGCGCTCATTCAACTCACCCGCTTGACGAAAGAACAGCCCGTCCTTGGCCATCGCGTAGTAAGCGCGTGCGCCCGAGAGAATCAATCCGTTGTTGCAGCCGAAGGTCGAAACCATGATCGCGGCCGCCATGATCGTGGCTCCCACACCGGGCCACATCATGTCGGCTGTCGCGGACGCAACGCGATCCATCGGCGCCAGTTGAATCAGTTCCAGCGGTAACGTCACCAGGTATGCAAGATTGGCGAGCATGTAGAGCAAGATCACGAAGCCGGTACCCATTGCCAACGACAGCGGAATGTTACGCTGAGGATCGCGCACCTCGCCGGCGGTGAACGTAATGTTGTTCCAGGCGTCGGCTGAAAACAGCGAGTTGGTTTGCGAGACGCACAGCATGACAAACAGTCCAAACGCGGTGATGGCAGTCACCCCGCCTGCTCCTTGCAGATCGCCGCGCGGGGTCCACAGATCGCCAAAGTTCGCGCCGGCGACTGCGGCGGTGTAACCCACGGTCAGCCCCAACAAAATCAACAACGCCAGCGCCAACGTCTTGGCCGACGTGAACACGTTTTGAATCCACTTCCCCAGCGCCAAGCCTCGCGTATTGAGAAACGTCAGCAACACGATGCTGGCAATGCCGAACGCCTGCGCTGTGGAAAGTGAAACAGCGTAGTTGTGCGTCAAGTGAACCGGCCCCAGCAAGTAGCGCGACTCGGCGATGCCGGGAATCAGCACGCCGGTGTATTTGGCAAACCCCACGGCGACGGCGGCAATCGTGCCGCACTGAATCACCAAGAAAAACGTCCAGCCGTACAAGAAGCCCCAAAACGGCGAGAACGCTTCACGCAAGTAAACGTATTGCCCGCCAGCGTGCGGCATCATTGCAGCCAACTCGCCGTAGCTCAGGCTCGCCGCCAACGTCAGCAGGCCGGTGACCAGCCACGCCACCAACAACCAGCCGGGAGCACCGAGCTGCCGCGCCATGTCGGCTGAAACGATGAAGATTCCGGAGCCGATCATCGACCCTGCCACCAGCATGGTCGAATCGAGCAACCCCAGGCCGCGGACGAAACCCGATGCGTGTTTGGACATGGGGCGAAGTCTACGTCAGAGGTGCTCGAGAATTGCCTTCCAATCGTCGTAGGCGCCGAGTCCGCCGCCGGTGCGGTAATAGATGATTCGATGGTCGCGAACGATGAACTTGGTCGGGTACCCCGTCACGCCGAGTTTGCGCTCCCAGTTCTGTGTGTCCGCGACGAGTTGATCGCCGGCGATGCGTAGCTGTTGCGGGAGTGCGGCGAGATCCTCGGGCCGCTTGTTGACGAGCACGCTGACGACTTCGAAGCGGCCCGACGCGGCGCCCGCTTGATGCAATCGAACCAGTTCGGGGAGCTCGACGATGCATGGTCGGCAGTGCTCCTCCCAAAAGTCGACCAGGTAGAGCTTGCCGGGTGTGTCGAGCAACAGCGGCGTTCCATCGGCTTTTTGAAACTGCATTTGCGCGACATCGCGACCGACTGACTCGGCGAGAGATGCCGCTGGTTTCTTCGACTCGGACGCGGCGCCAAGTCTCTTGTGCACTTGAGCCAATCGGCTCGGAGCAGCGGCGATCACAAGCAAGACAAGCAGCAGCGCCACCGAGCGCGCGGGCCACAAGACCTGCTTTCGTCGCGCCAGCAAGCGCAACAAGGGCCAAGCGACCGTGAGCCAAGCGAAGGCAACTTCAAGCCGCGCATCGGTGGTGGGTTTCGTAACGTTGAAGAGTGATAGGACGACGACGGGAAATGCGATCAGGCTCGCACCCCAAACTCTTCCCGACAGTGCTATCGCCCCAATCGCGAACGCAACGGTTCCGAGCGCAGCGGCCCCAAGCAACCAGCCCCAGTTCGCTTGGCCCCCACGAACACCCTGCACCGCGAATGCGAGGAAACTGGCGCCCACGATGCCGAAGTAGATCGCGATCGCGGCGCGGCCGCCCCAGTCGAACGCGGAGTCGCGAAAGCGGTCGGTGCGAGGCTCGCTGGTGGCCGAACTGGCCACCGAACCCACCGCCTCAAATGGAGTCGTCATGCATCCCCCCTAAGCGCTTAGAAATCAGCGGGTTGCGGGCCGGGATAGATTACAGCGGCCTGAGTCAGCTTACAGAAGATTGACGTTTTAATACGTGTGTCCGCCTTGACGGTGAATGAATGTTCATTCACCGTAGCGGCTCCTATGACCGGCCACCTCCCTCAGCGCTCCACGCTCCCCTTCGAACAGCGCCGACTTCAAATCATGGATGCTGCGATGACCTGTTTCGCGCGGCGCGGCTTTCACCAAGCCACGATGCAGGACATCAGCCAGGCGGCCGGGATTAGCGTCGGCCTGATCTATCGCTACTTCCAAAGCAAGGAAGAAGTGATCGCCACGATGGCCAGCGAGCACATGCGCGAGTTGCAACGCAAGCTCCACGAGGCCAAGTCGATCGCGAACTTGTTCGAGGCGCTCGAGCACGTGGTCTGGTGCGATCAGCAAGAGTTCGAGGCGGATGTCGAGGCCTCGTTCGTGGTCGACTTGTTCGCGGAATCGGCGCGAAACCCGCAAGTGCGGCAACTGGTAACGCAAATTCAAGACGCTGTGTTGGCCGGGGTTACCGAGCTGATCGCCGCCTCGCCGCAAGCACCGCACCTGGCTTCAGCGGTAACACCTCCGCAAGCGGCAGAATTAATATTTCATACGCTTCACGGACTGATGTTCGACGAGATTCTCAACGCAGGGGCTCGTACGCAAGCGGACCTTCGACGAAACCGCACCGAGACGCTGCGCCGACTTTGGACTCTTCTCTTCCCCACGCTGAGTGCTTCGTCGCTCAGCGCACCGGCAACCGACCATGCGTAAATACATCATTGCAGGGATTTTCTTGCTCGCCGTCATCGGTGGTTTAGCAGGCGTCAAAGCGCTGCAGATTGGCGCCATGATCGAGGACGGAAAAAACTTCGCTCTGCCGCCCGAAACCGTGAGCAGCACCGAAGTGCGGCACGAGCAGTGGGAAGCGTCTATCTCCGCGATCGGCACAGTCACCGCAGTGCAGGGTGTGCTGCTGCGCAGCGAGGTTTCAGGCACCGTCAGCCGGATCGCGTTCGAATCGGGTGGAATCGCCAAGAAGGGGCAGTTGTTGGTCGAGCTCGACGCATCGACAGAGCTGGCGCGATTGCGCGCCGCACAAGCGCGCGCCGAGTTGGCCAACTCCAACCTCGCGAGATTTCGCGACCTGCGCAGGCAAGACTTGGTATCGCAGTCCGATCTCGATTCGGCAGAAGCGACCTACAAGCAAGTCGCCGGCGAGATCGACGAGGTTCGCGTCGCGATTGCCAAGAAGAGCATTCGCGCCCCGTTCACGGGACGAATCGGAATTCGCCAAGTTCAGTTAGGACAGTATCTCGATGTAGCAGCACCGATCGTTCAACTGCAATCGATCGACCCGGTGTATGTCGATTTCACGTTGCCGGAGCAGCGCGCCAGCGGCGTGCGCCCAGGAATGGCGGTGCGGGTTACCACCGACGCGTCGAAGGATCGTGCGTTCGAAGGCCGATTGACGGCCATCGATCCGCAGATCGACGCGTCGACGCGCAATCTCAAACTGCAAGCCACCTTCTCCAGTGCGGACGGTGCGCTCTTGCCCGGAATGTTTGCGCACGTCGCGGTGATTTTGCCCGAGGTCAACAACCCGCTGGTGATTCCGGTCACGGCGGTGCTCAGCGCGCCGTACGGCGATTCGGTGTTTGTGATTTCGGACGAGAAA
>JANNUT010000206.1:0-1870 GCA_031395565.1 Acidobacteriota bacterium | reverse complement strand
GTAACCGTTCACCGGCCGGTGGTCATGCAGCGATGGCGTCGGACTCGACGGCCTGAGCTTGTGGGAGCAGTGACGGGCCAGGTTCACCGCGCAGGCGGGCTTCGCATGCCGCGGTTACGTAGTCGAGTACGTTGCGCTTCTGCATGCGAAGGGTCGCTACGGTCGTAAGAATGCGCTCGACAAAGCGACTGCCGTTTTCGCTGTCGGTCCCAAAGCATGCCTTACGCCATAGCACCGCATGACGAACGGCTCGTTCTGCGATGTTGTTTGTCGGCTCGACCCCCACGATGCGAATGAAAGTGAACAGCGCGTCCTGAAGTTTGAGGATTTCTCGGCACCGGCCCGCGACCTTCGGAACATTGCACAGGCTTCCCTCCTGCAGGAAGTTCAGAATTTGCGCGCGAACGGGCCGCATATATTGTTGGAAAGTCGACCGCTGGAGGGTCCCGTCTCGGACGCGTGTCCAGTGGGCAAACATGGTATCGGAACATGCCTGGAGCGCGAGGCCGATGCGCTGGCCATGCGGCCCATGATCTTCGAATCCCTTGAAGTGCCTGATCAAATGAGCCCAGCACAGCTGGCGCACCGAGGTCGGAACCCAGTTGTAACCGCTCCAGCGATCTGAGATGAGGATGCCGGTGAAGACCTCGCCCAGTAGCTCCTTGGCGACTGCTGCGCCACGGCTAGGGCGAATCAAGAACACAGCGACATTGGCTGCCACCAGCACCCACAACCAAGCCCGCTTCTTGCCCTCAGTCCAGCCGGTCTCGTCGGCATGTTTGATGGGCTGTGCCTTGGCGTACTCGGCAACTTCTGCAACCGGCTCACGAAGCGCTTCGCTGGTAGCCTGTTCCAGATTCGAGACGCTACCGAGGGAGACGTCTGCGTCAAAAACGTCAGACATCATTTCTTCTATCATCCGCTTGGACATGCGGTACTCGCCGCTGCAGATCGCGACTATCGCCTGCAGCCGTGCACCAAAATTGCCTGTGGGCACTCCGGCTGGCAGTTCGGCGCGCGTAGATATCTTGCAGGTCTTGCACGTCAGCGAGTGCAACAGGTAGTCGTGCCCCATCGCGAGCATGCGAGGAATCTCCACCACCTGGTGCCGATACGGAGCGGGGTCCGTGCCTACAAGCGGCTTCGCGCATCGCCGACACCCTGCAGGCAGCACCGTGGTCGTCTCTATAACCCGCTCTGGAGGCAGCAGTGTGCGCTCGTGTTTTTTGTGACCAGGTTGCCCGCCGCGACGACGTTTAGACTTGTCACGGGGCTTTGCAGGAGGGGGCGTCCCGGGTGGGTCTGTCGAAGGCGGACGCGACGAGTTCCCGGAGTTCTGCGCGAGTCGCGCCTTCAGCGCTTCCACTTCTAACAAAAGCGCCGCCACAGTGGCCTTCAGCCTGGCGTTGTCGCGCTCAAGCTCCGCGATCCGAGCATCTCTGGTGTCGACGGTTTCGATCTCAGCATTGAGATCTTCCTGCCAAAAATTGCAAGATCAAAATTCAGCCGGTGAACGGTTACAATTCTTGTAGCTCTGACTCGGGCTCCCCATGGGCGGCCGTCACCCCCGACGGGGCCCACAACACCCACTTCCCACTTAATTCGCGCGCGACGCCCTCACTCGCCAAACCCGTCGCTGCGCGCCGCGTATACGGTGCCAGGTGAGCGTCGTGACCTGACGTCTACGCCCGATTGACGGTCCTCTCGATGACGTTAGAAGGCCTACACAGCACGCATGGCGGGCTCGGGACGCAACTCGTCCCGGCCCGCCGTTGGCTGCCCCCACGCCACCGTGACTGTGCCGGTCCGCTAGCTAGGGGGCTCGGGGCTCGACGCACCTGCATCGAGCGCGCGCTCCACGAGCGCACGC
>JANNUT010000205.1:0-28553 GCA_031395565.1 Acidobacteriota bacterium | reverse complement strand
CCACGCTGCCAAGGCCCGATGAAGATCCTCGCGCAGATTCACCCACCCGATACCACGCGCAAGATTCTGCAGTGCCTCGGGCTTCCCGCCCGGCCGCCACCGATCGCGATGGCACGTCCCGATCCGCAAGAGTCGTTGCCGTTTGATTCCGATGAAACGGCGCCACTGGACTGACGACACACGCCCGCAGCAACAGACGGGACGTGGAACTCCATGCTGATTCGGCCGTGATCGAACGGCAGTTGATTTCAACCGTCGCGATCAAGCTCAGTGTCACGCACCGCGTGTAGCGCGCGGCACTCCGAAGACGACTTCCCCAGCGCCCGTCGGTCCGCGATACGCTGCGCGATTCACGAAGCCGCGCTTAAAACGACTATCCGCGAGGCGCCCTTCGACTTGGCGGTCGCCGAAAGCCACGGCGTGCTCGCTACGATGGCATCAATCTACTCTCCCGAGAACGATGCGATCTACGACGGGATGTCGCGCCCCGGCCCGCACGACTATCCGCTCCTCCTGCGGCGAACATCGCCTTGCCACTCCGGTACGCTGCGCTGCCGGCTCGTGCCTCGCGATGGGGTGTAACCCCACCGTGGCTCCTCGGCGTGCTGACCATGCACGGATCCCCCCGCCAGGCGAGCCGCGCAGGGCAGGTAGGGTCTTACCCCATCGACAGACCGATGCGACCGGCAGACGATGGCGATTGTCTCGTTCGCCGGCTGCGCGATCCGAAGAACGACCTGGCATTCGTCATGGAGTATCGAGCTTTCGTCCTACAAATTGCAGCACTCACAGCAACAGAAAGGAACGTGTTCAATGAATTCAAACTACCCCCGTGCCGCCGCACAGGCGGCGGCCGTCCTGCTGGCCAGCGGCTTGTCGGCGCGCGCTTCCGAGACGCCCGAGGCGAACAACGCCCATCAGGCACGCGTTCGCCTTGGCGCGGCGAGTCACTTCTCCGTTCTAGCTGGCTCCACGGTCACGAGCACCGGCGTTAGCGTGGTCGGGAACGTTGGATTGAGTCCGGGTTCCGCGGTGACGGGATTCCCCCCTGGAAAGATGAACGGCCAGGCGCACATTGGCGACACGGCAGCCACCAATGCCCAGCTCGCCCTGACGGTCGCCTTCAACGACGCCGCCGGTCGATCGGTGGGCGCCGTGGATGTGGCCGGCAATCTCGGTGGGCTCACACTCACTCCTGGCCTCTACAAGTCCACGTCCTCGCTCGAGATATCCTCAGGCGATCTCACTCTCGACGCCCGGGGCAACCCGAGCGCCGTCTTCATCTTCCAGATGGCGTCCACGCTCACCACGACGTCCGGTCGCAAGGTCATTCTGCGCGGCGGGGCGAGGCCCAACCGCATCTTCTGGCAGGTTGGCAGCTCGGCCACCCTCGGCACGGACTCTGTCTTCAAGGGAGTCATCCTGGCGGACCAGAGTATTTCGCTACAAACCGGCGCGAGGCTGACCGGTAGGGCGCTGGCACGGATCGGCGAAGTGACATTGGAAGGCAATATCATTAAGCGAAACGGGCGGTAAGGCTCGATCTGCCAGAAGAGCGGATTCCAGACCAGCCACTCACGGACATGACCTCATTCCGGACCCGGGCGGCCTCGCTCTCGCGAGGAGTCATCGCCCAGGTCTGCGGATGAGAGTTCGCCGCCAGACCCTAGCATCGATCGAGGGGAGGCACGTCTCGCCTCCCGTCTCGCCCTCATACCACCGTCCGCTCCGGCGTCCAGCGAGGACGGAGCGGACGGTTGACCTTTGTTCGAGAGCGACCGGGCACCAGGGCATCTTCGATGGGACCGATGCGGCTCTGGGTGGCCGCGGGAGACGTGCGG
The DNA here is from genome assembly GCA_031395565.1 of Acidobacteriota bacterium. Taxonomy (GTDB): domain Bacteria; phylum Acidobacteriota; class Polarisedimenticolia; order J045; family J045; genus JANNUT01. Next base: position 26,712 of record JANNUT010000205.1, on the reverse strand, counting down.
AATGATCCCGGAGGAAGGCGATATGCAATCCGACTGTGTTAACGAAAAACCCCGCGCCGCCGTATAAAATGAAACACGGCCGCTGGCACCGCGATCCATTGCATAAGTGGCGTTAGCCCCGTACCAAGCAGAGGAACACGGGGCATCCAGGGCCCATAGGCCCACGCGCCGCGCACGTTCACATTCAACCACTCGCTGAAGATCGTGTAGCCGACCCCGAGCACGATCGACGTGATCATCACATTGCGATACGCAACCGGGTCCGTGGGCCAACCGCGCCCGAACACCAGAACCGCAGCCACGAGCGTCGATGCGGCGATCACAAGATCGCCGCCGGTGCAGTGCACGATCGCAAGCACGATCTCGGATGTCGTGCCTTCGAGCCAAATCGCATAGAGCGGAAGCTGTACGAATTCCCACGCGAGATGGCCGACCGCCGAAGCGAGCAGAATGCCGCGCAACGCAGTCAGCCACGCAGTGGATTCAGTCGGCGGCGACTTTTGCGGCGCGACCCGTCTGTCGGTGAGGGGCGTTGTCATGAGGGAATGTAGCCTGAAATCAATGCGCGGTGTTCAGTCTGTCGCCAAGACTCACGTTAGCCTCGCCAAGGATGCCAAGACCATGAACGTAGTCAGCAGAAATCGCCAGGTCTCGACATGGATGTCCATCGCCTGCGGAATCTGGCTCGCCGGCCCTATGCGTTGTCTCGCGGGGCGCTAATGGGCACAAGTTCAGAAACACCAGACGCCTGTCACGACGGCGACGGCACCGAGGCGGAGCGATTGAATCGGGGATGCTTCTGCATCACCTTGGACCGCGCCGCGCTGTCGGAAGCCCTGGATCGCGAAGTCGGTAATGCAGGCTTTGCCAAGAGCCTGGCAGAAACACACGCGTCGCTGTTTTCCAATGTCCCCGTCTTTGTTCCCTCGAGTGTCCTGCGTGAGATGGAGCAGGTGGTTCACGCTGTCGAAGCGGCGTCCCGTCTGCCCGCGTATCGGACCGAGAGCCTGTCGTGGGCGCCGGAGATTTCTAGCTTGGATTTTGATCTCGCCGGTGCGCTCATGGGTTACGACTTTCACGTGACGCCCGACGGGCCGCAACTGATCGAAGTGAACACGAATGCCGGCGGCGCGTTTCTCAATGCGGTTTCCGGCCGTGCTCAGCGCGCGTGTTGCGAACAGGTTCGAGTTGCATTCGACGTGTCGCCCGCCGATGATTTCGAGGCGAAGGTCCTCGACATGTTCGTCGCGGAGTGGCGCCGGCAGAGAGGCTCAGGACGTCCGTCCGTCGTCGCGATCGTCGATGACGCTCCAGAAGAGCAATTTCTCCTTCCGGAATTCAAATTGGCGAAAGCGCTGTTAGAGAGACAGGGGATCACGACGCTTATCGCCGATGCGCGTGAGTTGCTCTGGGATGGACATCAGCTGACGCATCGAGCGCGATCGATCGACCTCGTGTACAACCGGCTGGTCGACTTTGCGCTTGAAGCACCTCAACATGCGGCATTGCAAGCTGCCTACGTGAGCGGGGGCGTCGTCGTGACGCCCAATCCGCGCGTGCATGCATTGTTGGCCGACAAACGAAACTTGACGCTTCTGTCCGATGCCGATCAGCTGAGACAATGGGGATTGTCCGGCCAGTGTATCGAGGTCCTTCTGGCGTCGGTGCCAAAGACAGTCCTGGTCTCCTCGGCCAACTCTGACGATCTATGGAAGCGCCGCAACGCGCTGTTCTTCAAACCGGCGAGAGGCCACGGCAGCAAGGCTGCATACCGAGGGGACAAGATCACGCGAAAGGTTTGGGCTGACATCACCGCGGACGATTATGTGGCGCAGTCCTACGCCGCGCCGAGCACCCGCGCGATCGAACGCGATCAAGCACGCACGGAACTGAAAGTCGACGTCCGTCTCTACACGTATGCCGGAGCCACGCTGCTCGCAGCCGCTCGGCTTTATCAGGGCCAGACGACGAACATGCGGACGCCCGGGGGCGGCTTTGCCCCTGTGCTCGTCACACCGGATTTGCCCGCCGACATGAGGACGTGAAGGTCGCTGCACCAGCGCCAGTCACTCAGCGAAATCAGGCACCGTGATGCGCGAATGGCGTTCGACGGCCGCTGGCCTCGAAAAGCCAGACGGTGTAGGCCTCGGCGGGTTGGCCTTCGACCTCCATGCCCGGCGAACCGATCGGCATGCCCGCCACGGCCAAGCCTCGAGCCACGGGCTTCTCCGAGAGCAGCCGCTTGATGTCGGCGGACGGCACGTGGCCTTCGATCACGAAACGGTCGACCGTTGCGGTATGGCAGGACGCCAGGTCATTGGGGACGCCAAGTTGCATTTTCAGCGTTTGCAGATCGGTGCGGTCCTCGACAGTCGCGACAAAACCTTCATCTTCGAGTCTCGCGACTTAGAGTTTGCAGCAATCGCATCCGGCATCTTTGTAGACTTTGATCGAAATGGCACGGACGGCCGGCGCGCAGCCGTAAAGCGCCACTCCACCAATACGCTGCCAAGCCCCGATGAAGATCCTCGCGCAGATTCACCCACCCGATACCACGCGCAAGATTCTGCAGTGCCTCGGGCTTCCCGCCCGGCCGCCACCGATCGCGATGGCACGCCCCGATCCGCAAGAGTCGTTGCCGTTTGATTCCGATGAAACGGCGCCACTGGACTGACAACACACGCCCGCAGCAACAGACGGGACGTGGAGCTCTGTGCTGATTCGGCCGTGATCGAACGACAGTTGATTTCAACCGACGCGATCAAGCTCAAAGTCACTCACCGCGCATAGCGCACGTCACTTCGAAGACAACTCTCGCCGGCGAGCCGGCGTGTCTATCGCAACTCATACCAAGCCCCCCGCCCCGCGCCGTGGGGGCTAAGCTGCCCGCGCTCAACCAGGGCGCGGAAGTGCTGCTTCAGCGTATTGCGGCTACTTCCCGTTAATCGGATGGCGTCGGCCTTGGTGACGCGGCCATGGGCGCGCGCGAACTCGACGATCTGCAGCGACAGATCGGGCAGTACCGCTAGCACCAGCTTCTCGCGCTCGATCTTCCGGTTCAGGCGCCTGACCTGCTCTGCCAGCGACCGCAGGAAGAACATCAACAAAGGTTGCCAGTTCGGCGCCTCACTGCGGATGGTGCTTTGGGTCTGGCGCAGCGCCAGGTAGTAGGCCTCCTTGCTTTGCTCCACCACGCTTTCCAACGAGCTGTAGGACACATACGCATAGCCAGCCTGCAGCAGTAGCAGAGTCGTTAGCACCCGGCTCAGGCGCCCGTTGCCATCTTGGAACGGGTGGATCTCCAGGAACACCACCACCCACAGGCCGATCAGCAACAACGGATGCACACGCGCGGCACTTCGCTCCTCGACGAACCAGGTCACGAGCTCGGTCATCAGCCGTGGGGTGTCGAAGGGCGTGGCCGTCTCGAAGACCACCCCGAGCTGCTCGCCGTTCTCGCCGAACGCGACCACGCTGTTGGTCGAGGTCTTGTAGTGGCCGCGGTGCCAAGCGTCCTTCTCGCTGTGGACCAGCAGGTCGCGATGCAACTGCTTGATATGGTTCTCGGTCAGGGCAATGTCTTGCGATGACGTGAACACCATCTCCATGACCTTGGCGTAGCCGGCGACCTCCTGCTCGTCACGGGTGCTGAACTTATGGATCTGCAGGTTGGACAGCAGGCGCTCGACGTCGCGGTCGGACAGCTTGCTGCCTTCGATGCGGGTGGATGAGCCGATACTCTCGATGGTGGCCACCCGCAGCAAAGCGGACAGCCGATCCGGCGCCAGCGTGCCCAGCGCTCTCCAGGCACCCTTGAACTCGTCGATGCTGGCAACGAGGCCCAGAATCTCAGGGGTAATCTGAATGGTGGCCGACTGGATCATCGTGCGGCATGGTACGCCATTTCTACACCCATTTGCACCCATTCCAGACGGCCATCTGATCAATGCTGGTTCGACTTCGTGGGACGGGTGCGCTAAGCCTCCAAGTCGATCGCTCGATCCACCTGCCAGGCCAGCACGGTTAGACCTCGAAAATCCGCCGAGACCCGAAATCAGCATTCATGCGGGTTTGCGGGTGGCCATTGGGCCGGCGCTGGCGCCGCGGTCTGCCGCGAGTGTGGTCAGCAGTCGGAGTATCATCACCCCCGTCCCGGAGGATGAAGAGCGTGTCAGCCGATCCCTCGAGCCAACACATGGACGCGGCGGCTGCCGCCCGCCTCCAGGAACGAGGGCTGGCGGACCAGCTCGCGCTCAAGGACCACGCGCTCGACGTGGCGGCGGAGGGCATCACCATCGCGGACGCCCGGTTGCCCGACCGGCCCCTCATCTACGTGAACGAAGGCTTCGAGCGCATGACGGGATACACGGTCGCGGAAGTGCTGGGCAGGAATTGCCGGTTTCTGCAGGGGGCCGGCACCAATCCGGAAGCGGTTGCGAAGATCCGCGCTGCCGTCGATGAGCAACGCGAGTGCATCATCGAGCTCCTGAACTACAGGCGAGACGGCACCTCCTTCTGGAACCGGCTCTCCATCACGCCGGTCCGCAACGACCTCGGCGAGGTCACTCACTACATCGGCATCCAGTCGGACGTCAGCGCGCGTCGCGAGGCCGAGCAGGCGCTACGTCTTACCAAAGAGCGGCTGGAGCACGAGCTCCAACTCGCCGCGCAGGTCCAGCGCGCCCTGCTCCCGCCCGCGGAACTGCAGCTGGGGGGCCTGCGCATCGCCCGCACGTTCCACCCGTGCACAGACCTGGCGGGGGATGCGGTGGGCGTCGTGGCCTTCCCGCACGGCCCGGTCGGACTCTATCTGCTGGACGTGAGCGGGCACGGGGTGGGGGCAGCCCTCTTGTCGTTCACCTTGAACCACTTGCTGTCGCCATCGGTCGAGGGCGCGCTCCTCATCGAGGAGACGACAGCTGGGCCCAGTCTTGTCCCGCCATCGCGCGTGGCAGAGCGGCTCAATCGGCAGTTCCCCATGGATCGGACGCGACAGTACTTCACGGTTGTCTACGGCGTGTTCGACGCGTCGCGCGGGCAATTCCAGTACGTGATGGCGGGGCACCCCGCGCCTATCCATCTTCCGAAGTCGGGGGCGCCGGTGCCGCTGCACGGCGGCGGATTGCCGATCGGCATGATTGAGGATGCGACGTACGAGGACGAAACCGTGACCCTCGACCCCGGGGACCGACTGTATTTCTACACCGACGGCGTCATCGAAGCGCGGGATGTGGCGGAACGGGAATTCGGCTCTGAGAGGCTGATCGCCGAGATCGAGCGGCAGCGGGGCCGCCCATTGCGAGCCGGGATCGACATCATCGCAGATCTCGTCCGCGACTGGTCGGGTGGCCACCTGCGCGACGACGTGTCGCTGCTCGCCGTCGAGCGGTGTGAGTAGGATTCGAGGAACACTACCAGGGTCTGGGGCGACAGAACCCCCACTATCAGACCCTGGCTCCCAACCGCAGCCAGGGCACAGAGGAATCCACTTCGCCTGCTGCTCGCGCCACAACCGGCGCGCTCGGGCGGCCATGTCGGTGTGGACGCGTCTGGCGCCGTACGAGACACGGATGACGCTCGACGATGGCCGGTTGCTGTATCAACTGAAGAAGTGTTGGCGCGATGGCACGACGAACGTGGTGTTAGAGCCGATCGAATTCATCTCCACGTTGGCTGCGTTGATTCCTGCACCGCGCGTTCATCTTGTCCGCTATCACGGTGTGCTCGCTCCCGGCGCACCAGGACGCGCGCGCATCGTGTCGCCGCCGGATGATGCAGAAGCAACAGCAACGCCGTGCGTGAAAAAGCACACTCCGGCAAACGCTCCGAGTTCCAAGTCCGCAAGCTCGACGAAGAGCGTCAACGAGAGCTGGTCCGTCGTCTACAGACACGGGGCAGAGCGACCAATGCGGCGCCCTGCCCCGAGATGGACCCAGTGATCGATGGCCCTACGGTTTGGTTCTGTGAGTTGCGCTCGCCGCACTGCGCATCCAGCCACTGTCGACTGCCCGGACTGTCGCGTAGTAAACCCCTTTTGCCATCTTCACGAACCGAGACTCGCCCGACCCGTGTAGTCCAGGACCGGCCTGATGCACCCAACTCAGTATCTCCGAGCCGCCGTTGGTTGTACCAACGCGGAGTTCGTAGCTAAAGCCAACCTCCGGAGTTTGATCGTTGTTGAGTCCAGGGCTTGCCCACGTGAAGACGTAGCCGCCGCGGGCAGCGTCGTAAGTGGACGAAAGGTTGACCGGTGCCGGCGGCGGCGTGTTCTTCTTGATGTAGTCGCCGATCTGGTTGAAGTACTCGGCTAAGTACAAGTCGCCGCTGTCGAATCCCTTCTGGTAGATGTCGAGGTCGCCGTCTGCATCGAAATCGCCCCATGCGGAATCGGTCGATTGCAAAGCGACCATACCGGGCGGAATCCGTTCCATCGCAAGGCCCACCGTGCTGTTGTTACGCAGATACCAACTTCCGTTTGCATTCAGCTCGGTCTGACCCATCGCCACGACTTCGGCCGATGCGTCCGCCTCGAGGTCCACAATGTATCCGTCACCGCGTGCGATCTGTTGTGCAGCATCCGTCGCGGAACCGGACGTTATCCACGCAGCGCCAGAGCGCACGAGCCGTTTTGTAATGCGCGTGTTGCTGCCGTCATCCAACATCACGAAGATGTCTTGCTGACCATCCGCGTTCGAGTCACCGAGATCGACGTTGGGATCGGCAATCGTGACGTAAGACTCGACCGTTTCGCGTGAGAAGATTCCAGCAGCGTTTCTGAATATGTACAGCCCGGCGGCGTTCGCGCTATCGCGACCGAGTGCCACCAGGTCAATGTCACCATCGCCGTCGATATCGCCCGTTTCCCAGTCGCCTGCGACAGGAGTGAGGCCGGCGATCGTGATAGATGGGAAGCCGGGCAAGCAACGGTGAAAGCGTGTCACCGCTACTCCCGCCGGATTGGTGCCGAACACCATGATGACTGGTCTGCCGTCATCGTAAACCGGCGCAACACGGAGCTTCTTGTTCCGGACATCTCCGAGCGCAATAGTCACACCCGGATTGGCGAGCGTACCTGCTCCGTTGTTGTTGAGGAACTCGACCAGCATGGTGCCACCAACCATAGTCCGGCTGGCGGTCAACACGTCGAGATCTCCGTCGCGGTCGTAGTCGGCAGCGTAGAGGTCGTCAACTGCGTTCCACGCGAAGGTTTGAAAGGCGACGGTCGAACTCGTCAGTACCTGGAGGTCGCTCCCAGCGCCGTTCTGTTTGTCCACGACGATCTCGTCCGATCCGAGGTTGTCGAGATTGGCGCTGATCACACGCGCGTCATCGAGGTCGGGCCTCGACTGTAGCCCTGTGAACGGTGTGACCACCCGAACTGGGATCTTGTGGACGCCGTTGTTACCGGCGCGATCGGTGGCGGTAATCACGATGAATCCAAGCGTGGCGGGGACGTTGTCGACGTACCAGGTGTACGTGCCCGTCGCCGGGCGGTACTGCGCGATGTAGGTCTTGAAACCGCTGAAGCGATCTTCAAACTCGAGCGTGACGTACGAGACACCGGAGAGGTCGTCAGCGCTCGACCAGGAGATCTGTGTGTTGTAGCCGATCACGAGAACCTTCTCTGCCGGTGGTTGAAACCCTCCCACGAAGTACGGATCGACGGTGTCGATCCGGAACGGCCCGACATGCGCACTTGCCGTGCCGGCGTGGCCCGCCATGTCTTTGGTGTTGACATGGATGTATTGCCACTCGCCATCGCCGAGGGAGACGCTGAACTGGTTTACGTCGTCTTTGTCGCGAAAGGCTTCGGGGCCAGTCAGATCGGCGTCGGTCTGCGAGAAAGTGTCGTGAGATGCGTAGTAGATGTAACTGCCGCTGACATCATCGGTACCCCTGGTCGTTGTCAGATCGACCGATGGATCGTTGCTCCAGGCGGTGGTCGAGTGACTGGTGTTGACAAGCGTGATTGGGCCAGGGGCAGCTGTGTCGGCGGCGACTCCGGTGGCGACGCCGTTGTGCGCATAGGCGGCGTACAGATCGGGCACCAGACCGGGATGCAAGGCTCGGAAGTTCGTCCAGAAGTCGTCGAGACCTACCGGATGAGTGTAGGAGTCGAGCCCTTTGCATGGATTGTGACCCGGAACAGACAGCGACATCACAGCAACCACGTCTTGCTCGGTGAGATTGGCAATCTCGTCGATACCGGTCGTGTTGGGCACATCTTGTACCGAGTCGACTAGATCCCACAGCACGTTCGACACGACGCTCTCGACCGCCTTTGGCTCAGTCCAAGTGGTGCCGCAGGTGTTGGTCTCGATCGAGAGCTCGGGGCTGCACGTGGACGAGCCGGCAGGAACGCGGCAGAGAACTGCCTGCTGACCGCTGTCTCCGCCGTACGCGTCCGCCGCGTTGACAACCGCGAACCACTCCGCAAGCCCCTCGAACCAGCTCCAGCAAACATTTGGAGCGCTACTCAGCGTCTCGGTCATCATCGTGCACGTCTGATGTTGGAAATATGATGGTACCAGTCCCAACGAGCCGATCTTGTCCTCGATGAAGTGACCGTACTCGTGCCACAAGGTCGTTGCGTCATCGGTGTTGAGGAAGATTGTGTCGGACAACGCGAGCGTGTACGCAGTGCCGCCGAACCCACCCAGGCCCATCCGCACGTTGACCGCGCCATTCGGGAAGTCGCCCGAATACAACTGCTCGATCCGATCGTACGACCATTGCCCAACTGAAGCGGCATAGAACGCCCGCGAGGCGTAGTTCGTCTTAGTAGCGAATAGAGTGAGGAATGTGTCGGTGTTGTCATCGGTAACGGTCACGATCCCGACATCGCAGGTCGACCCCGCAGTACAGGTGCCGTAGTCGACGACAATGTCGCGCTTGGTCTTGATGACGTCGTCGGTCGGGAGATTGAGGGGCGTATTGTCTTGCCTGACCTCGACATGTTCGTTCTTTGCCTTGGTGACCAGCGTCAAACTCGGTGTGCCAGTGATGACAATGCTGAAGCGACCATTGGCGTCGGTGACGTCATCTCCTTCTTTGCCGAAGCCGCCATTGAGTTGAACAGTCACAAACGGAATAGGCGATCCTTGGTTGATGAAGTTGTCCGGGTCGGAGAATTCCCCGATATCGTCCCGAACGGGGCCGTAGACGATCTGCCCGGTAATCGTCCTGGTTGCCGCGCTGGCGGACACCGAACTCATCAATGCCACGCCGCCGAACGCTATCAGGCTGCACAGCGCCCGCGTCATGTCGAACTTACGATACCTTCTCGAAGTGATCATGGTTTTTCTCCTCGTCCGATCGCTGTCTCTGCGATGGCTGCTCGCGAGGAAGAGCCGCGAGAGTTGATCTTTCACAGCGGCAGTCAAGACTTGGCGAGGTACTCGACAATCGACGGGTGTGGCTCTGAGAACTTGGGGGCGCCGATCTTCGCGGAGCTGTGAAAGACTCCCAGTCCGGCTGGTCGTGATTCCAATAACGCATCACCGCATACATGCGCCGGCCGTAGGTGATGCCGGCCAACTCACGGACAGAGTCGTTGGAATGGCGATGGAGCTGCTCGCGAGGACGCGGCAATTGCGGGTCATCAGTAGCACCGGCAGTGGAGCCATCGAGCGATCGCATCATGACGAAAACGAGCTTCCCCATGTGGTTGCGCCACCGTAGTGCGATGTGTGAATGGTCTCGGGATCCGCGTCAGGACCGGACCGCTCTTGAATCTCCCGGTTAAGCGGGACTCAGCGAAAGCGGCAGCACAACGCAAGACGTCTGGTGCCAGTCCGTTCGGCCGGCTTTCATGGAAACCTTGGTAGGATTTCTTGAGGAGGACGTCAGGCACGTCATGGGGATCCACGAATCGAACCGCGGCGTTCACCCGATGCCGATCAAGGTCAAGATCGCGCTCGCTGCGGCGATCTTACCGGCCCTCGTCGACACTCTCTTCGGGCTGTCAACGCCCCAACTCCAACTGGCACGGCTGTTGTTGGCCGCCGGTTTCTCGCGACGCGTGGACGTCTTCCGGCAGCTGCTGCGGTTGTTCTCGGTCCTCGCGATACCAGGCTCGTGCCTCGTCGGTGCCGCCAAAGCGGCACCGGTCGGGATGCGTGTCGATGTCGCGGCCGCGGTGGTGACGGTCGTGCTGCTCGGGTCCCGTGAGGTCCGTTCGTGGTGCACGCCGGAGCTCGGCGATCATGACGGATCGGCGACAGATGGTTGGTCGAGCAACGCCCGTACGGATGAGCGCTCTTCCCGCGATGCTCCGGATTCCTAGGACCGAAGGGGAATCCCCTGGCTCCCTAGTCCGCGCGATCGAAAGAGACCAACCGTGCGACAACGAAAAGCGTTAGCGCGCGCTTCGCCTCGTGGGCTGAGTTGATGCGTCGAGTGTTCGCGTTTGATGTGCCGGAATGCCCACGCTGCCAGGACCCGATGAAGATCCTCGCGCAGACTTATCTACCCGAGACCACGCGCAAGAGTCTGCAGTGCCTCGGGCTTCCCGCCCGACCACCGACGATCGCGATAGCGCGCCCCGATCAAGCTCATAGTCACTCACCGTACGTAGTGCGCGTCACTTCAAAGACGACTTCCTCAGCGTCCGCCTGTCGGAGATATCTGGCCCCATTCACGAAACCACGCTCAAAACGACTATCCGCTCCAGGTTGGTCGCCGACGTTGTATTTAGTATTTACGGCGACTTCAGCGGTTCTGCCTGAGACGCGTTTGGCGCGAGGTAAAGATGGCCGCGCTGGTTGTCGATCACCGCGTTGAACCGGCGGAGCCACCCGTTTCCGAGGAGGCTGTAGCGAAGGCCGGCGTCTGGCTTCGACAGATTTTCCATGACTGCCATGGTCTCCGGAAACTCCAGTCCGGCGAGCCGAAAGCCTTGCACTCTCGTGAGCTTTCGGCCGCCGACACCGAACCACGCACCCATTTTCTGCCGCAGCCGATGCCGATGGTTCTGCTGATTGGCAATGATCAAGGTGCCCGATTGCCCTGTGTCGAAAAGATACCAATCGCGAAAGACCTCGCCTTCCACTCGCATCTCACCTTGCACCAGCGGACGAACGCCGTTGTCCATGGCCATGTCGAGGCGGATGTAGCCGCTCGGAATGGCAGAAAGGGTGCGATGAACACGCAGTTCGAGGCGGTCGTAATCGATTTCGACGACCGAGTCGCGAAACAATGCGTTGCCGACAATGACGTCTTCCCATGCCGACATGTTCTTCGTTTCGACAAACCGCTCACCGGACCACCGGAGATTGCCGATCGTGAGCTGATTGCTGCGGCTGGCCCGCGCTTGGCTCTGACCGTCGGAATTGACCAGCAGGTCGTGCGCATCGAACGTCATGGGGACGCGAGTCGTGGACGTGTGATTCACGACGGACCCGCTGGCGCCCAGATCAAACTGGATCTGCAATGGTGCTGAGCCATTGATCGCCCCGCGGAGGTAGATACGGTTGCTGCGCAGTGTGAACGGAATCACCTGCACCGCGTTGCTATCGCCCTCAACCACCGCCGGCTGATTGAAGGCAGCGACCGCCGAAATCCGGTTCGGACAGACCGTCTTGCCTTCAAGCAGGATGACAAAGTCCTGCGTTTCTCCCGCCCGCACCGTGAAGGTGATGGAGTCGATATCGGAGATGTAGGTCACCGTGCTTGTGAGCCGCGGATAGGTGACGTGATACACGTCCGGCTTGGCATCGGGCTCCACCCATCCGCTCACGGTCGAGACGCCGTCGCGAATAGTGAGCGCACGCGAGTTCGCGCGGAGAATGGGTCGATCACTTTGCGCGTTGATCGCGGAGCTTGCGGCAACGCCGATGCCGATCGCAAGCAGGGCAGAGAGAGATCGGGTCATCACAGGTGAAGGAGTGCGTCGGTCCCAGATCGGCCAGCATGGAGCGTCGAAAAGGGAGGCCATGCGGCGGACCTTACTCGAAACAGCGCCAGGCACAAAGGACTTTCAAACCGCGTTTCCGCTCGCACTTCCGAGAATGTCCGTAAGGGTATGCGCTTCACTCCACCAGTCCCTCTAGATTGTGGTCGGCTGTGCCGCGACGGGGTCGGCCGCGGCCTGTGGCGCGGGAGAGTCCGTCTGTGTCGACGTGGGAAGTTCGCGTCCGCAGCCACTCTGCGCCAACATCGCGGGCTTGGGGCTGCATGCTGGTGTGGCACTTCCGGCGCGCGATCGGCAGCTGCTCGAGCGGCTGTGCCGCTATGTGGCGCGCTGCGTTGATCCCTGGACCACGCGTTCATCTTGTCCGGTATCACGGCGTGCTGGCTCCCGAAGCACCAGGACGCGCGCGCATCGTGCCGCCGCTGGATGATGCAGAAGAAACAGCGACGCCGTGCGTGCAGAAGCACACTCCGGCAAACGCTCCGACTTCCAAGTCCGCAAGCTCGACGAAGATCGTCAACGAGCGTTACTACTCGTGGGCTGAGTTGAGGCGCCGAGTGTTTGCCACCGAAGCGCTGGAATGAACTCGCTGCCAAGGCCCGATGAAGACCCTGCGCAGATTCATCCACCCGACACCACGCGCAAGATTCTGCAGGCTGCCACCGGTCGCGATGGCACGCCCCGATCCGCAAGAGTCGTTGCCGTCTTATTCCGATGAAGCGGCGCCACGAGAATGACGACAGCCAACGGAGCGCGGAACTGCGTTCTGACTTGGAGTCGGTCACCAATCGTCGAACACGACATCGTAGTGTTCATGGACTTCCGACACGAACATCACGTACCCAACGTTCTTACGGGCTATATCGATAGCGCGCAGCTCAGGATCGCGCTGATCCATGCTGTTCGTCCGTTCGCCCCGGATCAAGACTTCGCGCACAGTAGTCGTCGCCGGCGATGATCAGCACATCGCCTTTGGCGAGCGGGCCCCTGAAGTCATGGCTCGCCAGATGCCGATCACCGAGATTGCGGCCGCGCAATCCCGCTCTGAGCATCAACCTTCACTCGGGATGAACAGCTGGTTTGCGACTTACTGAGAAAGCGCACCTTTGGTACATTATTTGTGTTCTCGCTGAACTTAACGACGGTTCTCATTGCCTGATAAATATGTACCATGAGGACACAAAGAAACGAGAAGCTAAACCGGCTGGCGAAGCATCTCCCAGAGGGGATGCCGGTCGATTCTGCCTGGCTGCGCAAGCAGGGCTACACAGCCAACCTGTTGCGCAAGTACGAGGTCTCTGGCTGGCTGCAGCAGCCGGCCCATCGCATCTATGTCCGCCCCCGCGGCCCCATCGTATGGGAGCAGGCGGTCATATCGTTGCAGACCCTGCTCGCCCGTGACCTCGTGATCGGCGGACGGACCGCACTGGCGCAGCATGGCTTCGCGCACTACCTCCAACAAACAACGAGTGCTGTCTATCTTTACGGGCCGAAGCCGCCGCCGACGTGGCTCAAAGACCTGCCAGCCGGCGTTGAGTTTCGTTATCGGAACGACGGCAAGTTGTTCGCGACGCAACGCGCCTCGACGGCGCCGCACTCACTTGAAGCTCCATCGAGAGCTACTAAGGGCCGTCCAGACAGCGTCATCGCCAAGCCGTGGGGGCCCTGGAACTGGTCGTTGATGATCTCGAGCCCGGAACGCGCAATCCTCGAACTTCTCGACGAACTGCCCGACAACGAGAGCTTTCACCAGGTCGACATGCTGATGGAAGGACTCACGACGCTGAGTCCGACCAGACTTCAGAAGCTCCTTGCCGATTGCCGTAACGTGAAGGTGAAGCGCCTGTTTTTCTTTTTCGCCGATCGTCACCAGCACGCATGGCTGAAGCGGCTCGACCGCAAGGCCGTCGATCTCGGCCGGGGAAAGCGCATGCTCGTCAAAGGTGGGCGGTATGACGCCAAATACCTGATAACAGTGCCGGGGGATCTTGATGGCGTTCACTGAGAACTACCGCCGACAGATCGGCCTGCTGCTCAGGGCCATTCCATTCATCGCCAAGGAGAAGTGTTTTGCGCTGAAAGGCGGGACGGCCATCAATCTGTTTATCCGCGCTGGGTCTGAAGAATATCAACAAGTTGACGGCCGTAAAGTGGCGCCAGCAGAACCTCAATAAGATCACCAAGAACGAGAGAGAGGCGTTGGTGACTCAGTTCGAACATGTCCTGGGGTCGAGCGTGACGCCGTCGCAATTCGCGCTGTTGCCTGAGAAGACCACGTCCAAGAACACTTCAGCGAAGCAAACGAAGCAATAGTCAGCTTGCAACTGAGTGCTCGCATTACCACGGCGCTCAACGTCGCGATCGCTTCGTCGAGTACTTGGTGGTTGATAGGCGATTCTGACTGTCCGAATGCAACAGCGAGTGACCGAAGCCGGACAAGAGACCCGCAGATCTGCACAGAAATGCCGGCGCTTCGACGCGGCACACCGCTCGACAGCGTTTGTTGAAGCTGGGTGATCGCGTCGATCCCGAAGATATTCGCGCTCGATCTCACCCCTTCGCCCGCCCTCGGCCCCACTCAACCGCCCAAGATATTCATCCCGCAGTCCACAAAGATCGTCTCGCCCGTCACCCCAGAGGAAAGATCCGACGCCAAGTACACCGCCGTGCCTCCGACATCGACGCCCTCGACATTTCGGCGCAACGGCGAACGGCGCTCCGACTCGTGGAGCATCGTCTTGATTCCCCCAATGCCCGATGCTGCGAGCGTCTTGAACGCACCACCCGAAACAGCGTTGACGCGAATCTTGTCTTGGCCGAAGTCCTCCGCGAGGTAACGCACGGTCGCTTCGAGCGCCGCCTTGCATGCACCCATTGCGTTGTACCCGGGAAAAACCTTATCGCCGCCGTAGTGCGTCATCGTCATGATCGACCCGCCACCGGCGGCGACCATCAGCGGGTGCGCATGGCGCGATACCGCGATCAGCGAATACACCGAGATGTCCATCGCCATCAGGAACGACGCGCGCGGGGTCTTCGCAAACTTCCCCGGCTGCAGGTAGTCGCGGTCGGCGAAGGCCAACGAGTGCACGAGGAAGTCGAGTCGGGGAAACGACGCGGCGTAGGACTCGAAGAGTCGCATGACGTCTTCGTCGCGGCTGACGTCGCAGGGCTGAATCCACGCATCGGGAATGTTCAGCGCGTCGACAGCAAAGCGCGTGCGCGCCTCGTTCTTATCACCGGGCAGCGAATTGAACGCCAGTTCCGCGCCGGCTTCCTCCAGCGCCTTCGCAATATGCCAAGCGTAGGAGCGCTCGTTGGCGATGCCCAGGATCAATCCGTACTTGCCTTCGAGAAGATCCATACAGCCTCCTACAAGTTGAACAGCGGAGTCGGGTAGCGGCCTTCGATGGCCAACAGGCCAGCGATCTCGTCGTCGAACGCGTCGCGCGCGGAGTCGACGACATCGACCTCGAAGCGCACGCGCCGGCAGCCTTCTTCGACCAAACGTTTGGTCAAGAGAATCTCGCGCCGCGCGCCGTCTTCTCCTTTTTCCTTCGCGAGTGTGCTGGTGCGCGAGAGCGCGGCCGCCATCGCGTAGAGCTGAATCCCCGCATCGGCGAGACGGCGAATCGTGAACTGCGCGCCCAGGATCGCGCGACGGTGTTTGCGAAGCGTCGCACGTACACCTTCGCCAAAGACGGCGAGCGTCGCAGCGAAGTTCTCGGCTTCCGACCGCAGCGCCGGTGTCACCCACTTCATGGCCGATGTCGCCGCGCGGTGCGGCACGCCCTCGACACCCATCGCCGAAGCGAGGGCGTCGGTGCCTGCATCGATCTTGGCGGCCTTGAGTGCTTCCGACACGCGCCGCCCCGGCTCCTTCAGCGCTTCGAGCGTCCCCGACAAACGCAGGATTTCGTTGGTCCCTTCGAAGATCAGATTGATGCGCGAATCGCGCAGGTGGCGTTCATACGGGTAATCCGCCATGTAGCCGATGCCGCCGGTCACTTGGATCGTGTCGTTGACCGCCTGCCATAGCGTCTCCGATCCGAGCACCTTGCAGAAGCCGGCCTCGATGCCGACGTCGGCGCGCTTGGTGTCGTAAAGGCCGCTCGTCAGATACACCGCCGACTCCGCACCGTACGACGATGCGGCCATGCGCCCGAGCTTCTCGCGGATCATGCCGAATTCGATGATCGGGTGGCGGAATTGCCGCCGCTCGCGCGCGTGCTCGACGGCGAGGCGAACCATGTGCTTCGCCGCGCCGGTGCACCCCGCGCCGAGCGACAACCGTCCGGTCTCGAGCGCCGCGAGCGCGATCTGGAAACCTTCGCCATACGGACCGACGCGATCTTCGGGCTTCACTTCCACATCCACGAACGCAAGCTCGGTCGTCGACGTGCCGCGGATCCCCATCTTGTGTTCCGACGGGCCATTCGAAAAGCCGGGCGAGCCGCGCCACATCGTGAAGGCCGAGAACCCCTGCCCTTCTCCGCTCGGCCCGCCGTTAGCGCGCGCGAACACCGTGAACAGATCGGCGTAGCTGCCGTTGGTGATCCAAATCTTGTTGCCGTTGATGCGATAGACCTTCTTTTCCGGATCCCAGTCGGCGTGCGTGCGCATCGAACCCGCATCCGAGCCGGCGCCCGGCTCGGTCAGTGCGAAGGCGCAGAGCGTCTTGCCGCTGGCCACGCCGGGTAGGATCTTCGCTTTCTGTTCCGGCGCGCCGAACAGCAAGATCGGCCGTGCGCCGATCGACAAGTGCGCACCCAAAAACACCGACAGCGACGCATCGGTCTTGGTCAGTTCCTCGGTCATGCGGCAATACGCCGTCATGCCGAAGCCGTATCCGCCGTACTCCTCTGGGACGGTCATGCCCATCAGGCCGAGTTCGGCCAGGCCCTTGCGCACCGATACCGGGATCTCTTGGTCGTGGTCGATCTGCCGCGGGTCGACGTTGTCGCTCGCCCATTCGCGGAAGGCCTCGATCGCTTGGTCGCTGGTCTCGCGCTGCTCTGGATCCTGCTCGGGGTATGGGTATACGAGGTCATCGTGGAGTTCCCCGAGGAACAGTCCACGGACGGGGGAATTGTGGGCGGGGTCGATGGTCATCCAGCGGTCCTCGGACAGCGCGATTCAGCGTTAGAAGCCGCCTATGCTCCCGCAAACCGCGGCGGCGGCCAAGTGGACGCGGATGTCAGGGTCGGGAGGGCGGCGGGATACCCTGCTGTAGCGCTCCTCCCGATGCCCCGGGGCGTCGCCGGACGTAGTGTGGACGAGGAGCACGTCACCCGCGGGCGGACTTCCCTGAGGAGATCCCGATGCGGATCACCGATCGCGTCTGTGTGCTCAGCGCAGACAACAGTTGGTCGCGGCTCTCCTGGCTCATCGTTGACCTGGTGCTTGTGCCAGTCCTCGCGCCGTTACTCCCACTTGCTGTCACGGTCTAGCAACCGAGACGCATGTCGCTACACAGCCTAAGAGTGGGCGTAAAGAGCCCTCGCCGCCGGAGATCCACCCGTCCGAGTTGGTCTGGTGGAGCGAGCCGCTCGACGGCGGACAGCTTCAGCAAAAGCTGGTGATCGAGGACGACTCCGAGCGCTTCGCGGTCGCCGTCGACTTTCAACCGCTGGGCGACTCGCAACTCCCATCCGGCTGGAGAGCGTGGGCGGCCTCACCGCGCGACGTCGAGTTACTTCTGGCGTTCGAGGTAGCGTCCGAGCCAACGACGTCTCGCCACTACTTCATCGAACTCGATCGTTCCTACTCACCAGGTATCGAGGCGGTCGCGGCGATCGCGACGCCGCGCACGCTGCACTATCGACAGCGCCTCGCCGTCGTCTTGAATGATCCCGCCTCGCCCGATCTGGCGGTCGGCTCTGCCGAGATCTGCCGCCGTCCGGATGTCTCGCTGCAGGGTTACGTCTCGGTGCGTACTACCGTGGGAGGTGCCGGCGAGGAACCGAAGCGGTTCCGTGCGATCCGCGCCGCGATCTTCGATCGAACCGAGCCGGAGATGAAGTTCGCAGGCTTTCCCGCGCATCCCAAGCGTCGCGCCGAGGCGCTGACCGCGCGGCTCGACAAGAACTCGCTCCGGCGCATCGTCGAGAACGGACAACCGAAACTGGTGGTCGCGCTCGACGTGGTCAGCACCGCCGCTGTGCAAGCCGACGCGATCTCGGGTGGAAAACGGCAAACACTGTTGCTCGATTCCTCGGCCGGCAAAAGTGCGCGGATCGACAATCTGAGTGCAGTGCAAGGCGCCGAGGTGATCCTGCGCACCAGCGACGGCGGCGCAACGAGCGTCGAGTTGCCGGAGGTGCGGTTGATCTCGTCGTCTTCGCTGCACGCTGTGCCCTCTGCGCTGCGAGCAGTTCCGACAACCGGCCCGCTGACGCAAGCGCTCTGGCGCGCGAGCGCCTCGGTCGATGCCGGATCGATTGCCGCCGCCGGCCTGTCTTGGCGGCGAACCGGTGTCGTCGAGTTGACGCTCGATTCGATTTTCGCAGCGCGACGCTACGACGATCAGGGTGCCGGCGAGGACTCGCCGATCAGCGATCTGCTGAACGATGCGATCGAAAAGGGGATGAGGAGTCCGCCGAGGCGTACTTCGGTACCAGCGGACCGTCTCGTGTGAAGTGGCGCTACACCGCCCGCGACTTGATCACCGGTGAGGAGATTCCGCTCGACACTGGCTCCACGGGAAACCGGAGCGCGGTGCGAATGGAGTCGATCGCTCCCGATGCGCGGCGATTGCGGGTGAGCTTCCCGGACCGCGCAGCGTCGTTGATTGAAGTGACCGCGCACGCCGTGGTCACCGATGCCTACGGGACGAAGTCGGAACTCAAAGAACTGATCTACGATCACGAACTCAGCGACGCCGACCCGAAACGCCTCAAGGCTTCCGTGGTCGCGTTACTCGAACGACTCGCGGGAGTCGAGCCGGCCCGTGGAATCGGGCGGTCCTTCCCGATCGGGACGCTCAGGCGTCGACACTGGCAACGGCGCTGCGCGAACGCAGGATCCGAATGCTCGATGCGCTGGTCAGCCAAGTCTCCGACGATCGCACCGTATCGGTGAGCGAGCTGGGCCGGATCGTCGGGATGGCGAAGCAGCTCGATCAGGGCGGGGCCAAGCGATAGCGCACTGGTGCTCGCTTCTGTCCGGTGCTCGATGAGAGTCAGAGCAAGAGCACGACCCGATCACAGTAAAAGGCATACGACCTTCATGGTACCCAGAACGCGATGCCTTGATGCCGCTATGCGCGGTAGGACTGCCGCACTTGTTCGGGCTCGCGGTCCGGGCATGGCCAGCCACGATTCCGCCATATCGTCGCATCCTCTCAGGCAAGATAACTATTGACATCGCATTAGCTTTGGGCGTATTGAAATCATTCGAGTCAGCACTGCGCCTTGTCACCCCAAAGGCTCGATGAAGAGTTGCCCTTGCTCTCATCGCAACGCGCATCCCATTGGAGGGATCGTCATGTCCTTAACTACCGCGCATCTGCCAGCAGCACTTGGTCGCCGACGTCGCTTACTGGTTTGTGGGTTTGTGGGTTTGTGGGTTTGTGGGCGACTGTGATCTCGAGTCAGCCGAGCGTTCGGGCAGGCTGTGTTCTCAATAACCCTATTCCCAAGGAACTTGCCGAGAACTCACAGGTATTTGCGCAGATCTGCTCGCTCGGGTGGAACAACAACAAGAGCGTCCTTCCTTGCCCGGCACCTTCTAACCTAACCATCGTTACCAACTCCGAGCGCGCCCAGTCAGCGATAATCCGGACCTCGTACGGCGCTTGGGACTTCTACGCCGTTCGTATCCAGGCTCTGGACGGCAACTTCAATGAGATCTGGCAGCGACGCTCGATCCAGGGCCGGCCAGCGGCCGGCTATTGGAGCAGTGGTAGCGAAGTGGAGTTCGGAGTACCTGGTCTCAACCCGGGAGCGACGAACTACATTCGAGTCGCGATGGAGGATAGCGCGGGGGGCGTGACATGTTGGTCGAACTACAAGTCCGTGCTCACTTCGAGCTTTGCAAAGAGTGGACCGACACTTCCTGCGAACATTAACCTCAAGGTTCAGGACGACTACGACCGGCCAGCGACGGATCCGCTCTTCCCGGCGTCCGGCCTGAAGGGCGGCGACGGGATTGGACCGGTCGCAGTCTGGACGACGAGCGACAGCGTGAGCACCAGCAAGCCCGTGGTGATCGCTAGCGATGGGTTGGGGGCCAAGACCTCGCCGTCGTCGTTCATCACGTACAACCGAGCTGAGGAGAACAATGCCCACAGCTACGTTGAAGCCGAGGTCCGGGTCGATCGAAACGCGACCGCAGATCCGACCAAGTACAACTTCCAAGTTCAGGTGCGGATCGGCGACCCCGTTCCGCAAACGGGCGTCCCGTCATATGCCGCAAAGCTGGTAAAGGGCTATCGCGGCTGCAGTTCGGCAGCGATCCTCTTGTTTCGAACGCCCGACGAGGGAATCTTCGCGAAGTGCGTTGGAAGCGGTTCCAACCTAGCGCCAGATCCCAACATTGGTGGGGCGATCTGCACCTCGGAACCACCGCTCGGTACAGAGGATTCGAACAAGTCTGGGTTCAGCTTTCCTGTCTGGATGCGGCTCGAGGTTGACAATACGGGAGAAGACGACGCTCCCGTTCTGACCGCCCAGGCATTCTGGGTTTCTGGTTCGTCGTTCCAGCAGTGCACCGCGACAGCGGTGATTCGCGAGGACACAGGTGACCCTGGCCAAATGAAAACCGAACGCGGGAAATGGGGACTAAGCACTGACGATGGAACCGTTTTCTGGATCGGCGGGTTGTGGGCGGGCGACCAGTCGCCGTGAGCAGTTCGACGAGAAGCGGGCGACATGCGCTCTGCGACCGCATCCCGCAGGTCGTACTACTCTTCGCACTCTGCATCACAGGCTCGGCACAGGGGTCCGGTACGGAAGTTGATCTGGCCACCAGTCCGACCGGACCAATCTGGTCTGGAACCGAGGTCCCCGAGCGGACCGGTGTTCGCATGTCTCATTGTGATTTCAATGGCGACGGCATCGACGATCTACTGGTCGGTGACGATCGCGCCGACGCGCCGGATGGCCTCCGACCAAGCTCGGGAGAGGTGATCGTCGTATTCGGGCACCGACGCGCTTGGAGTGGTAGCCAGAACATGCGCGATGTCGCCGACATCCGGATCATCGGGGAGCGTGCAACCGATGATCTTGGCAGAGCGCTCACATGCGGCGATGTCACGGGAGACGGAACGGATGACCTGTTGATCTGTGCTCCGTTTGCGGACCGCGATCGCGATGGCACGTGGACATCAGGACAGGCGCACTTGATACCAGGCGGCTCAACTCTCCCAGCTTTCATCGATTTAGCTATCACTCCCTTCACGGTGATCCGAGGCACCATCTACGAGGGGGCGCTTTGCTACAAACCAACCACTGGCGATGTCAACGGTGATGGGACACCCGATCTGATTCTCGACGATGGCTATTCTCGAGAACGCACAACCACCAAGCGTGCGGGTCGAATCTATGTCCTGTTTGGCCGGGCTAGTTGGCCGAGCGAGATCGACCTTCGCAACCAGAATGCCGATGTGACGATCTACGGCACACAGCCACAAGGGTTCGCGGATGAGACCGCTGTGGGTGACCTGACCGGAGATGGAATTGACGATCTCGCGGTCTGTGCCAGGCTGACAGATGGCGCGGCGGGTAATCGGAAGGACTCCGGGTCCGTGATGCTGTTTCGAGGTCGAACGACCTGGCCGAGTTTCATCGACCTTCTCTCGGCGAGCCCGGACACGACGATCTGGGGGGTCGACATCGGAGACCAGGTTGGCACGAACGAGGGGATCAGAATCGCCGATCTCGTCGGGGACGCGAGACGTGATCTCTTGCTCGGGACATACCTTGCGGACGGAAGAACCAATACGGCGTCCTTGACAGGTGAAACCCGCATCGTCACTCCTGGCTCGAGCTTACCGCTGACAATCGACCTTGCCACGCAGACTCAACATGTGATCTGGGGCGCCGACACCGGCGATCGATCCTCCACATCGTTGGTCACGGGAGATCTCGACACGGATGGACGAACTGATCTTGTCGTTACCGCAACTCACGCCGACGGCCCCGACGGGACGCGCACTGATGCTGGCGAGATCGTCGTCTACTACGGCAGGAATTCGATGCCGTTCGAGCAGTTGATCGCGCTCGGTGAGTTCGACGTGAGAATTCACGGTGACCGCGCTGGCGCACAACTTTTCAGCACGACGGTCGTGGATCTCAACGATGATGGCCTTGACGAGATCGCCGCTTCAACCGAACTCGACAGTGCGACTGAAATCCCCCGAGTGTTCGTGATCAGCTACCAAGACATCGACGGCGACGGGCGCACGCAGTTGCTCGACAACTGCCCGATCGTCGCCAATCCTGCGCAGGAAGATTCCGACCAGGACGGCCGGGGAGATCTCTGCGCGTTCGACTGGGATGGAGATGGGATTGCGGACTCGCTCGACTGCAACGTGAGGGACCCAGCGGCTGGGCGCCCCCCGGAGATCCGCAGTGTTTCATTGACTCATGATCGGATCCTCGGGCTGACCACAATTCGCTGGCAGAGGCCAAGGAGTGCCGATCGTTTCGACATCTCGCGTGGCACAACCGATCGTCTGCCGCTCGGCGACTACGGGGCGTGTCGTAACGGCCTTGACCCCGATCTTTCCGACAACGAGTTCATCGACGCCGGAAATCCAGTCAGCGGAAGCTCGTACTTCTTTCTGATTCGTGGCGTCGATACCGGCTGCGGCGGAGCGGGAAGCTGGGGCACAACATCCTCAGGCGCATCGCGAGTCAACACGAACCCGGCAGCCTGCCCGTAGAGCGGGGGGCGGGCAAAAAGCTCCGCCGCGTCGAGCGGATCGTCGTTCGGTGCTTGGTTTCGTCAACTACGGCAGCGTCACGAAGACCTACGGATGGAGAGGAATCCGCCATCAAGGTGAGGAAGCTCGGGTGTGACGAGTCGCTTCAACCTCGGTCGCGGTGGCTGGGAGACATGGTCCGGCGCCGTGCCGCGCGGTGTCGAACGACCAGTGGCGACGCGGACCTCAGATGCGGGCGATGTCCCAGCAGATAGTCGACACGGCGCGCGCCTACGGGGACAACGGTCTGGGTGTTCGCTCCGTGACATGGGCGCCTTGCTGAGCCCGCACGCCGATCAGGCACAGATCTGCGTGCCCGTCTTCCCTTCAAGCGCTTCGAGGATCTTGTCCGTCGAGGTGATGATCGCTCGCTCGCCGCCGAACTCCACGAACTGGATCGCCGCCTGAACCTTAGGCCCCATGCTTCCCACCGGGAAGTGCCCCTGCCGCAGGTAACGCTTGGCCTTCTCGGTCGAGATCTGGTCGAGGCGCCGCTCGTCGGGCGCCCGGTAGTTGAGCGCTACCTTCTCCTCGTCCGTGGCGATGAGCAGGATGTCGGCACCGATCTGCTCGCCCAGTCTGGCGCTGGCCAGGTCCTTGTCGATGACGGCCTCCACGGTTTCCAGCCGGTCCCCGTCGCGGATGACCGGGACGCCGCCCCCACCGCAGGCGATCACGATGAAGTCCTGCTGGATGAGCCGCTTGATCTCTCGCCACTGGTAAATCGTGACGGGGCGCGGGGAGGCCACGACCCGCCGCCAGCCCTTCGGGGTCTTCACGAAGCCGGGGCGCGGTTCGTCGTAACTGGGGCCGATCGGTTTGGTGGGGTTCGCGAACGCCGGATCGTTCTTGGAAACCTTCACGTATGTCAGCACTGTGAGGAAGAGCTTCTCGTCGCTGACCCCGAGCCGCATCAACTCCTCGTCCAGGGTCGACTCGATCATGAAGCCGATGGTCCCCTGCGTCCCGGCCACCAAGAAACCGAGCGGCATCGGCGCGACCTCATCGGTCGCCTCCTGCTGTAGGAGCATGTCCCCCACCTGCGGCCCGTTCCCGTGCGTGATCACGATGTTGTACTTGGTGGAGAGTTCGGCGATTTGCCGGACGGGGACGCGGACGTTCTCGATCTGTTCCTTCGCCGTCCCCGCCTGACCGGGACGGATGAGGGCGTTGCCCCCCAACGCGACGATGATCGTCTTCTGTCGCGCCACGATCAGAGCTTTCCGAGCAAGAAGAGGAGGATCGCCTTCTGAACGTGGAGACGATTTTCGGCCTGGTCGAAGACGACGCTTTGCGGGCCGTCGATGACGTCAGCCGTCTGCTCCATACCGCGGATGGCGGGGAGGCAATTCATAAAGATCGCGTCGGGCTTTGCATGACGCATTAACGGCGCGTTGACCTGGAACGGGAGGAACGCGCTCTTGCGCGCCTCTTCCTTTCCGGGCTCGATGCCGTACGACATCCAGGAGTCGGTGTAAAGGACGTCGGCACCTCGCGCCGCCTCCGCCGCGTCGTGGATGATGCGAACCTTGGCCCCCGACGAAGCCGCGAGCCGTTCGACCTCGCGCACGACCTCTTCTTCGGGGGTGTACTCGTTACCCGCGGGACAGGCCACGTCGATCGTCCATCCCAAGAGCGCAGAGGCCCGCATGAGGTCGTACGTCACGTTGTTGCGGGCGTCGCCGAAGTAGGCCAGCTTGATCCCTTCCAGCGTCCCCTTTTTTTCCCGGATCGTCTGGACGTCGCAGAGGATCTGACAGGGATGCCCGAAGTCATCCAGCATGTTGATCACCGGGACCTCGGCGTGCTGCGCGAGTTCCTGCACGTCCTTTCGGTTGAAGACGCGCGCGGCGATGACATCGACGAAGCGGGCCGCGCACTTCGCCGTGTCGTGAATGTTCTCCTTCTTCCCGAGCGGAGAATCTTTGACCGAGTAGAAGATCGCGTGCCCTCCCAGCTGCGTCATTGCCACCTCGAAGGAAAGTCGCGTGCGGAGCGACGGCTTCTCGAAGAGCATGAGGAGCGTCTTGTGCGCCAACGCAGAGGTGTGCGCCTCGGGAGTTTTCTTGATAAGAATCGCGGCTTCAATGATCTTCGCGCACTCGGCGCGGGAGAAACTCGAAACGGTGAGCAGGTCTCTTTTCACGAGGCGTTAGTATAGTGAAAAACGGCGGGAGGACCAGTTCGATGAAGGCAGTGGAACACATCGAGATCACGGAAAAATACGGCGCACACAACGACCATCCATTCCTGGTGGTTCCCTCCCACGGGGAGGGGACCTGGGTGACCGACGCGGACGGCAAGAAGTACATCGACTTGCTCGCGGGTTATTCGGCCTTGAACCAGGGGCACCGCCACCCGACGATCGTCGAAATGCCCGGCCACGGATTACTCAACGCGCTCGTTTTCGATCAAGGGTTCGAGGCGTCGGACGTCTGCCTGCGCCTCAGGGACCACGGCATCCTCGCGAAGCAGACGCACGGGAACATCATCCGCTTTGCCCCGCCGCTGGTGATCACGAAGGACGAGATCGACCTGGCGGTTCAACGCATCGGAGAGAGTTTATGACTGATGAAATCTTCCACGTCATCGACGCCCGCCCGTTTACGCGCGAGCTGCTCGACGAACTCTGCCACATGACAAACGCGCTCAGGGCCGTGGCGCAGATGAAGGAGGGAGCGGTTTTCCTTCAAAGCATCCTGCCGCATCGGCGGGCGATGCTCTACTTCACGCAGCCCTCCACGCGAACGTTCCTGTCGTTCAACAACGCCTGCCAGATTCTCGGGATGGGGACCAGCGAGATCCGCAATCCCGCCACCTCGTCCGAGGCCAAAGGGGAGACGTTCGAGGACAGCCTTCGGACGTTCTCGTCGTACGTCGACGTGATCGTGATGCGAACCCCCGAAGCGGGGCGCGCGGAGGTGGCGGCCGCGTTGATGGACTCGATCCCCCGGCGCGTGCCGATCGTGAACGCCGGTAGCGGCAAGGATCAGCACCCGACACAGGCGCTGCTCGACATCTACACGCTGGCCCGCAGCTTCAAGGAGCGCAGTGGGATCGACGGCAAGGTGATCGGGATGATGGGAGATCTCAAGCGCGGCCGAACCGTCCGGTCGCTCTGCTACCTGATGAAGAACTACAAGGACATGCGCCTCGTGTTCATCGCGCCGGAAGCGTTCCAAATGGAAGACGACATCAAGCAGCACCTCAAGAAGAACGCAATACCGTTTACGGAAACCAGCGACCTCCGTTCCGTGCTGCCCCAGCTGGACGCGATCTACGTGACGCGGATGCAGTTCGAGCACGACACGGCGGGAGAGTCGCAACGCATCGACCTTGCGCCGTACACGATCGGCACGGCGCAGCTCGAGGTGATGAAGCCGGACGCTGTCATCATGCACCCGCTCCCGCGCGGCCCGGAGATCCACCCCGACGTGGACCTGGATTCGCGCGCGAAATACTGGCGGCAGGAGCGCAACGGAATGTGGATGCGCGCGGCGGTGCTCATCAAGATCTTCGGTTTGGAGCACCAACTCCTATCGCGCGCCAGCGAGATGTGACGGAATAGAGTCGCTCCGCCACGCGCTCGCTCCGCAAGAGTTCTCGCCGTTCGGATTCGACGGGGCGTGAGTTATGGACTGACGACACACACCTACAGCCGAATGCGGGACATGGAACTCTGTTCTGACTCGGTGGCGATCAAGGCCCACGGTTCGTGTCAGCGCTCCAAGCACGATCGAGCGCGGACTCCACCAGGACGACGCAGACGCGCCAACATCCAACATCACCCCACGCGTCGATCTGCGTATTCTGCCGGCTTCAGAGAACCTCGCTTGAATCGCTTATCGGCCTTGGGGCGGTTGAAGGATCGGCCGGC
>JANNUT010000204.1:0-4687 GCA_031395565.1 Acidobacteriota bacterium | reverse complement strand
GCGTCGGTCACAAACAGGTGGTCGACCAGAGCTTCGCTGGGCTTTTGCAGCCATTCGGTGCGTTGGGTTTCCTTGGCGTGCAGGAAGGTGGTGTTGGCAATCGCCTCGGCGGAATCGACCAGCGTCACGCTCTCGCCCATCACTTCTCGAATCACGGGCTTCAGCAGCGGATAGTGGGTGCATCCCAAAACCAGTGTATCGACGCCTTCGTTGATGAAGGGGGTGAGGTAGCGCTCGGCGATCAGCCGCGGCACGTCGCCGTCGGTCCAACCCTCCTCGGCCAGCGGCACGAACAACGGACACGCAACGCTTAGCACTTCGGCAGCGGGCTGCAGCGATCGAATCCGCTCGGCATAGGCTTGGCTGCGAATGGTGGCGGGTGTGCCGATGACACCGATGCGTCCGTTGCGCGTGGCCTCGACCGCAGCCAGCGCCCCGGGGCCAACCACGCCTTGCACGGGGCCTGGAAACACGTCGCGAAATACATCCAGCGCCAAGGCCGAGGCGGTATTGCACGCCACGATGATTCCTTCCACGCCGGTGCCCTTCAGAAACTCCGCAGCCTCCCGCGCGTAGCGTCGAATTGTGTCGGCAGAACGAATGCCGTACGGCACGCGTGCGGTATCGCCGAGATAGGTCAGTGGCAAGCCGGGGACTTTGTCGCGCACCGCGCGTGCCACGGTGAGTCCGCCGACGCCCGAATCGAACACGCCCCAACTCATCGCGTTCCTCCGGTGCCCCCCTGCCCTGCCACCTCCCACTCGCGGCCGCTGAACTTGCGCGCGAGATCGACGTGACCGGCCAGCGTGTCGCGTGGTTCGCTGTCGACCAAAAACGCGACGCGTTTGACTTCCTGCAGGTCGTCTACCAACGATCGCGAGACAGCGGCGACCAGCGACTCTTCTTCATCGGCACCGCGAATGGTGCTCAGTGTGGCGCCGTCGAGATCGACGTACGCGGTACCGCTGCCATCGATAAACACGCCGCGGCACTTCACGCCGGCGGGCGCAGGCGAAACGGTGGTGTCGTTTTCGGGAAAACCCTCCAACACCAAGCGCACGATTTGCGCGGCGCGGTCGGTGACGTTGGGCATCCACACAATTTGCGATTCCACCGCGGCGAGTTGCAGCTCGTCGGTGCGTGCTCGTTGGTACACGGCGACCAGGCGCGGCAGTGGGCCTGCGGCGAGACCATCGGGCGTGGTCTGCGCAGCGCCGAGTGCTGTGGGTGTGTTGGCGTTGTTGGCGGGCGACGATTGACCGTCGGTGGGAGCGTCCCACATCGCCGAGCGCCACGCTAAGGCCAGCATGAGTCCCACCAGCGCGGCCATGCCTCCTGCCAAGACTCCCAGCAACGCCACACGACGACGTCTCACGGCGTGCTCGAGTCTCGATACCGTCGCAGTGCAGTCTGCAACGCGGTCGCGAGCTTTTGGCGGTAGTCGCTATTGGCCAGGAGCTTTTCGTCGTCGGGGTTGGTGATGAATCCCAATTCGACCAACACCGACGGACAGGTAGATCCCACCAACACACGAAACGGCGCCTGGCGTACGCCGCGATCGGTAATGCCCAGCGCTTTGTTCAAATTCTCTTGCACGATCGCCGCGAGTTTTTGGCTGTCTTCCAAGTGCTCGACCTGCGCCATGTCCCACAGGATCAGTGACAGGTCGCTGTCGCCGGTAGCGGCCGCTTGGGTGGCAGCGCCCGCAGCATCGTTTTCGAGCGCAGCCACGGTGCGCGCTTGGTCGTCGGTTGCTTCACGTGCCAAGAAGAACGTTTCGGCGCCGCGCGCTTTAGAAAAGCGGCTGGCGTTGGCGTGCAGCGAAACAAACAGATCGGCTTTTTTGTTGTTGGCAATGCCGGCCCGCGCGTCGAGCGCGACGTTCACGTCGCTGTCGCGCGTGAGCACAACGTCGAAGCCATCGGCTTGCAGCAGCGTCGCCAGGCGTTTGGCGACATCGAGCGTAAGTTCTTTTTCTTTCAGACCGGTGGGACCAATGGCACCTTCCTCGGTGCCGCCGTGCCCAGCGTCGATCACGATGCGATGGACGCGCGCCGCGGCCGGCGTCGCCGGTTGTGCCGCAGCACTCAGCGCCGCTGCGCAGCAAAGCGCCGCGGCGATCAACGCCGCGGCTCGCGATTGGGTTGTTTGCAGCGCGCTCAGTCGGCCTTCGGTCCCGCCGCCACCACTTCGGGTTTCACCAATTCGGCGAACTGACGGAAGTTGTCGCGGAACATGCTGGCGAGCTTCTTGGCTTGAGCATCGTAGGCGGCCTTGTCCGACCACGTATTGCGCGGCTGCAAAACTTCGGGCGGTACATCGGGGCAACTGTTGGGAACGTTGACACCGAAGATCGGGTCGGGCGTGGTGGGAATGGCTGCCAGTGCTCCGCTGAGCGCGGCGCGCACCATGGCGCGCGTGTGCTTGATCGACATGCGCTTACCGACGCCAAAGGCACCACCGGTCCAGCCTGTGTTGACCAGCCACACATCGGCCTTGTGCTGTTGCATTTTCTTGGCGAGCAAATTGGCGTAGGCCGATGGGCGCAGCGTCATGAACGGTGCGCCGAAGCAGGTGCTAAACGTGGCTTGCGGTTCTTTCACGCCACGCTCGGTGCCTGCCAGCTTGGCCGTGTAGCCCGACAAGAAGTGATACATCGCTTGCTCGGTGGAAAGGCGAGCAATTGGCGGCAACACTCCAAAAGCGTCGGCGGTAAGAAAGATGATTGTCTTCGGGTGACCGCCGCGTCCGTCGGGAACGATGTTTTCGAGGTGTGTGATTGGGTAGCAGGCGCGTGTGTTTTCGGTAAGCGCGTCGCTGTCCAAATCCAAGGCGCGCGTGTCGGCGTTGTAGACCACGTTCTCGAGCACGGTGCCGAAGCGCTCGGTGGTGGTGAAAATTTCGGGCTCGGCCTCGCGCGATAGCTTGATCACCTTGGCGTAGCAGCCGCCTTCGAAGTTAAAGACGCCTTGCTCGTCCCAACCATGTTCGTCATCGCCAATCAGCGGGCGCTCGGGGTCGGCCGAAATGGTGGTTTTGCCAGTGCCCGACAACCCGAAGAACAACGCCGTATCGCCATTCTTGGCGACGTTGGCGGAGCAGTGCATCGAGAGCACGTCCTTGAGCGGCAGCAGGTAGTTGAGAATCGAGAACACCGACTTTTTTATTTCGCCGCCGTACTCGGTGCCGCCAATCAACACCTCGCGCTTGTCGAAGTTGAGCACGACGAACGCTTCCGAAGCGGTGCCATCGACCGCCGGCACCGCCTTGAAATTGGGCGCGTGCAGGATGGTGAAGTCGGGTTGAAAGTTGGCCAGCTTTTCGGCCGACGGGCGAAGCAGCATGTTGCGAGCGAACAGCGTGTGCCAGGCGTTTTGCGAAATCAGGCGCACGTTGATGCCGTGATTGGCGCTGGCCCCCGCGCACATGTCCTGTACGAATAGTTCGCGGCCTTGGTAGTAAGCACAGATGCGAGCGCGCAGGGCGTCGTAGTTGCCCGCGAACTGCTTGTTGACCTTGCCCCAGCCGACGTTCTTCGTCGAACTGGGTTCATCGACGATGAACTTGTCGTTGGGCGATCGCCCCGTGTATTTGCCGGTATGCACGATCAGCGGGCCGTCTTTGGCCAGCACGCCTTCCTTGCGCTGGATCGCCAGCTCGATGAGCTGCGGAGGCGTCAGGTTGTGATGTGCATTGCAAATTTGGGTAATGCCGTGTTTTTCCAGGATCTGCGCGATGCCCGAAGGCTGAGCCGTACTCATACGGACGAGACCTCCTGAAGCTGATGCCCCTTAGGGGCGTTGAAAGTTCGGTCATTCTAGGCCCGGTCGGCAGCCTGGCAAACTGCCTTGTAAGACGAAACCGCAAGAGACGAAAACCCAATTGGCGAGTAGTCTCGGGCGGGAGTTCTTATCCGTTTTATGACCTCAATTTGACGCCGTCCCGCGGGACAGCCCAGGTATCGTGTGCGGCCATGGCTTTGCCGCTCTCCCTGCCAGCCCTGCGCGACGATTTCGTGGGTGGATTCCGGTCCGCCTCGCGGCGCGTCGGCTTGGAGTACGAACTGCTCCCTCTGGATGCGGCCACCGGACGGCAGGTCGGCTATGCGGGCGAGCCGTCGATTCAATCGGTGCTGCATTGGCTCGCCTCGACCAAGGGGTGGACCGCGGTGGGGGGCGAGCCGCTCTTGGAGTTGGAACGGCGAGGCGCGCGGATCACGCTCGAGCCCGGTGCGCAGATCGAGTTGTCAGGCGCGCCGCAACAGTCGATTCGCGATGTAGCCACCGAGTTGACCGCGTTCTTGGACGACGTTCGCGACGCGGGTCGTGCGCTTGGAATTTCGTTCGTGCCGGTGGGTGTCACGCCGCAATCGCTGGCCGATGAAATCGTGGTGATTCCGAAAGAGCGCTATCGAATCATGACGCGCTACCTCAAGCAGCAGGGCGCTGACGCGTGGTGGATGATGCGCGCCACAGCGGGAATGCAGGTCAATTTGGATGCCGCCGATTCGGCCCGTGCGGCGCGGTTGCTGCGTTTGCTGCTGCGGGCAGCGCCGTGAGCACCGGCGCCGCCCGCAGCAGCAAACGCAGCAACCGCGCCGCACGGGCCGAATCGGCGGCATCCAAATTGACCTGCATTCCCGCTGTGGCGCGCATCATCCACCACGCGTCAGCGCCCTGCTGCTTGA
>JANNUT010000203.1:0-7363 GCA_031395565.1 Acidobacteriota bacterium | reverse complement strand
CGGTTTGGGCGGATTTCCGATTCGTTTTTGAATGTGTTCGGAAACCTTGGCCGGATAGCGATAGGCCCACGCGCCTTCGACCAGCACACGACGCACGTGACTGTTTCCAGTCTTGGTAATCGCACCCTGTCGCCGCTGCAGTCCGCTGGAGTGCTCGCTCGGATTCAAGCCCACGAACGCCGTGAGCTGACGCGGCGAGTCGAAGCGCGTGAGATCACCGATCTCGGCCACGGTGGTGATCTCTACGATGTCTTGCACACCGCGCAGTGCGACGAGGGCTTCGACCAACGGGCGCAGCCGCCACGCAGGAATCTGCTCCTGCAATTGAGTTTCGAGTCGCTTCAGCCGCTGATCGTGATCATCAACCGCGCGCAGCGACTCTTGAAACACAACTTGCTGAGTGGCGGTCGAGCAAACGAGGCGCGAGCGATAGCGCAGGTGCGCTTCATTCCAGCTGGCCTTGCCGGTGTAATTCAATCCGTGTCGCAACAGGAACGACTTCAGCCGCCTTTTGGCGCATTTGAGATCCGAAAGCGTCGCCTCGCGCGCCCGCGACAGATCGCGCATCGCTTCGTCTTCGACAGTCGGCACGTACACCGACGACAAATCGCCCGCTCGCAGCAAGCGCGCGAGCTCGACGGCATCGCGCCGATCGGTCTTCACGCGATCACCGGCTCTCTTGGGAATCAACGAGAGCGCCACCACCAGGCACTCGAGCTGCTTGCTGGCGAAGTAGCGGTAGAGCACGTAGCCGCACGGCCCGGCCTCGTAGGTAAACACCAACCTCGAGGCTTTGGATTGCAGCCGCCGCACGCGTTTGTCGATGTCGCTGTGGCGTGGGCCGATCTGTCCCACGAACACGACTTCGGATCCTCGCTCGTCCTCAGCGTAAGCCACAGAAATCGAATCTTTGTGAACATCCAGGCCGATGAACAAAGTGGTAGTTTTACTCATGGAGGACCCAAGGATGGCATCGCTGGCCAATGGCTCAGCGTGCGGCTCTGACCTTGTTGAGGCGAACCCGCGATTAGGCCGGAGGTCGGCCTCCAGCTCATCCAGAAGTCATGCTGTCTAAGTCGAATCAGTTCACCGGCTTGTTCGCGGGAGGAGCATTCGTGAGCCCCAAGGTCTTCATCTCGTACTCGTGGGACGACGACGCCCACAAGGAGTGGGTCTTGGCCCTGGCTCAGCGGCTCCGGGCTGACGGCGTTGACGTAGCACTCGACCGCTGGGCTGCTGTGCCGGGCGACCAGCTTCCCGCGTTCATGGAGGGAGCAATCCGCGACAACGAGTTCGTGGTCATCATCTGCACACCTCGCTACAAGTTGCGCTCTGATTCGCGCGCGGGCGGCGTCGGCTACGAAGGCGACATCATGACGAGCGAGGTCATGACGAAGCAGAACCATAGGAAGTTCATCCCAGTCTGGCGCAGCGGTTCTTGGGTTGAAGCCGCCCCTTCATGGATTTCTGGCAAGTACCACATCAACCTGACTGAGGACCCATACTCCGAGCGCGACTACGAGGATCTAGTTCGCACTCTTCTCGACATTCGCGAGACTGCGCCAGCGCTTGGGAAGCCGCTCTCGACAGTGACTCCTGCTCTGGCTCGAGCTCGAGCCGTCACGCCCGCCGGCCCTAGCGACGTCTTCGAAGACATCAAGATCACGCGCGTGATCGTTGAGGATGTAACGGAGCCCCGCAACGATGGTACGGCGGGCAGCGCCCTGTATGCCGTACCCTTCGCATTCTCACGTCGACCACCGTCGGAATGGGCTCAGTTGTTCGTGGCGCTCTGGGATCATCCTCCGCGTTGGACTTTGATGCATCGTCCTGGTATCGCACGCATCAGCGGCTCCACCCTGAACCTCGACGGCACGACGATCGACGAGGTGGCGAGTGTGCACCGAGACACGCTCCAGCTCGTGCTCGACGAGACCAACCGCAGGTACCGCGATTGGAAAGAGGGGCAAGAAGCGCAGCGAGCGCGCGAAGAAGCGGGGCGGGAGCAGCATCGGAAGCAGGTCGACGAGGCGGCGAAGCGCATCGAGTTCGACTAGGATCGACCCAACAAACGGATCAACCTGACTCGCTTCGCTCGCAGGTTATCCGTCAGACGTTAGACCTCGGACGAAACGAGAGACCAAACGATGGCAACAATCGGCGACAAGATAACCTTCATGGCCATCGAGCAGTTGAAAGGGCATCCAGATGGCATCCGGTACACGGACCTCGTTCGCCAAATCCAGGCGACGGACGCCTCACTGAAGAAGAACACGATCCACGGTACGGTCTGGGATCTCGCTACCCGCCTGCCGGACAAGGTATACAAGCCATCTCGCGGCCTGTTTCGTCTCGTCGAATTCCGAGAGAATGAGACCGACCAACTCAAGGCCGCACTCGTTCCGAAGCCCGCGAAGAAGACGAAGGAAGAGGACTTCTACGCCACGTTTGCCGACTGGCTCGTGAACGACCTTGAAGACTGCACGAAGGCCATCCCGCTCGGCGGCAATCGCTTCCGAGACAAATGGGGAACCCCTGACGTTATCGGGAAGCGAGAATCAAAGAAGAGCGACATTCTGCAGGCTCCTA
Organism: Acidobacteriota bacterium; assembly: GCA_031395565.1. GTDB lineage: Bacteria > Acidobacteriota > Polarisedimenticolia > J045 > J045 > JANNUT01. The sequence goes on along the minus strand of JANNUT010000203.1, from coordinate 4,774 downwards.
CTGAAATCGTCTCCGCCGAGATCAAGACTGACGTCTCTCAACTCGTGACGGCATTCGGTCAGGCGTGCGCGTACTGCATCTTTAGTCACAAGTCATATCTCGTCGTTTCCAAGGAGTCACCGCAGGACGAGATTGCTCGCCTTGACTCGTTGTGTCAGGTGTTCGGCATCGGGCTGATTTTGTTTGATGTGTCTTCCCCTGAGAATCCACAGTTCGACATTCGCGTGCGTGCTAGAAAGCAAGAACCGGACATGTTTTACGCCAACAAGTACATGCGCCTGATCGAAACTGAAATGTGGTCGTGAACGCAGGCCTTACAACGGCATTCAGCCGACGGCCTTCGACCGCCGCTGATACTGCGCGTCGATATCACTTCGGATGTCAATCGAAGCGCGATTGTTTCCTACATGTGTGTTTCCTCCGGTTGGAGCAGGGACGAGCAAGATGCGGGGTCAGTAATCGCGGCGGTCGATCCGGCTGATATCCGTGGGTTGATTACCACCTTACTTGCTTCCGTCGGACGCCTGCCACGCTCTAGGCACGAGGGTTGGCCGAAGCTGCCTCTTAACGTGTTCGAGGGTTGCGTCAAACCGGGGCCGCGCCTTTCGCTCGTCCCTGCTGCTCCGTTTCCTTCACGTCCTCACGCCGCAGCCGGAACTTGTTTCGCAATCGCCGACATGAATGCCAGCATCTCGCGCGCGATCGCGGTCACCGCGACGTCGGAGTGCTTGCCGCCACCGATCAGTCGTCGATATCGTTTGCGGAGTCTCACCTGCGCCTTCCACGCAATCGCTTGGATCGACTTTGGAAGTGAGTCGACACGCTTCTGAATGTGCTCCGAGACTTTGGCCGGATAACGATAGGCCCACGCCCCTTCCGTCAGCGCACGCCGCACGCGTGAATTGCCGGTCTTGGTGATGCCGACTTGTCGTCGTCTCTGACCGCTCGAGCGCTCACTGGGAATCAAGCCGACAAACGCTGCGAGCTGTCGCGGAGAATCGAAGCGCGTCAGATCGCCGATCTCGGCCACCGTCGAGCCCTTGGACTGCAGCCTCCGCGCCAGCTTGTCGATGTAGCACTGCCGCGTGCCGATCTGGCCGACGAACACCACCTCACTTCCCGGATCGCTGGCGGTGTAGGCCACCGCATCCTGATCTTTGTGCACGTCCAAACCGACGAACATCGTGGTAGCTTTTTGCATGGCCGACCTCCGGGATTCACTGCTGGCCAACGATCCAGCATGCGGCTCTGCTCTCGATGAGACTAACCCGCGACTAGTACGGGGATCGGCCTGCATCTTTTCCCGAAGTCACCATGTCTAGGCGCCGCAGGGGAACCTTCGCTGGCTACTCGAAGCAGAATTCAGCCGTGGCGCGCGAATCAACTCCCCTCTACGTCCGGTTGCTGGCCAGCCTCGTCAGGCCGTTCCCGAACTTTGACTTCGGCTTCATCAAGCCAGTGCGGCAGAAGGCTACTTCGCTTTTGCGCCTTCGCCCTGGTGACAGCGTGCTCGACGTGGGTTGCGGTTCGGGCGGCGCCTTTCCGTCCCTCGTCCAGGCTGTCGGCCCTGCTGGCAGGGTCGTGGGTGTCGAGATCAGCCCGACGTCCGCAGCGCATGCGAGGCATCGTGTGGCGGCGAACAAGTGGAAGAACGTCGAAGTCGTCTTGGCCAACGCGCAGGAGGCGCGGTTGACTGGCCTCTACGATGGATTGCTGATGTTCGCAGCGCCGGATGTCTACGGCTCGAAGGAAATCCTTGCGCAACTCACACCGCATCTTCGCGAAGGGGCGCGTGTCGTGTTCTTCGGAAGCAAGATTTCCAAGCGGCGCTTTGGCTGGCTCTTGAACTCTGCGCTCAACTTCGCCATGACAAAGCTCTCTTTGCCAACCACACCTGGCTTGGAAGCTGAACCTTGGCACGTCGCAGCAGAGCATCTTGAGGAGTTCGCGGTCGAGGAGTGCTTGTTCGGCTGGATGTTCATTGCTGCTGGTACTTTCCATGCAAGCCCGCGCAACGACGCCTAACCCCCTAGCTCGAACGTTGGCCGCATGAACAAGGCAGAGCGTTTCCGCCTCGCATCCTCAGTTCAGGACCCCCCTTTCGCGGTAAGGGGCTGCCTCGCCATCAGTGCGGCTTTCTGTCTTTTTGCAATTGTTCTTTCATGTGTGTGGTCAAAGTTCGCGCTGCTACTAGCGATCCCAACTCTCATTCCCTTGTTCCGCACGCTCTATGAGAAGGCGCTTCTGCTTGCAGCGAGCCTGAAACGCATCCGTGGTGTCGTTGTGACCTCGGACTCGCTGTCGTGGAAGGCTCGAATCGAGAGTGAGTGGCTGCCCCGTGTGCCTTCGTCATTCTTGGTACTCAACTGGTCAACCAGGCACGGCTCCGCAACTCTCGGAAATCGCTTGGCGTGGAAACTTCACAGCTGCTTCGCCGGGAACTACCGCGAGTATTGCCCAGTTGTCATCGTCCTTCGCGGTTGGCGCTATCCAGCGGTCTTCCGCTTCTATCGGGCTTTCAAGGAGAGCGCGCAGGGGCGCCCTGAGGCGCTCGCGGCGTTGGAGTCTCAGCTATTCACGGCGTTGAGCCATGCGGCCTAAGCATTCGCTGCAGCCGACGCGCCCGTTGCGCCTCAGGTCGCTTTGGTCGGTGAGCCCTGTGGGGCGCGCGGCTGAGCGCAGGGTCCGTTAGGCGACAGGCTAAAGGTCAGCTAGACGTCATCTCAGGATTCGGACAGCAATACCCTCCAGCTGAATCAGGCAGCCCTGCAAGTACCAACCGGCTCAGCTAGTCCCCTCCGGCCAGGGGCCAAACGAAGTGGAAGTCCGGCAACGACGCCCCCCATTCCGATCGCCGGATCGCCGCATTTGATCGAAGCGTTACAAGTCAAACCAACCTGCGGACGTAGAGTTCCTGTCCTAGCGGGCGTTCGCGTCCGCGCCCCTGACGCAACACCAACTGCAACCCGGACGGAGTGAGACGATGAAGATTAGCCGTCGAGCCTTTCTCGAAGCTGCAGCAGCAATCGGTGCTTCACTCGCATGGGTCGAACCGGCGCGAGCGTCGCGTGTCCAGTGGCGTGAGCGGCGTGATCTCTATCCGCAAGGGGTCGCCTCGGGCGATCCCGATCCGCACAGCGTCATCCTGTGGACCAGGCGTCCGTTTGCTGAGGGCACACGCCATCTCCTAACCGTCGAGGTCGCCGAGGATGAGGCATTCCGCCGCGTCATTGCGCACGCGCAGGCACCGGTCTCGAGCGTCGCGGACTGGACCACGCGCGTTCTGATTAGCGGACTCAAACCGGCGCGCACTTACTGGTACCGGTTTATCGACACCGAAGGAAACGGCAGCCGCGTCGGCCGCACGATCACGGCGCCGTTGCCAAACGATCCGCGCAAAGTGAACTTCGCATTCGTGAGCTGTCAGGATGTCAATGAGGGCAAGCTCAACGCCTATCGCCGGATGATCTACGAAGATGAACGCGCTCCCGCCGCGCAACAGTTGGACTTCGTTCTGCACCTGGGCGATTTCATCTACGAGGTGGTCCAGTATCCCGACGAGGTGAAGACACGCTACGACCGCACGATCTATGAGGTTGCGCGCATCCCAGACGGCCAAAAGGTCGGCAACTTCCACATACCGCTGACCGTCGATGGTTACCGGGCCGTCTACAAAGGCTATCTCGCCGATCCCGATCTCCAGGACGCGCGCGCGCGCTGGCCGTTCGTCGCCATGTGGGACAACCACGAATTCTCTTGGCAAGGTTGGCAAAGCATCGTCAAGGCGGGGTCATTCGAGCAGCCTGGCCAGAGCGTCAAGGTCTCGGCGAATCAGGCTTGGTTTGAATACCTCCCCGCACGTGTCGCTCCGCCGAGCGGGTTACTCGAGCGTTTCGATCCACCATCTGTAAAGGACGTTCCAATCAAGGAATTCGATAGCGATGGGCTGGGGATGGAACCAAACAACCTGACGGCGATCAACAGCCTCAAGGGCTACCGGTCGCTGCGGTACGGTCCGCATCTGGACTTGATCATTACCGATCAGCGCAGCTATCGAAACGCGGACCCCTTCAGCGATCCGTCGCTCGAAAAACTCGGCGGCAACGAGTTCACGGGGATGTTTCCTGAGCCTCTGATGCGGATTCTAGACGGCGGGCGCAGCTTCAACGGCGGCGATCCTCCTGCGGAAATCCGGTTCAACGATGCGCATGTTCCCAACCCGCAGCGGAGCGCGCCGCCGCAAACGATTCTCGGGGCGGAGCAGAAGGCATGGTTCAAGAAGAAGCTCAAGAGCTCGACAGCGGCGTGGAAAATTTGGGGCAACTCTCTGGGCGCACTGGATTCGCGCGCCGACCCGCAGAACCTGCCGGCGGGTCTCACCAAGGAGTCCTGGCCCCCAAACACCTTCGCATCCTTGAGCGTGGGTGATTACGGCACAGCGTACGCAGAGCGTGCTGAAATCTACAATCTCGTGCGCGACGCGAAGATCACGGGCTTCGCCATCGTCTCGGGCGATCGCCACAGTTTCTGGGCCGGATATGCGACTGCAGAACTTCCCCCCGGCAAGTTCGAGCCGGTAGGCTTGAGTTTCGTTGGCGCGTCACTCTGCAGTCCTGGCGCCATGGAGGCCTATGAGCACAATTTTCCGAAGGACGCTCCGCTACGACCGCTGTTTCTTGCTGACAGGGAGGCGGGGGCGAAGCCGGACTGGACCTACAACATGCTGCTGAGGCACGGCGTCCGTGCGTGCTTGGAATATGCAAAGAGCTTCGAC
>JANNUT010000202.1:0-9771 GCA_031395565.1 Acidobacteriota bacterium | reverse complement strand
GCCTGCAATGATGGCCCGTTGGTTCCTGTGGCGGGCAGCGTGCTGCGCTGGCGATTGCCGATAGAGCTCGCCCGCGACTTCGGCGCCTGCATCGAAACTCGATGCAAGTACCTAACCCTCGATGCCGCCGCCTGCGATTGGCCGCAACCGATCAGCGACGATGACCCGCCCTCGTGGCGTGCTGCCCGGACATTTTCCACCGCGTGCCGCCGTTTGCCGTCGTGGGTTGGTCTCTTGGCGATGCTCGAGGAGTTTTGTGCGCAACACGACCATGCCGAGAAACGTTCGGCCTCGCATTCAGAAGTGTTTGTGCGCGCGCGGCATCGCTGCGAGGCGCCAGGCTGCACCAGCCGGCGCGTCGATTGGCACCATCGGCAGTACAGATCACGCGGCGGCAGCGATCATCACGACAACGGCGATGCACTGTGTCCGACGCATCATCGGTATGGCCAGCACGGCGGATACATGCACGTCACCGGTGACACGCCGCTCGAACGCACCTGGCGCTTGGGTCCCGCGCGCAACGGCACGTGGTATCGCAACGAGCGTCGCATCAACGCGCCAAGGCCACCGCCGTTCGGGGGCGAGTCATGAGATCAGCGACGCAGAGCTACGTCCCGGCAACCGACAGGGTCTAGTCGCGGCTGCTTGAGAGTGATCATGTTACAAGTCTCACAAGCAGGCCGAGCATGGCAGCCTTCGAGCAAGCGACGACCGGTATCGAGGCGACATCCTTAGAGGGGGAGATCAAGCATGGGACACAACACCGTTCTGGCACTCACAGCCTGCGGCCTCGCCGTACTGACCATCGCAAACGCACGCGCCGAAAGTCTCACTATCGCCGGTGTCGTGTGTGAAGAGTCCTCCATCCCAGGATTCACGGCCAGCGCGGCCGCGCGCCAGTCACCGTGCCAAAAGCCGCTCCGCGGAGCCGTCATCAAGCTGCGACCCGAATCGGGCGAGACGGGCGAGATCACTCTCGCCACATCAGGCGCGGACGGGCACTTCAACGTCGGGCCAATCAAGTCAGACGCCTCGCAGCGGTACTGTGTGTCGGCCCAACAACCCGGACTGCTCGGAGTCGAGGTCTGCACCCCACAGCCGATGTTGGCGCAACTCGCCACGCGCTCACTCGCGTTTGCCCTCTCCCGCGGGGAAACTCACGCGACCCATAACGCCGTCGCCGTGTATCGTGAGCGAGCGGGCCAGAGCACATTCCCAGACAGTTCGGCATCACTCGAACTCACCACACCCTGGCAGATCGGTGGCCGCGGCCTCACCACCCTGCTGCAAGCGGCGTACGACCGAGTCGAGTTAGAAGACCTTGCGGCGCATCGAATCAACGCCCAAACGCTACGCGGCAAAGTCGCGTTGGTCGTCTTCTGGAATCTCGCTTGCAGGCCATGCCGGGAAGAACTGCCCGTCCTGCGGGAGCTCTACGCTCGTCATCATGCCCAAGGACTGGAGATCATCGGAATCAGCGACGACGGGAAGTACTCAGATGAATTCCGCGACTTCGTTGCCAAGCACGACATAACGTGGCCGCAGGTGTTGGTCGACCGCTTAGGAGATTCGCGCATTGCGGCGTTTCACGTGCCAGGAGTCCCCTCGATGTTCCTCGTCGACCGTAGCTCCAAGGTTCAACCACCGATCGGCCAGGCCGACTTCGAGGCGCGTGTGGACTCGATGTTCAGCGCAAAGCGCTAGCGCGCAAAGGGCCGGCCATCAGCATCAACAGCGACAGCGCTCGCCCGGCGACCGAACCTAACGACATCAGCGCAAGTTCGGCCTATCTCCAAATCGTGCATAAAAACGCCGGAGGGGTCTCGCCGTCTTCAGTACCCGTGGCAAATCAAGCACGCCTCGCGAGTAACGCAGGCTGGGCGCAGCCCAACCCCCGGGACTCCCGCGCCGCCCGGCATGCGCTTGTCAATGGTCAATAGCGCTGACCAAGCGCGGCGCGCGAGAGTCAGCAGCGAAGGCTTGGCGAAGGCGCACCCAGCTGGGCATAGTCATGGTGCCTTTGGGGCGCTGAGACGATATTCACCCTCGGTCACTCACGGCCCTCGAAAGGGGCGGTGCAGGGGGACCGGAGTTCGAAATGACAGTAGCAAACCCACTGGGCCTGGCCGGCATTGGCTTTCTAGAGTTCGCCAGCCCGACACCCGCCAAACTCGCCACGCTCTGGCGCGACTTCGGATTTTCGCGCACTCACGAGCACCGCAACTACAGCATCGAAGTCTGGCGCCAAAACGCGATCACGCTGTTGGTCAACGAGCAGCGAGGATCGTTTGCCGAGCAGTTTGCGCAACAACACGGACCATCGATCCCCTCGATGGGCTGGCTGTGCGAGGACGCTGAGCGCGCCTCCCGCGTTGCGGTGCGACACGGCGCGCGGCCGTACGAGTACGAAACACCATTCGCGGCTCCGGCCGTCTACGGCGTTGGCAACTCCCTGATCCACTTCGTCGAAGCCGCGCGCTGGCAAGAAAACTTCACGCAGTTAAGACAGCCCGAGATCGTGCCGCAGAAGGGGCTGCACAGCATCGATCACCTCACCATCAATGTGCTGCACGGTACGCTGGCCACCTGGGTCGATTTTCACAAACAGGTCTTCGGCTTCACCGAGGTGCACGCCCCCCACACTCATGGCAACCACAAAACCCTGCAGCCGCACGCGCTACGCTCGCCCGATGGCTCTTTTTGTATCGCGATCAATGAAAGCAGCGAAGAGAACACCCAAATCGAGGAATACCTGCACGCGTACAAGGGCGCCGGCATCCGGCATTTGGCATTTCGCACCCACGACTTGCTAAAGAGCCTCGACGCACTGCGCGGCACCTCGATTACGACACTGGCCATCGATGATGCCTACTACGCCGATGCTTTCAAACGAGTACCCAAAACGCGCGAGGAACAACAACGAATCAAGGCGCACGGAGTACTGGTCGACGGCGACGTCACGAGCAACTTGCTGCAAGTCTTCACACCGCCGCTGATCGGCCCGATCTTCATCGAGTTGATCGAGCATGAAAACCATCCGGCGTTTGGCAGCGGAAACAGTTGGAATGTGGTTACGCTCGAGGGCGCGTAGTCAGAACCGCAGCACGAGAGCTAGCAGGGAAGGGCGCGCCAATCGAGCAACTCGACCTCGGCCGCCAAGCCTTGCGCTTCGGGCGCGTTCTCGGCGCATAGATCGGTGCTGAGGTACTTCTTACTACAATCGGCAAATACGGTAGCGGTCATAGCGCCCGCGCCCTGCAAAAGCGACAGCTTCAGTGCACCGAGGAAATTCGCGCCCGAGCTGATCCCCAGTCCCAATCCCAGTTCGAACGCCAAACGGCGCGTCATGGCAATCGCTTCGCCGTCATCGACGTCGACGATCTCGTCCAGAACCGCAAGATCCACCAGCTTCGGAATGAACTCGTCGCTAATACCCTGAATACGATGCGAGCCAACTCGATGGCCCGTGCGCAGCGTCGGTGAGTTGCTGGGTTCCAGCGCGTGAACCGTGCACTGCGGCGCTTCTTTTCGCAGCAGTTCAGCAGCACCCATGACCGTCCCGCCGGTACCGACACCCGCCACGAACGCCGTCGGTGTCGCTCCGACACGGCCCATCTGCGTCAGCAATTCAGCCACCGTGCCATCGCGATGAGCGCGCGCGTTGGCTGTGTTTTCGAACTGTCGCGGCAGGAAGGTGTGTGAGTTTTCGGACGCGAAGCTTTCGGCCATCGCAATACTGCCAATGAAGCCACCCTGCTCTTTCGACACCGGCACGATCTCGCCACCGTAGCTGCGGATCAGCTGCTTGCGTTCGCAGCTCATCCAATCGGGCATGAAAATTCGCACCGGGTGACCAAGCGCTCGACCCAGGGCGACGAAGGCGATTCCGGTGTTGCCGGAGGTGGCTTCGACAATCGTGTCGCCGGGATGCAGCGAACCATCGGCATACGCTTCTTGGATAATGCGAAACGCCATGCGGTCCTTGATGCTGCCGGTGAAGTTGAGTGACTCGTGTTTGGCGAAGATCGAGAGGTCGCGACCGCGCACCCGGCAGAAAATCTCAACCAGCGGGGTTCGGCCGATTAGGGCCTCTAGGTCGCGGAGGCGCGCAGCGTGGGCACGGGAATGGGTCGCTGAGAGAGGATGTGCACACACGTTGCGGAGGCCTCCGCGTTGCCTAGGCAGAAGATGCGCTTATCGGGCCTGGAACCGCTCTGACTTAAGTCAAGCCGCCCGCCGGAAGCCTGTTCAGCATTTCATGTACTTCCAGTTTCGCGACTTTCCCTCGGCCATCCACTCCAACGCCTGTGCCAGGCGCCGCGCGCGGGTCTCCTCGCCCTTGGCCTCGCCGATCCATTCCATGTACTCGCGCTGGTGGCTGGGGCTGAAGGCCTCGAATGTCGCGCGCGCCTTCTTGTGTTTGGCAACGGCAAGGGCGGCTTTGAGCTCGGCCGGCATGCCTATCGGTTTCTTGTCCTTGGTCGTCTTGTCGCGCACCACCTTTACGCCATCGAGGTTGAGCTTCATGGCGGTCTTGATATAGCGCGTGAGAGCCGTCTTGGACGGCAGATCTTTGAGCGACGTAATGCGTCCAAAGCTGCCCATTGCTTCGCGCGATGTCTTGCCGTGTGTCTCGACGACAAGTTCATGTTTCCAAAAGCCGAACGCGCAGTGTTTTTTGAACGCGGCAAACCCGCACAGCAGACCGTTGTACTCGAAGCTCGGCGATTTCCATTTGATGGTTTCCACGACATCGGGGCACGCGGTGTGGATGATGGTGCGCAGGTGGCGCAGCACGGGCTGTGCAAAGCCGGGGGCGTTGTCGATGTAGGCGTCGATTCGAGGGTCGCGAGTGACCATGCTGGCTCCGAGGAGGGGCTACTTTCGGCCAGATCCGGGGTTGGGTTCAAGTGCCTCGCGCCAGAATGGCATGTGACATCGACAAGGGGGACTGAGTCCGGTGCCCGGTAGTACGATCGCCAATCGGCTAGGGATGTGCGGGAGGAGCGATGACGGTGAGAGGATGTGTCGCCGTGCTGGCGCGTGTCGTGAGGCTCTACTCGCTCTTGATCGCGTTGCAGTCCACCGCAACGGCCGTGTGACTCTCGAAGGTGTGCTCGGCGTAGAGTACGAACTCGACAAGTTCATCGTTGCACACCGTCGTGTTTCTGGTCGGCATCTGGCTGGCCGCGCTCGCCTTGATCGTGTTCGCCAACGCCATCGCCAGACTTGTCATGCTGGGCCCCCCATGCACGTCGACCGCGACGGAGCCACCCGCGAGCCTCGCGTTTCTATAGTCGTTTCAAGCAGCCCATCGTGTGGCTGGCATTGTGCTTTGTGTGCTGGCAGTGGGGGATGTATCGGCCGTCCCTGTGTGGCAGATCACGGCCCCGGAGTGAGCGACAACACTCTCGCTCTGCTCGTGCCGCAGTTGAACTTTCCAGTGTGCACTTTGATTGTGGTATCGCGCTGGCTCTGCTTGCAGGGCGTTTGTCGCGGCACACCCGTTAGGGGTGGCGGTATGACGATTGGGGGGAATCCCCTTGGCGAGCAATCAGGAGCGGGGGTTCCATCCACTGTGATTCGGGGCGGTCGCCCAGCCTGGGAGCTTGTTTACTTGCCGGGGATCTCCGTTGTCTCATCTGGGCCACGGGACATTTCGAAGGACCTTCTTTGAAAGCACGTATCGATGCGATGATCGCGCCTGAAAGCCAGAGCGTACGGAATGACCCCTTCGAGACGGCGGCCGAAGTCGCTGGTTAGAATGGTGCGCACTGATCAAAGCGTGACATGAAGTGAGGATTTTCTCCTGATCGCAGCAGGAAGGACACGATGCCCGAGCTAGACACAATCACCATCCAGGGATTCAAGAGCATCGCCTCGCTCGAGAAGCTCCGGTTAGCCCCGATCAACATGGTCATTGGTCCGAACGGTTCAGGGAAGTCGAATTTCATCGGTGCTTTCGAGTTCCTCCGCGAGATCCGCGAAGGCCGGTTGCAGGACTATGTTGCCAAGGCAGGAGGCGCAAACCGCCTACTCCACTTCGGAGCCAAGATCACCAATTCGATTCGTTTCCATATCTCCTTCAAGGGTGCCGTCAATCAGTACGAGATATCGGTGCAACGAACAGATGCTGACGAGCTCGTCCCCACGATTGAGAACGCCTACTTCTGGAACGACGATTACCCGCAGCCGAAAATGGAACCTGTTGAGCGGGCCGGCAAAGAGGCAGGGATCAGTCGATCGGGTCGCACCGGGATCTTGAGTTATGTTCACAAACATCTCGGCAGTTGGCGTCGCTATCACTTCCACGACACAAGCTCTACTTCTCCAATGAGGGCGACAGCAGACCTGAACGACAACCGGTATTTGCAGCCAGACGGAAGAAACCTCGCAGCCTTTCTCTACTTTCTCAAGGAAAAACACCGCACCTCATACGAACTCATCAGGCAAACGGTTCAACAGGTGGCTCCGTTCTTCGAGGATTTCAATCTTGCCCCGGAGAATCTGAACCCCCACCGGATTCGGCTTGAATGGCAGCACAAGCACTCTGACGCCTACTTCGACGCTGCCTCCTTTTCGGACGGGACCTTGCGATTCATCGCTCTCACGACCCTCTTTCTCCAACCTGTGCAGTTCCGCCCATCGGTAATCTTGATCGACGAGCCCGAACTAGGGCTGCACCCGAGTGCGATCACTAAACTGGCATCGCTCATCAAGCAGGCCGCACGAAGCACTCAGGTCATCGCAGCCACACAGTCCCCATTGCTTTTGGATCACTTCGAACCAGAGGACGTACTGGTCGCGGACCGCAAGAATGGAGCCACCGAGTTCACACGCCTTGAAACAGAGAAGCTCTCTGAGTGGCTCTCGGAGTTCAGCTTGGGTCAACTGTGGGAGAAGAACGAGTTCGGTGGCCGGCCAGGGTTAGAGTGAGTCGGTGACGCGACTTCTCGTTCATGTCGAGGGGCAAACCGAGGAAGCCTTTGTCAATCAGGTTCTCGCTCCTCACTTGTACCAACGAGGATACGAGAGCGTGAGTGCTCGCCTACTAGGTGATGCGCGGCAGCGCAGCAAGAGAGGCGGTGCGCGAGCTTGGGTGGCGGTTTGCCGCGAGATCGTCCGTCATCTCAAACAGGACACAGGCTGTATCGCCACGACGATGGTCGACTTCTTCGGCCTTCCTCAGTCCGGTGAGGGGGCATGGCCAGGCCGGGCGAGCGCAGTCTCGACGAATACCATCGAAATGGCTCGAATAGTCGAGGAGGCGCTGCATGCCGATTTGTGTTCGGCGTTCGGTTCGAACTTTGATGGCGCTCGTTTCGTGCCATTCGTCGTCATGCATGAGTACGAAGGCCTTCTCTTTAGTGACTGCCAGCAATTTGGTGACGCGATCGGTCGACCTGACTTGACAGCAGCGTTCCAGCAGATACGCGGCCAATTCTCATCTCCAGAGGACATCAACGACTCGCCCGATACAGCGCCCTCAAAGCGTCTGCTGCAACTCTTCCCCGGCTATGAAAAGCCGTTGTTCGGGGCCATTGCGGCAGGGAGGATGGGGCTCGACGTGATTAGGAGCGAGTGCCCTCATTTCCGAGGTTGGTTGGAACGACTCGAGCAGATTCCATAACCAAGCCACTCGTGCGCCCCTGCTACGTGGCGCGCTGCCCGGACGCTTTCCACCGCAACGGCCAGGCGTCGCAAGTAGTCAAGCGGTGGCTTAGTTCCGTCGCCCCCCCTGATTCCGCTACAAGTACTCGATCCAGGCGTTCGTCATGTTCCGATCGAGGAGGGTCACAGGGTGAGAGAGATGACATCGCCCCGCACCCGGCGAAACGCAGAGCCATGGTCCGCGAGCTTGCGACGCTCCTTAGCCAGCGAACAAAACACTCGAGCGTTCTCGCGACACGAGGGTGTGTCGCTCGGCAGCCTTCATTGTTGGCGATCGGCGCCGGGGAGGGTGATTGGCTGCACAAGGTCGACACCTCACGCGACCCCTGGCGCAGCTTGCGTCGGCGTAGCTGAAGCCGCCATGAATCACGTCAAAACCGCTTTTCGACGGGCCGGACCAGCCGTTGGCCCCTAGAATTCCCCACTGATGTCGGCCACCACCACGCCGCAGTCCCCGTCGCACCCACGGATCGAGGTTCGCGACAGAACGCCCAAGGAGCAGCGGCTCGCACTCCAGGCGAACGAAATATCGGTCTTGTTATTCATCGTTGCTATGGTGGCGATTTCGCAAGCGTTCCCGTTCAAGTCAGTGAAGTTCGCACTCATGGGGCTGTTTGCGGTGGTGCTGATTTGGCAAACGATCAAGCGCCCTGCCGTTGGTCTGGCGCTAATCGTATTTGCCTCACCCGGTGTCGAGCTGGCGCCGATCAAGTTCGGAGCGGCGCTCAATACCGAGAGTTTGATTGCGTTATTCATGATGTTCATTTGGTTTCGTGCCCATCAGCTCTACGGCAAAGACCCTCACACCTCGCGCATGTCATGGGTGCTGCTGATTTACATCCTGGTCATGGTCGCAGCCTGCTTCAACGCCTGGCTCACCTGGCACTCCGGTTTGTTTGACCTCATCGCGGCGGTAAAAAACCACGCAATCTTCATGATTGCGCTGCCTGTGGCGTTTCACGTCTTACGCGACCGTCGCGATCAAAAGTTGGTGATCGTGGCGGCGCTGCTTTCACTCGGGCTCAACTGCGCGCAGGGGATCAACCACTCGTGGTACGCGTTTGTGACCGGAACGTTGGAGCGGCGGCGCGCGCAAGCCTTGCTGGCAATTCAGGAAAACGCGTTCGGTGCGGCTCTGGCCATGTACCTGCCTGTCGTGTTGCTCATCACGATCTACGCTGCGGGCAGCCGATTAGCTCGCATTTGGTACTCCGTGCTGACTTTTGCCACCACTTTCACGCTGATCCTCACACTTTCTCGCGGGGCGTGGATGGGGGCGATCGCTGGGCTGGTCGTGGCCGCGGTCTATCGTGCTCGCGCGCTGCTGGCCGTGATGTTGTTGGCGGCTTGCACGTACCAACTGTGGGTTCCCGAACAAGCGATCAACCGCGTCGAAGAAACAATCGATGCCGAAGGGGCCAACGCTGGGGAAATCGAGCAGTCGGCCGCGATGCGTGTCGAACAGTACAAGTCGCTACCGGCGATGATGGCACCGCATCCGATCTTCGGTTGGGGGTATCAATCGTTCTCACGCGTATTTGAAAAATACGGAACCCTCAAGCGCGCCAAGGGTGCACACAGCGCTTACTGCCAGTACGGCACCGAGTTGGGGTTGGTCGGGTTGATGCTTCTGGTGTTCATTCTCAGCTCTGTGGCCTGGACCGGAATTCGCGCCGCGCGACATGCCGAGGAACCGTTCCATCAGTGGCTCGGCGTTGGGGTCATGGCTGGGATCATCGCGATGGCAGTCTGCATGTCCAGCGGCGCTCGATGGGACCCGCAAAAGATGTATGTCTTCTTCTGGGTCTTCGTCGCTGTGGTCGAACGCGAGACCGTGATCTCGTTGGCCAAGCGCGGGCTTTCCGGACGCAAAGCCGCCGGGGAGGGGGCGGGCACCTGATGTCCCCTCCGGATTGTTCTGCCTGGGCTCGCGCCCTGAGGAATTCATGAACGCCGTCTATCCAATCGGCAGTTTCATCCGAACCACGGTGGACCCTTCGCTTTCACGAACCAACTCCAACTCTGCTTTGTCGTGATACAGCCGCTGCAGCCGCGCCCTCAAGTTCGCTAGCCCTACGCCGCCGTCGTGACGAGATG
>JANNUT010000201.1:0-69226 GCA_031395565.1 Acidobacteriota bacterium | reverse complement strand
GGTCGCGCCTTTGGAATTTCGTTCGTGCCGGTCGGTGTCACGCCGCAATCGCTGGCCGATGAAATCGTGGTGATTCCGAAAGAGCGCTATCGAATCATGACGCGCTACCTCAAGCAGCAAGGCGCCGACGCGTGGTGGATGATGCGCGCCACCGCAGGAATGCAGGTCAATCTGGATGCTGCCGATCCCGTCAGTGCGGCCCGTTTGCTGCGTTTGCTGCTGCGGGCGGCGCCGGTGCTCACGGCGCTGTACGCCAATTCCCCGGTGGCCCAAGGACGCAACACACGTTGGCTCAGCCGCCGCGAACAAATTTGGCTGGCGGTCGATCCGGCGCGCTGCGGTTACCCCACGCGCTCGCTGCAACCGGATGCGCAACTCGACGATTACGTCGAGTGGGCGCTGGATGCACCGATGTTCTTCGTGATGCGCGACGGACAGTTGGTCGACATGAGCGGCCTGTCGTTTCGACAGTTCGTCGAGGGCCCGGTGCACGGGGTCGAGGCGCGCATGGACGATTGGCAGTTGCATCTCACCACTTTGTTCCCCGAGGTGCGGCTGAAGCGTTATTTGGAAATGCGCTGCATCGATACCAATCGGCCCGAACTGGCGTTGTCGTTGGCGGCACTGTCGAGCGGACTGGCGTATGGGGGTGCGGCGGTTTGGGATCTTGCCGAGGCGGTCTTGGGTGGTTGGGATCTCGATCAGCACCAGCGATTTCATATCGACTGCATGCGGGTCGGGGGCTCTGCTGTGGCTCCCGATGGGCGCACGGCGGGGGCGATCGCGCGGGAGCTTCTGGCCGCGGCCCGTCGCGGGTTAGACGAGTGGAGTCCCGAGGACGTCGAGTTTCTGGAGCCTGCCGAGGCGCTGGCCGCGAGCGGCCGATCGCCGGCGCATGACGTGTTGGCGGCCTTCGAGCGAGGGGGCAGTCCCGAGGTGGTAAAGGCCTTCGCGATCTAGTCGGCTTCCGGAGGCCAGATTGCGCGGGTTGGACCCCCTGGGTAGACTGCCCGGCCGCAATGCTTTTGGGTCTCATGCGTCCCCATCGTCCAGGGGTTAGGACACCAGCCTTTCAAGCTGAGAACACGGGTTCGAATCCCGTTGGGGACGCCACTTCTTTTGGAACGTCCATGCTGATAGAGCACATCGCATTCAACGTCCCCGACCCGGTCTCGATGGCCGATTGGTACTGTCGTCATCTGCAAATGCGTGTGATTCGCTCGTTTGAAGCCCCTAACCACGGACGTTTCTTGGCCGACTCGCGCGGGGGCACGACCCTCGAGTTCTATCGCAACCCGGCGGTGGCCGTGCCCGACTATGCCGCGCAAGATGCGCGGGTGATGCACATTGCCTTCGAAGTCCTGGACCTCGACGCCACCTGCGCGCGCCTTGCGACGGCCGGGGCATCGATCGAGGCTCCTCCCGGCACGAGCCCCGAAGGCGACCAGCTCGCAATGCTGCGCTGCCCCTGGGGCCTCCCCCTCCAACTCGTCATCCGTAAAAGGTGACAGGCACTTTTTTTACACTCGCGCGCCCGTCGCGAGCATTCCAACTGAAGGAGAGATCGCTATGACGCGCAAGAGCGCGATTGTGAGTTCGCTGAGTTTGATTTCGCTGTTGATGTTGGGTTGCGGTGGAAGTGCGCCGACCAATCCCCCGTCGCCCGTCGCGTCGGAAGCCACGCAGCCCGGAGGTGCCGACGAGAAGAACGACCTGCCGCCGGGAGCGTCGAAAGAGGCTGCCAACATGCCGGCCGCGACACAACACACACAGACAACACCCAAGCCCGCGGCGACAACGCCCAAGAGCGACGCGCCCAAGGTCGATGAACCGAAGACCGAACCGGCGCCCACCAAACCCGAAGAGCCCAAGATCCCCGCGGGCATGGCGCTGGTCCCCGCAGGCTCGACGATCGAAGCGATGCTGATTACCCCGATCTCCACCAAGGAGGCGAGCGTTGGCACAGAAGTGCGTGCCGAAGTCTCGGGGCCGATCAAACTCGAAGGCGGAATGAAAGCGCCGATCAAGCGTTGGCGTTTGGTGGGCCAGATCTCGCGCATCCAAGCGCCAGGGGCCAAGGGCGACGTGCCTGCCGAGCTGGAAATTACCTTTACCACGTTGACAAACGTGAACTCCGACGACAACCGTGACTACGCGATCCAGGGTGTGCTGTCGGAAGTCGGTGGCAACACCAAGAAGCGCAATACCGGGATCATGATCGGCGGCGCGGTGGCCGGTGCGATTTTGGGTAAGAAGGTGGGCGGCGATACCAAGGACGCCGTGATTGGCGCCGCCGCTGGTGCGGGAATTGGTGCCGGCGTGGTGCGCGCGATGCCGGGCAAGCACATTGCGTTGGCCAAGGACGATGCGTTGACCATTACGCTGACCGTCGACGCCATCCTGCCGGTGGCTGAAGACAAGAAGTAACGCGGGCCGCAGGCGCCGGTTTGACGACTGGCGCCTGCATTTGCCGCGAGATCAGGCGCGATGCAGCGCGTCGAGTTTGGCGGCGCAGATGAAGTCGTTTTCGGTCAAACCTCCGGCATCGTGCGTGGAATAGCTCACGACGACACGCGCGTAGCTAACGTTCATGTCGGGGTGATGGTCTTCCGCGTGCGCCACACTGGCGACCGCATTCACGAACGCCATCGTGCGATAGAAGTCCTTGAATTCGTAGTGTCGCGTCAGCGTGAGACCGTCCACGCCTTCAACCCAGTGGGGTACTTGCGATGCCAAGGCGCGGCGCTGCTCGACCGACAGCTTGGGTGCTTTGGGGCGACAGTTTTTTTCTGTGAGTTCGCTCATGGCGACGCAGTTTACTCTGTCTTACACCGCGCAACGGCGGCACCAACTACACTGCTCACCCCGACCTTCGAGGACAACCATGAGCGGCGCTTCACATCCATCGATCGATACGCTGTTAATACACGCGGGCGAGCCGCAGCCGCGCATTCGCGGTGCGGTGGCGATGCCCATCTTCCAGTCGTCGACATTCGAGTTCGGCGGCGATGTCGGCTACCACGACATTCGCTACATCCGCCTCAACAACACGCCCAATCACGAAGCGCTGCACGCCAAGCTCGCGGCACTGGAACGAACCGAAACATCGTTGGTGACCAGCAGCGGCATGGCCGCCATTAGCGCCGCCTTGCTGACCTTGCTGTCGCCGGGCGATCACTTTCTGGCGCATCGCGCACTCTACGGCGGCACGCACGACCTGGTGACCGGCGAGCTGAAGCGCTTCGGCATCGAGCACAGCTTCGTCGACACGGCGAACCCAGCGACATGGGAAGCAGCGCGTCGTCCCAATACCAAGCTGTTTTACTGCGAGACGCTCACCAATCCGCTGATGGAAGTCGGCGATTTGCCCGCGGTTTCCGCCTTCGCCAAACGGCACGGCTTGGTGTCGATGATCGACAACACCTTCGCCTCGCCGTTCAACTTTCGGCCCGCCGAACACGGCTTCGATCTCATGCTGCACAGCGGCACCAAGTACCTCAACGGCCATAACGACATCGTCTGCGGGGTAGTGGCGGGCACGCGCACGCATGTCGATGCCATTCGCAAGACGCTCAATCACTACGGCGGATCGCTCGATCCACATGCTTGCTTTCTGCTGCATCGCGGCTTGAAGACGCTGGCGGTGCGCATGCGCCATCAAAACGAATCGGCACTGACGGTGGCGCGCTGGTTGTCACAGCATCCCGCGGTCGAAACTGTCAACCACCCATTTCTGCCGCAGCACCCGCATCATGCGCGCGCCAAGCAGTTGCTCGCCGGTTGCGGCGGCATGCTGAGCGTCGAGTTGCGCGGTGGACTGCCGGCGGCGCGCTCGTTCGTGGAGCGGGTGCAGCTGGCGGTGCACGCGCCGAGCCTCGGCGGCCCCGAAACACTCGTGATTCTGCCGGCGCTCAGCTCTCACGCCGGCATGCAGGCCGACGAGCGGCGACGCGCGGGAATCGCCGATGGTTTGGTGAGGATTTCGATCGGGCTGGAAGATTCCAACGACGTGATTGCCGACTTCAAGCAGGCGCTCGACTAACCACCTGGAACGAAAGGCGGGTGCGAGGCCCAAGGCCCCACACCCGTCGTCGAGGCATTACGCGTAGCTGTGCAAGCCAACGATCGCGAAGTTCACACACAGCCAGTTGAAAATCATCACCAAGCAGCCGATCACCGCAATCACGGCGGTCCAAAACGCTTTGTCTTTGACTTTGATGCGAATGTGCACCAGCACCAAGAACACCAGCCAGGTGTTCATCGCAAACACTTCTTTGGGATCCCAGCCCCACGGCCGGCCCCATGAAACATCGGCCCACACGGCACCCAGCACGGTGCCGACCAACAGCGTGAGAAACGACAGCTCCATGAAGATCATCGTGGCGCCGTCGAGCGACTTGCTGAGTCCTGCGTTACCCGACCCAACGAAACCGCCGCCACGCAACATCAGCGATCCAGCACCACCGGCGCGCGCTTCGAGATTTCCGTCACCCGCCCAGATCGTTCGCAACGCTGCCGAGCTGGTGTAGGTGGACGCGACGTACATCCCCAACCACAACAACGCCGTCACCGCCCCGAAGAAGATCAGCGCGTAGCTGGCGATGATCATGTTGGTGTGGATGTACAACCAAATCGTGCGATCGAGCACCGGCATGACGGTGGTGATGTCGTTGTCGATGGCTGCACCGCCCAGCACCACCGGCTGGAAGTAGCCGATCATCATCGCCAGCATGGCGTAGGTCGACGCGGCGAGCGCCGCGAGGTTTTTCAGCGGGAACCGCCGCAGGATCACCTCTAAAACCAAGGCGACGGCAGCGCCCAACCAGGCCGAGGCGGTGATCGCTTCGAACATGTTGGCGTTGGGGATGCGGCCGGCCAAATACCAGCGCAGCCCAATTGCGAAGGTGTGCAACGCAAAGCCGGCGATGAAGAATGTGAGACCGACTCTGCGGGCCCACAGATTCTTGTTGACGATCGCCATGAGTAGCAGCGGCAACGCCGCCATGTAGACCATCCACACCCACGTCATTTTGTAATTTTGCTGATACCAGGTTTCCCAGGTCAGCCGCCCGCTCACCGGATAAATGGCGGGGCTGGCTTCTCGAAACGAACTCGCCATGGCGTTGAGGGCCTTGGAGGCAGCCGGCGCATCTTGAAAGCGCCAGGCGCGACTGAGTTCACTCCAACTCGCGCGGATCGCATTGGCCTGCGCATCGGCCAAGCCGGGAATGCTACCCATGCCGCCGGACATGCCGGCGTGAGTTTGGTCTTGCGGTGTCTCTTGCGATCGGGTCAGCAACGCGCTGACCGAAAACCATGGATCGAGCGGCCCACCGCCGGGCGGCGGGATTACGCGCCAGTACGCCAGCAGTGTGCCTGCATCAGCGAAGGCACGTGCCGTGGTGAGCGCCTGCGTGTCCCTGGCGGTTCGCATCAGGTCGCGCTCGAGCACGGTGAGCGCTTGCTGCACTTGCGGTTGATCGATGAACGACGACGACACCATTCCGGTCGCTTCGATCTTGTCGAGCTTGGCCTCGGCCAACTCGCCTTGCCGCTGCTCGGGCGGCGTGAGTTGCCGGATCATCTTGACGAGCTCGATGCGAAACGGTTCTTTGCGAATAAAGATCGACTGCGCGTGATGGTGATGCTCGGGCGCCAACATCATGTCCAGGTACGCCACCACCGCGTCGGTCTTGCGCGCCGCGTTGGCGTTGACGAGCTTGATCTTTTCGCGCGCCAGCGTCTCGAAGGTCTTCACGCGGCCATCGTCGAGCACTGCAGCGTGACGGATCGCCTCCAGATCGAGCGCTTGAATGAACGGACGGCCGACAGAGAGCTCGACCGGATCGTCCGCAGCCGCTCGCGCAGCCGTTGAGAGCGACAACACCGCTAGTAACAGCCACGCCTGCTTCATGCCTGCCTCGCTTCGCCCGCCGCTGCGGGCTGCTCTTCGTTGTCAGGAGTTGCACTGCTACGACCGGGCACGGCCGTCAGTCGCCGCTCCGTCCCTTGGGCCGCCAGACGCCGCAGGATGACCGGTTTGATGTAGAACGCCCAGGTGGTACCGAAGGCCATCATGATGCAGCCGAACAGCATTACCCAGACGGCGTGGCGATTGCCCACACCCAACCCCGTAAAGTTGAGTCCGGCGCTCCCCATTTGTGGTTCGGGTGGATCCCACGTGGCTTGGAAGTACCAAAGCCCCGAGTGCTCGGTGGGGTTGTTGCTGTGGACTTGATGCGTCTCGCTCCACTTACCGTTTTCGAAGAAGCGGACCAACGAAATGTAATCACGTTCGCGAGTGCCACCCGGGAAGGTTTCGAGTTGAAACACCTCCAGCGCTACGGGCGTGGGCAGCATTTCGGTACGGCGCGAGTAGATCATTTCCAGTTCGCGTCCGCTGGGGAGCGTCACGATCATCGGCGAGTAGCCGGTGCGTGTGGGATAGGTGAAGTTGCTGTAGGGCAGCCACAAGGTTTGCGGTGCGGCCGTTCCTTCTTTGATCTCGACTTGGATCATCGAGTAAAACGGCAGTTGCTTCAGGTCGCGCTCACGGCGAGGAAACAACCGCGGGCGATCGTCGCGCTGCGCTGTGGGGCTGACTTGGTCGACGGTCACGCGCAGCGCGTTGTCGAAGAAGCTCGCGGGCTTTCCGACCTCGAGCGGCTCGTGCATCACCTGCCCGCCGCGGCTGATCAACAACGCATGCAGACCGCTGTTGCCAGCGATGATCACCAGCCCGACGTCGGAGATGTTCTGGGCTTCGATCACGATGTTGGGATCGATCAGGCCGCTGATGCGATTGCCGGATTCGTCGAGATCTTGCGAGACCTCGAAATTGGGCGACACCACGCCGCGCATGAACGTCGAACCGGCCTTGGTCACTCGCACCAACACCATCGAGGCCGGAGTGCCGGCGCGATCGCCCCCCGCCAGGCTCCAACGCGGGTAGATTTCCATGCCTTGCACCGAGTAACCGGTGTTGCCTACGGCGACCGGCTTATCCATGGCCTCGGCGAGCGGAACTTCTTGCAAAACACCTTTGCCGGGCACACGGACGATCAGTTTCGGTGCGCCGGGGTTGAGTGCGCGCTGAAACTCCGCCGGATCGTCGATCCAACGGAAGGACGAATCGAGCACACCGTCGCCTAACAACGCATGGCTTTGTTCCGGGTCCAGGGCGAGCAGCGTGTGCGCGCTGATGTTGCCGCCCATCTCGACCGCGAACCGCACCATGGGGTTGAACTGATTGCTACCCGGAACCCAGCGGCCGTCGGGTGTAGCAAACGGCAGATAACCGGTCACGCGCATCGACACGTCGGCGATCGGCGCGGTTTGCCCCTGCTTGAGGACCGCAGGCTCGATGAAGGGACTGACCTTGATCAGCGGTTCACCCGGATCGGAATACGCTGCGTCCGGGGACGAGACGTGCTCGGCGTAGTGCGGCGAATCGTCGACCACGTATTCCGCCCAGTCCTCGTGTCCGGGCACGCGAGCGTGCACCGCCATCGAGTGATGCACGAAGAAGCGATCGGCGGCGTGATAACGCAGGTCGGCCTGCAACGTCTCATCGACCAACTTGCGGCCGATCGCCTTGATCGCGCGCCCCTGACCAGGGATCACGTCTTCCGTGTACTGCGGGTAGTCCATCAACAACTGACGAACGAACGGCTGCCCGGCCACGCCGCCTCTCACCGGGTTGATCATCAAATTCACCGACGCGGTTTTCTTCCCCTTGTCGGTGCCGGTGAGCAGTTCGTAGTTGGGGTTGATGTCGCTGACCTGAACGCGATACTGCGTGGCGCCTGCGTTGATGACGGTTTGGGCGCCGGGCTGCAAGAGCATCGCCTTGGTTTCACCGCCGGGTATCTTCAGCACCAGCTCGCGCCGGAACACGGCGACATCGCCTTCGACCTTGGTGCCGAAGTAAATGAAGCAGCCAATCGACAGCACCACGATTCCGAAATGCACGACCCACACGCCGAGCTTGGGAAGCGTGCGCGGAATCTTGCGGAACGAAATGATCATTACCGCGACGCACAGCATCACGATCAGCAGATTGAACGGCCACCAACTGAACCATTCCATCTCGGTCTTTTCGACCTGCTGGCGGATGAACGAATTGGGGATGGGGTACAGCCCCGCGCTGCCGATCCAGCAGTAGGCCAGGATCAGGATCAAGATCACGATACCGACCGGCACCGACCCCACGAAGTCCAGGACTCGGGTAAGCGCCGAACCGTCTTTCTGCTTGCTCATCTTGGTTAGGTCTCCGAGCCGTGATCGTAGCCCCCGGCGCTCCATTTTGTCGACGAACCGATTGATGCAGGTTATGCAGCCGGTTCGCTTACCTCATGGCCGCGGCGCTGGCGATCGGCCGAACGGCCAAAGGCGGAGGCCGCATGTGCTCCGAAAAACAAGAGAAATAACGTCCCCGAGAGTCCATGAACCCAGGCATACCCGAGGCGCCAGCCTGGTCCGGAGACAACCTGCAGCAAGTAGCCCGACGCCGTCATGCTCGCAATCGTGATCACCAAGGCGACGCCGGAGAAACGCGCGTGGCGGGTCTGCCCCAGCTGAGGCGCCACATGATCGGCAAAAACCCAACCCAGCGTGAACAACAAAGCAGGCGCGACCAGCACGTGGGCCGCCAATAGGCTGGGCTGCCACGGATGGTGGAAGGCGGCGAATGGATCGTCGCCGGTCATCAAGTACTTCATCGCGGCATACACCAAGCCGGTGAGGCCGCTCAAAACGACCAAGACGAGCAACGTGCCACGCAGCATCCGGCTCATAGGGCCGGCGCTTGCTGGAGACGTTGATGAATGGCCAACACCCGGCGCACCGCATCGGTCGCTGCTTGGGAACTGAGCGTCGCGCCAGACAAGGCGCGGATGCCACGCTTGAGTGCGAGCTCGGGATCGAGCGCGCGTCCCGTGAACTGAGCCAGCCAGCGTTCGGATGGCTGGTATTCGGGTGGCTCGGTAAACAGCACGACCTCTACCCGCTGAACCACACCGGCAGCGTCGATCACGATGAGCAGCGTCTCGGGTTTGGTTCGCACCACGTGCGTGTCCGCGTAGGCGTGAGCCAGCGCCGGCCCCCCGGTTGGAGCGGTCGCCGTCCAGTGCAGTACCAGCCGGCTCGCCAACGGGACGCCCGCGGTTTGCTGCACGGCTTCACGCTGCGCATCGGTCAGGATTTCTGTGCGGCGCGCGATGGTGGCGCCGGCGGGCAGCACGCGCTTTGCCGCCGCGTCGAGCGCCGCCGCAGGATCGTCGCCAGCGAAGACCGCGCCGGTCGTCGCGAGCGCGATCAACAGCACGCCCTTAGAACAGAAAGCCGACGGCCACATTGAACTGATCCACACCGGTGTTTGCATCGTTGGACATGTCTTGGAAATCGGCTTTGATGGCCACTTGAGGGATTGGCTTGAAGACCACGCCGTAGGTCAAGATCCGGCGGCGATTGGCGTCATCGCGAACGAATCCGTCGGCGACAGTGTGTTGTGTGTCGAAGCGTTCACTCCGTACGAATGGAATCAGAGAACGCCGATTCCAACGTGTGTGTGCCAACAGATCGTAGCCCGCTTGCAAGTAACCGCCTTGCTGCGACGATCCGATCACCTGCTCGACCGAGTTGCTGATGGCTTTCGCGTCGCCAATCTTGGTGCGCGCCCAGAGGCCGCGCAGTTGCAAGCCGCGCCAGGTGAAGTCGGCATGAGCATCGAGCACCGTCACCGCCGCATCGAACGGATTCGATTGGCCGCTGTTGCCGCGATACCCGCTCACCCCGACGAGCACTCCGGGCGCGGCGTGATAGTCGAGCCGGGCCGAGAGCGCGAAGTCCTCGGCACTCGCTTTGGACCCTTCTTGACGCCCGTCGCGAATTCCCTCGTCTGCGCTGAAGCCGGAGGCGTCCAGGGCCGTGGTGAGATACGCGCGATAGGACACGGGCCCGAGGTCACCGAACACTCCCACACCCAATTCGCTCCATGTGGCAGGAATGATGTATCGCTCGACATCAGGGCGCCGCGCGCCGAGGAACGTGGGAGGCTCGTGCAGTTCGTTGATCATGCCGACCGGCAGCAAGACCAGTCCGGTGCGAATGTTGAATCGTGGGTCGATCAAGAAGTCGAGATAGGCGAATTCAACCGCCACCTCGCCTTCGGTGTTGTCACCGGCAACCGCGTGCTCGTACTCGATCTCGGAGTTGAAGATGATCTTCGAGTTGAATCGATGTCCGAAGTAGAGCACCAGGCGCTGTGCATCGGCCGTATCTGTTTTCTCGGCCGCGGCACCATCCTCGCGGTTGGCCGCGAAGTTTTGATAGAGCAGTTCGCCGTAGCCGCCGATCGAGACGCCACGATCGCTTTCATAGACCCGCGAGGCCGCAGGCGACATCCCGTAACGCCCGCCTTGCGTTGCTGGTGTCGACTCGGGTGTTTCGGACCCGGTAGCGCGCAGTGTCGCGATTTCCTCGGCGAGTGCCTGCACCTGAGCCTGTAGTTCGCTGAGTGCAGCCGCATCGGCGGGCGCCCCCTCCGCCGCCAGAACGGCGAGTTTGGCGTTGATGACCGCAATTTCACGTTCCAATTCGCTCAGCCGGTCCGCGGCGTGCGCAAGACGAAATTGCAGAACTAGTGCCATGGCGATGACAAGTGCGTATCGCAGTTTGATCATTGGTTTGCGTCTCACCTCATTGACAACCGTGAACAGCAACCTCGCGATTGACGATTAATCCGAGGGCCGATGCGTCGGCCCAACATTCCAGCGTGGCACCCGAGGCTGGCGTGAGCGTCATCGCCGTCATACCTGGCATCAACTTCCCCGCTCGCTCGCGCAGCCCTGGATCGACCAAGAGCGCAGTACTCGCGGCATCGGCGTCGGTCGCACGCGCAGCGATGACCGTGACTTGATCGTCGCGGGTCAGCGGCGTACCGGTACGGGGATCGAGAATGTGGCCATAACGCTCGCCATCCCGTTCGAAGAAACGCTCCGAGTTCGATGAGGTCGAAACGCTCTTGTCGCGCACGCGCAGCGTGAGCACGCGCTTGCTTCGATCGCGCGGGTCGGCAATATCGATCAGCCAGCCGCTTTCTTCCGGCGGCGCGCCGATCGCAAGCACTTGGCCGCCGAAGTCGAGCAAGGCGCTGCTGATGCCGCTGGCCTTCAATACGGTGGCGGCTTCGTCCAATGCCATCCCCTTGCCAATCCCGCCGAAATCGAACTCGATACCGGGGCAACGTGTGCACAGGCGCTTGGCGCGACGATCGAACTCGACGCAGCGCACGCCGCTCTTGGTTTGCGCGACACGTATTTCGTCGAGCGTGGGGACGCGGCCGCCGGTCTTTTGGCCCCACGCGTCGAGCAACACACCGAGCGATGGATCGAACGCACCACCGCTGCGCCCTGCCCAGGACAGCGCACTACTCATCGCGTCGGTCAGCGACGGCGAGAGGATCTGCCAGCCATTGGGAGTGCCACATATCGCGCCGCTCGCAAGCGCGGCGTTGAGTTGCGCGAGTTCACCCTCCGGCTTCCATGTGGTGAGCACTCGTTCAAGCGCGGCGATTCGATCTAGCGCGGCATCGACGGCTGGCCCCACCACGGCCTCGGGTCCAAACGCCCTCAGTTCGCAGCGCGCCCCCATCAGGTAGCGAGCGCGAACGACGGGTGCAGGACCTGCGGAAAGGGCGGGTTCATAGGCCGCGAGCGCGAGCAGCGCTGTGACGGACACGGCCTCCCAGTTGCGAATGATTCTCATCTTAGGGCAAAAGTCTGCCGTTCGAGATCGGCCTTGTCAAGACTGAGTCGCAAGTAGCTGCAAGAGTCGCGGCCAACCCGGCCCGTAGCTGCCCGCAACTGTCGTTGGCAGATCGACGGACTCGCCGTATAGACCCCCGGATTGCCGACCCGCCCGGCTGACCCCAACCTGGGTCGGGGCACCCGGCTGCGATTGACTCGAGAGGGCTACGAGATGAGGGGTTGTCATCTTCTTTATGCAGCGATCGCGCTGGCGATCGTTGGTTGTGTCGTGAGTCCCGCTGCCGCTCAAGCCGTATGCAGCGGCATTAGCAAAACAGCCAACACTCAGATTCAGACCGTCACCGTTGTTGACGGCCTGGTCAATCGGCCGGTGTTCGTGACCAATCCACCGGGTGACCGCAATCGTCTGTTTGTCCTCGAGCAAGAGGGCTACATTCGGATTCACAAACGCGGCGACGACCCCGGTCTGTTCTCGACGTTCTTGAACATCAGCGCCAAGGTCAATGCCACCCCAGCGCTCAACGAAATGGGATTGCTCGGCTTGGCGTTTGATCCCAACTACGCCACCAATGGTTTTTTCTACGTCAACTACACCGAGAGTTCGAACCCATTTTTCGGCCCGCATTTTTCGGTAGTCGCGCGCTATCAGGTGAGCGCAGGCAATCCCGATCAAGCCAACGCCGCGAGCGAAGTGCGGCTGCTGCGCTACTCACAACCCGAAACCAATCACAACGGTGGATGGATGGCCTTCGGCGCTGACAACTACTTGTACATCAGCACCGGTGATGGCGGCGGCGGCAACGACAATCACGGCACTTGTGGCAACGGACAAATTACGACCACGATGCTGGGCAAGATCCTGCGCATCGATCCCAGTTCCACGCCGAGCAATCGCCCACCGGATTGCGTCGGGACTTTGGTCAATCCGCCCTATCGCATTCCAGCGGACAACCCACTGGTAGGGGTCAATCCGGTCACCAACTGCGAAGAGGTTTATGCCTGGGGGTTGCGCAATCCCTGGCGCCCGAGCTTCGATCGATCGACCGGAGATTTCTATATTGCCGATGTCGGGCAGAACTGCTGGGAAGAAGTGAATTTCAACGCGGCTGGCGCGGCGAAGGGGCGCAACTTCGGCTGGCGCGAAATGGAAGGCAAGAAGTGCTTCAACATTGCACAGGCCACCAACTGCAATCCCTCGCCCTCCACCGGCTGCCCTAAGACTTGCAACGATCCCTCCTTCACGTTGCCGGTGCTGGATTATCCCCATACCGACGGCTGTTCCGTTACCGGCGGATACGCCTATCGCGGTTGTCGCATGAAGAACTTCGCGAGCACTTATTTCTACAGCGACTACTGCTTGGGCTGGGTGCGCTCGTTCAAGATCTCGGGCGGCGCTGTTACCGAGCCGCGTGATTGGTCGACGCAGTTGTTTCCCGCGGGTAACCCGGTGAGCGGGCTGGTTAGCTACGGCGAAGATGCGGAAGGTGAGAACTACATCGTGCTGATCAGCGGTGAGGTGCTGTTGATCGCGCCGCCGTTTGCCGACCTCGAAGTCTCCGGCACGGGTGCAGCCGATGCGTTCCTGCTCACCAAGACACGCTTCAGTTGGGAGAATCTCTCTCGCAGTGCACAGCAGCCGGTTGCGGAGTATCGGGTGTATCGCAGCGATCAAGGCAACGGATCGTTCTTGTGCATCTTCAAGAACACGGTGCCCGAGTGGGTCGGTGGCGATCCGGCCAAACCGCTCACGGGAAACAGTTTTTTCTACCTGGTCACGGCAACCAATGCGGCAGGGCAACAGACCTCGCCGGGTGCAGGCAGAACGTTGTCCCCCGCACCTTGCCCGTAAGCGCGGACGTTTGATCGCGCACTCGAGCTGCGTGAAATAGAGCGAACAGATTTCGCATCGCCACCGTGTGACGTTACAAAATCGTCTTGGCGAAGGCCGCCGTCGCACGCTACAAACTCGGCTTCTGAATGGGGCCCGGGCTTGCCCTGCCCGGTAGGGAAGCGGTTTCGAGGAGGGTTCTCCAAATGTTTCGAACAACGGCTGCCCGGCTCACGCTGGCGTTTTTGGTTTGCCTTTCCGTGCTCGCACCCTCCGCGCAGGCGGGCGTCTGCGACGGTGTTCACCCGGTCAACAACACCGCTTTGAAATCTGTTGTCGTGGTCTCAGGGCTGACGTCGCGCCCGCTGTTCGTGACCGCGCCGCCCAACGATGTCGATCGCTTCTTCGTGCTGGGCCAGAACGGATTCATCCACATTCACAAACGCGGCGATGACCCCGCCGTCAACACGCAGTTTCTGAACATCAGCAGCAAGGTCAACGCCAGCGTTGGCGATGAACTCGGTCTGCTCGGCTTGGCTTTCGATCCCAACTACGCCACCAATCGCTTCTTCTACGTCTACTACACCGAGTCAGTCACCGGCGGCATCTACAGCGTCGTGGCTCGCTACACCACCAGCGTGAGCAACCCCGACGCAGCGGACGCGGCATCGGAGGTGCGGCTGATGCGTTTCTCGCAACCCGAGTCCAATCACAACGGTGGCTGGCTGGGCTTCGGGCCCGACAACTATCTGTACATATCGACGGGCGACGGCGGCGGCTCCAACGATCAGCACGGCACATGCGGCAACGGACAACCGACAACGACGTTGCTCGGAAAGATCTTGCGCATCGATCCGGCGCTGCTGCCCGGCAATCGCGCGGCCGACTGTGGCGGCACGTCCAACTATCGCGTGCCCGCCGACAATCCGTTATCAGGCAGTTCGGTGAGCAACTGCGAAGAGATCTATGCATGGGGACTGCGCAACCCGTGGCGCCCCTCGATCGATCGGGCGAACGGCGACTGGTATATCGCCGACGTCGGCCAGAACTGTTGGGAAGAGGTCAACTGGGTCTCGGCAGCCAACGCCAAGGGCCGCAACTACGGTTGGCGCGAAATGGAAGGGACGCACTGCTTCAATCCCAATCAGTCGACCAACTGCAGCAACGCAGCGCCGTCGACGGGCTGCGCCAAGACTTGTAACGATCCCGCCTTCACGGCACCGGTGTTGGAGTACAGCCACAACGAGGGTTGCTCGGTAACCGGCGGCTTGGTCTACCGCGGCTGTCAAATGAGCGGCTTCGGCGGCACCTACTTCTACGGCGATTACTGCGACGGCTGGGTACGCAGCTTCAAGATCGCCGGAGGCATCGCAACAGCGAAGACCGACTGGTCGGCCTCGGTCGATCCACTCGGCGACTTGGCGTCGGGCCTCACCAGCTTCGGCTCCGACGCTCAGGGCGAGTTGTACATTACCGATCGCGACGGACAGGTGCGCCGCCTCTCGCCACCATTCACCGATCTCGAGGTTTCGGGCGACGGTGTTTCCAACGCCAATCAATTCAAACTCGGCAAGAGTTCGTGGACCTGGGAAGACCTGAAACGCTCGACGATGAATCCGGTGGCGCAGTACCGAATCTATCGGTCGCCCACCGGAAACGGGACGTTCACGTGCATCTTCAAAACCGTCACCACGTCGTGGGCGGGCGATACCTCCCGGCCAGCGGCAGGTGCGGCGTACTACTACCTGGTGGTGGCCGTCAACGCGTCGGGCGAGCTGTCGCGGGCGACAGGCACACCCAAGACGCTCTCACCGGCTGCGTGTCCCTAGGCGCGTCAACAACAGCGCTGGTCCTATCATCGGGGCCTCTTCGCTTACGAAAGGTCCCGATGCTTGTATGGCTGTTGGCGGCAACCCGCTGGCCTGCGACGGCCGCGCGGTCGCAGAACGGAATCGCGCGAAACCGTCCGGACATTCTTCGACCTGTGACGCATGTCTGGCGCAAAATCGCCGTGGCAACTGTGCGCTCTTCGAAGTAATCAAGAGGTCTGTAGACGGGTCCGGGTTGCCCGTCGTGTGGGGAAGCGGTCTTGAGGAGTGATTCACCGATGTCCCGATGGTCCAAGGCGCTTCTTGTGCAGGCCGCTTTGTTGTGTGCGTGGGGACTGACGCCCATCGCTCGAGCCGCTGTGTGTGACGGCGTTCACCCGGTCAACAACAGCGCATTGAAATCGATCGTGGTGGTTTCGGGATTGACGTCGCGCCCGCTGTTCGTGACCGCACCGTCCAACGATGTCGATCGCTTCTTCGTGCTGGGCCAGAACGGGTTCATCCACATTCACAAGCGCGGTGACGACCCCACCGTCAACACGCTGTTTCTGAATATCAGCAGCAAAGTAAACGTCGGCGTTGGCGATGAGCTCGGCCTGCTCGGCTTGGCCTTCGATCCCAACTACGCCACCAATCGCTTTTTCTACGTCTACTACACCGAGTCGACCGTCAACGGCATCTTTAGCGTCCTCGCGCGCTACACCACCAGCGCTGGCAACCCCGATGCAGCGGATCCCGCGTCGGAGCTGCGTCTCATGCGCTTCGCGCAACCGGAGCCTAACCATAACGGCGGATGGATTGCGTTCGGCCGGGACAACTACCTGTACATTTCCGTTGGGGACGGTGGGGGCGCCAACGATCAGCACGGGACGTGCGGCAACGGCCAACCCACCGACACATTGCTCGGCAAGATCTTGCGCATCGACCCCGCGCAATTGCCTGGCAATCGCAACGCCGATTGCGGTGGCACCACCAACTACCGCGTGCCATTCGACAATCCGTTGGTTGGGAGTGGGGTGAGCAACTGCGAAGAGATCTATGCGTGGGGACTGCGCAACGCGTGGCGCCCTTCGATCGATTCACTGACCGGCGACTGGTACATCGCCGACGTCGGACAGAACTGCTGGGAAGAGGTCAACTGGGTCCGCGCCGCTAACGCCAAGGGACGCAATTACGGTTGGCGCGAAATGGAAGGGACGCATTGCTTCAACGCGAGCCAGCCGTTCGTGTGCACGAACGCGGCGCCGTCCACCGGGTGCCCCAAGACGTGCAACGACCCAGCCTTCACGATGCCGGTGTTGGAGTACAGCCACAACGAAGGCTGTTCGGTCACAGGCGGCTTGGTCTACCGCGGTTGTCAAATGAGTGGCTTCAACGGCACCTACTTCTATGGCGATTACTGTGACGGTTGGGTGCGCAGTTTCGTGATCGTGGGCGGCGTTGCCACAGCAAGAATCGATTGGTCGGCCTCGGTCGATCCGCTCGGCGATTTGGCGTCAGGCCTTACCAGCTTCGGCTCCGACGCGCAGGGTGAGTTGTACATTACCGACCGCGATGGAGAGGTGCGTCGCGTCTCGCCGCCATTTACCGATCTCGAGGTTTCGGGCGAAGGGGTTTCCAACGCCAATCAATTCAAGCTCAGCAAAACCATCTGGACCTGGGAAGATCTGAAGCGCTCGACGATGAACCCGGTGGCGCAGTACCGAATTTATCGATCGCCCACCGGCGGCGGTACGTACACCTGCGTCTTCAAGACCACCACCACTTCCTGGACCGGCGACACCACCAGACCAGCCACGGGCAGTTCTTTCTACTACCTTGTGCTGGCGGTGAATGCGGCCGGCGAGGTGTCGCGATCGACCACCGCGCCCAAGACGCTCTCGCCAACCCCGTGCCCTTAAAAGTGGCTTTATAACGTCTCACGACAGCAGTCGGCCAGCGGCTCGGAACGACTGTAGGCGTTGCCAGTCGCTTGGATTGGCTGGCAGCGTCAGCCTCAAGGCGACTATATTCCGCCCCGCGATGAAGGCCGATCCCTCACTCTTCAAGCCGTTCGACCGGATGGTCACAATCACCGTTCTGGGCCGCCCCCTCGAGGTGCCCGAGAAAAACGTCTTGCTGCGCTGCTTTCAGTTTTTGGCGCCCGACACTGTTCCGTACGGCAAGTTCTGTTGGAACAATGAGTGCGGCAACAGCAAGTTCTACTACCGGCTGCCCGGGGATGAACTAGAACGCAAGGCTCGCGCCTGTTGGTTCGAGGTGGTCGAAGGGATGGAAATCACCGTGCTTTCGGCCGAGCTCAAGTACGTGCTGCGCAGCGTGCTGAAGCCGTTGCCGGGCGCTCCACAAGACGAGGGCGAAGAACAGGAAGAGGACTTCCCTGCGCTCACGCCACGACGCTCCGATCCAACGTGATCGCGATCATGCAAGCGTCCCTCTATAATCCGCGGCACTAGGACCAGCACTCTCCGTTACGCCCTCGGGCAATGAATTCACGCTGCGCCGATGTAAAAAAAGTGCCTGTCCCCAATCGAGAGGATCTTGCGATGAGAACCACCGAAACGCGCATCGAGCGCGATTCCATGGGTGAAGTCCGAGTGCCGAAGGGCGCGCTCTATGGCGCGCAGACGCAGCGCGCCGTCGACAACTTCCAGATCTCCGGCCTCAAACCGTGGCCGGCCTTCGTCTGGGCCATGGCGGCGATCAAGCGCGCTGCGGCTGACGTGCACAAAGACCTCGGCTTGCTCGAGCCACCGATTGCCGACGCGATTGCACAGGCGGCACGCGAGGTGATGGAGGGTCAGCATCGCGAGCACTTCGTGGTCGATCCGTTTCAGGCGGGCGCGGGCACGAGTCACAACATGAATACCAACGAGGTGTTGGCCAATCGGGCGACGCTGATTCTCGGCGGGAGCATCGGCGAATACAAGGTGCATCCCAACGATCACATCAACATGTCGCAGTCCACCAACGACACCATTCCGACGGCAATCCGGCTGGGATGCTTGTGGCGCATCGATGAACTGCTTGCAGTTGTCGACGAGCTCGCGGCGGCGCTCAAGCAAAAGAGTGTGGAGTTCGACGGCATTGTGAAGTCGGGCCGCACGCACTTGCAGGACGCCGTGCCGGTTCGCCTCGGCCAAGAGTTTGGCGGCTACGCGCGCGCGGTGGAGCGCGATAGCGAGCGTATTCGCCGCGCCGCCGATGGACTGCGCCGGCTCGGGATTGGTGGCACGGCGGCGGGCACCGGGCTCAACGCGCATCCCGACTATCACGCACGCATGGTCAAGCGCCTATCGACGCTCTGTGGTCAACCGCTGCAGAATTCCGACAACTTGTTCGAGTCGATGCAGTCGATGGCCGATGCCGCGGACTTTTCGGGATCGCTGCGTACGCTGGCGCTGACGCTGACGCGAATCGCCAACGATCTGCGTCTCTTGGCCTCCGGTCCGACCTCGGGCCTTGATGAAATTCGCATGCCCGCGGTGCAGCCGGGGTCGAGCATCATGCCGGGGAAAATCAATCCTTCAATCGCCGAGATGCTCAACCAGGCAATGTTTCACGTGATCGGCTGCGACACCACGGTCGCGCTCGCGACACAGGCGGGCCAACTCGAACTCAACGTCATGATGCCGATCATCGCGCACAATCTGTTCGAGATGATGCAGATCACCATCGGATCGGTGCGAACCTTCAGCACGCGTGCCGTGGCAGGCCTCAAGGCCAATCCCGAGAAAGCACACGGCTGGCTGGCAAGAAACCCAATTGTCGTCACCGCGCTCAATCCGGTTATCGGCTACCTCTCGGGCGCGGCACTCGTCAAAGAGTCGTTGGCGCGCAATCTGTCGATTCGCGATCTGGCGGCCGAGAAGATCGCGCAAGGTCAGCTCAAGCACAGCGGCAGCGACAGACTCGTGACGTTGGCCGAAATCGACGAAGCGCTAGGCGATTTGGCCAAACTCACCCACGGCGGCATTACCGGTGGTCCGACGGCCGGCTGAGATGAAAATGCCCGCACCGCTGTTTATTGCCGACGCGTTTACGTCCGAGCGGTTTCGCGGCAATGCCGCGGCTGTCTGCTTGCTCGAGGCGCCTGCAGACGCCGCTTGGATGCAAGCCCTCGCAGCCGAGATGAATCTGTCGGAGACCGCTTTCTTGGTGCCGCAAGGCGATGCGTTTTCGTTGCGCTGGTTTACGCCGACCGTCGAGGTGGAGTTGTGTGGCCACGCAACACTCGCGTCGGCGCATGTTCTCTGGGAAACGGGCCGTCTGGACACCGCACGCCCTGCGCTGTTCGATACCAAGAGTGGGCGGCTCGCTGCCGTCCGGCTGGGCCAGTGGATCGAACTCGACTTTCCTGCGCGCCCCGGCACTCCCGCTCAATTGCCGGCAGGCGTGGTAGAGGCACTGGGCTGCATGCCGCTGGCTGTCACGCGTGGCCGCGACGACTTTTTGATTGAAGTCGAGAGCGAAGCGATCGTGCGCCAACTCTCCCCCGACTTCTCTGTGCTCAAGACATTGCCGGCGCGCGGCGTGATCGTGACGGCACGCGCGGATTCTGCCGACTTCGATTTTGTCTCGCGGTTCTTCGCGCCGGCAGCGGGTGTCGACGAGGACCCCGTGACCGGTTCGGCGCATTGCATGCTGGCTCCATTCTGGGGTGCACGGCTCGACAAGCGATCGATGCGCGCTTGGCAGGCCTCGACGCGTGGCGGTGAAGTTCGTGTCGATTGGCGCGGCGATCGCGTCGGGTTGGCCGGCCGTTGTGTGACCGTTCTTTCCGGAACGCTCGCTTGAGCGTTGCGATCGCGGCGGCCTTGTCGGCGGACGATCTTGTCCTCGCACGCGAGTTGTTTTTGGAATACGCACGCTCACTCGACTTCGAGTTGTGCTTCCAGAGCTTCGATGCCGAACTGGCGGAACTGCCGGGCAAATACGCAGCGCCTCAAGGGCGTCTTTATCTCGCACGTGTCGATGGAAACGCCGCCGGCTGCATTGCGCTTCGCCCGCTCGAGACCGGCGTCTGCGAGATGAAGCGTTTGTGGGTGCGGCCTGGGTATCGCGGCCACGGCGTGGGGCGCGCGCTGTGCGATCGATTGGTCGACGATGCCCGCCAGATCGGCTATCGCGTGATGCGCTTGGATACGATCGGCGCCACGATGCAAAAAGCCGTGGGCCTGTACCGCGCCCTCGGCTTTCGCGAGATCCCGGCCTACTACGACAATCCGATCCCCGGCGCTCTCTACCTCGAACTCACGCTGTAGGCGGGACCCGTTTTCTGTTACGTGCCGAAGACGAGGACCCGGGCGCTGCCACCCAGCGACTGGGCGTCGTAGACGAACTCGATGGTGCGAATCACGCGCGCGGCACCGGGCAAATCGATTTTGCGTGATTGTCCACCCGCACGGATCACACGACGCAACTCGATCTCGCGCGAGGTGCCATCACCGAAATTCACGATGACTTTGTGAAACTGCACGGGGCGATCTCGCACCTCGATACGAATCGCTCGAAAACGGCCTTCGGCTGCCGTCACCACCACGACGTCACGATCGAGCCTGTCGGTCACGACCTTTTCACCCAACAACTCCCACCCGCCACGCGCGCGCGGTCCGGCCTGCACCCTCAATACGACCCGATCCGCGGAAGGTTGACGCGGATGAGCTTCAGTTCAGCGAGCCGGGGACTTCCAACGAGAAGGCGTCGATTTGAGCGTCGAACTCGCGCCCATCGTCGCGCACCATCCGGTACGTACCGGTCATCGACCCGATCGGGGTCGGCAGCGGGCAAAAGCTGGTGTACTGAAACGACTCTCCGGGCTTGAGAATCGGACTCTTGCCAACCACACCCGGACCCTGTACGTGCTCTTCGCGGCCATCACCATCGGTAATGACCCAATGACGAGTCGACAACTTGGCCGCCAAATCGCCTTCATTGCTCAGCGTCACCTGATAGGCGAAAAAGAACAGACGCATGGAAGGCTCGGACCGCTCCGCCACATAGACGCTCTCTACCTCGACCCGAATCCCTTCCGTTACCGCACTCGATCGACCCATCGCTTGGTCCCCACGACACCCGCTGGCGGAGAAAACAACCCTTGCGGGGCCGATGTCGCGGGCGAATCGTAATCCTGTAGCCGCAGCACCGCACCATCAGCTATGTTGCAGACCCGTGCGACAAATACGAAGTGCCGTCGTTTACATTGCGTTTGCCGCGATCGGCTGCGGCTCCACCTCGCTGCAATATCCGCCATATCAGCGCCTGCCCCCCTCGCGCATGCCCTTGCCCACGACGACGGCGCCGCTGCCTGAGGTCCGGTTCACGGTGCAGCACTCCCAGGCCACGAATTTATTCCATTGGATCGACAGCCTCGCCGAAAGCTCACCGGGCAAGAACCGCGCGCTTTACTACCGCGATTGGGTCTCGGAGTTCGGTCCACTGACTCCAGAAGACCGCGCGCTGCTGTCCGAGTTCAAGGCGGTACGCACGAGGCGCTTTCCGCCCAATCACAGCCGGCAATTCGACAGCGACAGCGCGTGCCTTCCGATCGAAGACGACTCGCTCTCGCGGCGCCAGAAGCTCTCGATCGCCGCGATGAATGCCACCAGCATCGACGACCTCAGCGCGAGACTGAGCGCCTTGGTCGAGCCCGCGGAAGCACTCACCGTCCAACGCACGATTCGCGCCTTCGCCCCGCGTTTCGCAACGATCTGGCCGCGCGCTAGCTACTTGTCGCGCGTTCAGTCCGAATTCGAAGGCTTTCTGTCCGAACCGCGCACGCAAGCACTGCTGGGACACTTCGTGCGTTTCTACGAGTTGCCCGGCGAATTGGGCGAGTTCCCCACCCTCAACTTGGTCGCTGTTCTGCATCAAGAGGCACCCACACATGCCGAGGCCAACTCACACGAGCTCTTGATCGAGGTGCGGCCCGAGGATCACGCCGCTCAACAGGTGCAGGTGATCTTCCACGAGTTTGCTCACGATCTGTTTCGTCGCTTGGCGCCCGACAAGCAGCGAGAACTGCGCACACGGTTTTATCGGCAAGGCCGCGACGGTGTCGCTGCTTGGACGCTTACCTATGAGGCGCTGCCGACCGCCCTCGGGCAGGGTTTGGCTCAGGCGATCCTGGCTCCCGATGAGTACCGCTGGCCCGATCGCTGGTATCACATCGATGAGATCGATGTCGCCGCCAAGGCGATTTTCCCGATCGTTCGCAATGAGTTCTTCTCTGGGCGCACATTGTTTGGCCCGCTGCCGGAACTGATCGTGGAGCGAGTCAGACGCACCAAAATTGCGGGCCGCATTGCGCCGGTACTCGATCAGGTCGCCGAAGGGATGATCATCGCGCCGGAGCCGATTGCGTTGGTGCTGCGCAACACGCGCTTTCCGTTGCCGTCGCGGCCAATTTTCCAGGTCGATCCGGATACTGCGGCCGGCAGCGCGTTTATCGCGCGAGCCGGGTGTTTGCCTCTGGTCGGGTTTGTCACCGAGGCCGATCTCACTCGTTTGGCTGTCACCAAGGATGAAGGGGTGGCGGTGCCGCAGAATTTCAGGCCCTTGCCCAAGAACGCCGCAGGGATCGTGGTGCCGTTGCAACGTCCATCGGGAGCGGCCGCGTTATGGGTGATTGCGGTCGACGAGTCGTATGTACCGCAAATGGTCGATGCGGTAGCGAGCATGCGAGGCTGGCCGTCTCAACCCGTCGTGATCAGACGCTGAAACAGCGGCGCAGCCGTGAACAACCGAAACCAATTCGAAAGCGACGCTGCCAATTGCTCATCGCTCCACTTGACGGTGGAGGCCGCGCGCTCGATGGCATCGCCGACCGTGCCGCCCGCGTGCAACGCGCTGAGCAATTCGTACTGCGCTTGGCTGAGTGCGATGCGGCGCACGACATAGTCGCGGCGCGTCAATGCCAGCCACGAAGGCTGTGGCTCGGGAACGTCTAGTTCGTCATCGTCGGAGGCCTGTCTCGCCGCATCGTAGAACTCGCTGACCGGAAAGCGGAAGGCCATCAAGCGCAAACACGGCACCGTTTCCAGTCGCGCGCCGAGCAGTTGGGCCGCAGAGAGCCCAGCCACCGTCTCTGAATCGACAACCGCTTGTCGTTCGACTCCAGGTCCGTCGAATACGCCATCGATCGCCCACTCCAGTTGAGCCAAATCGACGAGGAATTCGGGCCACTGCGGTTGATCTGGTTCGTCCGCGTCGCGCGGCGGCCGCGTGGCTTGCAGCCAACTCGCGAATTGATCTCCGAGCCGATTGAGCGTGTAGCTGTTGGATGGATGGGTTTGTAGATATCCCATCGCAAACTCAGCGAATAACTCCTTGCCGAGCGTGCGCGCCACCATCGGAAACGATCCGTCCATGCATTCGACCAGCCGCGCGTAATAGGCATCGGCATAAATTTTGAGACGGCCTTCGGCATCGAGTCGTTGCGAACGGCCGATCACACTCTCCAGCTCGTGCGGCGAGAGCGGGATGAGAGTTCGTGCCGCGTCCCCGTCGATTCCTTCGCGCACACCGCCGGGATTGGTTATGACTGCCTGAAACCAGCGCTGCACGACGTCCAAAGGCAGCGACTTCGCCGGCTTCACTCCACCTCCGCGCGCATCAAATGCAGTGGATGCGGCGATGGCGCCGGACCCTCGGCGAACGATGGGAACTGCGCAGCCGGTACCACGTCGTGCAATCCACTCATGTGCTGCTTGGCTTTCAACACCTCGGCATGCACCACGTCCAGGGCGGGAATGTTGGCGTCCCATTCCAAGAGTGTCGACACACCGCCGGTGAGTTGATGGGCGAGTGCAAACAGCTTCCAAACCGGATCGATGACCGGATGGTCGTGAGTGTCGATGATGTGTGTGGAGTAAGTGGTGTGACCGGCAACGTGAAACTGCACCACATGCTCGGCCGGTACTCGCCGGATGTAATCCTCGGGGTCGAGGTCGTGGTTGGTGCAACTGACGTAGACGTTGTTGACGTCCAGCAGCAGTCCACAGCCTGTTTCCTGCGCCAGGGCCCTGAGAAAGTCGGGCTCATCGAGGGTCGATTGCGCAAACGTCACGTAACTCGATGGGTTTTCCAGCACCAAAGGCCGCTGGAGAATCTCTTGAACCTGCTTCACACGCGCCACGACATGCCGCAGCGTCGCCTGGTCGAGCGGCAGCGGCAGCAGGTCGTGACTGTTGAGTCCTGTCACACCGGTCCAGCAGAGGTGATCGCTCACCCACACAGCGCGCGTTTCTTCTGCCAGAGCTTTCAGCCGCCGCAGATAGTCCAGGTTGAGTGGGTCGGTGGAACCGATCGACAGCGACACACCGTGCAACACGATCGGATAGCGCTCGGCAACTTGCGCGAGCACCCAGCGGGGGCGGCCCTTCGAATCCATGAAGTTCTCGCTAATCGCCTCGAACCAGTCGATTGGCGGTGAGGTAGCGAGGATCTGCGCGAAGTGAACCGTCCGCAGACCAATGCCGAGTCCAAGATTTGGGTATCCGAGTCGCTGGGCGGGTTTCATCGCGAAGTAAAGGGACGGGCGACGTTGCGCGTCACCCGTCCCTGAATGAGCGTCTTAGGCAGCCTTCGGCGCGGGGCCAAACTTCTTGCCGGCCTTTTTCATGCGCTCTTCGAAACGGGCGCGCGCCTTGGTCCACGCTGACTCGTCGAGCGGAACTTGGCAGCCGCCTTTTCCCTTACAGGCGTTCTCGCCCGGGGTTTCACCGCAGCCGCCAGCACCCTTGCAGCTGTTCTGTCCGGAGCAACCGTGCTTGGCAGCGGTCGCGCAGCCGCCCATACCGGCGCACTCG
Source organism: Acidobacteriota bacterium (assembly GCA_031395565.1). Taxonomy (GTDB): domain Bacteria; phylum Acidobacteriota; class Polarisedimenticolia; order J045; family J045; genus JANNUT01. Next base: position 43,992 of record JANNUT010000201.1, on the reverse strand, counting down.
TTCTTGGCAGAAGCCTCGCCGCAGCCACCGTTTCCCTTGCAGCTGTTGAGCCCGCGACAAACATGCACTTCCTTGGCGCCGGCCTTCTCTTTGTCGTGGCTGCTAGCCAGTGCGCTGCCCAGTGACGATGCCAGTGTCATACCGCCGAGTGCAGCCGCTGCCAGCTTGTGGAAGTCACGACGTGTGTACTCGCTCATCAGATCTGTCCTCCGAGGGGTGTAGGGCTTCGATAGTGAACTACGCGATTCGCCGACGGTTGGATGCTGCCGGGTGCGAGAGATTACAGCCTCTCCCAATTCTTCACCGCTATTCGGGAGCTACTCTCCGTGTAAAAACATGCGTCGGCTTCGAAAAGCTCTAACGGAATAACTGCGAGTAAGAGCCGTTCGACTTCGTAGAGAACCTTGCCCCCATCCTGTTCCGCCCCGTCGTGGACGGCTCTGAGCGGCGTGCCGGGCTCCACGCCTGCAGCCTCGCTGCGGCCTCGCATCAATCGTCGCTTCACCGTGCCCAAGTGCTGCGTACGCGCAATCACCTCTTGGCCTGGATAGCACCCCTTGCTGAAACTGAGGGCACCCAATGCCTCGAGGTTGAGGTTTTGCGGCAGGAACGCCTCACTCGTCTCGGGCAAGACTTTTGGGATGCCGGCTTCCACCTCGGCGAGCTGCCACATTGGCAAACCGGCCTCGATCCAAGGCAGCGGTTGCAACGCTGTATCGATCTGCGCTTTCGCACCGAAGACCCAATAGCGAGGCGCGGCTCCATGCAGTCGAACTGCCCGTACGCCGGCAGCGTCGACGCTCCCGCCTGGTTCTTCAGGAGCCACCTCGAATCGCGCTGCGATCCACCCGCGCGCTTCTGCACCCATGACCCCGATCAGCGCGTGTGAGTCGTCCAGATTGCTAAACGCAACCTTCGCCCGGAACTTGAAGAACTGCAGATGCGCGAGTGTTCTTTCGGCCAAAGCTCGTGGCACAAACAGCACACACCCGTGCTCGATCGTCATCGCCCTGAACAGCACGATGACCCGGCCCTTCGCGTTGGGAAACGAACCCAGCAGGCTGCGCTCTGTAGAGAGCGCCTGCATGTCGCAGGTCACCAGGTTTTGCAACAGCTTGATGGTGTCATCACCAGTCACCGCGATCGCGGCGTACTCGGTGGACAAGTCGACACGACCTACAGACAGCATCAGGCGCGGACCGGTGCGCCGAACTGCAGCATTCGATCCAACGCCAGACGCGCGCGCGAGCGAATCGGCTCGGGCACATCGATCACGGTGCGATTGTGCAACAGCGCCGCGAGCGTGTCCTCGAGCGTGATCTCCGCCATGTGCGGGCAACGATGACTGCACAGTCGCAGCATTTCCTTGTCAGGATTCTCGGCAGCGACATTGTCGCCCATGCTGCACTCGGTCAGCAGCAGGTAGCGCTTGGCGGCGTTGTCGCGCACGAACTGCGCCATCTTCGATGTCGAACCCGAGAAGTCGGCAGCCGCGGTCACGTCGGGACTGCACTCGGGATGGGCCAAGACCAACACGTCCGGGAACTGCTTGCGTACTGACGTGATGTCATCGACCGTGAATTTTTCGTGAACCTCGCACTTGCCATGCCAGCCGATCATCTCGTAGTGCAACCCCGGGTCTTTGCTCGCTTCGCTGCGCGGGGCTGACGGAAAAATAAGCTCGCGGCCGGTTTCACGCGCCACGTTCTTGGCCAAGTACTCGTCGGGCAAAAAGATCACCGGCCCGTTGGCCAACGACTCGACCACGGCGGCGGCATTGCCCGACGTACAGCAAATATCGCTTTCCGCTTTCACCTCGGCGTAGCAGTTGACGTAACTCACGACCGGCACGCCAGGAAAGCGGCGTTTCAACTCGCGAACGTCTTCGCCAGTAATGCTGGCCGCCAACGAACATCCCGCGACCCGCGCAGGCAACAACACTGTTCGCTCGGGATTGAGAATTTTGGCGGTCTCGGCCATGAAGCGGACGCCGCAAAACACGATCGGGTCGCCGGTGGTCTTGGCCGCTTGTCGCGACAACTCGAGTGAATCGCCGACGATATCGGGAACGGTGTGAAACAGCGCGGGCTCCATGTAGTTGTGACCCAGTATCACGGCGCCGCGTTGCTTCTTTATGGTGTTGATCTGGAAGACCAACTCGGCCTTTTGGCGTAACTCGAACTCGGGGACGACCCCGGAGAGCTTGGCGCGCATCAGTTCGAACGTTTCCTGAACGGTTCCGGCATCGATCGACATTGGGGAGTCCTTGTGTCCGAGGCATCACACGGCCCATAGAGCGATTTGTCAAACTGGCGCGGCGCAAGTCTCAAACGCGGTCCCATTCCTCGCGCAAGGCGCGCGCGGCCTGCTCGGGATCGGCAGCCTCCAGAATGTCGCGCATTACCGCGATCCCCGACGCGCCGGTGTCGCGAACCTCTCGGACAAGCGCCGCTTTTATCCCCCCGATTGCGAGGACTGGAACGCGCCCCGCCAAGGCGACCGCCTGGTGGAGAGCGGCGAGGCCTCGGCCGGGCTCGAGCGCGTGTGAGGGGGTGTCGAAGATGTGACCGAACAAGATGTAATCGGGCCGTTCTGCGACGGCGTACTTGATCTCCAGTTCACCGTGCGTCGAACGCCCGATCGGCGTGGGGCAATCGTGCGTTGGCCAGACGTCTCCCGCCGGAAGATGAAGGCCGCACCACGCACGGCGGGCGAGTTCGACATCGCCGTTGACGATCAACCGAATGGCGATCGGGAGGCGTGCACGCAACTGTTCGAGCAACGCGGCCCGTGCACCGCCGGAAAGGTCGCGCTCACGCAGTTGCACCGCATCGACACCACCGCGACAGGCTGCGACGGCCACATCGACGAGATCGCGTCCCTGTGTGACGTGGCGATCGGTAACCAGCATCAGGCGAAACATGCTGTCGATTCTGCTTTGGTTACGATTCGTCGCGCCGCGCCGTCACGCGTCCGTCCATGGGACTCGAAGCTTCGGCGTAGAACTTGCGCGGAATGCGGCCTGCCAGGTAGGCATCGCGACCGGCGAGCGCGGCATGTTTGATGGCGCTGGCCATGCGCACCGGATCGTGTGCACGCGCGACCGCGGTGTTGAGCAGAATGGCGTCGCATCCCAACTCGAAAGCGATCGCCACGTCCGACGCAGTGCCCACACCGGCATCGACGATCACCGGGATACCAGCGCGGGCCTTGATCAACTCGATGTTGTGCGGATTGCGAATTCCAAGGCCGGATCCAATCGGCGCCCCCAGCGGCATGACCGCCACGCAACCCAAGTCTTCCAGCCGGCGGGCCGTCACCGGATCGTCATTGGTGTAGGGCAGAACTTTGAAACCTTGCTTGACGAGCAAACGCGCGGCGGCGAGCAATCCGCCGACATCGGGCAACAACGTGTCTTCGTCGGCGATCACCTCGAGCTTGATCATGTCCGTGCCCAGCGCTTCACGCGCCAACTCGGCGGTGAGCACAGCGTCTTGCGCGGTGTAGCAACCGGCTGTGTTGGGCAAGATATGAAGGCCACGTGCGCCGAGCTGCACGTACAGATCCTCGGCTTCTTGACCGACGCGCACGCGGCGCAACGCTACCGTCACCATTTGCGACCCTGAGGCTTCGAGGCAATCGAGCAGCACCTGACGGCTGGGATAGCGCGACGTACCCAACAGCACGCGCGATTCCAAACGAGTACCGGCAATCATCAGCGGCGCATCTTTGGGCTGCATCTCAGCCTCCCTGAACCGCGCCGACAATATCGATCGAGGCGCCGCGCTGCGGGTCGGTGGTATCCCACTGGCTGCGCGGCACGACGCTTCCATCGATCGCCACCGCCACGCCGCGCGGGTCGGCGCCGATCCCTAACTCGACCAAAAGTTCGCGAATCGTCACGGCGTTGATGGTTTTGTCCGTGCCGTTGACGAGCACTCGTTTGTTCATGACGTCCTCGAGGCCCGCAGTGGATCGAACGGGCTCAGGAGTGTGGGCGCGTTTCCGCTCACGATCCACTCGGCCAAGTGATGTGCCGTGCCGGGGGCCAACAGAATTCCACTGCGATAGTGCGCCAGCGCGGCCCAGAACCCCTCGGCACCGGCCGGGCCGATCAACGGCATGTGATCGGTGACGGCGGGGCGCAGTCCCACCGGCAGCGACACCACTTGATGCTCATCCAATCCCGGCACCAATTGCAGCGCCCAACGCAGCAAGTGATAGGCACCACCGGCGGTCGCGATCGGATCGAGGCCAACTTCTTCCAACGTGGCGCCGACGGTCACCTCGCCGCCGTCACGCGGAACGAGATACACCTCAGGGTGTCGAATGCAATGCCGCAGCAGCACGGGGCCGCGCAGCAATACCGTTTGACCGCGGACCGCGCGCACACCCGCTCCCGACAACGGTGAGTCGATGTCTACCGAGGCCCACGCGCCGGCTGCCAACACAACACACGGCGAATCCAGCGTGAAAGGGGTGCCGTCGGCGAGGTCGCCGCTGACACCACACGCACGACCGTCTTGGATGTTCACACGCGTGACCGTGTACGGGGCGAGCAACACGCCGCCCGATTGCTCGAACTGCTGAGCCAGTGCTTGCACCAAGTACCGTGGATCGACGTGCAGGTCGGTTTCGACCAACAGACCACAGAGCGAGCGTGGCGAGAGATACGGCTCCAACTCCAACAAGCGCTCGGCCGTAATGAATTGCGAGCGCAGCGAGCGCTTCTCGTGCAGCGAGTGCAGGTGTTCGAGCTCTTGTTCGTCGTCACGGGTCAGCGCGACGAACACCGTTCCATCGGTGCGAAAGTCCACGCGCCGTCCGGTTTCGCGCTGCAGCCGCGCGATCCAATCGCCGTAGAGCTGCAAGTTGTGAATCGCGAAGTCGAGCAACTGCGGGTGTTCGACGCTCGCCTCCGAGACCGGCGCCAACATCCCGCCCGCCACCGGGGAGGCACCCGCCCCCACCCCCTGTTTGTCGAGAATCGCGACCTTCATCCCGCGCCGGACCAACTCGCACCCCAGCGCCAGGCCGATAACCCCCGCCCCCACCACAACCGCATCCATTTTCTCGGGAACCCGCATTGCACAAGCCTCTTGGCCGATCTGCCCCCTCGCCATGGTAGCCCCTAATTTCGGGGACGGTTTACGGAATTGCCCCAGGCCAGCCGCGCACATAGCTTCGGCGTGTACGAGGAGAGCTACTGGTGACCCTGGGCAAACCGATGCTGACGATCCTCGCCTGCGCCTTGATCGGCGCTGGCTGCAGCGCGCCGCGCGTGACGGGGCCGCAGATCGATGGGATGGTCGACCAGTTCGCGGTCGATCTGGATTGCTCGGAGACACGTTCACCGCTGAAGGATCGGACGCCCGCCAATCAGCGCTGCTTCGTGCGCGGCTGGGACAAGAGCCAACCCGACTGCTGGATCACGATCAGCCGATTCGAAAGCGGCTACGACCGCGACACATTGCAAGCGGCGCGCGATGCCTACGCTGAGCGGTTCGGTGGATGTCACGGTGAGTACTGCACCGAGTTCTCTGCCGTCGATGACGTGAACGTGGGAGGCAAGCCGGGGTGGGCGTACATCGAAGTCCGGCGGCTTGGTGAGCGCATCGACCGGCGCGAGGTACACGCGTTGGTGGCGTGGGATGACCTGAGTACTTATGGCATCGACATTGCGGGTCACGGCCCGGAGTTTCGCACCGAGGCGGCGCTCAAGACGGCGCTCACCCGCTTCAGCGTGCGCGGTGACGATGATCAAGACCTGCTGCGTCTCGCCATCGGCGCGGGAGTGCTCATCGCAGGCCTGCTGATTTTCAAGCGCATCGCTGCGATGCGCGCTGATCGCCGCGATGAAGCCACGGTCCGTGCGCGCACGTTCGTGGCTCCGCCAACTCAGCGCAGCGTCAGCAAGCCGCCGCTGCTCGACGCCGGCCCGCGTGTGGAGGCGTTGCAGGGTCTGTTCGCGGTGCATCCGGATCGTGCCCTGCAGTCACTCGAATCGCTGCGCGAGGTGAACGCGCCAAATCAACATGTGCTGCACGCGCTTGTCATCGGTTACTCCGCCCAAGGACGACAAGCCGACGCGATTACCACCGCGCGCGAAGCAATGCCGCTGTTCTTTCAGCGTGGTTGCTACGCGATGGCTGTCGAGACTTGGAAGCTGCTCGGCCCGCGCACCGCGGCAGCCTTGGAACTGAGCGTCACCGAGCGTCGTGTCTTGGCCGAAGCGATGCTCGACGCTGGCGATTGGCGCGCCGCTCAACCGCTCTACGAGTCGCTGCTCGCCGAGGTGGCGAACGATGAAGAGATCGCGCGCGGATTGCTGATGCTCGTCGAACGCCATCTCGAACCCGCAGGCCTCGTCGGCGAAGCCGCTACCGTTTGTCAGTTCGTCACCACCCGGGTCCCCGCCGACTCCCCTGCCGCCCGGCGCGCCGCCCAAATCCTGGCCCGCACCACCCCCTTCGTCTAATCCGGGGACGGTTTACGGAATAGAGGAGACGAACCGGCCGGCACATGGCTGGGTCCGTCCGCTGCGGGGTGTATTCCGTAAACCGTCCCCGAAATTGCTGGTGTTGGGGGGCGGGGTCCGGTACACACTCGGGAGCGCTGGAGGCGCGGAGGGAAGGCACGATGCTTATCGGTCGCCGCGGACTGGTTGCGGTCAGTGGGGTCGCTGTGTTGTGGGGAGGTTTGGCGGTGGCGGCGGAACTCCCTTACTCGCGACAGGGAGTGGGCGTGCGCGCAGCGGATACGGTGCCGCACATCTTGCTCGATCAAACCGGACTCGCCGATGCGATCGCGCGCAGTGCTCCGCCGCGGAAGGGCGAGCCACTGATCGTGGGTGAGCCGCTCAAAGTACTGATCACGCCGCGTGCCGGAGGCCTTTGGGAAGATGTCGCCGGCGGCACGCTCTGGCGCATCACGCTGCAAAGCCCCGGCGCCAAGTGGCTGGTGTTGGCGTTCGGTCAGTTCCGGCTGCCGCCCGGCGCGAAGCTGTGGGTCTACGACCCACGCCGCGACTCAGGACCTGGGCTGCTTGGTCCCTACGAGCGCAAAGACGTGCGTGAGCACGGTCAGCTATGGGTGCCGCCCTTGGCAGGTGATACCGCTACCGTCGAGTTGTTCTGGCCCGCGTCGCTAAAAGACGTCGAGCCCGATCTCACCCTCAACCTCGTCAGCCACGGTCATCGCGCGATCGGTCCAATCGGTCAAGATCCAACCCCCAAGGTTGGCGCCTGCGAGATCGACATCATGTGTCCGCTTGGCGCGAACTGGCAGGACGAGAAACGTGGCGTCGTCGCGTTGCTCTCGGGTGGCAGCGCGTATTGCACCGGCTCGATGATCGCGACCACCGCACAAGACTGTCGGCCGTTGGTGCTCACGGCGGCGCATTGCCTTAGCTCTACCGGCAGCGCCAACAGCACCGACTATCTGTTCAATTACGAGAAGCCGGCATGCAACAGCGGCACCGCACCGACCGACCAAGTTGTGATCAGCTCGAACCTCATCGCGACGTATTCCACCAGCGACTTCACACTGGTCGAATTGGCATCTCCGCCCCCCGAGGCGTTCAACGTCTACTTCAACGGCTGGTCGCGCCTCACGGCACCATCAACGCACTCGTTCTGCATTCATCATCCCGATGGCGCCGAGAAGAAAATTTCCGAAGATACCGATTCGCTCGTCGACGGACAGTCATCGGGTTGGGGCCCCACGCATTGGCGCGTCAACCAGTGGGAGCAAGCGGCTACCGAGCCCGGTTCGTCAGGCTCTCCCTTGTTCGATCAGAACAGCCGCATCGTCGGCCAACTGCATGGCGGCGATTCGTCTTGCTCGCGAAACACGTGGGACGAATACGGCAAGGTCGATCGTTCGTGGACCGGCGGCGGCAGCGCCAACAACCGCATGTCCGATGCACTCGATCCGGGTAACACCGGCGCGCAGTTTCAAGACGGTTTCGATCAAACCAATTGCCTCGGTCCGCGCGCCGATTTGAAGTACGTCTCCAACAGTACCGACGACTCGCTCGGCAACGGCGATGGCTACGCCGATCCCGGCGAGGAGCTGTTGCTTCCGATCACGATTTCAAACACGGGCAACGCGGCGGCCACGTCCGTCAGCGGCCAACTGCAGTCCAATAGCGTGGACGTCACGTTACTCGACGACACCGCCACTTGGCCGGACGTCGCAGAAAACGGCCAGCAAACATCGCTCGCGCCGCACTTCCGCGTGCGTGTAGCCGACAACGCTGCGTGTGGACAAGCGCTGCCGCTTCAGCTGACCAACCTCGCCACGGAATCGCCCGGAAGCTGGACCTCGTTGTTTAGCCTCACCCCTGGCACACCGTCGATCACGACGCTGTTCGAAGACACGATGGAGGCCGGCCTAGGCGGTTGGACGTCGCAACAACTGCAAGGCACCAATAGTTGGTCGCAAACAACTCAAGATAGTCACAGCAGCTCGCACAGCTGGTTCACACCGGACGTGATTCGTCGCAGCGACACGGTGCTGGTGATGCAAACACTCAACAACTTGCGCGCCAACGCCGAGCTCCGTTTTTGGCACCGCTACCGCACCGAGAACTTCTCCGATGGCGGCGTGTTGGAGTATTCGGCCGACAACGGGCCATGGGTCGATGCGGCGGCACTCATCACGCAGGGCGGTTACGTCGCCAAGATTCGCGCCAACGCGCTCAGCAATTTGGCAGGCCGTGATGCCTGGGCGGGCGACAGTGTCGGCTGGGGCGAGGTGCGGGTAAACCTCGGCGTGCTGGCGGGCAAGTCGGTCAGGCTGCGTTGGCGGTTTGCGACCGACACCTCTACCGGCGTGGCCGGTTGGGGCGTCGACGATGTCACGGTCCGCGGCACCGACTTCACCTGTCATCCTGTCGTGCTCAAGCCCGGCGAGGCCAGCGACCCACAATCAGCCGGCGCGCCGTTCAGCGTGACCAAGGACCCAGGCGGCTATCGACTCGCATGGTCATCACCGGCCAGCGGCGGCGCCACCTCCAGCTACAAGCTCTATCGCTACACGTTGCCGATGGCGGGAGGCAGCGCGGCCCAGTGCGAGGCCGATCTCGGCACCGGCACCACGGCAGTGCTCGCCGCCTTGACCGCCAATCGCGGCTTCGTGACGGTGGCACGGAACTCGGTCGGAGACGGCTCGTATGGCAAGGCGAGCAACGGCACAGAGCGCACTCCGGCCGTGGCCGCCTGCCCCTAAAACCGCCTACAAACGGAGCGCGCATCACGCGGTTTGTGGCGCGCGCTCCCAATGCCCCCAATTCGAACAAAGACGGGCAAGCGGGTTCGCACAAACCTGCTTGCCCGTTCCCGTTTTGGAACAAAGGTTTGTCGGCGGAGTGTTCCAAACATGGACGACTTGGTAGAGCAGAAAGCGTACGAGGCCAGTGAGCAGGGCGGCTCCAGCAACGCCAGCTGGACGCTCAGCGAGTACGCGCCGCCGGAGCGCGTCGAAGAACCGCGACTTCTCGTCGATAGCCTGCGCAACGTCCTGCGCTCGCTTCAGCGGCTCGAGCTGTTCGAGTTCGAGGAGCGCAGCAACGAGGAACTGCGACGCCGGCTGGTGCCGTTCATCGAACGTGGCGCGCGCCTGTCGACGCAACTGATCGGCCGCTTGCTCGACATCTATCGTGAGCGCGGCTGTGATGATGCGGTCGATGTCTGTGTGGTGGCCCGCGTCCAAGTTTCCGTCAACGCCGGCGCGCTGCTGGAAATCGACGATGCACTCGAAACGCTCTCGCACTGCAACCGGCTGCGCGGCGCCGTCATCGCCGCCATCGCGGGTGTCGATGATGCGGTCTCCACCGCCGAAGGCTGGCCGCTGGTTGAACGTATCTCGAGCGGAGTCCCCACCGGCATTACCGCTCGCCGCGCCTACGCGAGATTCAGAGCAGGGCTGCGCGTTCTGGAACTCGATGACTCGCTCGACGTGATCGAGCGCTTGCGTCGCGCCTCGAGCGCGATTCAAACCCTGGTGCAACCACCGCTCGGAAAAAAGCTGCGCGTCGGCGATCGACTGCAGCTGCGCCGCGCCCAACGGAAGGTCGAAGAGTGGCTGAACCAGAGCTCACTCGACGAGCAGGAAGGGTTTTCGCACTGGAGCAATCTGCAGCACGTCGCTGAGTTGCTGATGATGATCAATCACCGCTACGAACTGCAGGTTCACGATCGCACGACGCTCGAGCGCTGCGATGAGATTCTGCGCAACACGCCACCGCTGCACGTCGATCACAACTTGATCAACCTGCTGTCCTCGCTGCATGGCCGCGATCCGGAACTCGATCGCTGGATCTCGATCCTCGAAGAGGGTGTCAGTGAGCGGCTCACGGCCGTGGTACATCGGGTGCTGAGTTCCAGCCTGCGCTGAACCGCGCGTGCACGAGCGCGAGACGCGCCCCAGATTTCCTTTCACCATGCTGCCTGCCTCGTTCCAAGACCCAGAGGGCCCGGCGTTTACGCTCATGCCTACCGGTTTGGCCCGTTTCTTTGTGGCTGCGTTTTTGTCTGTTTGGCTGTGCGGCTGGGTGGTGGGTGAGCTGTTTGCCCTCGCTGCGCTGGTGTCGTGCGCCGCGTCGCTGCTCGACCTCGATCTGGGACTGCCTGGGTGGTTTGGAAGAAATCGCGAGAGCCACACCGGCGTGGTCTTGATCTCGCTGTTCCTCGTCCTGTGGTTGTCGTTTTGGACGCTCGGCGGTGTGATGGCGCTACGCCAGTGGTTGCTGCTGCTCTGGTCGCGCGAGGAATTGGTGCTTGCCTCCGATTGCCTGGTCGCGCGCCGGTGGATGGGTCCGTTCAAACGCACACGGCGCCTCCCGCGCAGCGAGATCACGAGCGTGACTCGAGCGCGTCAAGGCGGCGCCATTCAGGTGCGCAGCGCCGGCACGACCACGAACCTGGTCGAGCTAGGCACTTCCGATCAACGCCTCGCCCTTGCCCAATACCTCTCGACTCAGTTGTCGCTCCCCCCGGTAACCAGCGAAGAGTCCCTCGCCAAGCTACCGGCTACGCTTCCCGCGGGCTGGGAACTGACCGTTTCCGAGACGGGCGAAGAGATGCTGATTCCCGATCGAGTCGTCCGGCGCAAACAGGCGCATGTGATGGCGGTGATCGCGACGCTGCTGGTCGTAGCCTTTGCGCTGGTGTTGAGCGAGACGCTCAGCGGGAACTCGCGCGGCAGCGTCGCGGGCAGTTTGGTGCTGGGGGTGCTTGCTGGGTTATCGGTGTACGGCTGGTTGCGCTTGGCCTACGGGCAAGTCGGCTGGATCTTGCGCTCCGGAGCTTTGGAGTACCGCTCGCAGTTAGGCTCACGGCTGCGATCCGATGCGTTCCAACCCGCCGGACTAGAACTGCACAGTTCGATCGACAGCGACGGCGATGAGAGCGTGTCGCTACAGGCCACCGATGGTGCGCGCCGCCGCATCGTGCATCGCACGCTCAACGATCCATCCAGTGTGCGACAGCTCGCCCTGTGGCTCTCGACCAAGATCGGCGTGCCTGTTCGATGATCGTTGGGCGCGCGCCGGCCGACTTGCTGAACGGGCGTTCTGCGGAGCATCAGAACCCACCTCATCGAGATTTCGTTGGTTATCGTCAGCCGATCGGGGTATCAGTGGTGCGGGCACGGGTCCAATCCGAGGGCGCAGCAGAGGGTTGGTCCATGAGTAAGCGTCTCTCAGTGCAGCTCGCCTGGTTTTTGTTCCAAATCCTGACCTGCGCATTGCTGATCGGGCATAGCTCGGCGGCCCATGGTGCTGTTTCAGGTTCCTCCGCGGTGGCGACGATGCCCAGCGCCCAGCGCGCGCCTTCAAGCCCGAGATTTAGTCCGTGCGTTGACATACAGACGACCCCAATCACAACTTGGCCGTAAGGATCCCGCCCGCCCTCGCTTACAATCCACGCATGGCCAAATGCGACACGGGTTATTTTTGCCGGATCTGCGAGAGCTACGTCGAGGACATTACCGATAGCGAGCTGTACCTGCGCTATGTGCTTGGCGAAGTCCCTTTCGAGCAGCTCGTCGATGCGCCGGAGGCGCACATCCGGTGCATCCCGGAGTTGGCGCAATACATTGTCGATCGCGCCTTCGGTGAACCTGTGGTGATCGAAGATCCGCAACAAGACAAGCGCCACCAGGATCGAACGTGGGTCGCGCAGCGCGAGCTGCGCGTCTCCAATGCCTGGCGACGCCTGCAGATGTTGCTCGGCTCGGGGTTGGATATTTACGACTACCCGTTGCCGCCCGAATCGGCTGAGCTTATTGAGCCGGCTTCTTGATCGGCTTGTAATCGCCGCTCATCTCGATCACGGCACAGGCAATGCGGCCGCCCGAGTTTCCGGTGGGCTGTGTTTTCAGATCGTCTTCGCTGGCATGCACGATCACCGAGCGGCCGACGACACCTTGCGCCCCTTGGTCGAGTGAGATCGACGTGCTCACCACGTTCAGACTGGCGTGTCCCTTGGCATTGGCTTCGAGATTGCCGTAGTCACCGGCGTGGGCTGCAGAGCCCGGTGCGCCGTGCTCGTGTCCGCTGGGGTTGAAGTGGCCACCAGCGGTGGCGCCATCGGGCGCCGAGCAATCGCCAAACTCGTGAACGTGAAAGCCATGTTTGCCCGGCGTCAGGCCTTCGATTTCGGCGCGAATGCGTACGCTGCCATCCTTGGTCGTTTCGAACGTGAACGTGCCATTTACGCCGCTGTTGCCGAGCGCCTGGAGCTCCGCGCGCGCTTTGGCGTGATGCGCGACGTCGCTGTTTGAATCGGCGAAGACGGCGGCACAAGTCATCAGCAGCGCTGAGATCAGGACAAACGGTGAAGCCTGTTTCATCGGTGTGCTCCTTTTCGAGCGGCGAGTATGGGCCGGGTCCTCGTCCTCGCCAGGAGCTCCTGGTCGATGCACAACTCTTCACGCGCACGTGCCCTTGGGGCTGCTGAGGGATGGGATCCAGGCTCTTTTGAAGGGGGGGATGGCGTCCTTCTTCGAGCGGCCCGAGCCTGAACCATCGCATTTCTCCGAATTCGTTCTTTCAGTCCGCGGCATGCGTCCGTTATTCTCCGCACCGACGAAAACTTTGCGATGCGGCCCGAACCGCGGAGAACTAGATTTGCGGCGTCAGCTGAAACGCCTTCCGGAGAGTCGATGAGCCGTCGGTTTTGCTTGGTACTGCTCGCTGCCGCGTCGTGTTGGTTTGTGGTTGAGGTGAGTGGTTTTGAGGTCGCACGCGCGGCTGGGGCCGCTCCGCGTAAACCCGGGCCCGCGTCCTCGAAGGCCCACACCAGCACGGTGACGAGCGGTAAGAAGCTCGCGTCGAAACAATCACCCACGACGCCCGCGAAACGACCGGCAAAACGAAAAGTACGACGTGGCCCGGCGCGGCCCGTTGTGGTGAACCTGGTCTGGCACGTCGAGACCCTCGATGGACGAGTGCTCGAGTCCTCGCGAGCCGACGAATGGATTAACCCCGCATCGGTCATCAAAGCGGCCACCAGCTTGTGGGCGCTCGAAAAGCTGGGGCCCGCGCATCGCTTCGAAACGCGCTTTCTTGCGATTCACAGCGCGGACGCGGCAGGGTCGATCGCTTCCGATCTTTATGTGCAGGGGGCACTCGATCCCGACTTTCAGCCCGAGAACGCGTTCTTGGTGGCCTCCGAATTGAATCGCCTGGGTCTGAAGCGGGTGACGGGGGCGCTGGTGGTGAGCCGCGACTTTTCGATCGGGTACGAGGGTGGATCTGAGGGACGTGAGATCAACCCCACCAAGCGCTCGCTCCTGATGGCCGCTCGGCTGAGGCAGGCCTGGGACCCGTCGAAGTGGACCAGCGGACTGAAGCGCTCCTGGCGCGATACGGCATTGCGACATGGGCTCGACCCCGATGACCCGCCGCGTGTCGTGGTGCATGGCGGGATCCAAGAAGGCTCGACGCCGATGCCGGGGGTGATCTTGGCGATTCATCGCTCGCGTCCGCTGCTCGAGGTGCTCCATGCGTTCAACGCCTATTCGAACAACGACATGGAACGGGTCGCCGAGAGCATCGGCACCCCAGCGGAACTAGCCGCCTGGTTGTCGCAGCGATGGGGTCTACCGGCAGGCGGGATCACGCTCCAGACGACCAGTGGACTCGGGATCAACCGGCTCACGCCCCGCCAATTGGTCACGCTGATGCGCGACCTCAAGGTCAAGTGCGAGGCGTTGAATTTGCGGCTGGATGATGTGCTGGCTTCTGCCGGGTGCGTTCCCGGCACGGTGTCGCGCTTCTATCAAACCGTGGCTGCAACGGCCCCGGGCTCGTTGGTCGGCAAGACCGGAACGCTCACCGCTACCGACGGCGGGGTGAGCGTCTTCGCTGGAATCGCCAACACGGCGCGCGGACCTCTGGTGTTCACCGTTGTCGCCCCCGAAGCGCGTGGCAAGCTGCGCACCGCTCGTTCGCGTCAGCAGCAGTGGATCATCGACATGGCAGCCCGCAACGGCGGCTTCGTCCCCGGCCTTTGCTCTTCGATGCTGACTCCCCCCGACAGCGGCGCCGAAGTCCAAGGCCCCACCGCCCTCTCCACCGCCCTCTAGACTCACCGCTAATTCGGGGACGGTATACGTAACTCCCGCATGCGGCTCGAGACGGGCTCGAACCCCGTTGCCGGGGAGTTACGTATACCGTCCCCGAAATTAGCGTTGCCTGGGGGAGTTACGTATACCGTCCCCGAAATAGCGGCAGACTTGTGGGCTTAGAGGACTCATGGAGATGCTTTCGGGAGATGAGCGTCGACGGTATCAGCGCCACCTGATCCTTCCGGGGTTTGGGGAGGAGGGGCAGTTGCGTCTCAAGCGGGCGGCGGTCCTGCTGGTCGGGGCGGGTGGACTGGGGTCGCCAGCGGCGCTGTATCTCACCGCGGCTGGGGTCGGGCGTGTGGGACTGATCGATGATGACGTCGTCGACGCCTCCAACCTGCAGCGGCAGGTGTTGTTTGGTGATGCCGACGTCGGGCGCCTCAAGGTCGATGCCGCACGCGAACGACTGGCAGGGCTCAATCGCGACGTTCAAATCGAGACCTACGCCGCGCGTTTCACTGCCGCCAACGCCCAGGAGATCCTTTCGCGCTACGACCTCGTGCTCGACGGCACCGACAACTTCGCCAGCCGGTTTCTGATTGGCGACGCCTGCGCCTTGTACTCCGTGCCGTTGGTGCAAGGCAGCCTGTTTCTGTTCGATGGCCAGGTCTCGCTGTTTCATCCCCCAAAGGGGCCCTGTCATCGCTGCCTGTTTCCCGAACCACCCGACCCCGCGACCGCCCCCTCCTGTGCGGATGCCGGAGTCTTGGGCGTCATCCCGGGCCTGATCGGCACACTCATGGCCACGGAAGCGATCAAGCACTTGGCCGGATTGGGTACGTCGCTCTTGGGTCGTCTGCTACGCTTTGACGCGCTCACCATGCGCTGTACCGAGTTGACGGTGCCGCGCGACCCGCGTTGCGCACTGTGCTCGCCGCAGCGCACGATCACCACGCTCGAGGAAGCCGCCAGCATGTGCCCCCAGGAACCACGTTCCGTCGAATCGCACCGCGACGTCACGCCGAGTGAACTCGCGGCACGCTTGTTCGAAAGCGAGGCGCCTTTTCTGTTGGATGTGCGCGAGCCATGGGAATGGGACTTGGGTCACCTCGATGGCGCCACGCTCATACCCGTGGGCGATTTGCCGGCGCGCCTCGGCGAACTCGATCCGCAGCGTGAGATCGTGGTGTATTGCAAGGTCGGCGCGCGCAGCGCATGGGCCGCCGACTTCTTGCGCAGCCGCGGCTTCGTGGACGTGAAGAACCTGGAAGGCGGGATCATGGCGTGGATGTCCGAAGTCGACACCGGGGCCGGCTCGTGAACCCACGCATCGGCATCCGCCGCGAAGACGACACCCGCGGCGAGCGACGCACACCGCTCATCCCGTATCACGCACGCCTGTTGCGGCATGAGGGCGTCGACGTCACGGTGCAATCGTCACCGTTGCGCGCCTACACCGATGCCGAATATCAAAACGCCAGCGCCGCCGTGCACGAGAATCTCGAGGACTGTCATGTGGTGTTCGGGATTCACCCGCCGGCGCTCAACGAGATCGACGGAAAACTGGCCTACGCGTGCATGGCTCGCGTGCTGCGCCGCCCACAAGCGCTTGCACCGCTGATGCAGCGGCTGCTCGCCGAAGGCGGCACGCTGTTTGACCTCGCCTCGCTGTGCGATGAGCACGGCCGCTCGCTGGTGGGCTTTGCGCGGCATGCCGGGCTGGCCGGCTTCGTCGATGCACTCTGGGCACTGGGCCGGCGGCTGAAGATCGAAGGCTCTGTCTCGCCACTGCTCGCGTTGACGCAGGCACGTGACTACGAAGGCCTCGATGCTATTCGCCTCGCGATGGCTCAGGTTGGCCGTCGCATTAGCGAGCAGGGCTGGCCGAGCGGTGTCGCGCCCTTGGTGATCGGCTTCACCGGCACAGGCCCCCTCGCCGCAGCAACACAAGAGTTGTTGGATGTCTTGCCGGTGCGCGAGATTGCGGCCGAAGAGTTGGCACACATCGAGTTCGATGCGCAGCTGTCTCCCAATCGCATCTACAAGGTGGTCTTCGAAACGCATCATTTGGTTCAGCGTGACGACGGCTCGGGTGTCGTCGAAAGCGAATTGTGGCGCTACCCCGACCGGTTCGTGCCCCAGTTGCAGCGTTTCTTGCCTTTCATCGACGTGCTGGTGCACGCGGCGCCATGGGACTCGACTCTGCCCCCGCTGCTCACGCGCGACGCGCTGCGTGTCGCCTGGTCGGCGCCGCGCCGTCCCAAGCTGATTGTCGTTTCCGACCTGACGCGCGACGAAGGCGGGTCGTTCTCACCGCTGTTTCCATTGACGACGCCCGAGCACGCCACCTACATCTACGATCCGGTAA
Organism: Acidobacteriota bacterium; assembly: GCA_031395565.1. GTDB lineage: Bacteria > Acidobacteriota > Polarisedimenticolia > J045 > J045 > JANNUT01. Next base: position 27,050 of record JANNUT010000201.1, on the reverse strand, counting down.
ACGGTGGAGTCGACGAATCGTGGAGCGGCAAGGGCCCCTTGGTTTTGGCGCTGGAACATCCGTCCAACGAACTCGCACGCGACGCGAGCGCGGAGTTTGGTCAGCGCTTGCTGCCGTTTGCCTCGGCGATCACGTGGGGCGTGTTGGGGCGACGCTTGGACTTGGAGAAGCTGCCGGCCACGGTGCGCACCGCAGTGGTGCTGCATCGAGGCGAATTGCAGCCTGCGTTTGCTTCGTTGTCAGCGTTTTTGTAGGCGTAAGACTCAACGACAACTAGATGCGCACTCCGCCGTGCACGGTGCTGTCGTCGTCCTGTACAGCCCACTTCGTATGCGGCGCCTTGTTGAGCACGAACCAGTTCCACAACAGCGCGCGATACGTGGTTGGCTCCAAGCCGATCTCCCGATAAAACGGCAGCAGTGCGACATGCAGTTTGCGCAGCTTATAAAACGGCACGCGCGGGTAGTAGTGGTGCTCGAGGTGATAGCTCGACCACAAAAACCCCACATCCCAAAAGCGCGAGGCCTTCACCAACGAACTCCACTTCGCGGGGTCGGAAGGGTCGATGTTGTAGTGCTGACCCAAGCGATTCAGCGTGAAGGCGACCGGAAACACGAACAGGTACGGTACGATGTATACCTTCAAGGCAATCCACCAGCCGGCAAAGCTGCCGATCGAAATCATGATCGCGAGTTGGCCTGCCACCGTGATCAGGCGCTCGATCATGATTTGTCGCCGCAACTCGGCTGGGTACGTCGCTGTTTCACGTGACGCCGCACGGAAGTACAGCGGTATCAGAAACGGCGTCATGTACAGCGCCTTGTACCAGCGCGCATTGCGTTTGGGCGAGAGGTAGTGCCGCTTGGGATCGGCCTTCCAGTCTCCGAGTCCCAAGTGATGATCCAGATGCCACTTGGTGAATTGCGAACGCGAAATGCCGCTGGGAAACGCGTACATCCAACCCAATACGGCGAGTGCGGTCCGGCGGTTTTTCTTGACCCACACCGCGTCATGCACCACCTCATGCAGCATCACGGTGAAGTTGAAGAACGTGAAGCCGAGCACGATCGCGCAGGGGATCCAGATCAGCGGGTTATCCGACGTCCAAGCACCGTAACCCGCGGCCAACACCAAAAACAGTTGCCAGGCGAAGACCGCCAGATGAAGCGCAGCGTTGGGGCGATGAAGGTCCGTCAGCACGTCCTGCGGGAGCGCCTTGCCCAGCCGGCGGCGCAACTCGACCGTGGAATTGGCCCACTTGTTTCGATCGATCTCGGCCGATTCGTCCCTGACCGCCATGCTCATCGATCCAATCCTCCAGCTCCCCAGCCGGAATGTACGGCGAACGGGATTGTAAGGCCCTGCCCGGAAACCCGCCCCTGCCGCACGGCGAAAGTATCATTTCGCTTCGTTATCACCCCGATTCCATTGGATCGACACATCGGGCCGATAGCTTCACGGGCGATGGCCAGCCTAGAAACGATCAATCCGGCCCCGCTGAACTCGCCAGCGCCACACGCGGCGCCGCCACGGCACCAGTTTGTCGATCGGCAGAGCGGTGCTGTCGTCAACGAGGCGTTCTTCGCGGACAACATCGTTCGCTTCTTGTACGGGTCGGCTCGCGAGCGCGCCCCGTGGCTGTTGCGCTTGTTGACCAGCGCTCGATGTTCGCGCTGGCTAGCCGCGCTCAACTTCGATCTGCCACTCGCGCCGCGATTGATCGGCAACCGCCGCTTCCTAGAGCGCTGCGGTGTCGACCCTTTGGAATGCTTGTTGCCGCCGTCGCTGCTCAACACGCCGCGAGCGATCTTCGAACGGCAACTTCGCTATTGGGAATGCCGGCCGATGCCCGATGATCCGGCGGTGGTCGTATCGCCGTGCGATGCGCGTGTCTTGATCGGTTCACAAAACGAGGCCTCGAGTGTCTGCCTCAAAGGCAAGCTGTTCGCTTGGGATGAACTGGTCGGGCGGCAGCAGACGCGATGGCATTCAGCGTTTTCGGGCGGCGACGCTGCCGTGTTTCGCCTCACACCCGATCGCTACCATTGGAACCACACGCCCGTCTCCGGTGTCGTGGAGGCGATCTGCGAGTTAGACGGCTCTTTTCACTCATCCCATCCGATGGCGCTGATCGCCGAAGCAACCCCGCTCTCCAAGAATCGCCGCACGGTCACGATCATCGACACCGACGTAGCGGGCGGCACGCGCGTCGGTCTGGTGGCGATGGTCGAGGTTGTGGCGTTGATGATCGGCGATCTGGCTCAGCGTTATAGCGTGGAGCGATACGCCGACCCGCGGCCGTTGATACCTGGCATGTTCGTGCGAAAGGGCGCGCCGAAGAGTGTTTTTCGACCCGGCAGCAGCACCACGGTGCTGTTGTTCCAACCCGGCCGCGTCCGGTTTGACGCGGACCTCATGACCCATGCGCGGCGCACCGATGCCCATACCGACTATTCACTCGCGTTCGGCCGTCAATGTATCGAGGTCGATGTGCGCGTGCGCTCGCCGATTGCGGTGCGTGCGTGACGATGTCACCCGATTGGGCCGGCGGTCTCATCGTGCCGCTGCAGACCATGCCCAGTTCATAGCGACAGGAATCGGAACTGACCATGACGACACATCTGTACTCGAACTCATTGGGCGTGGCGAGACTCGCGGATCGCGCGGTTGAAGATGTTTTGGAGCTTTCGCTGCAAGCCTGTTCGGCGGCCGCGGATGAATCGATGGCGCGCTTTTTCGACGGTGAGCAGCGCGACCCGCGACGCGCTGCCGCGCGAGCTTTCGAGGCCTACGTCGCGGTCGAGCAGCGATTGTGCACGGCGCTCGAAGCGCAGACACCCGACTGGGGGATTGTCTCGCCGCGACGCAGCGCTCGAATGAATGGCTGGGCGGTGTGGGTTGTCGAACCGCTGGCCGATCTCGCCAGTTTCGCGGCGGGGCGCTCGATGTTCGGCACGATGATCGCGCTGGAGATCGATGGCCGTCCCGTGCTCGGTTTGATCCATGCGCCCGCGTTGGCGAAGACCTGGTGGGCGGTTCGAGATCTGGGCGCGTACACCGGCACCGGTTTGGATCGCTCGACCACGCCATGGAAGCGTGTTTCCTCCAGTTCCACACGATCGCTGCGCGAAGCGTTTGTCTGCCATCACGGCCGGCTCGGGTTGCGAGGCGACACGCCGGAACGCTTGGACGCGCTGCTGCAAACGGTCCGGCGTGATCGCACGATGGATGGCCTGTGGGCACACATGTTGGTCGCGGAGGGGAAAACCGACGCTGCGATCGATCTGGATGCCAGCCCGTTCGAGTTGCCGGCCTTTCGCCTGATCGTCGAGGAATCGGGTGGCCGTGTTGTGTGCGGCGAGGCCAGTCACCAGCCGTCGGATCGAATGGCCATCGTCTCGAGCAACGCCTCGCTCTCGACGGCGTTGGCGGCGTGGTTTACCGCCGCCTAGCGGCCGTTGAATTGGGTAGAACGTCCCCGCATTAGGCGCTGCGGAGTTGCTCGAGCGTGTCGAAGGCGTGCCGCAGGTGAGGGATCACGATCGAGCCCCCCACGATCAGAGCGATGTTGAAGGTCTCGTGCAGTTCCACATCGGTGGCTCCGGCGCGTACCGACTCGATCACGTGGTAGTCGATGCAGTCGTTGCAGCGCAGCACCATCGACGCCACCAGCCCCATCAACTCCTTGGTCTTGACGTCGAGTGCCCCTTGTTCGTAGGCCTTGGCATCCAGGTTGAAAAATCGCTGCATCCCGACGTGCCCGCTGCCTAGGATTTTCTCGTTCATCTTCTGGCGATAGGCGATGAATTCATCCAAGTGGCTATGGTCGGCCATAACTCGTCCTTTCGTTGATATCGACCGGCCGACACGATACCGCCCATTTGACGGCGGCGGGGGCGCGACAGAAACTTCTGGCGGCCCGCATCGATTCAACCCTGCGTTGATTTTTGCACTGGGTTCGATGCATCGACTCGTTTTCAATCTTCCCAGCGCGAGGCTGAGGCATGTCCGCACGTTCCGAACGCTACGATCGCATCGCGTCACAGCTGCAAGAGTTGTTTCGCAAGCCCACCGACCCGACGGCGCGAATGGCCACGGCCTCCGCCCTTTTGTCGGGCAAAATGAAGCATCACTTCTGGGTCGGTTTCTATCGATTGGTCGATGGCGATCTGGTGGTGGGGCCCTATCAAGGGCCGTTGGCCTGTGCGCTGCTGCCCCGCCACGAAGGCGTCTGCTGGGCTGCCGTCGATCGAAATGAGGCTGTTCTGGTGGGGGATGTCCACGCCTTCCCCGGTCATGTCGCCTGCGATTCACGGTCGCGCAGCGAAGTGGTCGTTCCTGTCCACGACAGTTCGGGCCGGATCATCGCCGTCCTCGATGTCGACAGCGACAAGCCCAACGCCTTCGATCAATCCGACGTAGCCGGCCTCAAATCGATTGCCGTCCTCGTGGGGACAGGCACTTTTTAGTTGCCGATGGACTGAAGCACCGCACCTTCTGCCCCACGGGGAGCCTGCATCAAGGGGCGGGCGGCATGCAGCATCAGTTGGTTCAGCTCGAAGCGGATCATCCGGGTTTCAACGATCAGGACTATCGCGATCGTCGGGACAACATCGCACGCTTGGCACTCGATTACGTCGAGGGTGGCGTGTTGCCGCACGTCTCATACTCGCGGCTCGAATCGGGAACCTGGCGGACTGTTTTCCGCGAACTGCTGCGGCTGTATCCCACGCACGCCTGCGCCGAGTACAACAACAACCTCAACTCGATCGGCTTTCACGCCGGCGAGATTCCGCAGCACGCGGATGTCGACGACTACCTGCGCGAACAGACCGGCTTTCGCTTGATGCCCGTGGCGGGCTTGCTCACCAACCACGACTTTCTCGGGCTGCTGGCGCGGCGCGTCTTTCCTGCAACGCAATACATTCGTCATCACAGCGCGCCCGCCTACACGCCCGAGCCTGACGTGATTCACGAACTGCTCGGCCATGCTCCAATGCTGGCGGTACCGGAGTACGCCGACCTTTCGGCGCAGTTCGGCAGCTACGCCAAGCATGCCAACGACGAGCAGATCGAAAAGCTCTCGCGGCTTTACTGGTACACGGTGGAGTTTGGCGTGGTGCGTCAGGACGGAGAAATCCGAGCCTACGGATCGGGGCACCTTTCGAGTTTCGGCGAGTTGGCGCGCACCATCTCAGGCAAAGGCGCAGTGTTTCTCCCCTTCGATCCTGAAGAGGCGGCGCACCGGTCCTACGATCCGACTCACATGCAGCCGGTCTTGTACGTGGTCGATTCGATTCAGGAGGCGCTCGACCTCAGTTGCTCCTACGCCGAGCGGCTGCTTCGTTAGCACCTGGCACGTCGGCGCCGGACCACACGGCGATCGAATCGAGGGCGGCCGTCTGATCGACTGGCTGGGACAGCCGCTGCCGTTCTACCGGAAGCCACCGATCGGCGTTTGGCAGGCTCGGCGCTAGACCGGGTTGTTTTCGCAGCCACGGTACGGCTCGACCTATAATCCCGGACCGTCACCTTTTCTCTCCGAGGACCGTGTATGAACGCCGCTGCACCGGGCACCGCGCGCCCGAGTCTTGGCATTACTGGCTACGACAGCTACGAGTTCATCGTCAGCGATCTCGAACGCAGCCGTCGTTTTTACACCGAAATGATGGACGTCCCCGAGATCGGCCAACTCGACGAGGCCGAGTCGGCACGCCGCGGCGAACAAGCGCTGTTGTTCTTGGCGGGCAAGGCGCTGTTCTCGTGCGTCACCTCGAAAGAGCGTGGGTCGCGTGCCGATCGCTGGTTGAAGCGTCATCCCGATGGAATTGCGGTGCTCGGCTTTCGCGTGCGCGACATCGATCACACGCGCCGGTTGCTCGAGCATCGCTGCGCAACATTTTGCAGCGACACTCACGCCTTGGCCGATCGCAGCGGCGCGCCATATCGATACTTCGACATCGCCTCACCGCTAGGAGATGTGCGGCTGCGATTTGTCGAGCGTCAAGCGGGCGCCGTGCCGCCCGGGTTCACCGTCACCGGCAACGCGGAGGGGCGTAACAAGTTCGAGTTTCAGGTCATCGATCACATCACCTCCAACTTTCTGACCCTCGAACCGCACATTACCTGGCTGCGCGATGTGCTGGGCTTCGAGGAGTATTGGCGGGTGCACTTTCACACCAACGATTTGAGAGGCGGCGAGAATGGATCGGGCCTGGCCTCGATCGTGATGTGGGATCCGGAAAGTGGGATCAAACTCGCCAACAACGAGCCTGTGACGCCGAACTACGAGAAGAGCCAAATCTACAATTTCTGCGAAGCTAACGCTGGAGCTGGCGTGCAGCATGTCGCGTTTCACGTGCCGCATATCATCCCCACCGTCGAAGGGCTGCGCCGCCAAGGTGTGGAGTTTTTGCAGACGCCGGCGACGTACTACGACTTGATGCCGGCGCGCTTGGTCGAGCGCCGTGTCGGCACCCTCAAGGAAGATATCGATGAGTTGCGCCGGCTGAAGATCTTGGTCGATGGCGAGAATGACAAGTACTTGTTGCAGATCTTCATGGTTGAGGGCGGTGCGCTTTATGGTGACGAAAAAGCAGGGCCGTTTTTCTACGAAGTGATCCAGCGCTGCGGCTCGCGCTCGTTCGGTGAAGGCAACTTCCGCGCCTTGTTCGAAGCGATCGAGCGCGATCAAGATTCGCGCTCGCAGGTTCAAAAGCAGTTCGACGCTGGCGCCGGGAGTTAACGAACAATGATCCATCGCCTGCAGCTCGGTGCCGTACCACCCAAACCACACACGGTGTTTCAACCCGAAGGCAAACTCGCGTACGAGCATTGCTTCACGCGCGTTGGTTTCGATGGCGCCTTCAGCATTCTCTACCACCGTAATCCACCGCATTGGGTCAGGTCCGAAGAAGACCTGGGCCTGCATCCCGGTTTTGCCGAAGCGCGCTGGGAAGGTCCATTGCGGCGGCAGCATATCGACACCACGCGATTGGCCGTCGGTGGCGCGCCGTTCACGGGGCGCAAGCGGCTGTTGGCCAATCGCGAGATTGCGGTGTGGATGGTGCATGCCGATCGCGACGACGAGACGCTGGTCGCCAACGCCGATGGTGACGAGTTGGTCTTCGTGCAGAAGGGCTCGGGCAAGCTCGAAACACCACTGGGGTACGTACCGTTCAAGGCTGAGGACTACGTCTACATCCCCAAGCAGCTCTCGCATCGCTGGCGGCTCAACGGCCCGACGTCACTGTTCATCATGGAAGGCCTCTCGTACATCGACGTGCCCAAGCAGTTTCGCAATCCTTCCGGCCAACTGAAGATGGATGCACCGTTCACGCATCGCGACTTCATTGCGCCGGTGTGGCCCGAGGGCGGTCCATCGACGATGCAGTCGCCCAAACGGCTCGTGGTCAAACGTGGCGAGCGTCTGACGGCATTCGAGCAAGCGCACGATCCGTTCGACGTGATCGGCTGGGATGGTACGGTTTGGCCGTTCGCGTTTCCGATTCGCGCCTATCAACCGAAAACCGGCTTGGTCCATTTGCCACCCACGATTCACCTCACATTCGCGGGCGCAGGTTTCGTGGTTTGCTCGTTCGTGCCGCGCGTCGTCGACTTTCACGAAAACGCGATCCCCTGCCCCTACCCGCATTCATCGCCGAGTTGCGACGAGATCCTGTTTTACGTCGACGGCAACTTCACCTCTCGCAAGGGTGTCGGTCCCGGCTCGATCAGCTTGCATCCCACCGGTTTGCCGCACGGTCCGCACCCCGGCACGTACGAGGCGTCGATCGGTTCGAAGCGCACCAGCGAATTGGCGGTCATGGTCGACACGTTCTCTCCACTGCTGCCGACCACGCATGCCGAGGCTCTCGAGGATCGCGACTACAACCGCAGTTGGGTCTAGCCTTCAGGCTCGCAACGCCGGAAGGCGGTTCGCGCTAGCGCATGATTCCGAGCCACCCAACGGTGGCGCCCAGCACGGTTCCCACGAGCACTTCGAGCAGCGTGTGCCGGTGCATCGCCAGCCGCGACCACCCCAAGAGCGGTAGCGCGATCAGCAGGGCCAGCCCCAGCGGCAAGGCGATGACGAGCAACGTCACCGCTACCCAGGACGCGAATGCCATGTGCATCGATGACTTGATCCAAGTGTTGAGCACGAACGCCACGATCAGGATCGCCGCCGCTGCTATCAGCCCGCTCGAAAGCAAGGCTAGTTTCGGCAAGCCGCGAAGAAAAAGACCCAGCACCACCAACAGCGCGAGCATCAACGCAAAGAGTGCCGGGCGCTCGCTGCGCCGCGATGCGTCGACAGTCCCACATCGTCCGCTCTTGACCTGGCTGTACATGAACAGGCCGACCGGGAGAATGGCTGCTGCCATCACAAAACCGACGGCGCTTGCCGCGACCTTGCCGCCTTGCAGTCTGGCGGTCGCAACCGCTGTCAGCAGCACGATCAAGACGAACGGGTGACCAACGATTGAAACCCAACGGGCAAGCGGCGGGGGCGATGCCGTCACGAAGCAAAAACCGGACAGCACGTCGGGGCGATGCAAGTCACGAGAGCAAGCCGACGATCTTGCTGACGGTCGACCACTGGCGCGTCGTGGCCGACACCCCAAATCGCTTCTCGACCAGGGTGTTCGGGAATCCGTACTGCCCGTGCTTCGGGCGGCTCACCACGAAGACGTCGAGATTCTGCAAACCAATCACATCGAGCGCTTCCTTGGGTGAACTGAGAACCGCCTTGGGCATCGACTTCGGCTTCTTCTCCAAAAAAGCAACGTAGAACTTTGCATCGACATCGTCTTCGACACCGGCAAAGGGCGTAGTGCGCGCCATCGCTTCCAAGTCGTCGGCAGATCGAAACACAATGCTGGCTTGCGAGCCTGCCAAGCCAGTCACTTGCTTTCGGATCTTGCGCTTCAGCGCGGGATCGATTGCGTCCTCGGCAATATCGAACAGTACGTTTCCGCTTTGTACGTAGGTGCGCACGTTCTTACAGCCAGCGTCGAGGAACGCCTGCTTGACGTCGCTCATCGAAATGATCGCGTGTCCTGCGACGTTCACGGCTCTTAAGAAGGCAACATATGTGCTCATTTCAGTAGCCTCCAGAGCCACTATGCGCTCACTACCATGCGATCGGCATTAGAGAAAAGTCCCCAATGGCATCCGGGTGCCGGATCGCAACGCCGCCTGAATCCGGCGATCGCGGGCGCTTGAATCACCTCGGCCACGCTGACGATAGCCGAAAAAGGCTGACGTTCCTATCGATTGGTGTGGCAGTGGATCGTTATTTGCCCGACGCCTCGGCACCGATCTTGGGCCCTATCGATCAACCCTGGTCAGGGTCGCCTGAAGATGAACGGTACTCACGGGCACGCGCGTCGTCGCCATTCGAACCTCGTAGGACAGAGTGTCGCCCTGCAACTCGAAGCGGCGCATCGTGCCTGCCAGGCGGGGATCGTTGAATAGTCCCGTCGATTCGCCCCTCAGACTTAGCCCGCCCGGCAACGTCGTGAGGATCAGCGGGATGATCTCGAGCCGGCCGCTGTCCTGGGCGTTGGTCAGCTCGACAATCCGGGCCTCGATCGGCCGCAGAAACCCCGACTCCCAATGCGACGAAACCCAGGTGCTGGTCCCGATCTCGCGGTGCGTCGTGCGCTGTTCGTAGTGAATCAACGGGCGCTCTGAATCGAGTTCGAAGCAGCACTCATCGCGAAACTCGAACGGTTTGATGGTGGGATAACTGCCCGAGCCTTCACCGCGCCATCGGCCGAGCAGCGGCGTAAGGGTGTTCATGACGGCGCGCAATGTGTCAGTCATCGTGCCTCCCCCGATCGAATCACTCGCGCCTGTCCGCGACAGACTAGCGATACGCAGGGTAATACCAGACCCGGCGAATCAGACCGTCGCGCAGTTCATACACCGCCACCGAGCGTTGCGCGCGGGGCCCGTCCTTCGAGGTCCACTCCGCACGTTCACGCACCACGATGAATGGACCATCGGCCATCACGGCCTCGATCACCGATTTGGTGGTTGGGTTTCCGCCAAAATACGAGGCCATCGAGGTTCGCAGCGCTTCCTTGCCCGAGGTTTCAACCGCCGCCTTCGAGCCATCGATACTCAGCCACTCGATCTCCGCGTGCGCCAACGCCAGCATGGCATCGACGTCGTGATGGTTGAACGCCTCGGTGTAGGCCCGGACGATTGCCTCGCTGGATCGCGGCGGGTCGCTGGCGATCGAAGGCGCGCCCAGTCCCACGCTCAGCAACAGACCGGCAACGATGTTTCGTGTGAGTGTCAACTTCATTCCTCGCCTTTCCTCTGACGTTGCGCCTGACTCAACGCGCGCGGCTTGCCTGCCCGCGGTAATGATATCGAAGGCCAAAGCTCCGGCAAGCGTGTTCGCTGTATCGCCTCCGATTGACATCTCTCACCCAGTCCCAGCCGCCCGGCTCCCCTAGAATGTGCCGGCCGCATGACAACCGCGGCAACGAGGTGTCTATGTGCTGGCTTCGATCCCCGCGTCATCGGTCGGTTTCATTCGCGTCGCTGCTGCTTGCCGTCGCGTTCTGTGCTGGGAGCGCGCTGGCAGCCACAGCGACAGCCGTCGCGACCGCGTTGCCGGAAGGGATGCAACGCATTACCTCGGTGGAAGGAATCACCGAATACCGATTGACCAATGGCCTGCGCGTGCTGTTGTTCCCCGATGCCTCGAAGGACACCGCGACCGTCAACGTCACCTATCTGGTTGGCTCGCGGCACGAAGGGTACGGCGAGTCAGGTATGGCGCACCTGCTCGAGCACATGGTGTTCAAGGGCACGCCTAAGCACCCGGATATTCCGCAAGAACTTACGGCCCACGGTGCGCGGCCCAACGGCTCCACTGCCTTCGATCGCACGAACTATTTCGAATCGTTTTCGGCGACAGAAACAAACCTCGATTGGGCGCTCGAACTCGAAGCCGACCGCATGGTCAACTCGAACATCGCCAAACAAGACCTCGATTCCGAGTTCTCGGTGGTGCGCAACGAGTTCGAGGTTGGCGAGAACAGTCCGCAGGGCGTGCTGCTGGAACGGATGCTGTCGACGGCGTTTCTCTGGCACAACTACGGCAAGTCGACGATCGGGTCGCGCAGCGACATCGAACGGGTTCCGATCGATCGCCTCAAGGCGTTCTATCGGTTGTGGTACCGGCCGGCAAATGCGGTGTTGGTCGTCGCGGGGAAGTTCGATGAGGCGCGCACGCTGGGCAAGATTGCGCAGTTCTACGGGCCAATCCCAAACCCATCCGAACCACTCCCCTCCACCTACACCAGCGAGCCGGCACAAGACGGCGAGCGCGAAGTGGTTCTGCGTCGCGTCGGCGATGTGCAAATGACAGGTGCCGTGTATCACGTCCCGGCGGGGTCGCACCCTGATTTCGCGGCCGTCGAAGTCGCGGCATTCATTCTCGGCGACGAACCGTCGGGGCGGCTTTACAAGACCCTGGTGGAATCGAAAGCAGCGACATCTGTCTTCGCCTCCGCCTGGCAATTGCATGATCCGGGCGTGTTGATCGTGGGTGCCGAGGCGAGCAAGCAGCAATCACTCACCGAAATCCGCGACGTGATGCTCAAGACGACAGAAGAGTTCGGCCATAGTGCGCCCTCTGCCGAAGAGGTCGAGCGGGCTCGACAAAACCTGCTGACCTCGTGGGACACCGAAATGCGCAACTCGGAATGGGCGGCGATCGGCCTCTCCGAGTGGTCGGCTCAAGGCGACTGGCGCTTGATGTTCGTGCATCGAGACCGCCTGAAGGCGGTGCAGCCGAGTGATGTTCAACGCGTCGCCAAGGCGTATCTGCGCCGTGAGAATCGCACCACCGGCATGTACTTCCCCGCCGATCAACCCCTCCGCGCGGAAGTGCCGGACCGTCCCGATATTGCGCCAGCCGTCAGCGACTACAAAGGGGGTGCAGCGCTCGCCGCAGGAGAGGTCTTCGATGCCTCCCCTGCCGCCATCGATGCGCGTACGCTGCGCGCGAAGATTGCACCGGGCATCAAGCTGTCCATGCTCCCCAAGAAAACACGGGGCGCCACGGTCAATCTGTCGATGAGTTTCCATTTTGGCGATCAGGAGAGTTTGCAAGGGCAGTCGGAAGCCGGCTCGATGGCGGGCCAGATGTTGATGCGCGGCAGCGCCAACCACACGCGCCAGCAGTTGCAAGACGAACTCGCCAGGCTGCAGTCGCAGCTTTATGTCGGAGGAAGCCCCACCGGCGCATGGGTCAGCCTCGAGGCCAAGCGTGAGAGTCTTCAGGCCACGCTTCGCTTGGCGGCCGAAATGCTCCGTCAGCCCACGTTCCCTGCAGCCGAGTTCGAGTTGTTGCGTCAGGAGTGGTTGATGGCGGAAGAGGAAAACAAGACCGATCCGTCACGCTTGGCCTACACCCGATTGGGCAAGCATCTCAACGAGTGGCCCAAGACCGATCCGCGCTATGTCGAGAGCCCCGAAGAGTCGATTGCAGCGCTCAAGGCCGTCACGCTCCAACAAGCCAAACAGTTCCACGTCAGCTTCTACGGTGCTTCGTCGGCTGAGGTTGCCGTTGTCGGCGACTTCGACGCCAAGCAAGTGCAGGCCTGGATCACCGAGCTGTTCGCCGGTTGGAAAAACGCCAAGCCGTACAAGCGGCTGTCCTCACCCTACGTCGCACGGCCTGCGATCGACGAGCGCATTCCTGTTGCCGACAAGGAAAGCGCGGTGTTCGCCGCAGGACTGGAGCTGAACGTGCGCGATGACGCCCCGGAGTATCCAGCCTTGGTGTTGGGCGATTTCATGATCGGCGGCGGCTTTTTGAACTCCCGTTTGGCGACACGCATTCGACGCACCGACGGACTGTCCTACGGGGTCGGCTCGTATCTGTACGCCAGTTCCGAAGAGCCCGCCGGCTACTTCGGTGCGTCGGCGATCTACGCGCCGCAAAACGCCGAGAAGCTGGTGACGGCCTTCCGCGAGGAACTGGTGAAGGTGCTCGACAAAGGGTTCACCCCGGAGGAAATCGCCGAAGCCAAACAGGGCTGGCTGCAAGAAGAAAAGGTGTCGCGTGCCAACGATGGTGAGTTGGTAGGGTCCTTATCGAGCAACGAGTACTTGGGACGAACGATGGCTTGGGACGCCGCCTTCGAGCAAAAGATCGCAGCGCTCACCAACGATCAGATCGTGGCCGCGCTGCGCAAGCACCTGGACGTCGCCAAGATCTCGATCGTTCAGTCAGGTTCCTTCCCATAAAAAGGGGACAGGCACTTTTTGGGGTGCCTTGCCGCGGGCTGGTCGCGTGCACGATGTTCCGAAGGCCATCCGTCGCGTGCTAGCCGGGCCAGATCCGGGTAGTTTAGCGGCGGTGGCCCAGCCGGAGGCGGTTTAGGCACCGCATTCGCCGGCCAAAGGAACGCACGCGATGAAGGGGTTTCTCAAACTCGGCCTGGTGGTACTGCTGCTCGGCGCCTGCGTCATGTTGTGGCCCGTCAAGGGGCCGCTCGAAGGTGCGACCGCTCCCGAGATCGCTGGCAAAACGCCCAGCGGCAGTGAATGGAATCTGGCCAACTACAAGGGCAAGGTCGTGCTCGTCGACTTTTGGGCGACATGGTGTGGCCCGTGCATACAGACGCTGCCGCATCTCAAGCAAATCTACGATGAGTTCAAAGACAACCCTGACTTTGCCATGGTCGGCGTGAGTCTCGATGCCGAACCGGTCGAAGTTCTGCAGTTCTCGATCCGAGGTCACATTCAGTGGCCGTTGCTGGTCGAGTCGGGCCGCACGTGGGACAACAGCGTCGCGCAAGCGTACGGGGTGCGTGCCATTCCCCGCACGGTGTTGATTGGAAAGGACGGCGTGGTCTTCAAAGACAACCTGCACGGACGCGCACTGGTCGACGCCATTCGTGCCGCGCTCGCGTCCTAGCGCGCCTTCGCCATCAACAGCCCGAAGCGCGCTGGATCGAACCACTGCTTCACGAAACGATCCACTTGCTCCACGGTGAGCAGCGCGGCTTTAGCCGCCAATTCATCGCGCAATCCACTTGGCAAGCCGCGCGAGAGTTCCCACAACGCTCCGCCCAGCACTTGACCGGGGGCTTGTCGCGCGAACGCTCGCTCGCCGCTGATGGCTCCTTGCGATTCGGCCAGTTCTTCGGCGGTGACGCCATCGTCATGAAAGCGCGTCAACACCTCGCGCAACTTCCGCTCCACCTCAACGGCGTTGCCGGCCCGCGTGAACGTGGTCAGCGCGAACAACGATGTTTCCTTGCCTGCGGGCAGGCGATTGCTCGCGCCATAGGTGTCGCCTGATTCGTGCCGCAGTGCCACAAGCAACCGCGAATAGAAGTGGCCGCCTAGAACTTCGCTGGCGACCATCAGCGCTGGGTAGTCGGGGCTATCGATCGGCAGTGATTCACGTCCAAGCCAGTAAAACACCTGGGTGAGTTTGCGAATGCGCACTTCAGTGCGCGCGGGCAGCACCGTTGCGCTGGGTAGAAATTGAGGCGCGGTGTTGGCCGGCACCGCAGCCGCGACCGGCGGCAACACCAACGCCGTCCACTGCGCCGCTTCCTCGGCCGTAACATCGCCCGCGAACCCTGCCATGCGTCCGGGCATTCGCACCAGCTCTCGACGCACTTGGGCCAAGCGTTGAGGGACGAGTGACCCAGCAGGCGGATCCCAAGCGCGACGTCGCGCATCCTTGACGTCGAACAGCAATTCAGCCGCGCGCTTGGCCAACAGAACGGTGGCGTATTGTTGCTCCAGCTGCCGCGCCAGACCCGCCTCGCGCCGCAATCGCTTCAGCTCGCCGCGGTCGAGCCGCTCGTTGTCCAAGACGTCGCGCATCAACTGCAACACCAGTGGTACATCGCGCTTGTGGCATGACGCCTGGATCTGAGCCGACCAGGGGTCCATCCAGAGCGTAATACGTGTCGCGAGCCTATCAGCGCGTCGGCGCAGCGCCCTGTCTGGGTCGGCCATCGCGGTTTCGAACGCTTCGGCGGCGCCTTGTTCAGCCGCCCAAGGCGATGCGGTCCCAACCGGAAACTGCAATCGAATGTCGACCAACGGGACTCGATGGTCCTCCACCAAGACGCCAATGGTTCCCGCACCCGCTTCGAAATTGGCGACCGACAGCGCTGCGAGCAGAGTGGCGATCATTTGGAAACCAACGGGTAGACCCATCCGAACAGTCTCACCAAGAGCGGTACAGTTTTAGGCCGCACGTAGACTTGGTACGGCTTGGCGTCGACAACGTACTTGCGGAAAGCCGCCGCGACGTCCTCGCGCGTCACGGCGTCCAGCGCTTCGTCCGCGGTGAATGCTTTGTGCGAATCCCCTTCCCACCACAACGCTTGACCCACCATCTCGGCCCGTTGCGCTGCGTAGTACTCGGCGGTCAATGTCTCGTTGACCAAAGCGCGCTTGGCCCCGGCCAGCGAGTCGTCCGTCAACCAGTCGAGCCGCGAGAGTGACGACATCGTCTCGTGCATGAAGCGCCAAGCGCTGCGCTCGCGCCGATACACAATCGCAGCCGAATAGAACGCGAGCAGTCCGGCACGCCGCAAGGCAAAACTCTCTGCTCCGGCCAACACCGCTTTACGCCGGCCATGCACCAACTCCTGCTCGAACGGATCGACGTTGCCCCACGCCAACAGTTGCTGCATGACGCGCACAGCGGCAGCGTCGGGCGCATCGGCGGGTGGCAGCGGGTAGATCATTGCCGCCACCTCGACCGGTGGAATCTCCTCGGTCAGATGCTGTGTTTCCGAGGGCGCGCGCCCGGTCAGCGGCTCGACGGTACGTGGCGGCGGGCCGCCCGCTTGTAGTGCGCCAAACAACTGCCGCACCTCGGCCAATGTCGCGTCGACATCCACCGGCCCGACGATCACCAAGTGGGCGCGATTCGGCCGATAGAAATCTTGGTAGAACTGCTGCGCGTGATCGAGTGTTGCCGCCGCAATGTCCTGTTTGGTCCCGATCGGTGAGTGCCCGTAGGGATGTCCCGCGAGTGCACGCGTTTGCACCGTCATCAGGATGCGCGTGACGACATCGTTCTCGGCACTTAGGCGAAGTTCTTCTGTGACGATCTTCTTTTCGTTGGCGAGGTTTTCTTCGGTCAACGTGAGATTCGTCATCCGGTCGGCTTCGATTTTCAGGACGGACGACAACGCCTGCACCGGTACATCCGACTCATACACGGTTTCATCGAAACTCGTGCGCGCGTTGTTGTCTCCGCCGCTGGCGTGATGGACTTGGTCGAGCGTTCGCTTGGAAAAGTTCTGGCTGCCGCCGAACATCAAGTGCTCGAACAGATGTGCAAACCCCAACGTGCCCGGCTTTTCGTCCACCGATCCGACGTGATACCAAAGCCGCAGCGACGCCACGGGGCAGCCGGGGCAGGACACCACCGAAACCGCCATGCCGTTGGGAAGCTGTTCGTGATGGAGCGCGTCGCCGGCAGCGAATGCCGGCGGCGCGAGCAGCCCCACCACTAACCAAATCCGGTTCAGAACAGTTTTCCTAGCAGTCCGCCGAGCCCTTGATTGAGCATGTCAGCGCCCGGCAGCTCACCGGTGGGTGTCAGCTTGTCGATCACCTGCGGCATCAGGTTGGCCAATTGCGACGCAGCAGCCTCGTGCGTCAACCCGAACTTGCTGGCCATGGCGGCGATTTGGTCGTTCCCTAAAAGGCCCATCAGTTGTTGCGGATCGATCGGCAGGTTTTGACCGGTTCCAACCCACGAGCCGATCACATCGCCGAGCCCCTTGGACTGAAACACCTGCATCAACTGTGTGAGACCAGACCCGCCCTGACCGCCGAGCATTCCCAGGACGTGCTGGACCATGTCTTCACTGGCACCGTGATTTTGTCCCAAGCCACCTAGAACCTGGCCGACGAGACCATCGAATGAACCCATTGTCGACTCCAGCCGCGACGCGGCGTTACCTACCCGATCCCGGCGGCAGTCTACGGGAAGATCGAACCAAGAAACCACGTCCACGCGTCGTGATAGGCCGTGGCGCTAATGAGATGCCCATCATCGTGTCCCCCGTCCAACTCGACCCAGCGCTTCGGCTCTGGGGCGGCCGCATAAACGGCGCGCCCGTGGTGGATCGGGATGATCCGGTCGTGGCGCGCGTGCAAGAACAGCTTGGGGCAACGCACACGTCCGATTTTGGAAAGTGCATCGAACCGGTTCTTGGCGATGCAATCGATCGGCCAAAGTGGGTATCGATCCTGTCCGACCCGGGCCGTTGAAATGAGCGTGCCTTCTAAAATCAGGCCCGCGAGCTCGGCCTCGGTGGCCAGGTCGACCGCGACGGTGGACCCCAGAGAACCGCCCAACAACACGATCTTGTGGGGTGGTATCCCTTTCGTGTCGCGTAACCACCGGTACGCCGCGCGCGCGTCCAAATACAGCCCCGCTTCGGTCGGCTCACCGTCGCTCTCGCCGTAGCCGCGATAGTCGAGCGCGAGAATGTTGAGACCCATTCCGCGCCACAATCGAAACCGCTCCAATCGCCCCGGAACCGCCAGGTGCGCGCCGTTGCCGTGCAGATAGAGGAGCCACGGCGCTTCGGCCGGATTGCGTTCGGCAGCCACGGCAAACGCGGCGAGCGACACGCCGTCGGAGGCGCGCAGCGTAAGGCGCTCCGTGAACGGCGCGAGATCTTCCGGCAGTGGACCGTACGGTCCGCGCCGCGGCTTGAACACGTACGAGTCTTCGCGCACTTTTATGAACAGCAGGACGCTGACATAAAGCACGGCAAGGGCCGCGACGATGAGGCTAGCGATGATCACGGGACAGATTGTGAGTCAGGTGCACTGCTTTTAGCAGCACCCACCGCCGTCGTAAAACCAGGTCGATGGGGTAACCAGCAAATCGTTGCGCTGGAGCCGCTGCAGTGCGGTGGCGGTTTTGTCGCAAACCGCCAGCGGCATGTCGCGCAGCATCAGATGCCCCTTGCCGTCGTCGAACTGCTCGTGCTGTCCGAAGTACACAGCGCAGCGGCCGGTGAAAACACACGGGCCGTCGCTGGGAACTGGATCCTTGATGGCAGCAACCTCCAGGCTCTCCAACAGGATCGGGCGCTCGACACCAAAGCGCTGCGGGTCGAGCACGCGGTACGGCCGCCGGGCCCGCACCTCCAGCGTGCCGAATCCGGCTTGCACGAGCATCGCGACGTACTGCTCGTAGGTAATCGACCCCGACAAGCACATCGCACGCAAGCGATCGTCGTTTTGCAAGTGCTCGGGCAACGCGTGGGGCGCTACCGGATCGCTCAGTACAAACCGGCCACGCGGACGCAAGACTCGATACATCTCGTCGAGTGCCCGCTTCAGATCGCCGGTCTTGAAGATGTTGAACAAACAGTTTTGCGCACTGACATCGGCGCTGGCATCCGCCAATGGGAGCGACAACGCATCCCCGGCTCGAATCTCGACGAATTCAGCACGAAACCACGGGTTGGTGCGTTCTGCCTCGAGCAAATTGGCGTGCGCTGCGTCGCGCATTTCGGCAACCGGCTCGATGCCGATCACGCCGCCCGGCCGCCGGCAGAAGTAAGCGAACTGCAGCAATTCGAGACCGCCCCCGACGCCCACGTAGACCACGCTCGGTGTGCCGACAAGATCGCGCGGATGCACGGTGGTGCCGCAGCCGTAGTTCATTTCCAACATGCGCGGTGGCATGTGTAGTTCGGGCAAGGCCCAGACGGGTGTCGTGGTGCAACACAGCCCCGCGTCAGGCGTCAGCGCTGCGTGCTTGTAGAAGTCTTTGGCGGCGTCCAAGTAGCTCATGCGTTGCGTGATCCTCGTTGGGAGTTTCTGGGCGTCACACTCTAGCGCAGTAGCAGCATCGCGATTGCCGCGAGCGCCGCCGCGATCGGCAGGGTGGCAAGCCACGCCAGCGCAATGGTGCGAAGCGTATCAAGCCGGCCCGCCCTGGTGGCCGCGCCAATTCCAAACAGCGCTCCGCACGAAACGTGCGTCGTCGACACCGGCCAAGCGAAGACCGAAGCCCCAATCACCAAGCAGGCGGTAACGGCACTGCTGAGGGTTGCCGATATTCCGTCCAGCGCCGTGATCTCGAACGAAACGCGTTGCGCCACCTTGCGGCTGAACAGCAACCCGCCCGCTGCCATCGCGACAGCGACCAGTATCAAGCCCCACCCGCTGCGCACCGCGGGGGCCAGCGCCATCAATCCGAAGATCTTGGGAGCGTCGTTCAACCCGCGCGCGAAACCGACGGCCCCTGCCGTCAATAGGTGCGCACCATCGACCAACGAAGCGACGCGAACGCTCCCGGCCTGGCTGAGACCGGCGGCTTCGCAGTTTTGAGCGTGGTCGATCACGACTCGCGCGCGCGCCAACAACGCGGGTGCATGACCCGCGATGACCGCAGCCGGCTCGATACAAAGACAACCTTTGGTTTGATACAACGCGGTCGTCGACCAACGCTGCAACGCCCGCTGCATTCCGGCCGCGAGCAGCGCCGCCGCGAAAGGGCTCAGCAAAAGCGGAAGCAAGTAGCTCCTTCCGAGGGCACCTAGATTCAAGCCGTGGAGTCCGGCCTCGGCCCATCCTGCTCCAAGCAGCCCACCCAACAATCCATGGGTGGTCGAGATCGGCAGCCCCCACGACGTCGCCAGTCCGACGGTGGCGAGCGCTCCGAGGCCCACCGCGAGCACGAACGAAGGATCGGCCACAACCGCTTCGGGGACGAGCCCTTTGCCGCCAAACCGGGCGGCCAGCGCGCTGGCCACCGTCAACGAAGCCAGGGCGCCGGCGAGCGTCGAAATCACACCCCACGAGAGGGCCAAGCGGTAGCTCTTCACGCCACCACCCCACAGCGTGGCCACACCCTTGAATGTGTCGTTGGCTCCGTTGACGATTGCCAACGTCACGACCGCGGCAATCAGCCCAGCCCCCATGGCTGTCATTTATGTCGCTCTCGCGGCAGAGGCACACGACGCTCTGAGTCCATTGAGATCTCCGCCAAGGGTTACGACGCTTTCCGTCGCTTGGATTCCCAACTCACGTCGACTGCCTGTATCGGAGGTGTCCACGAAATACCGCGGACCGGGGGATTTCTGTCGCTCCCGGCCGCGGGAGGCTGGGCAGGCGACGTTCTCCATCTAGAGCGTTGGTTCCTGCTCCCCTCTGGGGACCGCTTTGGCAAAGCGCTCTGCGAAGTGCTCGGGGCTCACCGATTGACTCAGGTCCAACTCGAAGTCGGGCACGCTTCGCTGAGTGAGTTTGGCCAACATTTCGGCGGTTTCCCGCTTGGAAAGACCGAGCTGAACCAACTGCTTCGCGTCGAGTACGCCGGCTTGCGCCGTAAGTCCACCGTCGGCCACGGTGACCAGTTGGCGCAGCGCCGCCAGTTCCATCCGGCTCAGCCGATCGCCGCAGACGTCGTAGTCGATCCACGCTTCGTAGCTCAGCGGCGCGACCTGCTTCAACATGCCCGCCATGACACGGCCGAACTCCTGAATTTCCCACTGCGCGTGCGCGTTGACCCGCAGCGTCAAGAAATGCAGCAGGTTGTGCAGATCGATCTTCCAATACCACTGCGTGTAGGTCGAAAGCGGCAGATCGATGCGCGCCAACTCGCGCGCGATCTCTTGACTGGTCATCCACTCGTAGGCCGATGAGGCGTCGCGCCGCAGCGCTTCCCAACGGCGAATCGCTTCGTCGTACATTCCGGTGTCGACCGGTGTGCCGGAGCGGCCCTGGTTGTTTTTGCGGCTCTGCGTTTGTAACTGCTCGGCAGACGGTGTGTAAAACAACAGCGGCATCAAGCTATAGCGGCCGGAGTACTCGTTGACATTGGCGGTGCGATGGCGGATCCACTGCCGCGCGATGAACATCGGCATGCAGCAATGAAACTTCAGCTCGACCATTTCACTGGGGGTGGTGTGCTTGTGACGTCGCAGATAGCGAATGAGTCCGCGGGTGAGGCTTTGCTGGCGCGTGCCGAAGCCGTAGCTCACGCGCGCGGCGCGCTCGATGCAGGCGTCGGTCCCCATGTAGTCGACCAGCGAAACGAAACCATGGTCGAGCACAGGAAAATATTTGCCGATCAACTCTTCGGCGCCCGGGGACACCGGCCGTCGCGTGGGCGTGTGGGGAAAATCGCTCATCGGGCGCCGACGATATCAGGTGACCGCCACCACGGCGATGACCGCCCTGACCCAAATTTCGACGCGCGGGAGTGTTTGCAATGAGCGCAGGCGAATCGAGCTGAATCCGCTGGTATCCTGCCGTCCTCCTCGAGCCCCACATGAAACGACTCACGCTGATTGTGCTACTTGGTTTGTTGTCGGCTTGCAGCCCCGCGGCTCGCAAGCCGGCGGCTCCGGTCGAGGTTTTCACGCGGCACTGGCACGAACCGATCTATCGGGAAGATGTGCCGGAGCAGGCCGAGGTAGGAGCCGAAGTTCAGCTCTTCGCAACCCCGGGCGAATACGAACCGGCCAGCCTCGGCGTGCGTGCCGAGGTGGCACTGTCGAAGGCTCACTGGAGCGTGTCGCCGTTGCAGGGACCAAACGGTGCGGTGATCCAGCCTGACCGTTTCGAATGGCGCGTCACCGAGTACCTCGATCCCACTCAATTCGATCCGTTCCGCCGTTGGATCCGCTCGAAAGAACATCCGCTGCAGCCAGGGTTCTTGCAGCCAGCGACACCGGTCGAGATCGCAGCCGGAAGTGCGCAGCAGTTTTGGCTGACGGTGCATGTACCCGACGATGCGGCTGCCGGCACTTATCGCGGAACCTTGAGTTTCGAGGCCGGCGGCAGCGCACCGCAGTCATTGCCGATCTCGCTTCAGGTCTACGGATTTCGATTGCAAGAGGTGCGCGCCAGTATGTTCGCAGCCGGCGACAACTGGCCGGTGTTGGAATCGTCGTTTGCCGATGATCGCGCGCACGGCATGAACACCGTGCTTATCAACCCGGGGCACTTGAAGGTCGCCGGTGTGTATCAGGACGGCAGCTTCAGGTTTCCCGGGATGAGCGAAAAAGTGGCCGCGGTCGTGCGGCTGGCGCAGGGCCAGGGGTTGGGACTCACCCACGAGATTGGCATCACGATGCATCACCATCTGGCGCGTTCGGCCATCGCGGGGCTCGATGCGGCAGGAATCAAAAACCCCGAGGTCGAGGGCGGGTTTGATGATCGCGAGGACTACTCGATTTTTTATGAGAAGGGCGAAGGGGTAGAACTCGAGCAGCGCTTTCGCGGCACGTACTATCCGACGGCGACTCCCTACCATCCGCCGACCACCGAATACGGGAAGTTGCTCTATCGCGGCTGGATCGCGGCCTTCCGGCAACTGGACTCCGACGCACGCGTCAATGGCTGGCCCAAGCTGTGGTACTGGCTGACCGATGAGCCGCACGTCAATCGCGGCCGGCTGCGGTCGGCATTGACAATGTGCTTGGCCGCGCAAGAGGCTGGCTCCACGTCGCTAATAACCTGCAACGAACCGACGGTCTCCGAGCCCGATCCGGAAAAGCTCTGGTTTCGTGCGATCGGTGACGAGCCGGACTTGCGTCTGGCTCCGTTTTTGAAGAGCCGTTGTTACTACAACGCCTACCTCAGCGAAGAGACGCTAGAACGCACCCGCGCCGCCGGTGGCGTTTATGGCGCGTACGTCAACATCTACGGCAATCAACCGGCGAGCGTGCGGTTTCAAACTGGGATGCTGGCGTATCGGCTCACACTCGATTTGATCATGATGTGGTCCTACCCCTCGGTGGGCACCGACGCCGAGAAAGGCCCGCGCGCTTACCTACGTGACTGGGAAGCGGTGCGCGAGGGAATCGACGATTTGAAGTATTTCGAAGCCTTGCAGCGCGCAGCGCAGGACGAGCGTGCACCGCTGGACAAACGGATCGAAGCCAAGGACTTGCTGGATGAGTTGAGCCGCGAGATTCCGACCAACGTCCGTGCGGTCGGTTTCGTCGACAGCTTCACCGGCGAGTGGGTGCGCGGCAAGGAAAGATGGAAAGCCGAGCGTTTCGAGTCCACTCGCCGGCGGGTAGCGCAGGCGATCGAAGGACTAACGGGGCGCTAACGCGTTAGCGCCCCGCTTGCAGTGCGGCAATTCGCAGATCGAGATCGGGGTGAGTGGAGAACACCTTCATCCAGCTCTTCCCGCCGGCAATCTTGTAAGCAGCCAAAGCGGGCGTCGACGGATCGACCATCTCGTGTTGGCGCTTCAATTGCTGCAGCGCTCCGATCATCGAGTCGCGACCGGCCAGCGCCGCGCCACCAGCATCGGCGCGGAACTCACGCTGGCGCGAGTACCAGGCGGTAATCATCGAGCCCAAGATCCCGAACACGATCTCGAAGCCGATCATCACGATAAAGCTCACCAGCCCGGCGATTCTGCTGTCGAGTGTCTGACGCACCAAGAACGCTGCAATACGCGCGAAGAACATCACGAACGCGTTGATCACGCCCTGGAGCAGCGTCATGGTGACCATGTCGCCATTGGCAATGTGTGCCAGTTCGTGCCCCAACACGCCTTCGACGCCGCGCCGATCCACGTTGCGCAACAGGCCGGTGGAGACCGCCACCAACGAGCGCTTCTTGCTGGGGCCGGTGGCAAAGGCGTTGACCTCGGGCGAATCGTAAACCGCTACCTCGGGCATGGGGAGATTCGACTGCTGCGCCATGCGCGCAACCGTGTTGTAGACCCAATCGTAGTCGGCGTTGCCAGTGCGGCCATCGATTAACGTGGCGCCCACCGAACGCTTCGCGATCCAGCGCGACATCGCCAGAGAAATGAACGACCCGCCCATGCCCCACACCAAGCACAAAATCATCAGCGGCACGAGCTGCAGCTGACCCTCCTGCGAGATGTACCCGCTGTAGCCCAGCAAGGAGAGCACGATCGACAGCGTGATCATCACGACGAGGTTGGTGGCCAAGAACAACCAGATTCTCTTACCCATGAGTCACCTCACGATGCGATTTGCGGGGCAATCATGCAGCCCGCTTGTGCATCGATCAAATAGATTGTTTCAGGAGCCATTCATAGAGCAAGTCTTCCGCGAAGGCCGCGTCCCAGGAATTGTGCCCCACCCCTGGATACTCGGTGTACTGCACCTTGCCCCCGGCTGCCCGCAACGCTTCGGCCAGTTGCCGCGATTCAGACACCGGGATCGCGCGATCGGCATCGCCATGAAACAACCAGACGGGAATGGTGCCGAGTTTGTGCGCCATTTGGGCGTACGCCTCGCCTGCGGCTCGCGCTGCAGGATCGAGCCAGGGACCCAGCACGCCACCGCAAATCGGCACGACGGCGGCAAACTTTCCCGGCTGTTGGGCCGCCATGGCGATCACGCCGTAGCCACCCATCGAGATACCGGTGAGATACAGCCGCTTGCGATCGCCGTGAAATTCCACGACCGCGGCTTCGAGTGCCGCGGAGGCCATGGTCAGCAACGAGGGCTCGAGCCAAAACCTTTTCTTCGGGCACTGCGGGAAAACGACGACCGCAGGCAGCGGGTGTGTGCGCAATCGAGGGCCCAAACCAACCTTCGTCGGTGCCTTGCCGCGACTCCCGCGCTCACCCGCCCCGTGCAGGAAGAGGACGACCGGCCATTCGCGGTCAGCGGTCCAGCTCTCGGGGATCGCGACCGAGTAGTCGTACCGCTGTCCATCGACGGTCAACGTGCGTGGCTCGAAGCGCATCGACTCCTCGGCTCGTGCCGGCAGAAAGGCCGGGGCGAACAAAACCAGCATTGATGCCGCGATCGGCGTAAGACTTCGTCTAGTTCGTGCGGGAGAGTACCGATGCGCTGGAGCCGTGGTGTTCGACAGAGTCACGATTGGTCCTCGTTCTTTTCGAAGGCGCGGTTGACCGTCGCCGGGTGCTCGCTGGCGCTGCTGGCAGCGCCCACTGTTGGCGCTCAAACCGTTTCGGGCAACATCTTCCACGATCGCAATGCAAACGGCATCCGTGATGCGGGCGAAGAGGCACTCGACGCGGTGCAGGTGCGGCTGCTGGGGCAGCGCGATGCCGGTGGCCCTTACGACCAGTCGGCCACGACGGGAACCTCGGGCGGATTCAGCTTCAACCCTGGCAACGGCTGCTATGTGTTCGATGTGGTCGATCCGGCGGGCTGGCGCCGCACCCTGGGGCGCACGGATGAATTCGTGCCTGGGACCAGCGGTTACACCGCTCCGGTGGGTGTGCGGCGGTGGGGCGGCACGCAGGTGTTGCAACAAAACCTCACCGCCGGTCGTGTGCGCTTCACGGCGTTGGGTGATTCGATCGCCGTCAACTTCAATACCTGCTTCGACACCGGGACGTTTTTCTATGAGTTGGCGGTGCGCGACCGGCTGCGCTGCGTTGCACCGTCGGCGCAAATCGACCTGGACCAGTCGGCGATCTCGGGCCAACACAGCGACGATCTGCTGGTCGATGACGCCGATGGCAACAACGTCTTCCGCACCCTCGAGCGGCAACCGAACTTGGTGACGATCTCGATGATTGGCAACGATCTGCTCAACAACGACCCTGCGGACAACGCTTCGCAGGCGGAAAAAAACGCGGCTGCGGCCGAGTTGATCGATTCGCGTCAGAACTTGCAAGAGGTGCTGAGTGTACTGACGTCACAAATTCCGGCCGCCGACATTGAGATCAACACGCTCTACGACAACTTGGCGAACAACTGCAACACACGAGTTTTCCGGCGCCAGTGGACGCCAATCTTGCAGCGCGTGTTGCGCGACTTGGCTTGGGGCCAAACGCGACGCGCCACCAACGCCGAGGTCTACCCCGAGTTTTCTCACGAGGATCAAAACCGCGGATGCACCGGCTTTCGCAATCAAATTTGCACGTTTATCGGCGATGGCATTCATCCCAGGAAGAGCGGCTACGACGTGATACGCGAGAAGCTCTGGGAGTCTTTGGATGGTGTGAACCTGGGATCCAAGGACGCGCTGGGCGCGACGTCGCAAACGATGGATCAAGGCTTCTTGCAGCGTGCCTTGCGGCTGTATCCCACGCGCTTTGAAACGCGCGGAGGCGCCGTGGTAACCGATGGCGCTGCTGCTCTCTCGGCCAGCGACGGCGAGGCAGGAGCGTCGATCGAGTTGGGGCTGGGTGCCGAAGACTTGCGGCTATCGGGCTTCCCCGATTGGTACGACGAGGTCACGCCGGTGAAGGTTGTTGCAGGGGTGCGCTATCGCACGACAGGCACTGTCAGCGACGATTTCTATCGCATCGAGGCCTCAGTCAACGATGCGTTTCGCCCACCGGCGGGGCACAACTACACCGCGACCGATTGGATTTACTTCACGCCGCTTGTGGGGGGCGGTGGCCCGAACGCTCCGGTCGAAGATCCCGACTATCCCAACACCAAGCTGCTAGCGTTGCCCAACGTCGCCAGCTACCGCGAGGTCTCGGCCACGCTCATGAAGAACCCCACGCTCGCGGTGGGCGCGGCTCAGTACACCTGGCCGCCCCTGTCGCGTGCCGAGTTGGGCACCGCCGCGATCAGAGTTGCGGCAGCCGCGGTCGCGAACACACCGGGCGATAACTATCGCGTGGTGATGGACTATGCCTACCTCGATGTCTATGGCACCACGAAGCCGCGACCGGCCGAGGTGCTCGGTGTGACGGTGACCAAGGGTGTGGCGGGTGCGTTGGTGCTGGACTTCGTCGAGCTGCCGGCCAGCGAGTTGTACAACGTGTACTTCGGAACGCTCTCTGCGTTGCAGTCGGGCAGCTACGACCACGGCAGCGACATCCGCTGCGATGTCCCCACCAGCGTGTCCACTCCCGGCCGTCGCAGCGCCACGATCGCCGCGTCCGCCGTCCCGGCCGCCAACTCGTATCTCTTGATCACCGGCCGCGTCGACAGCGTCGAAAGCCCCGCCGGCTTCACCTCCGCCCCCCAAGAAATCGACCGCAGCCTCAATCGCTGCCCCTAATTCTTCAAATCGGGGTAATTCGGGGGTAATTCGGGGACGGTATACCTATCTCAGTAAGCCTTATAACGCCTCGC
>JANNUT010000200.1:0-7471 GCA_031395565.1 Acidobacteriota bacterium | reverse complement strand
GATGCGGTTCCTGATCGACCCGACCACTGGACAGCCGGTAACAGATGAGTCCAAGAAGGACTACATCCGAAGCCTATATGCTCAGATGGAGCAGCCGCCCCAGGAGACTACAATCTACGTAGGTGACATCAAGATCGAGGCTATGTCCCCGTTCGATGTCTACCTCGACCCCGCAGCTAAGACCTTCCCCGAGTGCAAATACGCGATTTGTGTACACAGTCTCTCGCCGGATGAAGTCCGTACCCGCTGGGGTAAAGACGTTACTCCCGACAGCATCAGCACCACAGCTGACTCATTCCTTCCCTTTAGTAATGCTGAGGACTCCTCAGCACCCACGGTCAAGCGCGTGTACGAAGCGTACTTCCGACCGCAGCCCGCCCTCCCCAAGGGGAGATACGTTGTGTGGGTTGCTGAGCCGGATATGATCCTCATGGACGTTCCATGGCCGTACCCGTTTAACGAACTCCCTCTGGTTAAGTTTCCAGGACTCAGAGTCCCTGGGTCCATCTATGACACGTCTGTGGTGGAACACGCAATCCCGCTGCAGAAAGAGCTTAACAAGACACTATCGCAGATCATTGAGTACAAGAACTTGACGATCAAACCCCGCGTGTGGGCACCAGTTGGCTCGATCCGGCAGCGGATCAGTAACGAGCCGGGCGCGGTGTATGAGTTCGTTCCTATTGCCGGTCTCCGTCCGGAGATCGAGCAGCTTCCCTCTATGCCCCCCTACGTGTTTGAGCACCTCAATGGTATCAACACACGTCTCAAGGAAATCTTCTCCCTCAATGAGGTTACAGAAGGTACCGTCCCTCCGAACGTGGAGGCTGGCGTTGCCATCGACCTCCTTCAGGAGATGGCTACCGACCGTCTCGCTCCTGTTATCAAGCTCATCGAGAATGCGCTTGAACGGGGTGGGAACCTCATGCTGCAGCTGGCTCAGCAGTACTACATCGAGCCGCGCATGTTGAAGATCAAGGGTAGTGGTGGATCTACGCAGGTGCGTAAGTTCACTCAGGCAGACATCACAGGCGGCGTTGCCGTCAATGTGGAAGCAGGCTCAGGCCTCCCGCGTACCCGCGCAGGGCGTCAGGCACGCATCCAATCGTACGTCGAAATGGGCATCATCAAGCCCGACCAGGCGTTCAAGTATCTGGACATTGCAGACCTCAAGGGGGTCGGCAAGATGTTCCAGGCTGATGAGGACATGGCTTACCGGGAACATGAGAAACTCACAACCCAGCAGCCTATCAACACCATCGCGCAGCAGCAGGCACTTCAGGCCGTCGAGCAGGGTATCAACCCGCAGACCGGTGTGGAGTGGGAGTCTCCAGAAGAGGCTTTTGCGTTCATTCAGGAGGCAGGCCTCAGGCCGCTCCCGTATGAGAATAGCTCGATGCACCTGGACACCCACGGGATGTTCCTCAAGTCAGTCGAATTTGAATCCCTGCCTCCCGAGATCCAGATGAACTTCATCCGGCACTATGAGATGACGTTCGAGAAGATCAGTAGCGAGGCACCGGTTGAGGAAGGCGTCAAGACCACCCTCCAGCTGAAGGGCACCATTGGTCCCACAGGGGCCGCTGAGATCCTTAGCAAGCAGGGTAACCCGGGTATCACACCCGAGGTCATGGCCGAGCCTCCGCTGGAAACGTGGGTCACTGATAGCATGGATAAGCCGGACCAGGATGAAGCGGGTAATGACCCGTTCACTGAGGACGAACAGATGCTTCAGATGGCTCTACTTCAGCAGAAGGAAATGCAGGCCAACCAGATGGCTGACGAGAAGCATGTCGGTGATCTGAGCCTCCAGGCCCAGAAGGTCCGCAAGGCTAGAGCCGACGCTCAAACCGCTGAGAAGAAGGCAGCGCAAGCTGACTTCCGCCCTAAGGCACCCAGTGGCGCGTAGGATCTATAACGACCAGGATAAGGCGAATGTTCTTGTTGCTCTCACAGTGAACAATGGGAACATTCGTCGTACCGGTCGAGACACTGGGATTCCAGAAGCTACCATTCGATCTTGGAGAGACACCTGGGACCGCGAAGGCGTGCCCGCAGAGGTTGAAACTCTCTCCGAAAACACCGCCCTGGATACCGTCGAAGAGATGGAAGTGGTGCGCGACTTAGCGCTCGCTGATCTCAAGCGGCAGATCCAGACAGGTGAAGTCAAACCAGCACAGCTGATCGCTACAGTCGGTGTGTTGGAAGACAAAATCAGATTGGGCAAGGGTCTAGCGACTTCTCGATCTGAGTCCACGCAGATCATGTTGGAGGCTCCGGAGGTTATCCGGAAGCAGCTGACTGAGTATGTGATGGATGTGCTCGCCAAATCTGACGAGCGCGACCAGGATATCATCGATGCCGAGGCCGTAGAAATAACCCCAAAAGGACTTCTGCGAGCGGTATAGGAGGACACCTTGTCCGAAACAATGACTGAAGAGCAGGCTGTTGAGGCACTCTTGACTGCGGCACGCGAAGACGGTAACGACACCTCGGAAGAGGCGAAGATTGCTGAGATTCGTAGCCAGGGTCAGGAACAAGCCCCCACATCTGCTGAAGAAGCGGCTCCGACCGAAGGAACAACCGAGGCTCCTGCCGAGGACTCTTTCACTGGTCTCGATCCGGCTTCTCTGCCCCAGGAGGTACGTCCGTACTACGACTCCATGCTGGCAGATTACCGACGCAAGACTCAGGCAGTTGCCGATGAGCGTCGGGGTTACGAGGCCCTAGAAGAGTACGGGGGCGTGGATGTTGCGAGGCAGGCACTCGATTGGGTGTCATCCCTGCAGAATCCAGAGAACGCCCTTGCTCTCCACAATGAACTCACGTCCGCCCTGGTGCAACAGGGCTATGATGTCGGTACAGCCCAGGCGGTTGCTGCCGAGCACGTTGAGAATGCTCAGCGTGACGAGTTCGAGGATGAGGATTACGGGGCTTCCGCCAAGGACCCACGGGTTGATGAACTGACCGCAAGGTTGGCTCGATTCGAGGAGTTCCAGGCAGAGCAGGAACAGAAGCAGTTGTCAGTAGCGATGGCTGCGGAATACGACCGGCAGGAGGCGGAGATCATCCGCGACAACCCTAACTACAGCGACGACGATCTTGAGGCAATTTACAACCTGAGCTATGCTACGGGCGGTAACCTTCTCAAGGCGGATCAGGTGTACAAGGGGCTGGAGTCAAATATCCTCGGTCGTTACCTACAGAACAAGTCGGCGGTGCCGGATGGTCTGCAGGGGGTTCCTGTTCACGGACACTCAGAACAGCCTGATAAGTTCACGGATCTAAATGATGCGAAACTTGATGCAGCGGTTCGCCGCTTCATCGCAGCCGATTCTGGGTCCGAGTAATCGCCCACTATCGACCATAGGAGTGAATTGTGGCTGGCGCTTCAATCACTACGCTCAACAACGTGCTCAAGGAGTTCTATCTCCCGCCCGTGGTTGAGCAGCTGAACAACGAGGTTCTGCTCCTGTCTCGCCTTGAGGCACGTGACCAGGAACTTGTTGGTAAGGCAGCTTACATCCCCCTTCACACGGGGCGGTCGGGTGGTATCGGTGCTCGCGGTGAGTACGTGCAGCTTCCTGAGCCGGGCAACCAGGTTTACGCCCGCGCTGAGTTCACCCTCAAGTACCTCTACGGTGTTATCCGCGTGTCGGGTCCCTCCGTGGAGCTTACTGCATCTGACATGGGCAGCTTCGTGCAGGCCCTCAAGTCGGAGCTTGATGGTATTCGTTCGGACCTGCGCAAGGATGTTGCGCGGCAGATTTACGGAGACGGTACAGGCGCAGTTGCGACCTGTGGTGTCACCACTGCTGTGAACGTCGTTGTGCTTGCGTCACGCGAAGCCATCGATAAGGGTCAGCTGTACGTCGGAATGGTTGTGGATATCGGTACCGTTGCGTCTCCGACGCTTCGTGCCCAGAACCGCACCATCACCGCAGTTACACCGGCTACCCCCTCCATCACGATTGACGGTGCTGCAGTTACGACTGCTGGTACTGACTTCGTGGGACGCGCAGGTGCTCGCTTTGCATCGGGCACATACGAGATCAACGGCCTTGCGGCTCTTGCCTCGACTGCAGCGTCTTCGTTCGGAGGCATCAACGCAGCTTCGGCTGGTAACGAGTACTGGGACAACCTCCGCGACACCGCGGGTACGGCCATCTCAGAGACTCGTCTCATGCAGGGCTTCAACCAGGTTCGCCTGGCTGGCGGAGAGGTTTCCGCAGTCCTTACGGGCTTTGCCAACCAGCGTGTGTTCTGGGCAACTCTTACCTCACTTCGTCGGTTCAATGACCCGATGAAGATTGAGGGCGGGTTCCAGACGCTCGACTTCATGGGCAAGCCGGTCATCGCAGACGTTGACCACCCGGTCGGAAAGGTCCACTTGCTGGACGAGAGGTTCATCAAGATCTTCTCAAACCGCGACTGGCACTTCCTCGATCAGGACAATAGCACCCTTAAGTGGGATACCAACTTCGACGCCTGGAAGGCAGTGCTGACGCGCTACCTCCAGCTGGGCGCTTCACGGCGCAATACGCAGATGGTCCTCACGACGGACGCTACGACGGGCTACTAAGCTCGATGGGAGGAGTAGGGAGTTCGCTCCTTACTCCTCCCCCTTTTTTCATACCGGAGGTTACAAGTGAGTCAGGTCAAGGCACCTACGAACATTCTAGTGCCCGGGCGGGGCTTGGTGAATCTGGATGCACTTATCGTTGATAGGGCTGTCAAGGAATATGACGAGCGCCTTAGCTTCGGGTACAACCCACAGAACGAAGATTGGGTTGTGTACATCAAGCTTCCCCGAGACTACCAGGGCGCGTGGTATCAGATCGAGGGCGAGAATGTCATGCCGGTACTCGGCGTGGGCAAAGGAGTTCCGTCCCCAGAGATAGTTACCCGAAAGCTGTACGAGACAGACGCGTGGCGTAACGGCGAAGAGATGTATAACAACATGCTCAAGCACAACGAAAAGATCAAGGCATCCCAGCAAGCACAGGCTGACCATCTGAACCTCGAAGTTGCTGAGCGACTGGCCTCTGTCAAGCAGAAGCTGGACGGAGAAGGCAAGTCCACAAAAATTTACTTCGACGGAACAACACGAAGGAGGGGATACAATGTTGGTCAGCGAGATGATTCAAGAGGTTAGGGACCACGGTTTCGATGACCTTACCGACGTTCGTATCGTTTCTTTCATCAACGACACTTACTTCGACCTGTGTGCGCGCGAGCCTTGGCCCTTCTTGGAGACCCAGGGTACTCTGACGATCAGCGCTACAGGCGCGGTTACGTCTCCCGCCTCTAGTGTTATCACGGCTGTCCTCAACATCTTCAACAGTACGCAGGGTGGACGACTGTTCCCCCGCCGACTAGATGAGGTTACGGACGCCTTTGGCTCTAGCCTTACCCAGACCGGAGACGCGAAGTACTACTACTTCATCGGGGCAACACCATACGTGTACCCGATTGATCAGACCAACGTTCTCAAGATGAATTACATCACGGCACCTACTGCGCTTACGTCCAGCCCGGATACTACACCGGTAATGCCTACGCACATCCATCGCCTTCTGGTGACGGGTGCCTTGGCGAAGGCAGCGGTTATGGAGGATGATCCGGATCTGGCAGCGATCTACGTCAACATGTTCGAGACCCGCCTCTCGCAGGCGCGCTCGGCCCTCTGGATGCGTCAGTACGACGAGCCGGATAGCATTGAAGACGTGTTTGGTTCAGACGATGCTGGTTGGAATTACTTTTAATGCCAACTCGTCCTAAGCTAGAGATAACTACCTGGGACGGCTTTCCTGAGGGCATGAATGTTGCTGAACCGGCACATGAGATTCGAGACACTCAGGCTCGCTATCTGCAGGACGTGTGGGTCTTCCGCACAAGTTTTACGGAACGTCGTGGTCCGCTACAGGCGGTCACTGGCGTTGTTACCTTTTCCAACCCCATAGTCGGTGCTACGTGGACACTCTCGCCCACTGGCCTGGTCAAAATAGCCGTCTTCACAGTGAGCGGTACGTCCCTCATCATGAGCGTGCTATCCACCGACTTCACAACCAAAACTGATCACACTCTCTCCGGCACCTGGAGTGTCTCACCATACCCGATCTTCCAGACGGCACCTCTCATGGGTGGCGGTGTGACCATCGGTGTCTCTACTGGAGACGGTGTTACACCTACCTCCCAGATTCTGGTTCTCTGGCGCGGGGCAGTCGTAGCCCAGTACAGCCCGGGCAACGTTACCGCTACACAGGGGTCCAAGAACGTCACGGGATCAGGTACTACCTTCACAACGTCAGTCTCTACTGGCTCTTACATGTTCACTTCCGGGGGTGCAGAGCATATTGGCGTGGTCGCTTCGATCACCTCTGATACCGCACTCGTCCTGGAAGAGCCTGCCCTCCACGCAGTTGCTGCAACAGCCGCACGCTTCGAGCCGTATACCGGCTGGTACCCTCGGGTCCAGAAGGGTGTAGCATCGGTAGCACTTGCGGGTACCGCCCTCACAGGCGCTAACACTAAGTGGAAGGATCAGGGAGTTGCCTCGGGCCACCGGCTCTACCGGGCCTCAGACAACCTGTTGGTGGGCACCATCACCTCTGTAACCAGCAACGTCGCGGCTACTCTGGTAGCGGGTGCAGCTGTAGCCCTGGTAGAGGACGACTATTTCATGGTCGGATCTGCCCCGGATCACACTATCTCTACTCTCGGTACTGCCCCTAAGATGGGCTTCCTGTCCGCAGGTTATGCCGAGCTTCAGTTCTACGCTAACCGAGGTATTCAGGCTGACCAGTCAGGCGAGTTCACAAACCGCCTGTACTTCACCAGCCCTGAGGATCTCCGGGCAGTAGACCTCAGTTCGGTAGATGGCGATTTCATCCCCATCGTATCCGGTAAAGAGGCCAACACCCCGGTGAAGGCTCTTATGCCCGCGTACAACTCCCTGATGATCCTGAAAGAGCGCGAGACCTTCGCGTTGTTCGGGCAGAACTCCGACCAGTTCGCGGTCAAGAAGATTGCAGATGACGGCTGCCTCAGCGCAATGAGCGTCGTCCCATATGAGTCCGGTGTGATCTGGGCAGGTCGCAACGGGATCTATCTATGGGACGGCGTAGAGGCGGGGCGATCCGATGCGTAAGTGCTTTGCATCAAAGAGTTTGCTGTCGGCCATCGCGGTGGCGGCGGTTGGTCTAGGAACCTGTTTGTTCTGTCCATTGCCGGTGCAGGCGCGGGTCAAGCTGATCACGCTGCCGGTGCGTGAGCGGGTAGAAATTCAGCTCGACAACGCAGCGGCGACGCTGGTCGAAGAAGAGCGGATTGTGCCGCTCGTCAAAGGTGAAAACCAGGTCGATTTCTCCTGGGCCAACACGCAGATTGACCCCAACACGATCGTGTTTCGGGTCATCGCCCCGATCGGCGAAAAAATGATCGATGTGAAAGTCCTCTCCGTCAGCTATCC
>JANNUT010000199.1:0-9327 GCA_031395565.1 Acidobacteriota bacterium | reverse complement strand
CTTGAGCCGGACTTCCGCGACCTGCCCGACCCGCACGTGACCGGCGTCCGATTCGGGCACTCGTGCGTTGATGCGCATTTGCGATAGGTCGGCGACTTCCAACAGCGCCATTCCAAACCACGCTTCCTCGCCGACCTTCGGCTTCGCGCCGCGCCACGTGGTGAGGTACACCACGAAACCGTCGCGTGGAGCTTTGAGTGTCATCCCGTCGATGCGCTCGGTGAGTTGCTTGATAGTGGTTTCAAGTCGTGCGATTCGATTTCTCGACGCCGCTTTCTTGGCCTCGAAGTTGGCACGTGCCGTTTCTAGCCGCCGTTCGTTGAGTTCGGTTTCGATCTTGGCCACGTCCCAATCGGCTCGCTGCTTGGCCAGTTCGATGCGGCCGACGAATTCCTCCGGAACGTCGAGCTTGCGTTTGGCTTTGTCGGCGCGCAGTAGTGCTTCAGCCCGCTGCAGTTCCATTTCCTCGAGTTGTTGTTGCCCTTCGAGCACCGTTTTTTCGTACTCTTTTTTGGCGGAGTCCAATTCGGAGCGGCGCAGCAGAAGCGTATCGCGCTGCGACTTGGTGTCGAAGGCTCCCACCGGTTG
Source organism: Acidobacteriota bacterium (assembly GCA_031395565.1). Lineage (GTDB taxonomy): Bacteria > Acidobacteriota > Polarisedimenticolia > J045 > J045 > JANNUT01. Next base: position 8,739 of record JANNUT010000199.1, on the reverse strand, counting down.
CCCAGCCTTCACCTGTTGTCCTTCGGGAGCGAGCATCACGATGTTGTAGTCCCAGACGCCGGGGACCGATGCGCCGAGTGTCGCTTTGGCAACCGCTTCGAGTTCGCCGTCCGCCGAGACTTTGGCCGAGAGCGGTGCGGACTGGAGGGTCACGCTGCCGGACTTGCTCGAGGCGGCGGAGGCGCCATCGGTGGTCGCGCCCACGATCACCGCTACGCCGGCTGCGGCGAGTGCAATGCCAACGGTCCACCACGCACGATGCGTCATTGCACATCTCCGCTGGGTACAGGGTCGAGTACGTCGCCGCTGGAAAGACCGTTGCTGGAATCGACGACGGCGTGAAACGAGTCGAGGGCAAGCGGCTTGATGAGCTTGTGCGTTCCACCGACGGACACGAACAAGCCGTCTTTGTCGCGACTTACAGCAGCCAAGGGGATGAGCAATGCGTCGGCGATTTCTTGGACGACCACCTCGCTGCGCACACTCATGCCGGGGCGCAGCATGCTGGAGTCGAGTTTCTCGAATGACAAGGTGACGCGGTAATAGGCCGCTTTGCCCCAGTCCTTTATCGGCTCGCTGCTGCCGGCAACGCTCTTGACCACACCGCGCATCGGCGTTTGCGGATAGGCGTCCAGGATCAGGCTGGCGGTTTGGCCGGCCTGCAAGAAGGCTGCTTCGGCCTCGCCTGCGAAAGCTTCAATTTCAAGCGACGCAGGGTCGGGAACAGTAGCCACGGGCCAACCGACAAAGACCGTATCGCCCACCTGCACCTTGCGATCGGTCTGAGGATTGGTGCCGTAGACAAACACACCTTCGCGGGTGGCGCGCAGTTCCATTGAATCGAGCGAGCGCTGTGCTCGGTCGAGTTTTTCCTGCACCACTTGGATATCGATCTCGCGCTGCTTGTTGTCGCTGATGGTGGTGGCTTCGTGCGTGGCCAACCCTCTGCGTGCGGCTTCCTCGGCGCTCTTGGTTTTGGCAAAGGCCAGCTGCTTTTCTTCGTATTCGCGCGCGGGGCGCACATCGGCGGAGACGTTGGCATCGATCGTAGCTTTTTCGAGTTCGATGCGCGCTTTCTCGAGCAGCAGTTTGAGGTCGAGCGCTTTGGCGCGAGCCTCGGCGTCTTTGAGCGCGTCGTCTTGGAGTTTTTCGTCGAGGTCGATTTCGGCGCTGGTGATGTCGTTCTGCAGCGTGCCGGTGTCGAAGCGCACAACGGGATCGCCCGGTTTGACCGCAGCGCCTTCCACTTCGAGCCACTTGATGGCCAAGCGCCAACTGGGAGTTTGTGGGACGACAAACACATCACCGCTGGCCGACGTGATTTTTCCGGAGAGCAGGAGTGCTTTTCGAAACGGGGCACGCGTGACGGAAAGCGAGTCGGCGCGTGCGGTGGCCAAGGCTGCGGCGATGCTTACGCCAATAAGCGTGCACGCCATTGCCTTGCGGGCGCGGTTCACGAGACCTTGCCATCACGAACATGAATCGTGCGCTTGGCGTTGGCGGCTACCTCGGCATCATGCGTGACCATCACCACCGTGTGCCCCTTGTCGTTGAGTTCTTGCAGCAGCCCCAAAATTTCGCGCGCCGTTTTGCTGTCGAGGTTGCCGGTGGGTTCGTCGGCCAGAATCATGGCCGGCTCGTTGATCAAGGCACGCGCAATGGCAACGCGTTGGCGCTGGCCGCCCGACAGTTCGTTGGGTCGATGCGCGGAGCGGTCGGTCAACCCCACCAACTCGAGTTTGGCGTGGGCACGTGCGAGGCGAATGGGCTTGGCGACGGATGCATACGACAGCGGCAGCGCGACGTTTTCGACAGCCGTTAGGCGTGGTAGCAGGTTGAAGGTTTGAAACACGAAGCCGATCTCTTTGTTGCGCACCTCGGCGAGGCGGTCGTCGTCGAGCGTGGCGACGTTGGTCCCGCGCAGTGAGTACGAGCCGCTGGTAGGACGATCGAGGCAACCGAGGATGTTCATGAGCGTCGACTTGCCGGACCCGGACGGCCCCATGATCGCGACGAACTCCCCTTCGTCGATAGTCAGCGACACGCCATCGAGCGCCTTCACCAGCGCATCGCCCATTTGGTAGTGCTTCTCGAGACCCTCGATCGAGATCATTGGTGCCCGCACCCCCCGGGACCTAAAAACGCCTCGGAAGGATATCCGTTCCCCCCCACCCCGCAACTAATTCGGGGACGGTATACCTAACTCGGCGCGGGGTTTGGGGCCGGGACGCTGGCGTCTTAAAGGACGGCCGATGAGGCGCTCCAGTTCGGAGGCGAGCGCATCGTCGACGGTTGGGCGGCCGGTTTGTGTGTTGCGGCGAATTGTGTCGATGAGATCGACGGGGATCGACTCGGCCAACCACGCGGACCAATCGGCAATATGCCCTGGAAACGGTCGCGTGTCGCAGAGCAGCAGGTCGTCCTTGCCGAGCGCATGCGCCTGTGCGCTGGACCACGGGTATAGCTCGGCGCGCTCCACCAGCTTCGCGCGGACGGGGTTGTTTTCGATGTAGCGCGCCACGTGCCACAGGTACGGCTCGTCGAGCAGCGAGGAGCGAAACCGGTTGGCCCACAGGTGACCCGTCCACTCGCGTGATTGATGGATGTAGCGCGCATAGGCGCGGTGCGTATTGCCGATGACCTTGGCCAGCGAGTCGGCGAGCAACGGCCGCACGAGCAGATGAATGTGATTGAGCATCAAGCAGTAGGCCCACAGTTCCAGCCCATATCGCTTGGCGTCTGCCAAGAGCAACCCGAGGTAAACCTGACGGTCGTGCTCGCAGAAGAAGACCGGCTTGCGATGATTGCCGCGATGAACGATGTGGTACGGATACTCGGGAACGACGATGCGCGCCATGCGTGCCATGCCGATATGGTTGCGCCGCCGAAGGTGGGCGACCGCAACAAACTCCAGCGGCCCTCCCGCGACCGCGACATGCTGCGAATTAGGTATACCGTCCCCGGAATTAGAGGGCGCGGGCGACGACGAGGGTCATGTCGTCGTGCTGGGGGGTGCCGGCGGCGAAGCGTTCGACTTCGGCGAAGATGAGTTCGCGCAGATCGTCGATGGGGGCGTCGCCGAAGTTGGCGACGAGGTCGGCGAGACGTGGCTCGCCGAAGAAGTTGCCCGCGGTGTCTTCGGCTTCGGTGATGCCGTCGGTGTAGAGCACCAGCAAATCGCCGGGCTGCAGTTGCAGTGTCACTTGCTGATAGTCGGCGCTGTCGAGCACGCCGATCACCAAGCCGGTGGCGTGCAGGCGCTCTGGTTGGCTGGCGCCTTGTCGCAATAACAGCGCTGGATTGTGCCCGGCATTGGCGTAGGTCAGTGAGCGGGTGTCGATGTCCCAGTGCGCATAAAACAACGTCGCGAACTTCGACGCTGGCGCGGTACGGCACATCAACCGATTGATGCGTCCCATCATCAGCGCCACGTCGCGACTGTGATTGATCGCCTGACTGCGCAGCCCGCCTTGCAAGCTCGCCATCAAGAGTGCCGCGCTGACGCCTTTGCCGGAAATATCACCGACCGCAACGCCAAACCCGTTGTCGGGCAGTTCGAGGAAGTCGTAGTAATCACCACCGACCTCGCGCGCCGGCCGGCAGGCCCCGGTCAGTTGCAGTGTGGAGATCTTGGGGGTGCCTTGCGGAAACAACTGCGCTTGCACGTCCTGCGCAATCGACAATTCCTGGCGCATTCGCTCTTGCACTTCCGCTTCGCCGATCAACTCAGCGTAGTCCAGTGCAATCGCCAATTGCCCCGCGACAGCTTGCAGCAACTCGCGGTCGTCCTTCGAGTACGGTTCTTCGGAGAGCTTCTCGCCCAACACGAGAAAGCCGACGAGCCGCTGACTCGTCGCCAACGGCACGATCAACCGGCCACCGAACTCGTCGCTCAAGGCACGTACGCCAGCGTCGGCGTCCGCCAGTTGTTCCGCCAGGTTCACGCGTCGCAACGGGCTGGGCGTTTCGAGCATCGTCGGAACCAGATCGAGCGGCTCCGGCGCGTCGGTCAACAATGCCTCGAGGCGTCGGATTTCCGGATTGCCGCCGCAGAGCAGGTCGGGTGGGCTGGGGAGCTTGGGGCTCAGCGCAGCACCCGGCTCGCGACGCAAGTAACAGCAAAAGCCGCCAGGAAGATCGCAGTTCAGCGCAGGTGCGATGCCGGTTTTCGAACCGAACGTACGTCGCGCCCCTTGAATCGCATTCTGCCGCAAGAAAATCGTGACTGAGCGCGGATGCAACGCGACCTGAATTTGTTCGCTCACCAGGTTGATCAACTGCTCCGGCCGCGCGGTCGTTTGGCGAATCGCGCCACCCAATTTCGAGAGGATCTGTCGCGCATCGTACGAATCGCGGAAGTAGCGGCGATCGATGTTGGGCATCACGTGTTGAATCCCGGCACGCAACCCGGCAGCGATGGCGATCGCGACGGCGGCACTGGTAAGTGGTGCCGCAAATCCTTCGGCCGCGGGGATCATGCTGTTGATCAGTGGCGTGGCCAGCGCATAGGTGCCGCCGAACAGAATCAACGCTATGACCCAGATACCGCGCGAGACCACCGCATACTGCAAACCGCGCCGCAGGATCACGCGAATTCCAAACACACGATGCTTCAACACCACGTACACGAAGATCAGTGGAAACACGGGCGTGGTGAGCGACAGGATCGCAATCGCCAGGGTTGGAAGCCGCTTACCAGTCATCTCCATGAGCACTGCGAATCCCAAGGGCAGCCACGACACCAAGCAGGCGATCGACATGAGGTTGAGACGCCGGCGCTCATCGATCGTCACCGCCGCACGTCGATTCATCGACAGCGACATCATGGCCAACGTCACGAGCGCTACGGCCATCGGCAGGCTGATCGCCGCAAGCACTGACAACGCACCTTTGATGATGGGGATCCCCAAAAACGATTGATAGGCAGCAACGTTCGTGTAACGCAGGAGGTTGTCCGCGAGCATCAATGAACCTTCAAGCAGCCCCCAACCGGCGACGATCCACTTCAACCATGGCCAGGCGCGATCGAGCGGTGATGAAGAAGGAAACACCAAGAAAAAAAACACCAGCGACGGACAGGCAAAACTCTGACCGAGCGGTCTGAAGACGATGGAGGCCGCGCGCCCGATGGCGGCAATGCTTCCCGGATCGAACCAGATGATTGCCGAGAACGACAAGAACATGATGGCCGCCACAAAGGCGTTGCGATCGTCGGGTCGCGATAGCCCCAAGAAGATCGCGGCGGGAACAGCGGAGAGCGGAAGCACGAGATACATACAAATCGTGAAGAGACGTACGCTCAGCGGCATTGTGGGGCGCCGAACCGGCGGCAATTCGAGGATCTGCTTTTGTGGGGCTCCTCCCTTCACGTCGGCACGCTCGACCGTTAGAAACCAACGCTGACCATGTGGAAGCGTGCGGCGGACCTCGGCCCAGTCCCACAGCCCGCGAATCGGATACTCATGCCCCATCCCGTCGGTAACAGAAACGAGCGCGTCACCTTTGAGCAAGCCGCTTCCGCCGAACGGGCCGAGCGAGCCGTCGCGATTCTTTTCGACAATCTCGCCAAACAGCATCCGGCCGTCGACGATCTCGAAGGTGTGCCGTGTTTCGTCGGCAATGTTGTCGGCCACGAACATTTGATGAATGACGCTGCAGTGATAGATCACGGCGGTCGCGGCAAACAGGATCAATGCGATCAGGCGGGGGCGCATGGCGGTGTCATCCTGGCATGAACAACGCGTACCGGGGGGCTAGAGTTTCAGCCCGTCAGCGATGTGACGCCAACGGGCTCGCTGTGTACCGCCTCAATCAGGTGCCAGCGCCGGGGCGACAACTGCCAGTGCATGTACGTGTGGCTGTGCTTTGTCGCGAAGAATCCGCTGGTGCGATGGTCGACGAGTTCCCCTTCCTGGCCGCCGTAGAAGCGATCGAGCAACGCGTCATCGTCGACACGCTCCGGCAGCTCGAGCGGCTGATCGAAGTCGAGTCGTAGCTCGCCCGAAACGCGATCGTGAAAGCTCGCCCACGGATGCCCGGCCAAGGCCTGCGGAAGTGCGTCGTGCCAGAGTGCGAGCAGCGGATCGGTTTGGTCGTCCGGCAACACGAGATGAAGTTGGCCGAGAAAATTGCAGAACAGCACGGCCGCGCCGTCGTGCGCGTCGAACAACGCCTTGAGCCCTAGCGTGTCACCGCTCGTGAAGTGATCGACGGGACTCCAAATCAACTGCCGCTCCGCGGTCAACGCGGCGCTGTGGCGTTTGCGAAACAGCCGCGGTGCGAGCGGGTCGGGGTCGACCGCGACGATTCGCGTGAAGCGCGCGAGGAACGACGTGTCGAGACAGTAACCGGCGCTCGGTCCGATGAGGATCAACGTCGTCGTGGGGGTTTCCCAGCGGTCGAGCCAACCCGCGACCGCACCGCGGAACGGAGCCCAAAGGCTTTCTGCGTGACGCAGAGCGCGGGTGTGGTAGACGAGTCCGCCGGCAGGTCCGGTAAGCGACATGGCGGTGCATGATCGCATGCGCCGCCCTCGGCGCGGGCTCGTATGAACACGATCGGTGCGCAGCGAGCTTGGTTTGTCGGGCCGCGGTGACGAGTGATGGCGCGCCCCGAGAGGCTGCCGATATTAGCGGCGAGGGTTGACGGTCTTCGGAGGGATCCATGCGTTCGGCGTTGGTCATTGCTGTAGCACTGCTCGTGAGTTCGCTCGCAGCGCTCGCCGCTCCGCCTAGCGAGCTTGTTCTGCTCGTGCGAAAGCCCGCAGCGACAGTTTCGTGGGATCAACTCGCGATGAGCGCTGAAGGGCGGGTTGTGATGCAGCTGCCCGAATCGGGCGCGGCGATTGTCGAGTTGCCGGTAGGTTTGTGGCCGTCGATGCAGCGTGATCCGCGCTTGAGTCTTGTCACTCGCGAGGTGCTCAGTGCGGCAGCCGTTCCCGAGTTGGATGAGCCGGCGCTGCGCGCGGTCGATGCGTGGAATGCCTTGCGCACCTCGCTGGATGCGGCAGTCGCGGCCGAGCCGTTGCCGGGTGAGTCGGCTGTGGGCGAGTCGTTTGGTGACGACGGGCTGAAGGCCGCGCCTTGGTGGGAGCAATCGCGAACGCACTCGATGATGGCGGCCGATGAACTGCTGCGCGCCAATGGCGCCGGCTGGGAAAACACCAGCGAGTTTCTGGCCGGCAGGGTTTCGATCAATTTGTTGCTGCCCGAGAGCAACGGCGCGCGTGAGCCATCGCGCGAAAATTGGACCGCCGCGCAAGAGAGCCAAATTCTGAGCAAGGCGCTGACTGCTGTGAACGCGTTGCGCACGCTTCACGCCGGCGCCGACTTGACGTTTACGGTTCATCTGATTTCTGGCCGCACCGATTTGCGATTGCGCACCGGCTACGAACCGATCGTGCACAGCGCCGATCCGTATGGAGCGGCCGGTGAGGAACTGTGGGTTCTCGATGTTCTGACCAAGCTCGGATATGTCGATGGCTCGCGCATGATCCGGTCGCGGCAGCTTGCCGATGCGACGCGACGCACCGATGGCACCGACTGGGCCGTGAATCTGTTTGTCGTCAACAGCTATAAGGACACCGACGGCAAGTTCGCCGATGGCCGCTTTGCCTACACTTGGATCGGCGGTCCACATGGCGTGTTGACGTCGGACAACGGTGCCTGGGGTGCCGTGAACTTCGACAAGGTGGTGCTGCACGAGATTCACCATGCGTTCTATGCGCTCGACCAGTACGCAGCGTCGGGGTGTTCTTGTGATGCGTTCTCGGGTTACATGGGGGCACAAAACGACAACTGCGAAAACGGCTGCGCACTGGAACGATGTGTGATGCGCGACAACTCTTCCTTCGTGTCGCGCACGACGCGACGGATGGTGGGCAGCGTCGACGCCGACAGCGACGGCACCGCAGATGTGCTGCAGGCCTCGCCGGAGACGACGTTAGGACTGGCCCCCGGCGCCACGAGTTGCGGCACAATCGTCGCGCTCGCCGGCAAGGCGACCGTGGTGGCGTACCCCAATCACAATCCGTTGGGGCTCACGCCGGTGCGCGCGATCTCACTGTCGACGATTCGCGATGTGCAGTTGCGGGTCGATGGCGGTGCGTGGCAAAGCGGCTTGGCGTACGCCAGCGATGGCGCGTTCGATGAGCCGCAAGAAGAGTTCAGCTTGACGCTGTCGCTGTCGCTCGATCGACATAGCATCGAGGTACGGGCCATCGACAGTCGCGGCAACACTGCGCACGGCACGAGTTGGGCGGTCGATGCGACCGAGGTGGCCGAGCCGCTGACCGACTCTCTGTCGGTGGAGCACGATCGCTTGGGCACGATGCTCAGTTGGGCCCAAGCCACCGGCGCCAGTGCCTATCGTGTGCGTCGTGCCACCGACCCTCATCGCGTCGCCGCCTCTACTAGCGCCATCGATGTCGCCTCGATCTATTGGAACGACACCACCCCCGGCACCCAGTTCTATCTAGTCACCAGCCTCGACGGCTGCGCCCGCGAATCCCACTAATTCGTCGTTGCGGGGAGTTTCGGGGACGGAGTTTCGGGGACGGTATACCGAATTGGGAGTTTCGGGGACGGTATACCGAATACGGGGCGCAACTACGGGATCACGACGCTGGCTCATGTATTCGGTATACCGTCCCCGAAACTCCCAATTCGGTATACCGTCCCCGAAACTCCGTCCCCGAAACTCCCCGCAACGACGAATTAGTGGGATTCGCGGGCGCAGCCG
>JANNUT010000198.1:0-35917 GCA_031395565.1 Acidobacteriota bacterium | reverse complement strand
GATGAAGCTGTCGGTACAGTCGAGCTTGCCGCGGATCGCTGCCCATGTGTGCCCCGCATCGAGCAAGAGAATCAGGCGCGCACGGCGCGCCTCGTCGGCCCGCCCTGCCTGGCTCGCCGCTCTTTGGCTGAGTTCGTGCTGGTCCACTTTGGTCAACCTGATCGTGCTTCCCATAAGCACGAGTATACTATTGTTTCAGTTGTTACAATCCACTAGTTGTGCGCGCGAAGAGCGCCCATCTTGGCCGATTGCAACGCTAGTTCAACCAGTCGATCGAGCAACTGCGGATACGGTATGCCGCTGGCTTCCCAAAGTTTCGGATACATCGAGATCGGCGTGAATCCAGGCAGTGTGTTGGGTTCGTTGAGCACCAGCTCGCCGGTTTCTCGCGACAGTAGAAAATCGACACGAGCCATTCCCGTCAAATCGAGAGCGCGGAAGGCACGCACCGCGAGCGACCGAATCTGCTCTGAAGTCGCGGCATCCAGCGGTGCGGGGATCAACAGTCGCGACTCAGGGTCGACGTACTTCGCGTTGTAATCGTAGAACTCGCCGTGCGGAACGATCTCACCTACTACGGAGGCTTGTGGTTCCAGGTTACCGAGTACGGCCGTTTCCAACTCGCGAGCGTTGGGCACGGCGCGCTCGACAATCACCTTGGTATCAACCTCATAGGCGGTTCGTAACGCCGCCGCAAGACCGGATGGTGACGTGAGCTTGGTGATTCCCACGCTGGATCCCGCGCGCGCGGGTTTGACGAACAGTGGCCATCCCAAGGGCTCCAACTGCGCCAAGACGCGCGTGGTATCGAGCGCTGCGGCGCCCTCGAAAACGCGATCGGCCACGACGGGAATGTTGGCCTCGTGAAGCATCCTGCGACAACGATCTTTGTCCATGGCCAGCGACGAACCAAGCACACCGGCGCCGACACAGGGCACGCCCGCGAGTGCCAGCACACCTTGAATCGTGCCGTCCTCGCCACCAGCGCCATGGATGATCGGAAACGCAACCTCGAGCGGAGCCGTGACGTCGAGTCCATCGACGACACGGCGCAACGTGCGGTCGCCAGGAAAACTCGGCCAGCGTACGGGAGTACCTTGGCCTTGATCCATGACGCCGCTAAACAACTCGACCCCGCCGAGACGCGGCTCGCCGTTGCGAGCGACTCCAACCAGTTGCACGTCGTAGCGAGACTTATCGAGATTCTCGTAGATGCCGCGTGCCGACACGAGCGACACATCGTGTTCCGGTGAACGGCCACCAAAGATCAGTGCCAGCGTCAGCCGACTCATGCCTGCGTCATCCGCGTCTGAAGTGCGTTGAATACCTGTCGCGAGGCGCGCAGACGCAGCCGCAACAAATTGCCTTCCGGTTCTACCGCGTCGACCGTCGCCAGGCGGTGCGCCTCGGCCAACAAATCGCCACGGTCGATCGGGATGTAGATCGTGCCCGAGAGTTCTCGCCCGATCAGCCGATCGGCAAGTAACTGCGACAGCCGATCGAGTCCAAAGCCGGTATGCGCGGAAACGATCACCGCGTCCGGCTCACGATCGATCAAGAAGCGCTGCTGCGCGGACGAAAGACGATCGGCTTTGTTGTAAACCAAGATCCGGGGCAGATCGCCCAGACCGGTCTCATCGATGACGCGCAGCGCTGTGTCGCGTTGCTCCAAACCGATGGGGTGCGACGGATCTGCCACCAACACCAACAGCGCCGCTTCTCCTGCTTCCTCGAATGTGCTGCGAAATGAGGCGACCAGATGGTGCGGCAGCTTGCGAATGAAACCAACCGTGTCTTTGAGCAGATAGATGCCGCGCTTGCCGAGCTCAACGCGACGCACCGTAGGGTCGAGTGTCGCGAACAGCTGGTCTTGAACGTGCACACCCGCGCGTGTCAGCGCATTGAACAACGACGACTTTCCCACGTTGGTGTAACCGACCAGTGCTGCCGATGGCGTGGTCTCGCGCGATCGTCGCCGGGTGTCTCGGGAGCGGTCGACACGGATCATCTCGCGCCGCAGATGATCGATGCGGCGGGTGATCATGCGGCGGTCGAGCTCGATCTGTTTCTCACCTTCTCCCTTGGTACCGCCTGGTCCACCGCCCGCCTGTCGCGACAAGTGGGCCCAGCGTCCAGCCAATCGCGGCAGGAGGTACTGCAACTGCGCCATTTCCACCTGCGTGCGCGCCTCGCGACTGCGGGCATGCTTGGCGAAGATGTCGATGATCAGTCCGGCACGGTCGACCACCGGGAGATTCACGATCTTTTCGAGGTTTCGAACCTGCACCGGCGTGAGGTCCGCATCGAGGACAAGCAGGCTGGCGTGGCATGCGGCGGCAGCGGCCGCGATATCCGCGGCTTGACCGGGACCGATAAAGGTCGCGGACACGATCCGGCGCACCGGCAGGATCGCGCGGCCTGCATCTTCGAAGCCGGCAGTGTCGGCGAGAGCCGCGAGTTCTTCGAGATGCAACTCGGCGAGCGCGCTGGATTCGTCGGCATCGAAGGGGCCGACTAGAAACGCGGAGCCCCTGCCGGTGGCCGGTGCCGGCGGGAGCGGTGGCACATCCTCAACGTCTAGCGCGTGATGGCGCTCCTCGTCGGTGGCCGTCTTTCGGTTGCGCTTCAGCGGCCGAGCCAGCCGCGAACGGCGGCACTGTCGGGCGAGGCATCGCCGTTGTACAAAATCGCCCCGCCAGGGGCTACGACGGTATGCCAAGGCAAGAGCTTTGCGCCCAGAGCTTTCTCGAGTGCACTCCCCTCATCGAACACCACCACGCCTTGCCAGCCGATGCCCTGCGCCCACTCTCCGAGTTGCGCAGCGGTTTGACGTTGCGAGACACCCACGATCACAACGCGATAGTTCTGTCGCTGAAACTCGGCTTGGCGACGGCGCGCGAGCGCGGTCTCTCGCTCGCAGGGACCACACCAGCGGGCGACGAACAACAGTTCGGTCGTCACACCGGTCGAGGCCTGCAAGTCCAAAACTGTCCCGTCCAATGCCTTGAGGTCGAGCTTCGGCACCATCGCCGGTGTCGCGGGTGGTTGTGCGAAACCCTCACTCAGCGCCAGCGACGCGACGAAGACCGAAAACAGCGCGCGGAACCAATTGTGCATGTGCCTAGGCCCGTTGCTGCTTCGCTGTGAGCACTTCGTCGAGTGCACCTTGGATCTCGCCCTTCGGACGGTTGCCGGTCATCTGCTTCACGACCTGCCCTTGGTTGAAGATCAACATCGTCGGCACCGCCATGACACCAAAGCGCTGCGCCGTCATGCGGGCCTCGTCGATGTCCAAAGCCAGGAACTTGACCTTGCCGGTGTAGTCCTGCGACAGCGTCTCCAATGTGGGAGCGAGCGCCTTGCACGGACCGCACCAGGTGGCGTGGAAGTCGACCAACACCGGTTGGCTCGAGTTGAGAACTTCTTTTTCGAAGGTGTCGTCATGAACCGGCGGCAGCTTGGACATCGTCGTCGAAATCTCCATGGTGTGCAGAGCTAGATATTTCTGGCCGCCCCTTAGTCGGATCATCCGGCGAGCGGCGCAAGGCGGGGATGATACACCGCGGCCCCCGCGGGCTCACGCCGCGGAGAATCCTCCTCGATCGCCGCTTGACGACCTGGACGGCTCGAACCGACGTTGATCGGCGCAGGTTGAACGGATCGCTGGATCCAGGGAGAAGCCGATGAGCCATCCGCGCTGTCCGCGTTGCGGCGCACCGTTGCGCCAAGCGCAGCCCGACCCGATGGCGCGCTGCTCATGGTGCGGCGCCCTCTTGGCCTCCGGGGAGTGGCCTGAACGGGCGATGCTGGCCCGCCCTCGCCTGAAACCCAAAGAAGCTCGATCGGCTGTAGCCCGATCGCTCGCGCAACTGGGCCATCACTGGTTACCGGGAACGCCGCAGTTGATCTACTACCCTTTCGCGCTGACCGGTCTGCCGCGCGCTCCCTATCAACCGTTGGCGCCGTTGCCGCCGCTGCTGCGCGAGGGTTGGACACCGCAGGGTGCCGATCTGCTGACGCTGGATAGCGACTCCGGGGTGCGCGAGATCGAAGCCGATGGCGCGGTCCGGGTACCCGTATCGAGACCGATCCCCGAGAGCCAGCCGATCGTTCACTACCCTTTCTACCGCGTGCCGCTGCGGTTGCACGATCGCGATTCTGCCGCGTGGTGCGACGCCTCGATCGGCCAAACGATCCTGCCCGGCGGGCTCGACTCTCCGGCCGCAGTCCCGGGTGACAACGACGACGGTAACAAGCTGTTTCGCTGGGTGTTGGGCGCTCTCATCGCCGGTGTCTGTGTGGCTGTCTTGCTGCCGTTCCCCTGGGCGGTCGCGGCGTGCGCTGGGCTCGCTGCTGGGTTGTGGTGGAAAGCGACAGCGCGGTAGTCGACAGCGCCCTCGCTGTCTCCTGTCCACGATGTGGCGGCGTCCCCGACCCTGAGGGCGGCCCGGGGCATTTGGCGCGCTGCCGTCAGTGCGGGACCTTGGGGCGTATTCACGATCCGCTGTCCCGCCAAAGGCTGGTGGCGCGACGCTGCCTCGATCTCGATGCGGCACTCTCTGTACTCTGTAAGTCGGTGGTACCGAATGGCGAACCGGGGCCGGGATTGCTTTCGAGCGAGTTGCTTTACGTGCCTTTCTGGCGAACCGAGGCGATCGTCGCGGGTCGCGTTCGCGGCCAACGCGAGCGGCTCGAGCGCGACGTGGAACGGGTGATCGACGATCAGGGCCTGGCGCGTTACACCACTCGCCGGGAGACCGGCCCGCCACAAGAAATCGATCATGAAGTGCAGCGCATGCACACGGTGTTCGTCAGTGCCTGCCCGTTGACCGAACTCGGGCTGCCACTCTTGGACCATCATCGACAGCGGCCCGGCGCTTTGGCGCTGCAGCAATCGCCCAATGGCTCTGTGGTGTTCGACGTTTTCTCACCCGCGCTGCGCGACGACGCGACCGTTCTCGATTCACTGGTGCCCGAACACGTTGCCTCGGCCGAGGCGGCGTTGGTGCTGAGCGCCCTCAGTGCTGGCATCACGTCATCGCTGCTGCCTGGCGCGCAGGCCCACACCGAGATCCTCCACAACGAAACGACTCTGATCTTCTGGCCGGTCTGGCATCTGCGATTCGCCGTCGGTGCGAGGCGCGGCGAGGCGTTGATCGATGGCGTCGGTGGCGGCGCGATCGCCGTACGTCTGGTGGAAGCAAACTCTCACAACCATTTCGCGAAACGGCTGTTTGGCTTGATTGCGCTATCGGCCGGGCTGTTTTGCGGCGCGATCATGCGTCTCTCGTTGGCACCACCGAGTTGGCTGGCGGGCGAGGAGGCAGGCTCGGCACGATTGAAATTGCTCTGCGTGGGCGCAGCCGCAACCTTCACGTGCTGGCGCGCTTTGAAATACGTTTTGCAGCAGCATCTTGGGAAGGCGAAATGAGTCAGACGATCTTCGTCCCGCTCACGTGTCCTGCATGCGGCGGCGATTTGGCCGGCCGCGCCTCTGACGTCGCAGCCTTTTGCAGTTCGTGCCAGCGAGCGTTTCGTTGCGATCGCGAGGCACTCTCCGAGTTCGAGTGCAGGCACGTGGTTGCCTCGATTGCCGATCCTGCGCTGTGGTTGCCGGTATGGAGCGACGGGCATGTCGCCGCTCCCGCATTTCTCTCGATTCGACCGCTGATGCTCGCGCGCCTGTTATCGCGCGCCGTGAAGACCTGGACGCACCGTGAGACGCTCGGCCCTGCGGTTCCGGTCGGGGCACGCCTGCCGCCCGAATCGCTGCCTGGCCTTTGCCGCCTCGCCGAGCTGCCCGAGCCCCGCAGCAACATTGCGCTTTTGGCGGTACCGGCCGCGAGCGATGGCGTGCGGATTTGGTTGCCAGGTGAAACCATCCCGCTCTACTCCGACGATGTGGTCGAGCGCTCGTCGCTCTTGCACACGATCCACGCAGGCAACACTCGCTAGTCTTTGGTCTCGGTGCTTTCGGACTCTGTCCGGGCTACCATCCCGGCCCTCAGGCGCGTTCTGCGGGCCCCAGCAGTTTGACGAGAGGTCGAGGCGGTCGTGAATCACTCCAGTCGAGAACCTCTGTTGTCGGCGCTCGCGCGTCCACGGTGCATTGCCGTCATGACGGGCGCCGGTGTTTCCGCTGAGTCGGGGGTCCCCACCTTCCGGGGTGCAGGAGGACTTTGGAACGGCCATCGAGCCGAAGAACTCGCCACTCCACAAGGGTTCGCGCGAGATCCTGTACTCGTTTGGGAGTTCTACGATCAGCGCCGCAGGCACCTCGGAACATGCACGCCCAATCCAGCGCATCTGGCTCTGGCGAGACTCGAGCAACGCTGCGATGACTTCAGCTTGATCACGCAGAACGTCGACGGGCTGCATCAAGCGGCCGGCAGCCGCCACGTCATGGAGTTGCACGGCAACATTTGGCAGCTGAGTTGTACTCGCGGCTGCGGCAGTGTGGAAGATCGCCGCGCACCGATGCCTTTACCACTACCTCCACGCTGTCACTGTAGCGCCGTGATGCGACCGGCGGTGGTGTGGTTCGGTGAGTCGTTGTCACCGTCAATCTTCCAGGCCGCGGCGGCCGCAGCCGCGCGCGCCGACTTGTTCATGGTGGTCGGCACGAGCAGCGTGATCGAACCGGCGGCGTCGCTGGCGCGTTTGGCGCTGGCCTCAGGGGCGCGCGTCGTGGAAGTCAACCCTGAGGAAACACCGCTGTCGACGTTGGCGCACGACGTCCTGCGTGAGCCGGCAGCGGCAGCTCTGTCACGCCTCGTCGGCATGGAGGTGACGTGAGTCGGCATTTGCATCTCGACTTGGTCGGCGGAGTGGCCGGCGACATGCTCTTGGGGCTGTGGATCGAACTCGGGGTGCCGGCCGAATCGTTGCAAGCCCTGTCCGCGCGACTTGGATTGAGCGAGATCGAGGTGACCGCCGAGCGAGTGTCACGTGCGAGTTTGGCTGCGACGCATGTGACGGTGCGCGTGCGCGGGGAGGTCGAGGGCCCGGCAGACGATGGCCATTGCAACCACGAGCATGAGCCTCCACACGAATCCGGGCACGAACATTCCCATCGCGATGTTCCGGCTCACGTTCACCCGCACACCGATGATGATCACGGGCGCAACCTCGATCAGATGCTTGCGCGTCTCGAGTGCGCTTCGTTATCACCGCGCGCCACGTCGTTCGCACGGCGTGCCATCACGTTGTTGTTCGAAGCCGAAGCCGCAGCGCACGGGCTGCCCATCGACCAGGTGCACCTGCATGAAGCGGGTGCTGACGATGCTCTCATCGACATTCTCGGGACAGCCTTGGCGTTGGACGAGTTGCAGATTGGCTCTGTGTCTTGCAGCGTCCCGCTGCCGGTCGGTGGTGGACGCGTCGAGTGCGCACACGGATTGATGCCCGTGCCTGCCCCCGCTGTCGCCGAGTTGCTGCGAGGCGTTGACGTGATTGGCGGCCCCGTCGCTCGCGAGACCATCACACCGACCGGTGCGGCGTTGCTCCGCGCGATGGTCGATCGCTTTGGACCGGCACCCGCCATGATCATCGATCATGTCGGCAACGGCGCCGGCGGCCGAAACCCGAGGCACCTGCCGAACGTCGTGCGTGGACTGTTGGGCCGCGCTGGCGCAGGGCCGCTTCAACGCAAGGTGAGCGTGCTTGAAACCGCGCTGGACGACATCCTCCCGCAAGACGTTCCGGTTCTGATCGAGTCGTTGCTAGCGCGCGGTGCACGCGACGCCATGGTCACGCCGGTCTCGATGAAAAAGGGCCGGCCAGGCTTGCTCTTGACCGTCATCGCCGACTCGACCGAGGCCCGCGCTCTGGCTGAGTTCGTGCTCGACCACAGCCCGGCACTCGGCATTCGGTTGCGCGAAGAGACGCGCCTGGAATGGGACCGTGACTTCGTCAGCGTTGCTACGCCTTGGGGCGCCGTTCGCGTCAAAAGGGCGCTCGATTCCGCCGGTGGTGTGCGCCGCGGACAGCCCGAGTTCGACGATTGCGCCAAGGCCGCCAAGCAAGCCGGCGTGTCTCCCGATGAAGTTCGACGTCGCGCGCAACAGGCCTTCGATGATGAGTTGCGCCATGACGGTAAGCGAAAGGATTCGTGATGAGTCTCCCCCGCAGTTTCTATGTGACCACCCCGATCTACTACGTCAACGACAAACCACACATCGGTCACACCTACACCACGGTCGTCGCGGATTGCTTGGCCCGCTATCACCGCATGTGCGGTGAGGATGTTTGGTTCCTGACCGGCACCGACGAACATGGTCAAAAAATCGAGCGGGCCGCGAAGGCTCGTGGCATCGATCCAAAGGCACTCGCCGACGAAGTGGTGGAAAACTACCGGCAACTGTGGCCCGCGCTGTCGATCAGTCACGATGACTTCATTCGTACCACGGACGCACGTCATCGAGACGGCGTCTACGCGCTGCTCGAGAAGATCCGGCGCGTCTCCCCCGAGGCGATCTACAAGGGCAGCTATCGCGGTCCGTATTGCACCGGCTGTGAGAGCTTCTTCGCGCCCTCGCAGATCATCGACGGCAAGTGCCCCGACCAAGGTCATCTGGTGGAGGAAGTGGAAGAGTCTTCGTGGTTCTTCCGGCTTTCGGCCTATCAGGAGAAACTGCTTGCGCTGTATGAAGCGCATCCAGAATTCGTCCGGCCAGAAACGCGGCTCAACGAAGTGCGCGCGTTCGTTGGCAGCGGATTGCGCGATCTATCGATCTCGCACAGCCGCTCGGTGGTGGGCTGGGGAATTCCGTTCCCGGGCGACGACGAGCATGTGATCTACGTCTGGTTCGACGCCCTTTCCAACTACATCTCAGCGCTCGGTTATGGACAAGACGATTCAACCCCTTTCAAGCACTTTTGGAACACGATGCAAGGCGAGTCTTTGCATATCGTGGGCAAAGACATCCTGCGCTTTCACGCGGTGTATTGGCCGGCCTTTTTGATGGCGGCCCAGGAGTCATTACCGACGACGGTCCTGGGCCATGGCTGGTGGCTGCGCGACAACGCCAAGATCAGCAAGTCGCTGGGCAACGTGGCGCGCGTTGAACCGTTGCTCGCTGACTTCGGCGCCGATGCGGTGCGCTGGTTCTTGCTGCGCGAGATCCCGTTGGGCCAAGACGGCTCTTATTCCGACGAAGCGATCTTCGATCGCAGCAACTCCGACCTGGCCAACAACATCGGCAATCTCTACTCGCGCGTGACCACACTCATCGACAAGGGCGAGGCGGGGGTGGTGCCCGGTGGCGAATTGCTGGAAGACGAGCCGCTCGCGACGGCGGCAGCGGCCGCCCGCGCGAGCTATCACGACGCGATGGCGCGACACGAAACGTCTTTGGCGCTGCGCGCGCTCACCGACTGGTCCGATGCGCTCAACAAGTATCTGGTGCGTCAAGAACCATGGAAACGCGCCGGGCGCGACGCCGAGTGCACACGGATCCTCGCGACCGCAGCGCAACACTTGGCTCAGCTCGCGCTGCGACTGGCGCCGGCCATGCCGGTCGCCAGCGCGCGACTGTGGTCGATCTTGGGGATGGGCGACGACCCCGCCGCTTTGATCCAACCAAGAACCGATCTGTTCGCCAACGAGAAACTGCCGGTCGCAGGCAAGCGCGTTCGGGCGGGCGTTGCGGTCTTCCCGCGCCTGGACCGCAAGGCGATCTTCGGCGACGCCGCGCCGAACGCGAAACCAGCTCAACCAACGGAGAAGAAAACAGTGACCTCGCCAGAACCCGACAAGCAAAAAACGCAGCTGCCCGAGGGCCTGATCGAGATCGATCAATTCTTTCAAACCAAGCTGCGCGTGGCCAAGGTGCTGGTCGCCGAAAAACATCCCAGCGCGGATAAGTTGCTGCGCCTGGAGGTGGACCTCGGCGACGAGCGGCGCCAAATCGTGGCAGGGATCGCCAAGACCTATCAACCCGAGCAGTTGGTAGGTCGCACCATCATTGTCGTGGCAAATCTCAAGCCCGCGATGCTGCGCGGGGTCGAGTCTCAGGGGATGCTCTTGGCCGCTACTGGACCCGATGGCGTGCCCCATCTGCTTTGCGTCGACTCAGAGGTGCCGCCGGGATCGAAGGTTGGCTAAAGGCGGACACCATTGTTTACACGAAGGCCGAGCAGCTACCGGGCGCCGCCCACACGTTCCCCTCGTTACCACTAGCCGATCGAATTCTGTTGGCCGATCCGCGCGAGTTCGACGCGCCATTGGCTGTCAGCCCTTAGCTGGTCGAACGCTCTGGCCCGCTCAAACGAATTCACCGCAACATCGCGCGGCGCTTGAACACTCGTCACTGCGAGTCAGTCTGGCACCCCCGCTCGAAGGTCTTCCCGACCTGGTGTTTTGCGCCGATCAAGCGCTTCCGATCGACGCGGTCAGGTGCCGATCGAAGCCACGGCGCGCTGGACGATTACTGCGTTGGAGTCCGCCGGATACTCGGTCATCCCGCCCGACACCTCAGAGTTTTCTGAAGTCGGCCGGCTCGATCTTTTGCATGAAGCTGCTTTTCGGACTGGTCGCGGAAAGCGCCTCCTGAGGACGCTTTCGGATACAGGGTTTTTGCAATTGGAAGGCACTGAGTCTTCGAGGATCACTGTAGATTCTGGCCATGCGCGCTCGGCTCGCCTTGATGGCTTGCCTCTTGGCTGTCCCGGGACCAACTGCCCGGGCAGTAGAGGCTTCTGCACGAGTCTCCGCCGATCGTGCGCAGGAGTACTCCTACGCGGGTTTCACTCTGCGAGACACCGTGTTGGCGTTGCCGCCCACCGAGCGTGCTCTGCTGCGCGATGCCCTTTGCAAGTCGGCTGAGTCCGAGCTCGACTCCCGCAATCGTCAAACAGCAGCGTCCGACCTTTTTGTTGTCGTTACGGACGTGCCCGGACGCGGTGCGGCGCAGCGTCTCTTGGCGCATTTGGATGCCACTCGGGAGCGCATTGCGAGTTCACTCGGAACCGCCGGGATCGTTCGGCTGCGAGAGGAGCCAGTGCACGTCTATGTGCTCGCGCGCGCTGACGCCTACCAGCGACTGCTGAGCCGGGCGCAACAGCTGTCGTGGAGCGCAGGGTTTTACCACCCCTCCGGATTCATCGCGCTCAACGGTCAATGGCCGAGTCACGACTTCCTCTACGGCTATTTGATGCATGAAGCCACGCACGCTCTGATCGATCGGATGGTGCGCAAGACCGGCGTCGAAATGCCGAGATGGCTCGAAGAAGGATTCGCTGACTACATCGGTCATGCCGATCTCGTGCGGGGGGAGTTGCGTCCTGGCCGCCATCGCGAGCGCTGGGCGGGACGTGCGTTTGTCCCGAAGATCGGTGAGTTCGTGCTGATTCCATCGGCCGCGCGCTTCGATGCAGCGCAGGTCAAGCGCATCGTGCGTAGTGGAATGAGGCTTTCATTGGCGGATTTGTTCGAACTCGACCCACGGTCGTTCTACGGCGCTGACCGTCGTCGCTACTACACGCAGTCCTGGATGACGGTGGAGTTTCTACACCACGGACGTGCTGATTGGGATACCACTGCGTTCCCGCAGTTCTTCCGCGCCGTCGCCAGCGGCGCTCCCATTCGCGAGGCATTTGTGAGTACCTATGGCTCGGCGCCGGAAGATCTCGACGAAGCGTTCCGTCAGTTCGCGCTGCGATTCTAGCTGGCCTCCCCAAACCGCCAAGGGCGCGCTGCGCGGGTCGACTCGTGCGAGTCGCTCGTCGTCGTCGCTAGCGAACTATGGGATCCGCGCGACCGTCCAGCGCACCCGGCCGAAGCGATCGTTGTGAGCCTCGATCTCGACGTATCCGTGATGTCGCAACGCCGCCGCCACGCGGCCGCCCTGCGAGGGAGCGTGTTCGAGAACCAGAGGAGCTCCCCGCGCCAGGCGCAGTGGTGCCGCTGCGATCAAGGTGGTGATCAACGCCATGCCTCCGTCGGCAGCCACCAGCGCCACGCGCGGATCGTGATCGCGCACCTCCGGTTGCAGTTGCCTCAGTTCATCGCCGGAGACGTACGGCAGGTTGGCCACGATCAGGTCGGCACGTGTTTCGGGCGACAGGGGCTCGAGCAACTTGCCGCGCAGGAACGTGACTCGGGAAGCCAGTCCGGTGGCGTCCGCGTTCTCATGCGCCAAGCTGAGTGCTTCGTCCGAGAAGTCGATCGCAATTACTTTCAAACGCCGCTTGGCGTGTACCAGCGCCAGCGCGATGCAACCGGTTCCTGTCCCGATGTCCAATGCCAGTGTGTCGCGATCGTCAGGGATGAGCGTGCGCGCGAAGATCACCATGTCCTCGGTCTCTGGACGCGGGATCAAAGCGCGGCGATCGACTTTTAGATCGAGTTCAAGAAACGGCCAGTGCCCGAGGATGTGTTGCAGCGGCTCGTGTGCCACACGGCGATCGATCCAGGCGTCATAGGAAGCGGCAAAGTCGGCCTTTGGCTGGCGATCTTCGACCATCACCAGCTGCGCGTAGTTGCCACCCATCCGTTCGACCAGCAACTGTTCCGCTTCCCACGCGGCATGCTCGATCCCGGCAGCCGCAAGGCGTTCGCGGCCGCTGCGCAACAGTTCCATGAATGTCCGCGCGGCGCTCAGCGTGATGTCTCCGTCTTCAGGCGCTCGGCCTGCTCGGCTGCCGTGAGCGCCGATACCAACTCTGCCAAATCGCCTTGAACCACTTGATCGAGACGATGAAGCGTCAAGCCGACGCGATGATCGGTGACTCTGTTTTGCGGAAAGTTGTAGGTGCGAATCTTCTCACTGCGGTCACCGCTGCGAACCATGCTCTTGCGTGCCGCCGCTTCCTTGCTTTGTTGCTCTCGCTGCATTTTGTCCAGCAACCGCGCGCGCAGAACCTTCATCGCCTGCGCCTTGTTCTTGTGCCAGCTCTTCTCATCTTGACACTGCACGACGAGTCCGCTCGGCAGGTGCGTGATCCGTACGGCCGACTGCGTCTTGTTGACGTGTTGACCGCCCGGCCCGGAGGCGCTGAAGCTGTCGATCCGCAGCTCTTTGTCCTCGTCGATTTGAACTTCCACCTCCTCCGCTTCCGGCAGTACCGCTACCGTTGCGGCCGAGGTGTGGATCCGCCCCTGCGATTCGGTTGCCGGCACGCGCTGAACCCGGTGCACGCCGGATTCGAATTTGAGTTTGGAGAAAGCGCCGGCTCCCGTGATGTTCGCGATCGCTTCCTTGACCCCGCCTGCCTCGCTGTACGACACGTCCATGATCTCGAAGTGCCAGCCCACCGTTTCCGCGTAGCGCTGATACATTCGCATCAATTCGCCGGCAAACAGACTGGCCTCATCTCCGCCGGTTCCGGCACGAACTTCGAGCACGACGCTCTTGTCGTCGTTCGGATCTTTGGGCAGCAGCAGTGCTTGCAACTTCAGGTTGAGTGCCAACAGCTTGGGCTCGAGTTGCGCTAGCTCCTCGCGGGCCATGGTGCGCAGTTCCTCGTCCTTTTCTTCGCGCAGCATCGCTTTGGCTTCGTCGAGAGCCACAGCGGCGGACCGCAGTGCGCGCCAGCAGGTCACGACCGGTTGAAGCTCGGCGTAGCGCATGGCGGCATCGCGGTAGGCGGTTGGGTTGGCCGCGATCTCGGGAGCGGCCATGCGCGAGGCCACCGCCTCGAAGTCTTCTTCGAGACCGGTCAGGCGCTTGGCCATGTTGTCGCTGAAACCGTGGCTCATGGGGCAGAGACTCGCGAGGGCTGGAACACTGAAGGAACGACGACCAACAGACTTACCGCGTGTGTTGCCCTACAACACGACCGCAGACGGGTTGCCCTCGATTTCGCAAGCGCGATCGAACGCGGCCAGCGCGACCTCGACCATCGCATCGTCGGGCGGAGCCGTTGTGATCCGTTGCAACCATAACCCTGGTGTTGCAATCGCAAGCGCCCAGCCGCTGTTCATCCGCTTGGCGGTGAAACGAATCACCTCGTAGCTGAGGCCCGCAATGAAAGGCACGAGCACGAGTCTGGAGACGGCCTTGGCCCACAGCGGCCAGGCTCCCGGGATCAGGCTGAAGACACCGACCGACACCAGCATCACGATCAGCAGAAACGAGGTCCCGCAGCGTGGATGGAACGTGGTGAAGGTTTGCACCGTGGGAATATCCATGCCGCGTTTGGCCTCGTAGGCGTGCACGACCTTGTGCTCGGCACCGTGATAGCGAAACAGGCGCTTGATGTCCGGCATGAGACCGATCAGCAGCATGTAGGCCAGAAAGATCACGATTCGGATCAGTCCTTCCGCCAGATTGAACCCGACTCCGTTGCCCAGCGCGGGCCAAATCCAGTGCAGCCCCTGCGTCAATACGAGCGGCAAAAGAAAGAAAAGTCCCACACCCATCACCATCGCCAAAGCGAGACTGCCCCACACCGACCACTCGATTCCGTCTTTTTTCTTGGGCGCCGCGGAATCGGTTTGAGACGAAGCCTCGTCGGGAAATGCGTTTTCTGTGGAGAAGTTGAGCGCACGAATCCCCAGCGCGAGCGACTGAATCAAGACCGCAGCGCCGCGCAGGATCGGAACCTTGAGCCAAGGAAAACGCACCGTCCACGACGGGATGGTCTCGGAGAGCATCGCGACCGTGCCGTCGGGACGGCGCACAGCTACCGCGAACGCCTTGGGTGATCGCATCATCACCCCCTCCAACACGGCTTGCCCGCCAAGCAAGGCGCTCTCTTGAGCCAGCACGAGTCGAAGCAGCAGGCGCCGTCGTTTCATATCAGCGATTACGCCTTACCTTGCTTGCGCTTTTCGGCGAGCTTGTCGGTTTTGCCGTAGCGCCGCTGGAAGCGTTCCACGCGACCGGCGGTGTCGACCAGCTTCTGCTTGCCGGTAAAGAACGGGTGGCAGGCGGAGCACAACTCGACCCGTAGCTCATCGGTTTTGGTGCTTCGAGTTTGGAACTTGGAGCCACAGGCACAAAGGACGTCGACCAACTCGTACTTCGGATGAATCGAGGGTTTCATCGGACCTTCCCTGCCGGCCTGACGCCGGCTCTTTCGCGGCGATAGCGGCCCACCCTATGTAGGCCACGGATCCGCGAAGCCCGGGGAGTCTAGGGCTTGTGGGTCGTCAAGGCCAGCACGAGAGCAAGCCCCTCGCCTAGGGACGTCCAGGACCGGCGGTCAGAGCCCGTGCCGGTAGTACTCCAGAGCCCCCATGAGCTGATCGAAGACCCGGCGTGCGTCCCGATCTCGAAGGGTCTGGGCCGCCTGGGGTTCGTGCTCGGGGATCAGGTTCTGACTGGCGACGAAGGCTCGGATCAGATCGTAGAGGCGCTCCGGTGAAAGCCTTCGACGCGCCAAGAACAAGCGCCGCGCCGCGTAGTTGCCGCTGTCGCCGGTAATCCTCGCGTAGCGGTTGATCACGGAGCTTCGTTCGGTCGCGATCCGCAGGATTTCCCGAGGCTCTTGTTGACTCACCGTCGCGGCCGCGGTCAACAAGGCCGCATACGATCGCTGGAGCTCTAGCGCGTGTCGCGCGCGCGCAGGAGTGACCATTCGATCGCGTCGCGAGGCGTAGCTCGAGGCGGCGATTTCCAGCACCTCTCGGACCGTCAGCCACCGCGGTTCGGCCAGCCAGCGCGCCGGCAGTTGGCGCATCAGGTCGCGGGAACTGTAGATCGCGTTCCAAGTAATGCCGTCCGCGACAGCGTGCAACCCGCGTGCGGCACGTTGCCGTTCCCACCAAGTGTGCTCGCGCATGAAGCGCTCGACGACGCGTGGTTTTCGGTCGAGCAGCAGCGCGGCGACGTCTGGCTGGAGCCCCGCATGGTGCAACAGTCGCAGCCGCAGTGTGCGCTCGAAGGCGGCATCAAAACGGCGCAGCGCGCGGTCGCGGCGATAGCGCTGCAGAGGGCGGCGCTTGCCCAAGACGAGCCAATCGCGAATCTGCGCGAACTGCTGCACGATGCGACGCGCCATCTGTCGCTGCTCTGTGATTGTGGTCGACCAGATCGGCCCGTCGTCGAAACGGTACTCACGATGAAACAAACCAAACTGCCGCACGGAACCGTAGTCGATGATGCCGCCATCGGCGAGTACGTTGTCGCCGTCCCAATCGAGCCAGACAAACAGATACTCGCTCTCGAACAGCGCCGCGTACTTGCCGAACGACTCGGCGATGGCGTCGGTCATCACCTCATAGCGCTTCAGGCCAACAGTCTTGCGAAGCTGGCCGTTGAGTACTTGCCGTTCGATCCAGGCATCCGCGACACCTTTCACGCCAACGCGGCTTTTTTGCCTGTTGTGCACGAAGAAGTGCGATGGCCGCAGCAGATTGCGTCCGGCACGCACATTGATCCCAAAACCGTTCGGGAGCGACAAGATCGCCAATTGGCGTTCGGTTCCCATTCCGTTGTGATTGACTGTCTCGCTCATCAACGCAGCGCCGAACCCATCTTCGATCGAGGCGGTGCCGCAACCGTAATTCGCGACGCGGCTGCCGGTCTTGTAGTAGCGATTGGTCCACGCGGTCGCCGGGCAGAGCCGAGTGACGCCGGTGCCGCAACTGCTGACGTCCCATCCACCGCGACCTGTCGTGACACAGCCGTTCCAGATACTGCGGCCGTCGCCGGAAGTTTTTCCGGTTCGACTGGGGTGTTGCATCTGCAGGTATCGCGTTGCCATGAACGTGCCGGGCAGCAGGTCTTTGGGATCGACCACCACGCCACTTTTCTCGTCGTACTCGTTGACGATCTGGAGTGCGAAGGTGTCGAGGATCGTGCGCTGTAACGCAGACGTCAGGCGATCGGGATGATCGTCGGGGATCAACCCCATCTCCCGCGCTAACTCGAAGTTGAAGTACACAACGTGCGCGCCGTGAACGCGGCGCGCTCGATATCCAACCCAACCGTCGGGCACATGCACTTGAAACGGGTGCCGGCCGTCCAGTTGACGAAAG
The DNA here is from genome assembly GCA_031395565.1 of Acidobacteriota bacterium. Lineage (GTDB taxonomy): Bacteria > Acidobacteriota > Polarisedimenticolia > J045 > J045 > JANNUT01. The sequence continues at coordinate 18,993 of JANNUT010000198.1, read as the reverse complement.
CCCGCGTAGGGGTCGAAGCGTGCGCGATGCACGCGTGCTGAGCCCATCGCTGAGAACCTCCCGGGTTGGCTCCGAAATCCAGCCAGCCACACTCAACTAATTGGGCCTGCTGGGCTTGGCGGCAAGTTCCGGATCACGGGACTGAGCCTAGGCCGACCTCGGGATGATGGTGAGACGAAGATCTTGTCCGCGGCTAGGCGGCCATGCTGTCCAGGAATTCGCGATTCGAAGAGGTCTTGCGCAAGCGATCGAGCAGCAGTTCCATTGCCTCGACCACGTTCATTTGGTCGAGGGCCTTGCGCAGGACCCAAACGCGCCGCAGCTGATCGTCGCTCATCAAGAGCTCCTCCTTGCGGGTTCCCGAGGCGGACACGTTGAGCGCTGGGAAGATCCGCCGGTCGGCGAGGTCGCGGTCGAGGATGATCTCCATGTTCCCCGTCCCCTTGAACTCCTCGTAGATCACCTCGTCCATCCGCGAGCCGGTGTCGATCAAGGCGGTGGCGAGGATCGTGAGCGACCCCCCCTCCTCGACCTTACGCGCGGTACCGAAGAACTTCTTCGGCCGTGACAGCGCGGCCGCATCGATGCCACCCGAGAGAATCTTGCCGGTGGTCGGCTGAACGGCGTTGTAGGCGCGGGCTAATCGTGTGATCGAGTCGAGCAGGATCACCACGTCCTTTCCCATCTCGACCATCCGCTTGGCGCGTTCGAGCACGATCTCGGCCACGCTCACATGCCGCGTGGCCAACTCGTCGAAAGTCGACGCGACCACCTCGCCTTTGACCGTGCGCTGCATGTCGGTGACTTCCTCGGGGCGCTCGTCGATGAGCAGCACGATCAGCGTCGTTTCAGGGTGGTTCTCGGCGATCGCCGCCGCGATCGTCTGGAGGAACATTGTCTTGCCGGTGCGCGGCGGAGCCACGATGAGCCCGCGCTGCCCCTTCCCGATGGGACTGAGCAAATCGATCACTCGACCGGTGAGATTGTGCTTGTCGGTTTCGATCTTCAACATGGCGTCGGGGTGCCACGGTGTGAGTTCTTCGAACTTCTTGCGGGGGCTCACCTGATCGGCTGCCAAGTTCTCGAGCAGGTCCATCTCAGCCAGCGCGAAGTACTTCTCGCCACGACGTGGCGGACGAAGTGGGCCGGTGACCATGTGACCGGTGTCCAGCCCAAAACGGCGCACGATGTTGGGCGAGACATAAATGTCGTCCGGTCCCGGAAGGTACGACTGCTCAGGAGAGCGCAGAAACCCGTAGCCTTCAGGCAACAGTTCCAGCACGCCTCGCGCCACCACGCGCTCACCCTTGCGCACTTTTTCTTGCACCACGCGTTGCACCAACTCCGGCCGCCGGATCAACGAAACGCCTTCGATCCCGAGTGACTTGGCCAGTCGCACCAACTGCGCGATGCGAATCTCTTTGAGCTCTTGGACGTTCATCGAGTTTTCCCTGCGGCGGCGAAAGCGGCCACTCGCTGCTGAATCAGTTTCTGCAACTCGGGAATACCCGAGCCTGTTTCCGACGAAGTGGCAATGATCGGTAGCGACGGATCCAATCTCCAGACGCGCCGCAACGCGTCAGCCGCGCCCACGGCAGCACCACGAGAGAGTTTGTCGGCCTTGGTCAGTACTACACACGCCGGCAGATCGCGCTCTGCGAGTGCGGTGCGCAGTTGGTGATCGATCGGTTGCGGCTCGTGACGAATGTCGACGAGTTGCAACACCAACACCAGCGGCTCGCGGGCATCGATGTAGCTGGTGATCCAGTGAGCCCATTCCTCGCGGCGTTGCTTCGATGTTTTGGCGTATCCAAATCCTGGCAAGTCGACGAGGTAATGCCCCTCTTCTACCAAGTAGAAGTGCAACTCACGTGTTCTTCCGGGCGTCTTGCTCACGCGCGCCAGCCCGCTGGTGGTCGCCAGCCGGTTGAGCAAGCTCGACTTGCCCACGTTGGATCGCCCCATCAAGGCAATCTCGGCGCGGCCGTCGCTGGGGTAGTCCTCGGCGCGCACAGCGACCCGAGCAAGTCGGGCCTCAGAAGGCTTCACTTCGTCCTCACATCCGGCGGCAAGCAGTTGACCCAAGGTCTGGATCAACGGTTGACGCCGTGGGTTGGGCCGGCCGTAGGGATGGCGCGTGCCATCCGAGAGGCCATGGGCCCGTTGAGAGGTGCTCTGAAGCGAGGGGCCGCGTCAGTGAGCCCGCGGCTGATCCTCAGGACCCGCACCGAGCATTTCGAGCCCGGTGGGCGGGCGCTCCAAAGCACGTGGTAACACCTCGTCCATATGGCTGACGAGCACGAGGTCGAGATCGGCCTGAACCTCTGGCGGAATGTCGGCCAGGTCTTTCTCGTTATCGCGCGGCAGGATCACGGTGCGAATCCCGGACCGGTGTGCCGCCAACACTTTCTCCTTGATCCCACCTACGGGCAAGACTTTTCCTCGCAGGGTGATTTCGCCGGTCATGGCGACGTAGGCCAATGCCGGAATGCCGGTGAGCAGCGAGACGAGAGCGACGGCCATCGCTGTGCCGGCCGACGGTCCGTCTTTCGGAATGGCCCCCTCAGCCACATGAATGTGAATGTCGCTGGTCTTCTGGAACTCGGGGTTGATTCCCAACTCGGCCGCTCGCGACCGTACGTAGGTGAGCGCGGCGTTGGCCGACTCCTGCATCACTTGGCCGATCTGCCCCGTAATCAGCAAAGTGCCTTTGCCGGGCACGGCCGAAACCTCCGGCGCGAGAATCTCACCGCCGAATGCCGTCCACGCCAAACCGGTGGCGACTCCGACTTCGTTTTGGGCGCGTGCTTCAGGCGGACGAAATCGCGGCACCCCCAACAGTTCGGAGAGACTTTCCGATTTCACTTCGTAGCTGCCTTCCCATTCCTTCTCGACGAACTTGCGCGCTAACTTGCGGCCGGCTCGCGAAAGCTCGCGCTCCAGTGCCCGTACGCCGGCTTCGCGCGTGTAGCGTTCGACGATCGACTGCAACGCGTCGTGCGTGAACGAGACGTTCTTCTTGGCCAGCCCCGTGGAGTCGAGTGTCTTGTTGACGAGGAACCGCTCGGCGATGGCCAGCTTTTCTGCGTAGGTGTAGCCGGCGATCCGAATCACCTCTAGCCGGTCCTGCAACGGCCCGGGGATGGTGTGCCCGACGTTGGCTGTCGCGATGAAGAACACGTCCGAAAGATCGAATTCGGTGTCGAGGTAGTGATCGACGAAACTGTGGTTTTGCTCAGGGTCGAGCACCTCCAACAATGCGGCCGACGGATCACCGCGAAAGTCGGTCGCCATTTTGTCGAGTTCGTCGAGCAAGAACACCGGATTGCGCGTGCCGCATTTCTTGAGCCCTTGGATGATCCGGCCCGGGAAGGCGCCGACGTAGGTCCGGCGATGGCCTCGAATTTCGGCCTCGTCGCGAACGCCACCCAACGAGATTCTTACGAACTTGCGGCCCGTAGCGCGGGCGATCGAGCGCGCCAGAGAGGTCTTGCCAACACCGGGCGGACCGAGAAAACACAGAATCGCGCGCTGGGGTTTGTCGGGCGCCAGCCGGCGTACAGCAAGATGCTCGAGGATTCGCTCTTTCACCTCTTCCAGGCCGAAATGATCATCTTCCAGGATTCGGCGCGCACGACGCAGGTCACGTTTCTCGCTCGACCGTTTGGTCCATGGCACGGCCAGCAGCCAGTCGAGGTACGTGCGACTCACGGTTGCTTCAGCCGAAACCGGGGGCATCGCTTCGAGGCGCTTCAACTCGACGATCGCCTTTTCTTTGGCCTCGTCGGGCATGCCCGCGCCTTCAATTTTCTGAGCGAGCTCGTCCAGATCGTTGTCTTTGACCCCGCGTCCCAACTCGGACTGCAACGCTTTGATCTTTTCCGAGAGGTAATACTCGCGCTGCGCTTTCTCCAGGTTTTGTTTGACCCTCGCGCCGACTTTGTGGTCCAGTCGCAGCTTATCGATTTCGATCTCGATGATCTGAATCACCCGCTCCAAGCGCTCGCGCACGAACACCCGCTCCAGCAGCTCTTGCTTGATCTCGGCCGGTACCAACAGATGCGCCGCGATCGTGTCTGCTACGCGGGATGCGTCGGTAACCTTGATCGCAGACAGCAGCGTCTCAGCGGGAAGACCGGGGTTGAGCTTGATGTAGTTTTCGAACAACGTCACCGCTTGGCGCGAGAGGTCGGCGACTTCGAGCGCGTCGCCGCCGTGATCGAGCAGCGGTTTGACCTCTGCGACCAGATACCCGGCAGGAGTGCGTTCGATATCCAGCGCTCGCGCGCGAGCGACCCCTTCCACCAGCATCCGGACGTTGCCGCTGGCAACTTTCAACGACTGAACGACGTTGACGATCGTCCCGACGGTGTGGATCCCATCCCCCTCGGGATCGTCAATGCGGGCATCGCGCTGACACGCTAGAAAGATGCGCCGGTCCCCGCCCGTGACCAAAACCGACTCGAGAGCGGTGAGTGAAGTCTGACGTCCCACCACGAACGGCACCATCGTGCGCGGGAAAACAACGGCCTCGCGCAGCGGCACCATCGGCAGCTTTTCGATTCCGGTCGAGCCCATCCGCACTCCGCGCCCCGCGAAGTAAAACAGGCCAGCGGATCATCCCTGGCCGGGCCGGGGCAGCGGTAGTTATACCCGACTTGTTAGCCGGCTTTCTCGACCCAACGAAGGATTTCGGCTTCCTTGCCCTCGGGGCGCTCGACCATTTCCTTGGTGATGAGCAGCTCACGACGGCCTTGCGAGGACGGGAGCTCGAACATGAAGTCGAGCATGATTTCTTCCATGATCATGCGCAGTCCGCGGGCGCCGATTTTGCGATCCATCGCCTTGCGAGCGATTGCCGCCAGTGCGTCCGGAGCAAACTCGACCTTCACATCCTCGAACTCGAAGATCTTCTTGTACTGCTTCACCAGGGCATTGCGCGGTTCGCAGAGGATGCGCACCAACGCCTCCTCGTCGAGGTCCTCGAGGGTAGCGATGACCGGGAGGCGCCCCACGAATTCCGGGATCATCCCGAAGCGAATCAGATCGTGTGGCTGCGTCTCTTGCAGCGTCTGGCCGATTTTCTTGTCCTTCTTGCCCTTGACCTCGGCCTGGAATCCAAACTGCTTCTTGCCCATGCGCCCGTCGACGATCGCATCCAGGCCGACGAAGGCACCACCGCAAATGAACAGGATGTTGGTCGTGTCGATCGGGATGAAGTCTTGGTGTGGGTGCTTGCGCCCGCCTTGCGGCGGAACGTTGGCGATGGTCCCTTCGAGAATCTTCAACAGCGCCTGTTGAACACCCTCGCCCGAAACATCACGCGTGATGGAGGGGTTCTCGCCCTTGCGCGCGATCTTGTCGACTTCATCGATGTAGACGATGCCGCGCTGAGCCTTTTCAACATCGTTACCTGCCGCCTGGAGCAGCTTGAGCAGGATGTTCTCGACGTCCTCGCCCACATATCCCGCTTCGGTGAGAGTCGTCGCGTCGGCGATCGCAAACGGCACCGAGAGCATCCGCGCCAGCGTCTGGGCCAACAGCGTCTTGCCTGTTCCCGTCGGGCCGATCATCAGAATGTTCGACTTCTGCAGTTCGACCTCACTCTTGGTCTTGGCGTGCTCGAGCCGCTTGTAGTGGTTGTACACAGCAACCGCGAGCTTCTTCTTGGCCTGGTGTTGGCCAATCACGTATTGATCGAGGAATTCCTTGATTTCGGCGGGCTTGGGGAGGCGCTTGTCGGAGGCAGTCTCCTCCGGCTCACGCTCCTCGGCGATGATGTCGAGGCAAATGTCGACGCACTCATCGCAGATATAGACCGTAGGGCCGGCGATCAGCTTGCGGACATCGCGCTGGCTCTTGTTACAGAACGAACAGCGCAACTCGCTTTCGTCCCCGCCTGTACCCTTGCGCTTCCCGGCCATCCGTTCCCCTTTCTCAACAACATCGAGTGGCGTTTATAACAGTCAAACCGAAGCCACGCCCGCGGCGATTACTTGCGACGTTCGAGCACCTGATCGACCAAGCCGTAGGCTTTGGCCTCTTCGGCCGAAAGGAAGTTGTCGCGCTCTGTATCGAGCTGAATTCGTTCGGTCGTCTGCCCAGTGTGGATCGACAGGATCTCGTTGAGCCGCTCGCGCATTTTCAAGATCTCGCGCGCGTGAATTTCGATATCGCTAGCCTGACCTCGGGTACCGCCGAGAGGCTGGTGGATCATGACTCGCGCGTTCGGCAATACGGAACGCTTGCCTTTGGCACCTGCCGCCAGCAGCACCGCTGCCATCGAGGCCGCCTGACCCATGCAGAGGGTCGCAACATCGGGCTTGATGAACTGCATGGTGTCGTAGATCGCAAGACCGGCGGTGACCACGCCACCCGGGTTGTTGATGTAGAGGTTGATGTCGCGGTCCGGGTCTTCCGCTTCCAGGAACAGCAACTGGGCGGTAACCAGGTTCGCGATGTCGTCGTTGATGCCGTGCTCGCCATAGCTATGAAGGAACACGATGTGGTCCTTCAACAGGCGCGAATAGATGTCCCATTGGCGTTCATAACGTGGGGTGGTCTCGACAACACTCGGAATGATCGGCATTTATCGGCCTCTGTCGCCTGTTTTCGGCTTCACACAATATCAGCCTGGCTCAAAAGCCAGTCAAGGCACTTACCGCGCAACACTTGTGCGGCAAATTCTTCGCCCACTCCACGCTGTTTCATCCGCGAACGGACTTCCTCCAGCTTCACGCCGGCGTCGCGGGCCAAAAGCTGCGTGGCAATCTCGAACTCCTCACGCGAAAGGGTCATGGCCTCCTTGCGAATGACCGCATCGAGCAGGATTTCCTCCTTGACCCGCCGTAGGGCCCCCTCCCGCTCCTTCTCCAGGACCTGCTTCCAGTCGATGTCCACCTTGTCCGGATCGACACCCTGGGAGGCGAGATTCCGGCCAATATCCTCGAGCCGTTGACGTAACTCGTCTTCGATCATCGAGTCGGGAGCGTCGAACGGGTGAGCGTCGAGCAGCCGCTCCACCAGACGAGTTTTGGCCGTGCGGTCAGCCTCCTGGTTCTTGCGGGCCGAAAGCCGCTCGCGGACCTTGTCGCGAAGATCGGCAACGCTCTCGACGCCGAGCGGTTTGACGAGGTCATCCGAAAGTTCGGGAACATCAGGGGTTTTGATTTCTTCGACCCTACCCGTGAAGGTCAGGGTCTTGCCCCGCACTTCCTCGTTAGGGAACTCCTGCGGATAGGTGACTTCGAATCCGACATCGTCAGCCACCCGCTTACCGGTCATCGCCCGATCGAATTCAGGCAGTGTCCCCTTCCCACCCAGATGCACCGTGTGACGTTGAGGCTCGAGTTTGACCGAGCCTCCCAACTCGACCGCAGTCATCGTGGCAGACAAGAAGTCACCGGCTTGCGAGGCGCGGTCCGAGACGTCGACGAGTTTGCCAAACGATTGACGGATCGCTTCCATCTCGCGCTGCACTTCCTCGACTTCGACCTCGACCGCCGGACGCGCGATCTTGAGTCCCGTGTAGGACTGCAACTCGATTTCGGGCAGCACCTCGACATCGATCGCAAAACTGTAGGCTTCGCCCTCGCGCACTGGATGCGGCGCCTCTTGACCTTCGGGCAGCTTCAAAGAGATGCCACCGGCAACGGGACGCAGGCCTTCGCGACGAATCGCCTCGGCGCTAAAACGCTCGACGAGGCGTTCGGCAGCTTCGGACCCGAGATCTTTGCCGATGCGGGCGCGGACCATGTCGAGCGGAGCTTTGCCGGGGCGGAACCCAGGAACACGCACTTGCTTGGCGTAGGAGCGCAGTAGATCGCCGTAAACGGTCTGAACGTCCGTCGAGGGAACTTCGACGGAAAGTGCTTTTTTAATGGGAGAAAGGTGGGTCACGTCGACTTTCATGGCACTCGGATCCCCCGCAACGGCTCAGCCGCTGCATCTGATAGAAGTCTGCGAATCGGTCGTGAGCTGCGGTTGCAAGCTGGTGCGAAAGGGGGGACTCGAACCCCCACGGCCGTAGCCACGAGATCCTAAGTCTCGCGCGTCTGCCAGTTCCGCCACTTTCGCGTTCAGACCATTGTGCCGGGACATCGGCCTGCAGCAAAACACTGCGACGGCAAGCGATGACTCACCGTCGCGCTGTCTTGGCTGTGGGATCTGGTGAGCCGCCAGGGAATCGAACCCCGAACCCGCAGATTAAGAGTCTGCTGCTCTACCAATTGAGCTAGCGGCCCACTGTGTGACGCGCGGCGATGAAGCGAACGGCTGCCGCAAATGCGCCGCGCATTATAGGGGTCGAGGTGGGGGACGCAAACCCGAAAGAGGTGTTTCGAGTCCGGCATGACGCGAATGTTTTTGGCGGCGGAGAAGATCCGCCTCGAGGCCCCAGGAGGGGGGTTTGTGAGGGGAGCGGTAATGGGCACCTCCCATAAGCCTCGAGGCGGCGGTTGGTCACGCAGTGGCAGTCACCGGGGGGAACGGTCGAGCTGCCAGCGGCGCGACGGTTCCTAGGCTGGCGGCAATACGACGGAATCGATCACGTGGATCACGCCGTTGCTTGTCTCGATGTCGGTCTTCACGACGTTGGCCTTGTCGACCATGACGCCCGAAGTCGTGCTGATCGTGAGCGAGCTGCCCTGGACAGTCTTTGCCTTCGATAGCTTGACCACATCGGCCGCCATCACCTTACCCGCAACAACGTGGTACGTGAGAATCGAGGCGAGCTTGGCCTTGTCCTTGAGCAGGGCTTCGACGGTTCCGGCAGGGAGCTTCGCGAATGCCGCATCCGTGGGAGCGAACACGGTGAACGGGCCGCTGCCGTTCAAGGTCGCGGTGAGTCCGGCGGCGTCGATAGCGGCCAGCAGCGTCTTGAACGAACCGGCTGCATCAGCCGTTTGCAGGATCGTCTGCTTCGGAGCTGACGAGTAAGCCGAACCGCTTCCAGCGAGGGCAACGGAAGCTGAAAACATGCAACCAATCAAAATTACTTGTCGCAAACTCATGTGATGTCTCCTTATAATCAGGGACAATACATGGACAAACCCAACACGTCAAGTGAACAGAAAGGAAAATCAACAAATGTCCTGGACATCGATTAGAGTCTCCAAGTGAACGATCTCCTCCCCCTCAGAGTGGTAGCCCGCCGGTCCGGTTTGACCCAAGACGTCCTTCGGGCCTGGGAGCGTCGTTACAAGGCCGTCGCCCCGGTTCGCACCGACTCCGGCAGGCGGCTGTACAGCGCCCAAGATGTCGAACGCTTGATTCTCCTGCGCCGGCTTACGCTCGCTGGACACTCGATCGGCCAGATCGCGGCACTCCCGTCCAACGAGCTTCGTCTGATGGCGAGTGCGGAGAGCAGTGCCGTCACGAGCGCTTCCCTAGAGCCCGCTGGCAAAGGCGATCCGGACGGTCCCGTGACGATCGACGCCTGCCTCGAGGCGATTCGAGCGTGCGATCAACCCGCCCTCAACGAACTCATGACGCGCGCCTCGCTGACAAACACCCCGTCGTGGCTGGTCGAGGAGTTTCTCGCGCCGTTGATGAATCGGGTCGGGCAGTTGTGGCACGAAGGCCAACTTCGCATCGGCGAGGAACATCTGGCCACGACGGCGATTCGATCGTTCGTCGGCAACATGCTTCAGTCGCTCGCTCCGTCTCCCGACGCTCCCGTGGTCGTGGTCGCCACGCCTGCGGGTCAGCAGCACGAAATGGGGGCGCTGTTCGCGGCCGCGACTGCAGCGCTGGCCGGTTGGTCGCCGCTGTATCTCGGCGCGAATCTCCCGGCCCAGGAACTGGCGGCCGCGGTCTCCGTCGCCAAGTCCCGCGCGATCGCGCTGAGTATCGTCTTTCCGGGGGACGATCCATTGCTGCCGGCACAGTTGAGAACCTTGCGAAAGCTGCTCCCCGCAGGGTTCCCCATCTGCGTGGGTGGCCAATCAGCGTCGGCCTACGCGGACCTTACTCACGATATTGAACTGCGATGGCTGAGCGACTTTTCGGGACTTCGCAGCGTGCTCGCAGAACTCAGACGCGACACTCAGAGGTGATCGCTCTGCGAGGCGCGTTCTGTTGAAGTTGGGGTGGACGGTGGGACTCGAACCCACGACAGCCTGAGCCACAGTCAGGAGCTCTACCTACTGAGCTACGCCCACCACAGGGGGACCGGAGTGGCGCGCCTGGAGGGAATTGAACCCCCGACCAGCTGCTTAGAAGGCAGCTGCTCTATCCACTGAGCTACAGGCGCTCCTGTGATCAGTGACGTCTTTGGGAGATGCCGAACCAGGCGTGCAAGGCGGGCGCACGGTAGCAGGGTGGGAGTGACGCTGCAACCGATCGGCTTGCCTGGCCAACTCACAAAGACGCTCGAAGTGGCGCGGCTGGGAGGATTCGAACCTCCGACACCCAGCTCCGGAGGCTGGTGCTCTATCCCCTGAGCTACAGCCGCGCTCGGTTTCACTCAAACGAGAGAAGTTGGTCGGGGCGAGAGGATTTGAACCTCCGACCACCTGCTCCCAAAACAGGTGCGCTACCAGGCTGCGCCACGCCCCGGACCGTTGGAGAGCCGGGATGCTAATGCCCAGCCACAGGCGGGTCAAACATGGCGGGCCGACTTGCGATCGACGAGGTAGTCGCCGGACACGATTCGCTGCCACCATCGGGATTGGTCGCGATACCAACGCACCGTATCGCGCAGACCGGCGTCGAGCTCGGTCGATGGAGTCCAGCCAAGCTCACGGCTGGCAAGCGAAGCGTCGACACAATAGCGGCGGTCGTGACCTGGGCGATCGGAAACGCGCACCGTCTTGGACGCAACCGGGCCGATCTCTTCGCCGACAAGTCGAATCACCGCTTCAAGCATCGAGAGGTTGGTGCGGTCGTCGCCTGTGCCGAAGTTGTAGACCGCCCCATTCCGGCCGCGTTCAGCCGCGACAAGAATCCCTCTGCAATGGTCGGCAACGTGGAGCCAGTCGCGCCGGTACAACCCGTCGCCGTAAATCGGCAGATCGCCGCCCGTCATGGCGCGGGTGATCATCAGCGGCAGGAACTTCTCGGGAAATTGATATGGCCCGTAGTTGTTGGAACAGCGCGTGACGACGACGTCGCTGCCGTGAGTGTGATGGTAGGCGCGCGCCAACAAATCTCCGCTGGCCTTGCTTGCGGAGTACGGAGAGTTTGGCGCCAAGGGCGTGGTTTCTCGAAACGGCTCGTCTTCGACGGACTGCAGCGCTCCATAGACTTCGTCGGTGGAAACCACCACCACACGCAGCCCGCGGCGCCGGCCTTCCTCCAAAATCGTGCGTGTTCCATAGACGTTGGTACGGATGAACGCCTCAGCATCCTCGATACTGCGATCCACGTGTGACTCGGCCGCCAAGTGCAAAATGACGTCGCACCCGTCCGCGGCGTCGGAAACATGTTTTGGATCGGCCACATCGCCACGCACAAAACGGTAGCGTGTGTCGGCGGCAATCTCGGCAAGATTCTCGGGGTTCCCAGCGTAGGTCAGCAAGTCGAGATTGGTGACATGAGCGGTCGATTCCGTCAGCAGCATGCGTACCAAGTTGGATCCGATGAAACCGCATCCGCCGGTCACCATCACGCGCTGGAAGCGTGTCATCGGTCGCGCCGCTCCCAATCGAAGGGAATCTCGTTGACCACAGGATCCCAACGTTCCTCGTCAGGCCATTTCGAGTCGTGCGCTGGGTCGGTCAACACCACCAAGAGCGCTTCGACACTCCCCAGCGCCTTGAAGCCGAACCAAACCCCGGGTGGCACCGTAACGCGCAGCGGGCTGTGGTCGCCCAGAAAAAACTGATTCAACTCGGACTGAGACTTGGATCCTTCCCTGTCGTCATACAGTCCCATACGCACCATGCCGTGCACACAGACGAACGTATCCGTCCGCTTCTTGTGCATATGCCAGGCTTTGACCACGCCGGGGTACAGTGTCGTCAAGTTCACCTGGCCAAAGCGGCTCGTTCCAGGTTGATCCTGACGAAAACACTCGACCAAACGCCCACGTTCATCGGCCTTCGGTTCTAACGCGGTGACGATCACACCTTCGATCACGGAAACTTCCTCAGCCCGAGTAAGGACCTTCGAGTTTGTTGGCCCCGGTCTTCGCCACCAAGTTGTTGGCGCGCAACAGCGACTCGAACGTGCCCGCGTCGGTCCACCAGCCGTCGAGTTTGTCGGAGTGCAACTGGCCGCGCTGGAGGAATGCGTTGTTGACATCGGTAATTTCAAACTCGCCGCGCGAGGACGGCTTGAGTGAATGGATGAACTCGAAGACGCTCGCATCGTAGAAATAGATGCCGATCACCGCCAAGTTGGACTTGGGTGACTTGGGCTTCTCCTCGATCGCAACGACACGCCCGCCTTCCAAGACGGCAACACCGAAACGCTCGGGATCTGGCACGCCTTTCAGCAGGATTCGTGCTCCCCCACCCTGCTTTCGAAACGCATCGGCGGCGGCCGCGACATTGCCCTCGATGATGTTGTCACCCAGCACCACAGCGATCGAATCACTACCAGCAAACGGTGCCGCCAGGCGCAGGGCATCGGCAATTCCGCGTTCACCCTCTTGATAGGCATACGAAATGGAATTCAACCCGATCGATCGGCCGTCGCCTAGAAGTCGCATGAAATCACCGGCAGAGGTGCCGCCGGTGACCAGCATGACGTCACGCACCCCCGCGTTCCGAAGGCATTCGAGCGGGTAGTAGATCATCGGCCGGTCGAACACCGGCAGAAGATGCTTGTTGGTGACCTTGGTCAACGGAAATAGCCGTGACCCCAAACCGCCAGCGAGGACGACACCTTTCATGGGGCGGGATCGTAGCACGGGGCCTTTCGTATCCGTCCGTTGTCTCGCGCGACCGCCTGACTTCCGTTTGGAAGGGTGGCGCACGAGAGGAGCCGTTGGGCCCCGCGGCAGACAGCCGCTAGAATCCGCGACCCTATGGAAATCGCGCTTTGTGGTCTCTCTCGCAGCGGCAAGTCCACGCTTTGGTCGATCCTGACTGGGACGCAAGTTGTCGCCGGGGCTCGTGCAGAAACGCGCAAAGGCATCGCCAAGGTGCCGGATGCCCGCCTCGACAAGTTGATTGCGCTCTTCAATCCCAAGAAGAGCGCCCCGGCGACCGTCACCTACGTCGACTTTCCAGCCGTCGAACGGGGCACCGGCGGCCGGGCAGACAACCCGGTGCTGACCCAGCTTCGAACCGCCGAAGCCCTGTTGTGCGTGCTCCGAGTCTGGGACGACCCGGCGGAACCGAATCCCGAGGGATCCATCGATCCGGCGCGCGATTTGAGTCTGCTCGAGACCGAGTTTCTGCTGGCCGATCTCGAGGTGGCGCAGCGCCGGTTCGAACGCTTGGACGGCATCATCAAGAAAACCCATCGCGATGAAGACAAGAAGGAAAAGGAGTTGTTCGCGCGGTTGATCCCGATGCTCGAAAACGAGATCCCGCTGCGTGCGGCAGGCCTGACGGCCGACGAACACAAGGTCCTGCGCGGCTTTGCGTTCTTGACCGCCAAACCGCTGCTCGTCGCGGTCAACCTCCAAGACGATCGTACGGGCGATCTTCACAAGGCGGCGACCGATTTTGGCCTTCCCGATCCTGCCACGCGCCCCGGCACCGACTTCGTCGCGCTCTCCGCCAAGATCGAAGCCGAAATCTCGACGCTCTCGGCGGACGATGCAGCAGCGTTTCGCGCTGACCTCGGTATTACCGAGCCGGCACTGGATCGACTGATTCGCGCCAGCTACAGACTGCTCGGTCAGATCTCGTTCTTCACGGTAGGTGAAGATGAGTGCCGTGCGTGGACCATCCCGGCCCACAGCTTTGCACGCAGCGCCGGTGGCGCGATTCACTCAGACATCGAGAAGGGTTTCATACGCGCCGAAGTGGTGCCGTGGGACAAGCTGCTCGAGGCCGGCTCGATGCATGTCGCCAAAGAAAAGGCGTGGCTGCGATTGGAGGGCAAGGAATACATCGTGCAGGACGGCGATGTGGTTCACTTCCGCCACTCGGGCTAGTTGCCCGAAACGCTCACCGCCGCAACCAACAGCGCCAACTCCCGATCCTCACCGCTTCGCAATGTGCGTGGATCGAAGCAGACGCAACCATCGCTGATTCTGGCGATCACGGGAACCGACGCGCTGCGAAGCCTCTGCATCAGCAACTCTTCACCCATCCCGTCGATCTGCAAGGTCACCAGCCATGTGGGCAAGTCTTCCTCCGGCGCGGCCCCGCCTCCGACGCGCGATGCTCCCGCGACGATGCCGACGCGAGCGGCACTCACCAGCTCGCGCAATAGCTTTTGCAACTGCTTTGCATCGCTCTCCAGTTGCGCACTATTGCGCTGCAACATGTCGCTCGCGACCGTTTGTGCCGCGTCCGCGCTCAGGTGCGCACGCAACGTGGCCGCTAAAGCTGCCAACGTAAGTTTGTCGGGGCGGAGCGCACGCATCATCGGATTGGCGCCGCAACGGGCAATCAACGCCTGGCTGCCGACGAGCACCCCGCATTGCGGGCCGCCCAGTAACTTGTCGCCAGAGAAACAAACCAGATCGGCTCCGTCACCAAGCAACTCCTCGACACTCAACTCGCTCGAGGGCCCCGGGGAGTCGCGCAGCATGCGTCCGCACCCTTGGTCGGCCAATAGAGGAACTCCAACCCGGCGAGACAGTTCCGCAAGCTCGGCAACCGGTACTTCTTTGGTGTATCCGACCACGCGATAGTTGCTGGGCCAAACCTTCAGAATCATTGCGGTGTCGGGCCCGATGGCGTCCGCGTAGTCGTGAAGATGAGTCCGGTTGGTGGTCCCTACCTCGAACAAGCGGCTGCCCGAACTTTGGAGAATCTCTGGGACTCGAAACGACCCGCCGATCTCCACCAGCTCGCCCCGGCTAATCACGACCTCCCGCCCGAGCGCCACCGTATTGAGCGCCAAGAGCAGCGCGGCAGCGTTGTTGTTGACAACCAGCGCGTGATGATCGGGAAACAACAGTCGGAAGAACTCGTCGACCTGCACGCCCCGCTTGCCGCGGCCTCCCGTGCCCACATCGAACTCGAGATCGCTGTAGCCGCAGGCGGCCGCGGCCAGATCGGCAACGGCGTGATCGAGTGGCGCGCGGCCGAGGTTGGTGTGGATCACGACACCTGTCGCGTTGATGACGCGGCGGGGCCGCGGCCGTTCCAAGGCTTTTAGCCGAGCCACACAACGCGCCGCCAAGGCGTCGATCTCGATCGCTGCGGCCAAGGGGTCTCGCGCGCGAGTCAACTCACTACGAACAACAGCGGTCACTGCCCGGTGAGCCCAATGACGGCGCACCTGTTCCAAGACCGGGTGAGCCAGGAGTCTATCGACCGAGGGGAGCGCGCGTCGCGGATCGGGGGCGGTGTCCATCAGGACGGATATTAGCTCGCTCGGGCGGTGGCTCTTCGCTTGCTGTGAACCCAGGTTAGTCGATGGGAAGGGGTAAGCCATGGCCGACGGCATCTTTCAGCCAACCGAAATCTCCGCCGATCTCGAACGTCTGGAGAAGGCGATGCGCCGGTTAGCGATCGAATACGAGATGTTCTTGAGCCAGGCTATCAAGTGGCCTCCCCATCAACGCCTTGCCGAAATTGGCGCGATCCTTCGCCACTATTCGAAGAATCCGCCGCGGCGCACGGTCGATCGCTTCAAGTTCAACACCTTGTCGCACCGGCACACCACATCGATGGAGCGCTGGAGCCGGCGGCTTCGGAAACTCGAACTGCACGGTGCCTCGATGCGATTTTCGAAGGCCAGCGAGGCCAAGGCGGCACTCACCGATGTGACCAAGCCGTTCACGTTGGCGGCAACCAAGCTGTCGGATGGTCACGCGGTTGGAGATCAGCTTCGAGATTTCTATCTTTCCTATAAGCAGGCTCGCAAAGCGCGCGGGCTGCCGGTCTCAAATCTCAACTACAGCTCGTTCGCCGAGACGATGAAGGAAACGCTCCAACAGGCGCGGGGCAAGAACACCGGACGCGACTTGGAGTTGCGGGTCGACGAGGTCGGTGGCAAGGTGAGGATCACCGTTCGCGCCGTGAAGGACGCGAATGAGGACAAAGGCGTCCGCGCCTAGTTGGAGGTTTCGATGCGTCGGTCTACTTGCCTCCTCGCTCTCGCCGTAGCGCTCGTCAGCGCGGCCGCGCTCGCGGCCGATAGAGACACCAAAAAGCAAGGTATCGGTGGTTCGGGTTTCTCCCTCGAAAGCGAGATCGTGGCCCGCATTCCCGAAGTCGCCCGGACCATCGAAGCGGTCGAGGCCGAACCTCAAAGCGCAACCGCTTGGCGCAACTTCGGGCGAGCTCTGGCCGAGCGCGGTGCCTATAGCGATGCCGTAGCGGCATTACAGCGTTCCACCAAACTCGATCCCAATGATCCCGATGTTTGGGTCGACCTGGGCGCCGCCCAGTTGCGGCAAGGCAAGAGTGGCGCCGCCAAGTCGGCATTCCAGCACGCCCTTAAAATCGAGCCGTTCCATGCGCTGGCGTTCTACAACCTGGGGCTGGCCCACCAGTCGGAGAACAACTACGAGGGCGCGCTCGATAACCTCGAACGTGCGCTGCTGCTCGACCCAACGCTGGGCGACCCGCGAATCAACGGTCAAGCCACCAACAACGAGTTGCTGCCAATGGTTCGGCACCGCGTTTATCTGCGGACAATCGGCGGAAACCCTGCCCTGTTTACGCCTTCAAACCGACGCTAAGTCACTTCGGCGACCTGCCATTGATCACAGTCGCCGCCGGCTAACTGGCTGGTATCATGCCCTCCCTTCTGGGAGGGCTTTTCATTTCTATGGCTAAGATCTCGATCTCCGGTGGAAAACTTCAAGTTCCCGATCACCCAACCGTTCCATTCATTCGTGGCGATGGCACCGGCCCAGACATCTGGGCGGCATCGGTGCGCGTGCTCGATGCAGCCGTGCAGAAGGCCTACGGTGGCAAACGCCAGATCGGATGGATCGAAGCGTTCGCGGGCGAGGCGGCGTTTCAAAAGTTCGGCGAATGGTTGCCAGCCGATACGCTCGCCGCGTTTCGCGAGTACCTGGTTGGCATCAAGGGGCCGCTGACCACTCCTGTCGGTAAGGGAATCCGGTCGCTCAACGTGGCGCTGCGTCAGGAACTCGACCTGTACGTGTGCTTGCGCCCGGTGCGTTGGTTCAAGGGGGTGCCGTCTCCGGTCAAGCGTCCCGAAGCGGTGGACATGGTGATCTTCCGTGAAAACACCGAAGACATTTATGCCGGAATCGAGTGGGCCGCTGGGACCCAGGAAGTCAAGCAGGTGATTGCGTTTCTGCGCGAACAGATGGGGATCAAAAAGATCCGCTTCCCGGAAACGTCTGCGATCGGAATCAAGCCTGTGTCCCAGGAGGGTTCAGAGCGGTTGATTCGTGCGGCGATCGACTACGCCATCCGGTTGGGCCGGAAGTCCGTCACGCTGGTACACAAGGGCAACATCATGAAGTTCACCGAAGGTGGTTTCCGCGATTGGGGCTACGACCTGGCCAAGCGCGACTTCGGTGCCGTCGAAATCGATGGCGGTCCGTGGTGCCGAATACCGGAAGGCCGGCCCGGTGCGGGGATCGTCATCAAGGACGCAATTGCTGACATCACATTGCAACAGGTCTTGACACGCCCTGAGGAGTTCGACGTGATCGCCACGCTCAATCTCAACGGCGATTACCTGAGCGACGCACTGGCGGCACAGGTCGGCGGAATCGGAATCGCGCCGGGCGGCAACATCAACTACATCACAGGCCATGCGATTTTCGAAGCAACGCATGGCACCGCGCCGAAGTACGCGAACCAGGACAAGGTCAATCCCGGGTCGGTGATCCTGTCGGGCGAAATGATGCTGCGCTACTTCGGCTGGGTCGAAGCGGCCGATCGAATCATCAAGGGACTGGATGCATCGATCGCCGACAAGGTCGTTACCTACGACTTCGCGCGATTGACCGACGGGGCCACCGAAGTGAGTTGCAGCGCCTTTGGCGACGCGGTCATCGCTCGGATGTAGATCGAGGCGGCAGCCGCAGTAATTTCACGCGACTCAGGGAGACTTTGGTTTTGCATCCGTTACTGCTCGATTTGGGGTCGATTCGCATCGGCAACGCGGTGATCCCAATTCGAATTGGGTCGTACGGAGCGATGTTCGTGCTCGCGATGGTAGCGGGTTACTTCATCACGGCGCGCATGGGCAAGCGCTACGACCCTAAGGCCGACTGGGCGGGCTTTTTGCCGAACGCTTACGTGATCGGTTTTTTCGGCGCCAAGCTCGCTAACCTGCTGGTGTTCCTGCCCGCCATCATGCGAGGACAGAAGGACTGGGCCGGAGTGTTGATGGGCGGCGGCATGTGGTTGGGAGGCGTGATCCCTGCCTACCTTTACTGTTGGTGGTACGTCAGCCGCAAGCAGTTGCCGTTCGGAACCGTCGCGAACTTGCTCGGGGTAGCCATTCCGGTGGCGCACGCGATCGGTAGGATCGGGTGCTTCTTGGGCGGATGTTGCTACGGCGCTGCCACCTCCAGTTGGCTGGGTGTGACCTATCACGACGAGTTGGCGTTCAAATCGAGCGGAACACCACTCGGAACACCGCTGCACCCCACGCAACTGTACGAAGCGGGTTTGGAGTTGATGAATGCGGGGGTCGCTTTTTGGCTTTGGCGGCGCGGCGTGCCGCAGTGGCTGCTGACAGGACTCTGGATGACACTCTATGGCGTCGAGCGTTTCTTCATTGAGTTTTTGCGCGATGATGCTCGCGGCGGACTGGGCTTATTCTCCACCAGCCAATGGATCTCGATGGTGTTGGTTGCGGGTGGCGTCCCGCTCATCATCTGGGCCCTGCGAAAGAACGTTCCCGAATGGCCGGTTTCAGCAGTTCGACAGACAAGTAGAGCGATGTAGCTGTGGAGTGCGCCTGTAGCTCAGTGGATAGAGCAGCGGT
>JANNUT010000197.1:0-10961 GCA_031395565.1 Acidobacteriota bacterium | reverse complement strand
CTTCGGGCACGCGGAGAAGACGGCACAGGATAGAGCGGAGAGACGAGGGCCGTAGTCCCGATTCTTGCGCGATGTTGACGAGGGTCTCCCGCGCCTCGAAAGGTGACTCGTGACGGATTGTGACCGGTGCCTCAGGGGGCTCGAAGCCGTGTCGGGAGGAGAAGCGCTCTGGCATAGCAGGAGTCTTACTTGCCGAGATTGCATGGGGGTTGGTGGGTCGGCTTCAAGGGGGCGGCCTCCTCGGAAGACTTCTGTCGGAAGGTACCCTCGAACCTCGCCTCTTTCGAGGCGATGACGCGAGCTCGGGTGTCGCGGTCGGCGAGTTGTTCCAGTGGTTGGACCTCGATCTTGGTCCAGACTTCTCTGAGGTTAGCGGAAGCCTCTGTCATCTCTGCTCTCCTGAGGAACTGGCAGATCAGGACTTCATGCGCAGCCGCACCGCTCGCGTGAGCAATCTTCAGCTACTGGCGGTTCCCTGAGCACAATTCTCACAAGGTCCCGCTGCAAACAGACCGTGCAGTGTAACTCCGACGCGGAATCATCGACCAGCAGGGAGTGGCGTATGCCCCTAACGATCGCGAAGTGGCGGTGCATCACGAAGCGCGCCCGCAAGAAGTCGCGCGAGTTCTTCTTCGAACGCAGCGATCGCGACAAGGTTCTCGTTTGCCGGCCGTGTGATTGGGCCGTGCCGTCGGGCGCGGTCGAGCAAGTTGTGTTCCGCGTTCCGGAGCAAGGCCACGAATGCCCGTTGCATGTGACTGATGCTGATACGCGTTCCGAGTTCTTGCGAGATGTTGGTCATAATGCGATCGACCTCGAAGCGCTCGGACGGTTGGAGGTGACCTTTGAGCGGCCGGTTCAAGCGATTCGAAGGAAGGAGTTCAGCCTGCGCTCTCTGTTTGTCGCGCGCTCCTGTTTCCGAACGCGCTTCGCGCTCCCCTGCCCCGATTCGCGGGAGTTCGATGACTTTGTCGGGTGCCATCGTGTGATCGCCTGTGGTCGACGAACCCGTGTCGCTTCGTGAAGAGCGTTCTTCCCGTTTCAGCCTCTGTGGCCTCGCACTTGAGGGTGCCGCTTGTCGCTGCGCTTGAGTCGGTTCGGAATCGTGGTGCGACGAATCGTCGAGGAGCACCGAGCTAAGCAAGCGCTCGTCGAGAGGGCGAAACTCGCGCGTCGTCGGGTCCGCCTTCTTAGGCATTGCTCGCCGCCTCGGTCTGCGCATCGTTCAACTTTTGGTAGTAGGTGTTAATACGGCCCTCGACTTCGGCGGCGAGTTGCCGGTAGCACTCGGTCACTTGGTGATCAGGCTCGGTCTCGAAGACTGTCTTCCCAACTTTCTGCGCCGATGACACGACTGTCGAACGCGGGATTTCGGTTTTGAACTTCTTGGACTCCGATCCCTGCACGGTGAAGGCCTTGTCGACGTAGTCGAGAAGTTCGCGTGTGAGACGCGTTCGCTTCTGCGTGTTGCAGACAACGACTCCTAGAATTTTCAGGTTACGGTTGCCGCGTTTGCGAGCGGAGTCGATGTCTTTCAGCGCTGCGTCAAGGCCAGCGATCGCGAACGTCTCGGGCATCGCGGAGAGCAAAAACCAATCGGCCACTTTATACGCCGCGATCGTGGGTGTTGTGAGGTTGGGCGCGGTGTCGAGGAACAGGTAGTCGTAGTGGCCGCGGAGTTTGGCGATGGGATCGGCCAAAACGCGGTGCGGTTCCATCATCGTGTCGATCTCGCGAAGCGCCACATCGATATTCTCGAGCTTGCGGCTCCCGGCGATTATGTCGAGGCGCTCCGGTAAATCGATTCTGTCCTCGACGTCTCGACTCAAGAGGACGGAGTCGGGCTCTTCTGAGCCAAGCAGCACCTCGTACATGCCGAGGTAGGCGTTTGGGTCGATCCCGAGGTGTGTGGTGGCATGCGCCCCGGTGTCGAGATCGATGATCAGGCAGCGCTTCCCTCTCTCGGCCAATGCGCGTGCCAGATGCACAGTATTAGTGGTCTTGCCGACGCCTCCTTTTTGGTTCCCGACCGCGATCACCTCTGTACGCTTGGTCGCCTCGCTCATTTTTTTCTCCCGCCGTGCCATGTGTCGTTACGTACTTAAGGCCTTAAACACTTCTGGACTGAAGAACTCAAGAACAGAAGACCTTGAGTACTTGTGGACTAAAGTACAAGGGTCAACCGGGCGGCACAAGTAGGAAAAGTCGCTTTCGTGCATAGTCGTTCTGTACTTAAGGCCAAAAGTTCTTCAGGCTATTTGTACTTTAGTCCTGAATACCCGATGGACTTTTGTACTTCTGGCCTTCTGGACTAGACAACTCGTTGAAACAAAAGGTGGTTGTCCGCCACGCCGAGTTTGTGTTAGATCCGCGCTTGTTCAAGTGGCTTAAACCTACCAGATGCGGGGGACGCACCTGGTAGGAGCCACAACATTTTGCGGAGTCATTTATCGGAAGGCAGGGAAGCTGAAACAGAAAGAGCCGCGCTAGGGCGGCTCCTTCGTTGCGCTGGCGGCGTCTGACGAGAAAGTCGGACGGGGAACAACGCATGGATCTGAACTCGACACTCAGACCCTAACCCCATCCAACAGACCCGTCAATAGCCGATTTTGGGCGTCGCGGCGGAGCTTTATCCAAAGCTCGGAAAACCAGCACTGCTAAGGGTTTGGCGGGCCCCTTCTTGACCCGCACGGGAGGGGTGTGTCCATGGGTCAAGCGTTGAGGGCGCGTCAGGCGCGGTTGAGAATCGAGTTGCCGGTCGAGGGGGGCTACGCCCCAGTCCCGACCCGCAATCTGTTAGCGGCCTGGGCCGCGTACAAGTCCAAAACCGTCACCCGGGAGGACTTCCGGGTCCTGATGGCCTGTCACGCGCTGGCCTGTTCGAGGCAGGGTTGCGCCGAGGAGGACCCGCGGCTGTTTCGCCTCACGGAGCTTGCCGGCCTGACCGGCGGTCTGGCGGAGCGCCGCCTCAGACGCTCGGTCTCGCGGCTCACCAAAGCCGGCCTGCTGCTGTGGACCGACCGCGGTCCGATTTTCGGACCCCTTCAGACGGTCCAGGACGGTCCAGGACAGGCGGGGGCAGGGGAGGAGACCCTCCGGCGAGGGTTTCCATCCAAAACGCGACCAGAGGGCATCCTGGGCGAAATCAGCGCATCGGGGATTCAGACTTCAAACCACCCCGCTCGATCGGGGACCTTCCCGGACGCCCCTGGACTCTGCTGTTCGACGCCATGGTTCCGGGAGGGTGAGGGGTGCCCCTTGACCGCCAAACCGGTGCTCCCGGTCCCCAGGCGCCTTCTGAGGGCCATTTCCCGGGGACAGCTAACCGCCGCTGAGACCGCCACGGCCTTGGCCGCGGTGGCCCGCTGCCTGTGGTTGGACCGCGGCTCCATCACCAACGCCGTCGGGACGCTTCCCGCTGCCTTGGTCGCGGAGGCCTTCGGACTCGACCTGCGGTCGGTCAAACGCGCCCGAAAGTCACTCCAAGCTCTCGGGTTTATGAGCTTTCTCCCGATGCCGCACTGGCACCGCCAGCGCTACGGCGCACGCTTCGAGGTCAACCTCGCATGGCGCGGCTTAGACCTGACCGCGGCCCCGAAACCTTCGCCGGCTATGGAAAACTCGGGTTCAGCCCGGCATGGAATGTCACCCCAAAGCGGGGTTTTTGATCCTGTTTTGCCACCGCCTAGAACAAACCAGGACCCTTTCCCTACGGGAAAGCTCAACAAACACCAGCACCCCACCGGGGGTGGAAGCCCGGCTGGTGTTTGCACGAACAAAAATTCCTCACCGAAGGGCCAAACCACGACTCCGACGCTGCGGGACGTGAGCGTCGAAGACCTGAAAGACCCCCAGCGGACGCTCGCGCTGCACGCCGCGCTGGTGCAACGCGGTGAGGTGCGGGACTCGGAAGCCGACACGCTGCGTGTGTTTGCCTGCGCAGCTCGGGCGCTGCGCAAAGCTCAAAACCCCGGCGGGATGTTTCTGGCTTTGGTGCGGCGCAAGGAACTCCAGCAGCACATTTCAGGCTTGGATGAGCAGGAGGGTCGAAACCGCTACCGGGCGCTGATCCACGACGAAGCCCGACGGCAGATTGCCTCCTGGTCGAAGGCGGTGGGGCAGGCCGCTGAAGTTGTCAAACCCACCGAAAGAGGCGCAACCGGCGCAGAAGAAGTGACTCAAAAACCACACAAAAACAGCAGTGTTGAGCGTGCTGGTGAGGTTTTGAAATTTTCGAGACGGACGCGAGAGCGCGTCGCGAGCGCACCCACTCGCGAGCCGGTGCGAGCGCGCGAGTTGAGCCGCGACGCGCGTTTTCTGCTCGAGGTGTGGCGCGTGTGCGAGCGCGAAAATCAGCGGGAGGCCCCGCGCGACCTGCTCAAGCGCCTCAAACAACCCTGGACCGAGGAGCGTCACGACGGAGCCGAGGCTGAGCTATCAAGTCATGGGATCCGATGGGACGGGGTGGGGAAGAGGGTCTGGAAATCGGTTCAAGTGAGCGAAGGGCCAAAACCGTCGACGTTCGAGGAGGCGTGGAGGGTCCGCTAACCGTGCCCTCTGAGGGAGTTGTGGTTTGACAAACAACCATCAGTACCGAGTATTGACACTAGATGAATGGTAATGCTACATTACTAGCTAGAGGAGGCGTACATGCCAGACGGAAAAACTCATCGACGCGTCGGAGCGATCGCTGGTGCGGTGTACGCGGGCTGCCGTGCACCGACGGAGGCGGCCACCAACCTCTGGTTGGAATCGTTCGGCGGCGCCGTCGGGGGAAGCATCGGCGGGGGGCTGCCTGATTTGATGGACCCACCGGTGAGTCCCTGGCATCGCAGCCTCGCGCACGGAGTGGCACCGGTGGGACTCCTCGGGGTCGCTTGGATGGAGCGACTGGAGGAGTGGCGGTCGCGGTTGAGGGCTGAAGCGGCGCGGTGTTCGGCGTTGAAATCGGACGCGACGAGTTTTGCCAGGGTCTTATGGCTGACGTTGTTTGAGTGGTTCTGTCGCATCGCATCAGGGGCGCTGGCCGGACTGCTCGCTGGGTACGTCTCGCATTTGGTGCTGGACGCTTTCACGCCGCGGAGCGTGCCTGTTTTCGGATGAGGTGGTGATGATGGCGGCGGTAACTCAACAAGAACTCGGACGACGACTTCGCGTGGCGCGCGAGGCCTGCGGCCTGACGCAAGAGGCGGTCGCGTCGCAACTGGAGGTCTCGCGGCCGACGATCGTGCAGATCGAGGCCGGGAACCGATCGGTGTCGAGTCTCGAGCTCGACCGGCTGGCCTATCTGTTTGGTCGAGACATGAGGGAGTTCTTGAGCGAAGGATTTGATCGACACGACACGCTCGCGGCGCTATTTCGCGCCGAGAGTGATGTGGCTGGTGACCCCGACGTGATTGAGGGGCTGCGTCAGTGCCTCGCGATTGGACGCGAGCTGACGAATCTGGAGCGCTTGATTGGTGTCGATCGTGATGCCGCTGCGGTGGCGCTTTATCCGCTGGCGGCGCCCAAGAAGCGCTGGGAAGCGATTCAGCAGGGAGAGTGGCTGGCCGAGGAGGAGCGGCGGCGTTTAGGACTGGGCAGCGGGCCGCTGCCGGACGCCGCCGAACTCTTGGAGTCACAGGGCGTCCGCAGCGGCGTGATCGATCTGCCGGAGGACGTTTCGGGGCTGACGTTGAATGAAAGTGGCTTTGGGCTGTTCGTGATCGCCAATCGAGGCCACCACTATCTAAGGCGTCGTTTCTCGTTTGCGCATGAGTACGCACACGTCGTGGTGGACCGCGAGCGCTTCGGTCTGATCAGCCGCTCCTCGGAGCGCGACAATCTGATTGAGGTCCGGGCCAACGCCTTCGCGGCCAGCTTTTTGATGCCGGAGGACGGGGTGCGGCAGTTCGTGGGGAGTCTCGGCAAGGGACAACCGAGCCGCTCGTCCAATGAGGTCTTCGATGAGGTCGGGAGTTTGAATGTCGAAGGCCGCACCGAGCCCGGCACGCAAGCGGTGCAACTTTACGATGTGGTCCAGCTGGCACACCACTTTCGGGTGAGCCGGCTGTCGGCGCTGTATCGACTGCGCAATCTGCGGCTGGTCACGGACGAGGAGTTCAACGCGCTGAAGCACGCCGATGCGAGTGGCAACGGAAAATTGATTGCTGAATTGCTGGGGCTTTTTGAACCAGATCACGAAGAGCTGCGCAGTGAGTTTCGACACCGGTTTGTGGCGCTGGCGCTGGAGGCCTACCGCCGGGATGAGATTTCACTGAGCAAGCTGCGCGAGATCGTGACGATGGTGGGTATCGAACCGGATCAGCTGGAATTGGTGCTGAGCGATGGGGAGGAAGCGCCACCACCGCGGGACGCGGTCTGGTGACTGAGCGCCCCGTCCGAGTCGTGGTGACCGACGCCAATGTGCTCATCAACCTGATGCATGTGGAGAGACTGGAACTTCTGGGACAAATCCCCCATCACGAGTTTGTGGTGGTCGATCAGGTCCGGGAGGAGATCAAAGACGTGCTGCAGCGACTGCAGCTGGACGCCGCGATTTCGGCGGGGAGGCTCACGCTGGAGAGCCTGACGGACGTGGCGGCTCTAGCGAGTTTTGCCGAGCTGACCAGTCGCATCGGACGCGGAGAAGCGGCGTGCATCGCGATCGCTGCGGAGAAGGGATGGAGCGTGGGCTCCGATGAACGGCGACGCTTCGAGCGCGAAGTGGTTGCCAGGCTCGGGCGAGAGCGATTGATCGGGACGCCGGAGATCTTCGTGCTCGCGATTCGCGCTGGGCTGGTCACGATCGAGCAAGCGGATGAGGATAAGCGACGGTTGGAGTCGCACCGATTCACGATGCGGTTCGCAACCTTTAAGGAACTGTTGTAGCGCTTCACGGGATTCGAGTTAAGCAGAACCTCAGCGACGCGCATCGACGTTGCGGACGGGCTGAAGCAGCTGCCGGAATGGCAGAGAATATGGAGTCGTGAGTGGGACGCGAGCACGTGGGTCACGGCGAGATCGTTCAGTTTGCAGACGACCGCGTGAACCTCAAAAGGGAGGATGCGGTAGAGCTCCGGGCACAGGTCGGGCGGCTACGGGAGAGGCTAGAAACGTATCTTGATGAGAAACCAGACTTCGAACTCCGCAAGATGTTGCTCTCTGGCAGCCTTGCGAAGGGGACAGCGCTTAAGTCCATCAACGATATTGACGTTGCTTGCTATGTGACCGCGAGCGCCGCTCCGGCGTCGGTACACGAGCTGATCGAGTTCCTAGTAACACGTCTACGAAAAGCCTTCCCCAACTTCAAACCTGAACAGGTCACACCGAATCAGTTTTCGGTGACTGTGAGTTTTGTCGGCACCGGGTTGCGGGTCGACATCGTCCCGATCGTGTATGACGGGGACCCGGAGTGGCGCGGCCTCCTGATTTCGCAGGAAAACGGCGAACGGCTCATGACGAGCATCCCGATGCATTTGAAGTTCACACGATCGCGCAAGGAAGCGTGCAAGGTGCATTTCGCGCAAATCGTGCGCCTAGTGAAGTACTGGGTACGGCAGCGCAAGCAGCTGGATACGGGGTTCCGCTTCAAGTCTTTCATGGTGGAGCTTCTGGTCGCCTATCTGGCGGACAACGGCCTGCCGCTTGACGACTACCCCGAGGCCCTAGCGGGTGCGTTCGCACACATCAGTCGTGACGGCTTTCGTACGTCGATTGTGTTCGGCGACAACTATGACGTCACGGCGCCGAAGGTGACGATGCATCCGATCCAGATCTGGGATCCTGTGAACTGTGAGAATAACGTCGCCAACCTCTACACTCTCGACCAGAGGAAAAGGATTGTGGAGGCCGCCCTTGACGCTGGTGATGCGATCGATTCCGCGCTGCGCGCGCCAACCAAGGGTGAAACGCTTCGCTACTGGCGGTTGGTTTTCGGGCCGTCCTTCGGGAGCTAGAAATCACAATGTCCACCAGCTACACACAGACAGCGAGTGAGAGCTTCACGCTGACTCATGCGCGACACATCTCCGCGAAGGTTGCGGCCGATCTCCTCCGATATCAGCGGTTCTACGGTGAGCCCTTGACTCTGGTCATCGACATCTACGAGGCAGAGCTGGTTGCCCTACTACAACACGACTACGTAAAAGCGGTTGTCTACGGCTTTCAGAGAAACGGAAACTGGGTCGAAGCGTCGCGTTATCACGTGACAAACGATGGCAGCCTAGTTGCAGACGACGACCCCGGGAAGCTTCGCCCTGGCGTGGATGTAAGCAACGCGAGCTTCACGTCATTCCTCACCTACAGCCCACGCTGGTTCGCGCTTTCGGCTCTGGAGAGGCAACGGTTCAAGGAGAAACTCCCGATCCAGAGGTCGTCGGGTTTGGAACCTGGAGTTGAGAATGGGTATTGGGTCGACGACCGGACGTACGCGGCTGGAGGCCGCGCGCTCGCACGTAGTTCCGTTCGGAGGTTCTAGTGGAGCATGTCGCGCTCGATGATGTGTTCGACCGTCGCCTCACGTTTCCCGACCCGGCCGCTCAGAAGCGACTCAGCCGACTCGTTGGGATCGACGACGCAAGGAATCGACTCGGGAAACTGCTGGCGGTGTTAGTAAACCCGGCAGGATTGAAGCGATGGGCGGACCGGTTTCACCCGGGCGTGTCGGTGCTTCTAGATATTGTTGAGCGTAGGCCGCCGTTAGCGATACTCGCGGGAGATGTCGGCAGCGGGAAGACTGAACTCGCCGAGACGATCGGTGATTCGGTTGCGCGCCAGGAGGGGATCGAGGTGACGCTCTATCCCTTGAGCCTGGCCACCCGGGGATCAGGACGTGTTGGTGAAATGACAAAACTCGTCTCGGCAGCGTTTGAGGAAGTGGTGAACGCAGCGCGGCCGTTGAAGCGTTCTAAGGGGACTGTCGGGGGGAGTGTGATTCTTCTGGTCGACGAAGCCGACGCACTCACTCAGAGTCGCGAGGCATCTCAAATGCATCACGAGGATCGCGCTGGCGTGAATGCATTCATCCGTGGGGTCGATCGTCTGGCGGAGCAGCGGCTGCCAGCAGCGGTGATCCTGTGCACCAATCGCCTAGGCGCGATCGACCCCGCTGTTCAGCGACGGGCCGCCGAGATTTTCGAGTTTTCGCGCCCGAGCGATCAGCAACGACGAGCGGTTCTCGGGCCGGTTCTGAGAGAGGCAGATTTCAGCGAGGATCAGATCGGACGTATCGTAGAAGCGACAGGGCCGCAAGGTTCACGCGATCACGGATTCACCTACTCGGATCTGACACAGCGCCTGCTGCCGGCTCTAGTTTTGGACGCGTACCCGGATTCGGCGATGACGTTCGATCGTGCCAACAGAGTACTCGAGGGACTGACTCCGACTCCGCCATTTCGTTCAGAGAGGCCTAGGTCCGGTGGGTAAATCTCCGGGAAAGCGACCTCAGCCTGCTACGGGGCCTGATTTTCTTCGTAAGGCGCTCATTGACGTCGAGCGAAGGTTCCTAGCCGTTCTCGAACAGAAGCGACTCGCCATCAATCACAACAGCACACTTGGGGATGCGGTCGAGGAGGAGTGGATCGAGCTACTCAAAGAGTACCTCCCAGCACGCTACCGCGTGGCCAAGGCGTTCGCGATCGACCATGAAGGGAATTCAACGGACCAATTGGACTGTTTGGTCTATGACGCCCATTTTACGCCGACGCTCTTTGGCCGGGAGCGGCATCGCTATGTCCCCGCGGAGGCGGTCTACGCCACATTCGAGGTCAAACAGTTCGTGACAACCCCTAACCTGAGAGCTGCCGGCAAGAAGGCGGCTTCGATTCGGAGGTTGGCGCGAACATCCGCCCCGATACCGTGGATGAGTGGCCTCAACGATCCCAAACCGCCGTTCCCAATTCTCGCCGGCTTACTCGCGATGCGCGCCGATTGGCGTGACGGTCTCGGTGTCGCATTCTCTCGGCAGGTAAGGGCGCACACTGAGGCAGAACATCTCGATCTCGTCCTGACGGCTTCCAGTGGGTTCTATGCGTGTTCAACCAAGGATGGCGACGCACGTGTGGTGATCGGGGAGGGCTCGCTTGTTCGCGGGCTGTTCCACTTGCTGCATCTCTTGCGTGAAAAGGCGACCGTAACGGCGATCGAATGGGGCGCGTACGACGCGGTGTTAGCGCCTCGCGACGGTTGAAGCACAAGGTGATGAAGACTGTTTTGCTGGTTTGAGATCGGCCAGTCGAGCCGAGGTGGAGTGCCCGCAGGAATTGAGGGCTGCAGGAATCAAAAAACCGGAGGGGGGAGGAGTGCCAGAATCACTTGAAAACTCAGAACGCCATCTCGGCGATTCGCTTGTCGAACAGGTGCTGGATCGGTTCCGCTTGGGGCTCGTCGGCAAACTCGCTCCTGAGCAACTCGATCGATTGCTCGCGGTGCTTCGTGCGGAGAAATCGCCGACGAAGGAGGTCGTCCGCGAGGCGCTGTTCAGCCCAGGCGGCGAGCCGTGATCCGCGTCCAACAGCTGAAGATCATTGAATTTCGCGGGATCCGTGACCTTAAGATCAACTTCGGGGCTAAGAACTTTGCGATCTGTGGACCGAACGGTACCGGTAAGAGCGGCGTCGTCGACGCGATCGAGTTCGCACTCACTGGCGACATCACGCGACTGACCGGGCGAGGGAGCTCGGAGGTGACCGTCAAGGCGCACGCGCCTCATGTCGACAGGCGCGACTCGCCCGGCGAGTCTGTGGTGGTGCTGGACGCGGAGATACCGAGCCTCGGGAAGACCGTTAGGATCACAAGGCGAGTAAGCGCCGCGACGGCTCCCCGGGTCGAGCCCGATTCCGCGGATGTCCTCGCTGTGATCGCGGAGCTCGCGAGACATCCGGAATTCGCGCTGTCACGACGCGAAATCGTGAAGTACGTGCTCGCGACACCGGGGGATCGTTCCAAAGAAGTTGAGGAGTTGCTGCGTTTGGACCGGTTGG
>JANNUT010000196.1:0-6579 GCA_031395565.1 Acidobacteriota bacterium | reverse complement strand
GATCGACGTTTCGATTCTCGGTCGGTTCGACGCGCGGCGGCGGTCGTCGACCCCGATCGATCGGAGCGGCGTGTGGCGCTTTCGCGAGCTGGTGCTCCCCTTGGACGCCGGCGACATCATCACGCGCCCCGAGGGGAACACGAACCTCTACCGCTCGCGCCGCCTCGAAGAGATCTCGTCGACCGCCGAGGTCCACGTGAAGCACGAAGGAGAAAACCCGACGCTGTCGTTCAAGGACCGCGGCATGACCGCCGGCGTCTCGTGGGCTCGGCATTTGGGAATGACAATGGTCGCCTGTGCCTCCACCGGCGATACCTCCGCAGCGTTGGCGGCGTACGCCGCCGAGGTCGACGGCATGCGGGCCGTGGTGTTTTTGCCGCAAGGCAAAATAAGCCGCGAGCAACTGACGCAAGCGATTGCCTACGGCGCACGAGCCTTGGCTCTCGACACCGACTTCGATGGCTGCATGAAGCTAGTGCAACAGGTCTGCGAGCAGCGGCCCATCTATCTACTCAACTCGATGAACTCGCTGCGGATCGAAGGTCAAAAGTCGATCGGCATCGAAAGCGTGCAGCAGTTGGGATGGAAGGTGCCCGACTGGTTCGTGATTCCCGTGGGCAACGCCGGCAATCTCTCGGCGCTGGGCAAGGGATTGCGCGAAGCGCATGCGCTGGGGCTGATCGACCGCTTGCCACGCATCGCAGGCGTTCAGGCAGCCGCTGCCGATCCTTTTTATCAAAGCTACCGCACAGGGTTTCAACAGAAGATTCAGCTCACCGCCAGCACCACGCAGGCCAGCGCGATTCGAATCGGCGCACCGGTAAGTCACGACAAGGCCAAACGTGTGGTGCAAGAGTTCAACGGCGTGGCCTTGTCGGTGAGCGAAGCCGAGTTGATGGAAGCGAAGGCACTGGCCGATCGCGCCGGCATTGCTGTTTGCCCTAACTCCGGTGTGGCACTGGCCGGGCTGCGACAGTTGCTCGCCAACGGCACGATTCATCGCAACGAGTCGGTGGTGGCGATCATGACGGCGCACGGGTTGAAGTTCTCGGCCACGGACTACGCGTATCACACCGGGGAGATGGCCGACTTGCCGCCGCTCCAGTCAAACGCTCCGGTCATGCTCCAGGCCACCCTGGAAGCGATCCTCGCGCAGCTCTAAGCCCGACTCGCACTTCTGCGATCCGGAAGATCTGTCGAGGTCGATGCCCTGTGACATCCGGAGTTCAGCCTCCACTTCACCGAAACGATCCGATCCTGTGCGGAGCACCCCGGAGTTAGTCTCACGCCAGGCTTTGGATGACACGCCCGTAAGGACGCAACCGGCGAATCGCTCGTGGCATCGCGCTGTCGCGTTCCTATGTTCTCTATCAAATGAACTCAGATCGGCTGCAGCACGACCTGTTTCGGAACGGGGCGTAAGACCCGAGATGCTGATCGTTTCCACAAGTTATCGCCCCGACATCAATGTCGTCGCTAGTGCGCTGCGTGTTTCCGTTCTGCTCGGCGGATTCGGCACAGCTATCGAGCAGGGAGAGACCCGGCCTTCGCTGACAGCCAACGAGCGTCTGCGCGTTGAGGCGCTTGCTGGTGTAACCGCGCTCAGTTCGGTTTCCGTAGGGACTTCTCGATGAACCAGAACTGGCTGAAGGATTCGCCACTGATCCTCGTGGTCGACGATGACCTTCCGACGCGAATCGTCAGCTCTGAGATGCTGGCCGCACACGGCTTCCAGGTAATGGAAGCCGACAGCGGTGAAGAAGCACTTCGCGTGTTCGTAGCACACAAGCCAGACGCCGTATTGCTCGACGTCATGATGCCCGGCATCGACGGTTTCGAAACTTGCGAGAAACTGAGGCGGATGCCTGGCGGTGATACCTGTCCCGTCATTCTAGCCACCGGCCTTCCCGAGCAAAGTTTGCTCGAGCGAGCGTTCGAAGCCGGCGCCTCCGATTTCGCCACCAAACCGATAAGCTGGTTGGCGCTCTCGCACCGGCTGCGCCATCTCGTGCGCAGTACCGAACTCGTGGCGCGCCTGCGTGATAGCGAAGCGATGCTGGCCCGCGCTCAGAGTATTGCCGGCCTGGGGCATTGGGAACTCGACCTCAACACCGGCCAGTTGACCCTTTCCGAGCAAACGCTGAAGGTACTGAGTACTCCCCCGCGCGAAGGCGTAAGCGGCCAATGGTACTTGTCGCAATGTCATCCGGCAGAACGCAGGCAGCTCCTGCGCGCGCTCATCTCGGCATCGCGATCTTCGATACCAACCACAATCGAGCACCAACTGCGATCTTTCGATGGCTCGTACCGCCACGTTGAACTGAACCTCGAGCTGCTGGCCGCCGAAACGAAGTCTTCCGCGCGAATCGTTGGCACGCTCCAAGACATCACGAAGCGCAAGAACGACGAGGAGCAAATCCGCAGGCTGGCATATTTCGATTCACTGACCGATCTGCCGAACCGAGCCTACTTCTCGCGCTTTCTGGCCTCGACCTTGGCCTCCGCTCGCCGCCGCCGGACGAGCGTGGCGGTGATCTTCCTGGATCTCGATGACTTCAAGAACATCAACGACACGTTAGGCCATAGCGTTGGCGATCTCGTGCTCAAGGAAGTCTCGCAACGGCTGCTCACAGCGACACGCATTACGGACGCGGTCGTCAGAGCTCACGACCGTATCGAGTCCGACACTGTGGCGCGCCTGGGCGGCGACGAGTTCATCATTGCGCTGGTCGACGTTTTGCGCGCTGAGGACACCGCGCTGGTCGCCCGCCGCATCTTGACGTCGCTTCAAGCGCCGATCGTGATCGATGACCGCGAGATGTTCATCTCCGGCAGCATTGGAATTAGCCTCTATCCCCAGGACGGCGAAACCGTCGACGATCTGCTCAAGCATGCCGATTTGGCGATGTATCACGCCAAGGACAACGGCAAGAACGATTTCCGTTTCTACAGCCAGTCGTTGAACGCCGCAGCGTTCCAGCGCTTGTCATTGGAAAGCCAACTGCGTAAGGCGCTGGAGCGAAATGAGCTCTCGCTCTTCGTTCAACCCAAGCTCGATGTTCGCTCAGGGAAGATTGTGGGTGGAGAGGCATTGTTGCGCTGGATTCACCCTGATCTAGGGATTGTGCCCCCGGATCGCTTCATTCCGGTCGCTGAAGAGACCGGCCTAATTGTGCCGATCGGTAACTGGGTGGTCCACGAGGCAGTGCGCATTCTGCGAACGTGGTTGGACGCGGGTTTCAACGACCTGGGCATCTCAATCAATATCTCCGGATCGCATTTCCTGCACTCATCACTGATGGCCGAGATTCGCGCGGCGATCATGACTAGTGGCGTTCCCGCAGAGCAACTCGAGATCGAAGTTACCGAGAGCGTGCTGATGAAGGACGCCTCGGCAGCGGTTGGAATGCTGCACGACTTGAAGGCGATGGGGCTCCGATTGAGTGTCGATGATTTCGGAACCGGCTACTCGTCCTTGGCCTATCTCAAGCGCTTCCCACTGGACGTTCTGAAAATCGATCGTTCGTTCGTGCGCGACCTCGAGCACAGCTCCGACGACCGCGTGATTTGCGAGGTGATCATTGGACTCGCGCAGCGGCTCGGGCTCGATGTGATTGCAGAAGGGGTCGAGACCGCTGGCCAGCGGCAGTTCTTGAGTGATCAGGGGTGCTATCTGATGCAGGGCTATCTGTTTGGCAGGCCGATCCCGGCGCCAGACTTCTTTGCCCTGCTCAAGCGCTCCGCGACCGTCGGCGCTGTGGCGACCAGCACCAAGCGTTGATGCGCCAGGGTTGTCATCCCAGGAGCGACGTGGCCCCGATCGTCGCGGGCACAAAGCGCGACGGCTCGACGCCATGCACCCGTCGCGCCTGCTCCAGCGCCTGAACCGGCGCGTCGATCGCTTCATCCGTCAACTGCCAACTTCCGTAGTGCATCCCCAAGGCGCGCGTCGCGCCCAAATCGATGAACGCGCGGACAGAGTCGTCGGGATTCATGTGCATTGACTGCATGAACCAACGCGGTTCGTAGGCGCCGATCGGCAGCAGTGCCAAGTCGATGGGAGCAAATCTTTCACGCAGTTCGTGGAACAGGCGCGGCCAGTAACCGGTGTCGCCAGTGAAGTAGATCGTCTTGCCTTCGACGCGCACGATGAAGCCGCCCCATAAGGCTGCATTGCGTGCGATCAGTAAGCGGTTGGACCAATGCTGTGCGGGCACCAGCGTGATCTCGGCATCGCCAACCCGGTGGTTCTGCCACCAATCCAATTCAATCGACGGCGTAATCCCGCGCCGCTTTAGGTAGCGCCCGTTGTTGAGCGGGGTAATTACCGTGGCGCCGTGTTCGCGCGTCAGCGGCTCGAGTGTCGATAGGTCCATGTGATCGTAGTGATTGTGCGAGAGCAGTACGGCATCCACACGCGGCAACTGATCAAGTTGTACTCCAGGATCGCGCACTCGCGCCGGGCCTAGCCCCATTGGCCCAACGCGCTCGGCCCACACAGGGTCGGTGACGAGTATGAGATTGTGGGTCCGTATCACGAACGTCGCGTGATGCACGAAGGTAATCGCGACCTGGCCAGGTTGCAGCGTTTGCGGCGGCGGATCGACGACTGGGTCTTCCACCCAGCGCGGCCAGCGCGAACGCCGGCTGCCGAGTTGCCATCGCAGCAGGTCGAGAAACGAGCGGCCGGCGGGAGCTTCGGGATTCACGAAGCGCCCGCCGGCCGAATGTCGCCAAGGGTCGGTTGTCACAGCTCGATCAGATCAACGCGAAGACAGTGGCACGTGCCGTCCGGTCACACTACTCCGCCAGCGTTACGCCGCGCTCGGCGAGCAACGTGCCCTGCGCCGCTGCCAATCGCGAGAGGGCCTTGGAGTAGCTCACCTCGGCCGCAGTTTGTGCGTTCTCGGAATCTTGCAAGTCGTTTTGCGCTTGCAACACCTGGAAGCTGGTCGACAAGCCGTTCTCGAAACGCTTTTGTTCGGCGTCGAGCTTCTTGCGTTGCAGCACCACGTTGGACTTGGCCGACGCAACACGCTGCGCCGAACTTTCCAGTCCACGAGCCGCTTGACGGACTTCCACGCGGATCGTCTGCCGCGTTTTCTCGATGTTCAACTGCACCTGTTCTTTTTGAAGCCGCGTGCGGGCCAGATTGGCCTTGGCGGCGCGATTGCCGATCGGCAGCGTGAAGACGGCGCCCACCGACCAATTGGTGTTGTCGAGTTTGGGGATTTCCTTGAACGGCTCGGTGCGGCTCTTGTCTTGGCGCACAAGCGTGGTCGTCGCTGGAATCGGGATGGTTTGCAAGCAGGCTTCGGGCGTCAACGGATTACCGTCGCAATCGATGACCAGCGTCTGCGACGACGCCGGCACATTTTGGTTGACGAATTCGAAGTTGTTGCCCGACGCCGAATACGAGGCGGTGAGATCCAGAGCTGGCCTGAGTTGATTGGTACGGTACTTCTCATCCAACTCGATGTTGCGCAGGTTGAGCTGCGCTTCGTCCAGCTCCTTCCGATTCTTCAACGCCGTATCGATGGCCGCTTGGTAATCGACGGTGGCGGCGCGGAAGTCGGGGGTATCGCTCGGGATGATCGCTTTGCCCCAGTCGGGCGAGGATGGATCGACGCGCATCAGTTGACGCAGCTGATCTTCGGAATCGCGCAGGCTGTTTTCGGCCACGATTACCGACTCCTCGCGGCTGGCAACTTGTGCCTCGGCATTTGTGATTTCGATGGGGGGCAACGTGCCGACTTCAACGCGAACTTTCGTCTGCTTCAAGAAATCCTCGGCCAACGATTTGCTCGTGCGAGCGACATCCAGTGACTTGCGTGCGCCGAACACCGTCCAGTAGCCCGCTTCGGTTTGCTCCACCACGGAGATGACGCGCTGAGTGAGTTGCGCCTCGGAGATCTTCAGATTGTTCTTGGCCTGCTCGATTTGTATGCGGTTGATTCCCAGGCCGAAATTGCGCAGCAGCGGCTGGGTGAAGCTACCTGTCAGCGAAGCTCCCGATTGGTTGGGAATCAAACCGAAGCGTTCGGAGCCGGCGGGATAGGTGGCGGAACTATCGGAGTAATCCAACCCCACTTGCCAGCGGCCGCCAGTTTGCAGCGGATCGGTGTAGGTGGTGCTGAGTTGGGTGTTGTCGCGTTTTTCTGCCGAGAACGAGTTGCTCGGCTCTTCTTGCGAGCGCGCAAAGCTGGCACGCGCTTCCAGCGAAGATTCAAACCCTGCCTCGGCCAAGTTGATCCCTTCGGCCGAAGACTTTGGGTCCAATCGCGCGACCGCAATGTCGAGGTTGTGTTCGATGGCCTGTGCGATCGCTTCCTTCAGCGAGAGACTCATGGACTCGGGACTGCTTTGGGCCATCGCCGCACCCAGTGCGGTAATCGAAGCGAACAGGACGGCGGCGAAACGGACTTTCATAGCATCTCCTCGCGATTCCACTGAACAACGCTCGACCCCACTCGGGGGTTACCTCAATTCGTCCAACGGGTCGGGATTCTGCGACAGGACCTCGCCGCGCGCATCCCGGCCGAGGCCAGGCGGTCGGATTGTAGAGTTGGGCGGGGCCGC
>JANNUT010000195.1:0-40190 GCA_031395565.1 Acidobacteriota bacterium | reverse complement strand
GTGGTTTTCCGGCCCCGGCAACACGCTCGCGCCAGGCAACGCACCGAGCATCGAGCAGTTGGAAGCGCTCGCACGTCAATTCATCGAGTCGCACGCGCTGCTGTTGGGCAATGGGCGCGCCGAACTGGTGCTCGATCGGGCCGCAACGTTGCAACTCAACGATCGCGGCTGGCAAGTCACGTTTCGTCAGGCCGTCGACGGCGTGCCGGTTCAAGGGGCGCGCTACGACTTCCACATCGTCCAAGGAAACTTGGTGGCATTGGGTACTTACGCCGTCGGCCACGTCACCGCGTCACCAGTCCCCACGCTATCGCGTAGCGAAGCGCGGGCCCAACTCGACAGTTACCTTGGACTGACAGCCAGCGACATCGTGGGCGAGCCGACCGAACCGGCATTGCAGTTCAAGCCGCTCGACCCGCGCGGAAGCGGGCAAGCAGCCTGGACCGGTGCGCGTGGCCAAGGGCTCACGCACAAACTTGTCTGGCGTTTCTCGCTGCGCGTTGCCGGCGAAGCGGCCAGTTGGATCGCCGAAGTCGATGCCAACGACGGCTCGATCGTGAGCTTCTACGACGACACTCGTTATGAGCAGGTGCGCGGCGGTGTGTATCCGTTGTCCAACGACGGCAACGGCGCATCGGGACAAGAGCAGCCCAACTTCCCGATGCCGTTCGCCGAGTACACCGAAGACGGCGGCGCCGCGCAGTACAGCGGAGACGAAGGTCTGTACAGTTGCAGCGCCCTGGGATCGACGATTCGCACGTCGCTCAACGGAAAGTACATTCGCGTCAACGATAACTGCGGCGCGATCAACCAGTCCACCACCTGCGACGACTACTTGGATCTCGGTGTCGGCCCAGGCACCGACTGCGCGGTACCGGCCGGCTCATCGGCAGGCAACACGCACGCTGCGCGCTCGTCGTTTTATCACCTCAATTTGGCGATGGCGAAGGGACGCGCCTGGCTCCCCAACAACGCCTGGCTCAAGTCGCAAGTCACCGACAACGTCAACATCAACTCCACGTGTAACGCCTTCTGGAACGGTACCGTCAACTTCTACAAGTCGGGCGGCGGCTGCCGCAACACGGGTGAGTTGCAGGGCGTGTTCGTACACGAGTGGGGACATGGTCTCGATCAAAACGATGGCGGCGGATACGACAACCCGTCGGAAGCGTACGCCGACGTCGTGGCGATCTTCGAAGCACGGCTGTCCTGCGTGGGGCGTGGCTTCTATCAGTCGCAAACCTGCGGCGGCTACGGTGACACCTGCCTGAGCTGCACCGGTATTCGCGACATGGACTGGGCCGCGCGCACGCAAAACACACCCGCGACACCGCAGAACTTCCTGACCAACAACTGCGGCGGCGGCGGCGGGCCGTGCGGCAAGGAAGTGCACTGCGAGAGCTACCCCTCGTCCGAAGCGATGTTCGATTTGGCAACGCGCGATCTGACCGCGATCGGCCAGGACGCCGACACCGCCTGGCAAACCGCCGAACGTTTGTTCTATCAATCGCGCAACGGCTCGGGTGGAAATAACTACAACTGCTCGCTGCCGAGTTCGGATGGCTGCGGTACCAACAGCTGGTATCACAAGCTGCGCGTCGCCGACGATGACGACGGCAATCTCAACAACGGCACTCCGCACGCCAAAGCGATCTTCGATGCCTTCGCGCGTCACAACATCGCTTGCGGAACCGCCGCCGACGCCACCAATAAAAACAGCACCGGCTGCGCGGCGCTCGCCAAGCCAGTCATTACGCAGGCCAAGGGTTTGTCCAACTCCGTTGAGCTGACGTGGAACGCGGTCTCAGGCGCTGCGAAGTATCGGATCCTGCGCAACGACCTCGGCTGCAGCTTCGCGCAGACCATCGTGGGTGAAGTCAACGCTCCCACCACCACATTCACCGACGATCTGCTCGCCAACGAACAGCCGGTCTACTACCGCGTTCAGGCGTTGGGAAGCAGCAGCGCCTGCGAAAGCCCGGTCTCGGCCTGCTCGCAAGCGGCAGGCCAGCCGCTGGCCGGATCGGTCAAGTTCGACCAAAGCACCTACAGTTGCTCGCGGGTGGTTGGCTTGCGGGTCAAAGACGCCAACGCAGCGCCCACCAGCATTGCCGTCAAGGTTTGGTCCGACAGCGAACCGGCGTTCGAAACGGTGACCTTGACTCAGTCGGCGCCGGGCGCCTCCACCTATAGCGGGACGATCCTCTCGACACCGGGCCCTGCGGTTCATGGCGACGGCCAGCTCTCGGTGAAGAATGCCGACGCCATGCACGTCGAGTACATCGACGTCAACGATGGCTCGGGCGGCGTGAACGTGGTGCGTCAAGCCAATGCGACTGCCGACTGTGTGTTGCCGCAAATCTCGTCGGTGGCCGACACCAATGTCAGCGACACCGTCGCGACCATTACCTGGCAAACCAACGAGATCGCCGACACCGTGCTGCTGTGGGGCGCGATCAAGCCGCCCACGACCCCGACCAGCGGCGATCCGCGTACCACGGCACATTCGATCAACTTGTCCGGACTGCAGGGCTGCACCGTTTACTGGTACGAGGCGCACTCCACCGATCCGGCCGGCAATCTGGCCGTGGCCAACAACGGCGGCCAGTACTATCACTTCGAAACGCTCGGCGATTTCGGTGACGGGTTGCAACCGTGTCACGGCGGCCGGGTCACGATCAATCAGTCGGTGGTGTCGTGCAACTCCACCGCCACCTTCCGGGTGGTCGACCTCGACCTCAATCTCAACCCCAGCGTCATCGACACGGCGATCCTGCGCGTGACGAGCAGCACCGAGACGCAGCCCGAGTTGGTCGTGGTCACCGAGACCGGAGCCAACACGAGCCGCTTCGAAAGTTCGATTCAAACCATCGCCGGCGCTGCGGTGCCTGACGGAAAACTGCAGACCAGCCACGGCGATACGCTCACCGTCACCTACGCTGATACAGACGATGGCACCGGCACGCCCGCCTCCTCTTACGACACGGCGGCACTGGACTGCGGTGGTCCTGCGGTCTCGGCGTTGGGCATCAACACCATTACCAACGCGCGTGGCACCGTGTCGTTCAACACCAGTGAGCCGGCCACCACGGTGATCGATTGGGGAACCACACCGGCGCTGGGTCAGACCCTCAGTGACCTCACGCTCTCAACCGCGCATGGCGCCGTGCTCAACCAGTTCAATCAATGCCAGCGCGTTTACTTCCGCGTGCGCAGCGCCGATACCTTCGGCAACCAAACGATCGTCGACAACGCGGGCCAACCGTTCAGCTTCGACACCGGGCTGATTCCGGGCGTTTACTATCAGCAGAACTTCGAAAGCGGCTTGTCGGGCTGGACGCTGCAAGGCGAATGGCAACTCGAGACACCGCAAGGAATCGGGAGTGGTGATCCAAGTCGCGCTTACAACAACTCCAAGGCGTTGGGACACGACCTCACCGGTCTCGGTGCTAACCCTGGCAACTACGAGCCGAACCTCGCCAATCTGGCGGCCCGCACGCCCACCTTCAACGCTACCGCGTGGCGCAGCACGAAACTGCTGCTCTATCGCAACCTTTCGGTCGAGCCCAACGATGACGCACAACTGTGGGTCTTTACGCCTCAGGGCCTGCCGGTCTACCGCAGCGAGGGCACGTTCGTCAGCGACAACGGCTACACCGCGCAGAGTTTCGATCTCACCGGGGCGGTGGATGGTAAGGCCGCGGTTTACTTCGAGTTCCGTCAAAAGAGCAACGGCAGCGATCAGCGCGGCGGTTGGACGGTAGACGACTTCATCCTCAAGGATGGCCGTCTCGCCGACTACGCGCCTTGCGGATCGTGTGGTGCGGCTCCCGCGTTTGCCGGTGCTTCACGCGCGTTCGATACGTTGCCATGTGGCGCGGGTGGCGTGCAGGTGGAGTGGCCGGCCGCCGTGTCGTGGGGGAGCGGTGCCAGCGGCAGCTACGCGATTTATCGTTCGACCTCTCCAACGTTCACACCCTCTCCCGCAACCTTGATCGCCGATGGTGTGCCCGGCACCACGTATCTCGATACCACGGCTCCTTCCAGCGGCACGCTTTACTACATCGTGCGTGCCGAGAACAACGAAGCCTGCTCCAGCGGCCCCAACAACAACGGTGTCGCCGACAGCAACACCGTGCGCGTCGCGGCCGTGACGTCGACCAGCCAATCGGCCGCGTCGCCGGTCAATACGCTGTCGATCTCGTTGGTCAATCGTGCCCACCTGCGATTGCTCTGGCAGTCGACCGCAGGCGCGACAAGCTATCGCGTCTTGCGATCGATCACGCCGCAGCTAGGAGGCTTTGCTCCGATCATCGACACGGCGGCGACGCTGTACGAAGACCTCGATGAGGGGGCCTCGGCGCAGAACTACTTCTACTTGGTGCGCGGGCTGAACGCCTGCGGACAGGAAGGTCCCTAAGTAGAACGCTTCGAGCACCACACGTTCTCAACGACGCCGACGAGATCTCGCCGGCGTTTTTTTTGATTGCCCGCGACTGGCTCTACAATCCGCGCATGCTTCTCGCGTGCATCGCCTTGCTTGCGGCAACTCCGGCGGTTGTCTCCGTCCCTCCACCGTCGCTGTTGTTGGTCACCGTCGACACCACCCGTGCCGATCGCTTGGGATGCTACGGGGCAACCCCCACACGCACCCCCAATCTGGATGCGCTGGCCAAGCGAGGTGTGCGCTTTGCTGAGGTGCAGTCGCCGGTTCCGTTGACACTGCCGGCTCATGCATCGATGTTCACCGCCAAGACTCCACGCGAGCATGGCGTTTTGGACAATGCACTCGATCGGTTGGCGCCCAACGAAGAAACGCTGGCTGAAACGCTGCAGCGTGCTGGCTACGTCACACTCGCGGCGGTCGGCGCGGCAGTGCTCGACCGCGACACCGGCATCGCCCAGGGGTTCGACCGCTTCGACGATCGTGTGCGCACCGGCCCGCGCGAATGGTTCGATTGGCGCGAGCGCTCGGCGACGCAGGTCAACGCCGCGGCACTCTCACTGCTGGATGGCGTCAAAGCGCCGTTCTTCTTGTGGGTGCATTACTACGACCCGCATCACCCCTACGTTCCGCCGGAGCCGTTTCGCTCGCGCTGGAGCGCCTCTCCGTACGACGGTGAGGTCGCGGCGATGGACGACGCCTTCGGCGCGTTGTTGGCAGCACTCAAGCAACGCGGCCTGGATCGCGCGCTGGTCGTGGCCGTCGCCGGCGATCACGGCGAATCATTGGGCGATCACGGCGAGCAGCAGCATGGGTTGTTCTTGTATCAATCGACGCAACGCGTTCCGTTGATCGTGGCAGGACCTGGCCTGCCGGCGGCTCGTGTGGTGTCGCCGCGTGTCGGATTGATCGACCTGGCGCCGACCTTGTTAGACCTGATGAAGCAAGCACCCTTGCCTTCGGCCAGCGGCCGCTCCTTGCTCCCGCTGATGCGCGGCACCGCTCGCAGTTGGCCGGTGAGCTATGAAATGGAAACCATTTACCCGTTGCGCGCCTTCGGCTGGGCTCCTTCTTCGGCGATCGTGCAAGGCAACGACAAATGGATCGCCGCGCCAGAGCCCGAACGCTACGATTTGGCGCGCGACCCTCGCGAAACGATCAATCGCAGCAGTTCGGCAAGCGCCGCCCGCGTCGCCGCCGCCCGCGCGTTTGCGCGCTGGGATGAATTGGTGACCCGCGCACCGGTCGTTCCGGCCAGCGACGCCGATCGCCAGCGCCTGGAGGAACTGGCAGCGCTGGGATATGTCTCGGGCGGAACGAGGCCACAAGATCCGGCCGCGCTCTTGGACACCAAGACACAGGTGGCCACGCTCTCCGAGATCGATCGCGCGCGCGAAGAACTGGCGGCTGCGAAGCCCGACGCCGCGATCGCGCGGCTCACCCCAGTGTTGGCTGGCGGAG
Source organism: Acidobacteriota bacterium (assembly GCA_031395565.1). GTDB lineage: Bacteria > Acidobacteriota > Polarisedimenticolia > J045 > J045 > JANNUT01. Next base: position 34,285 of record JANNUT010000195.1, on the reverse strand, counting down.
CGCGCAATCAGCTGGCGCTTTTGTTGATGGGTCGTGCGCTGTTGCAATCCGGCCGGCCTGCAGAAGCGGCAACGCAGTTTGCTGCGGCCGCAGAACATTCACCTGGCGATGCTCAAGCCTGGTTTCTGCTGGGCGGAGCGGAGCGTGCACGCGGCAAGGACCGGCTCGCTGCCGCCGAGAGCGCCTTGGTTCAAGCGATCCAACTCGCGCCGCGACATGCCGACGCGATCTTGGTTTTGGCCTTGGTGCGATTGCAACGAGGCAACGTGAGCGGCTCGCGAAGCGCACTCGACGAGGCCGAGGCTCGCGGTGTCGAAGACGCCGAACTGCTGGCGCTGAACGCGACGCTTATCCGGCGTGGCGGCGACCCAGCCCGCGCGCTGGTGCTCTTGAATCGCGCCTTGGCGCTGGATCCCGGCCACACCCCCGCACGGCTCGCGCGAGGTGAGCTGCGAGCTGCCGCGGGCGACCGCGCCGGGGCGATGGCGGACTACCAAGAACTGCTGCGACGCGATCCCAATTTCCCTGATGCCGCGCGGATTCGCGACCGAATCGAAAAACTTCAGTAACCCGGTATCAGGATTGCAGTGCATTGCTCCTAGGGGTGCCCGCTTCATACAGGCCCAACGTGGAGGATGTTTCCCAATGAACCGAATCTGCACGCGCTTCACCGCTTTGACCCTGATGGCGCTCGCCGTGGCGACGCCCGCAGTGTTCGCCAAGAGCAGCCAAGAGCAACGGGTTGTCATCGGTCTCGTCAATACTGGAATCGACAGCGACGCTTCTGGTAAGGCGGTCTACCGGCAAAAGGGGTCCAGGCTCAGGTTTCAGGTCCAGGTCGAGCGGCTCACGCCGGGCCCGGCGGACCTCCAGGTCGCCGGCGCATCGGTCGGCACGATTACCGTCAACGGCCTCGGCCGCGGTGAAATCAAGTTCCGCACCCCGCTGGGCGATGACCCCGGGGTGTTGCCACTGACCTTCGATCCTCGCGGCCAGCGCGTCGACGTGCTGCAAAACGGTCAAGCACTGCTGAGCGTAGCCGTTCCCAATCAGTCCGGGGCAGGTGGCACGGGCTCCAATACGAATGCCGATCAACGCACCTCGCTGGTTTCTACTGGGGCGATCGCTGGCGCCGAGGGCAAAGTTCGTTTGCGAAGCCAGTCGGGTAAGAACCGGTTCAACGTAGAGATCGAGGACGTGCCGGCAGGCAGCTACACACTGCGCATCGATGGCGTTGTCGTGGCGACGATCGTTGCCCAACCGGTTCCTGGTACTTCGCACATCGAAGGTGAAGTCGAGTTTGCGCAACCGAGCGAACCCGGCAAGTTGCCGCTGACCTTCGATCCGCGTGGCAAGCTGATTGAGGTGTTGCTGGGCGACACCGTGGTGTTGCAGCAACTGTTTCCGAACTGATCGCAGGGCCGTTCAGAGCAAGCAACTCTCAGGCCTTTGATTTCACCGCGGGCGGCTCGACAGCCGCCCGCGTTTCTTTTGGACCGCACCACGTCGCTTCCAGCGCCCCACGCAGACGAGCCGCCACCAATCGCGGACCAGCAGCGTGTTGGCGTTCTCCCCATTGCAGCAAGTAGCGCTTGCGTGCCGCGATTCGTCTTTGAAGCGTGCGCAGCAGCGGGCCGTCAGCCTGCTCGCCCGCCTGTAGCAGCACGCTGCGTTGCAGCAAGATCAAGTCGGTCAATAGTCCGAAGCGCTGCGTCATCGTGGCGAGTTCTTGCCGTTGGTCGAGTGGACCGGGATCGCCCCATCCGCCCATGACATCGCTGATCGCGCGCCAGTCCTTCAGGCGCTTGCGCCACTCGTGAAACGCCTCGTCATCGCCACTCTTGCGTGCGCGTCGAAACGCGCGGCGCACACGCCGGTTGGCCCGCGCCACGGCAACCTCGAGCCGGTCCATCTCGATCGCCGCATCGAGTCCCGATTGAAAGATCGGCAGCGCCTCTGCGGCTGCCTGTGCCGCCGCGTTGAGAACCAGTGCGGTGTGCTGTGGTGTCGGCTGCTCGGAACTCAGCGCGTCGCGGAGAGTTGGGCCCAGTGGGTCGACGGACGCAGACCGGTGCAGCTCGTCGAGCAGGGTCAGCCGCACCGCCGAGTCGCGGAGCGCTCCGGTGCTGCGAAACGCGGTTCGTAACAGCGCTGAAACGTGGGCGTGCGCCGAGGGCTCGCAGATCGGCGCGGCGAACGCCACGATCCCACGGGCGCGACGCAGCGATTTACGAAATTCATGCACCGCCGTGACATCGCGGCGCGGCGAGTTGTCTGAATGCATCCCGTCGGCGTGCTTGAGCGCGCGCTGGATCAGCGCGGCCACAGCCTGCGAGACCGCGGCAGCAGGATCGGGCTGGATTCTCACGCGGGTCGTCATCGATCGGCCTTTGCTGCCGTTATCATGGCACCGCCGTTCACAACACTGGGAGTCCCATGATCTTGTACTTGATGCGACACGGGATCGCTGCCGACCTTGGGGCAGGCTCCGACTCCGAACGCCCGCTCACCCACAAGGGTGAGCAGCGCACGCGTCAGGCAGCACGCGGGTTGATGCACTTGGGGGTCAAGCTCGATGCGATTTGGTCCAGTCCGCTGTTGCGCGCACGGCAAACGGCGGCACTCGCTGCCGAAGCGCTGAAACCCACGAACCCTAAGATCGTCATCACCTCAGCGCTCGAGCCCGATCAGCCTCCGGCTGCGCTGTTTTCTGAACTCAGCCGCGCGCACCTGGCGCGCGTGTTGTGCGTCGGACATCTGCCGCACCTGGACTTGATTTTGGGCGAGGCTCTTACCGGCACGCGCACCTCGCTCGGTTCGTTCAAGAAGGCCGGCGCTGCGGCGATCGACTTTCCAGTCTCACCGGCGACGGTGGGCCGATTGCTTTGGTTCATGCCGCCGCGCGTGTTGCGCTCGATCGCACAAGCCGCCGATGCCGATGATGACGATTGAGATCTTTGGGCCGCAGGCCCGGGTCGATGGAGACTGAATGAAGCGCTCGACAATGGCTGCCGTTTGTTTGGTGTGCTGCCTCGTGAGTTCGTGGGTCTTCGCCGCCGGGCCGGGACCCGCGACGCAAGCGTCGCTTCCTCCCTCCCCACTCGCTGGCCTGAACGACGACGCGCCGTTCGTGCTCCTCGCCGATGAGACAACGCCTCACTACGATCCAGCGATCGCCACCCCCGAGTCGCTGCTTGGCTATGCCGTTGGTACGCGCGCGGCGATGCACGCTGAAATCGAGCGTTGTCTGAAAGCTTGGGACGGCAAGGGTGCGGGTGGAGCGCGGGCGCGCTTGTTTCAACATGGCAAGACCTGGGAAGGCCGCAACCTGTATCACATCGTCATCAGTTCGGCGGCAAATCTGGCGCGCATCGACGCGATCATGCTCGGCTTGCAAACGTTGGCCGATCCGCGTGGCACGAGCGTGGCGCAAACCACCGAACTCACCGCGTCGTTGCCGGCGGTCGCGTGGTTGGGGTTCTCGATCCACGGTGACGAAACCTCGGGCGCCGACGCCGCGGTTCAACTGGCGTATCACCTGATTGCCTCGACCGATCCCGAAACGACCGAGCTGCTCGACAAGACACTGATCGTGATCGACCCGATGATGAATCCCGATGGCCGCGACCGTTTCTTGAAGATGATTGCAGAGCATCGCGCGGCACAGCCGAATGTCGATGATCAGTCGCTGCTCCACGACGGCTACTGGCCTGCCGGACGCTGGAATCACTACTGGTTCGACATGAACCGCGACTGGATTTACGCCACGCAGCCCGAAACGCGAGGCAGGATCGCCGCAATCCGGCGCTTCAATCCACTGTTGTTTGTCGACGCTCACGAAATGGGTTCGCAGGACACTTATCTCTTCGCTCCCTCACGCGAGCCGTTCAATCCCAACCATCCACCTCGCCGTCAGAAGTGGAATGAAGTCTTCGCCGCCGATCAAGCGCGAGCCTTCGATGCTCGCGGCTGGACCTACTACACCGGCGAGTGGAACGAAGGTTGGTACCCGGGTTACTCCGACTCGTACTCTGCCTTTCGCGGTGCTGTCGGTATCCTCTACGAGCAGGCCCGCTATGCCGAAGACGGCGTGCGTCAGCGCACGGGCCGGATTGCAACGTACCGCGAGGCGGTGCGTCATCAACTCACCAGTGCACGCGCCAATCTGGCGACGCTGGCCGCACACAAAGACGAATTGCTTCGTGAGTACGCGGCTGAACGGCGTGCGCTTGCCGAGGGCAGCAACGCCACGTACGCCAAACGCGCCTGGGCGATCGAAGCCGCAACGCTCAATCCCGGACGGCGCCTGGCGCTGCGCAACCTGCTCGCGCTACATGGTGTCGAGGTCAAGGTTGCCGCGGCGCCGTTTACCGCTGCGGCGATCGATCGCCTCGGTGTGCGCAGCGCGCGTCGCTTCGAGAGCGGCACGTGGGTCGTTCCAGGTGCACAACCCGAAGCGTTGTTAGCAGCGGTCATGTTCGAGTTCGATCCGCGGATGCCGGCGACTTTCTTGGAGAGTGAGCGGCGCGAGATCCTGCGCACCGGTCAATCGCGGCTGTACGACATTACGGCCTGGAATCTGCCGATGGTGATGGATCTTCCGGCTTTCACGTTGGAAGGCATGCCGGCTGCGTCGTGGCGTGAACTTCCCGACGAACCGACACCGCTGCCGCCGGCCGCTTCGACCGTGGGTTGGATCGCCGATGGCAATGACGATCGCGCGCCCGCCTTGGCCGCGCGCTTGATGGAGCGAGGCGTTGTCGTGCGCGTGTCGGTGAAGGCGACGGAGTTGTCTGGCAAGTTGCGGCCGCGCGGCTCGGTGGTGGTGACCAAGGCCGACAACGTCGACTTCACCGGTTTGCCGGCGACGCTGCGCGAGGTGGCAGGCCAACTCGGCATCGGCGCAGAAGCGTTATCCACGGGACTCGGTCCGGGCAGCGAGAACAGCGACCTTGGCAGCGGGCAGTTCCCTGCACTGCAGCCGCTGCGGATTGCGATCGTGACGCGTGGCAATGCCGATTCGAGTGCTGGTGAAGCTTGGTTCGAAATCGATCAGCGACTCGGGGTGCGCGCCACGCTGTTGAATGCAGACTCGTTTGGTCAGGTCGATCTTCGCCGCTACAACGTGATCGTGTTCCCCAACTCCTACGGCGAGAGTCCCGCGCTGAAGGCCAAAGATGCGCTGAAGGCTCGGATCTCGGGTGGCGGCACACTGATCGCCATCGGCCAATCGGCGGCGCAATGGGCCGGCAAGGACGGCGGGCTGGAAGCTGTGCGCACGCTGACCGATGCCTGGGACAACATCGTCGACTTCGAACAAGCGGTGTTGCGCGAAGCGATTGCGCCCACCGCAATCGTCGATGCCGAGAAGATCTACGCGCGCGGTGTGGCAAACGGCAGCGATTTCCCTTGGAGCGACATGGCGGCGCGCCCCGAACTGCCGGAACTCAAACGCCGCGATGCATGGCAGAGCTTGTTCATGCCTGGCGGCGTCGAACTCGCCGCACGCGTCGACGATCGGCATTGGTTGACCGCCGGCTGCGGCGCCATGCTTCCGGTCCTGATGCACGGCGGAACCGCACTCGTCACCAAGTCTCCCGCACAGGCGCCGGTCCGGTTTGGGGTCTTGACACCTGAACCTGCGAGCGCGGCTAAAGCGACAGCGCGTGCGCCGGTCGGTTGGTCGGCGTTGCCTGCGGGGCAAACGGTGACGCTGCGTTTATCGGGATTGTTGTGGCCCGAGGGTGCGGCTCGTTTAGCCAATGCGGCATTCGTGGTGCGAGAAGCCGACGGGGCCGGTCAGAGCATCTTGTTTGCCGACAGCCCTGTGTTTCGCGGCAGCATGTACGGGACGGCGCGGCTGTTTCTGAATGCGGTTGTGTATGGGCCAGGACTGGGGGCAGAGGCCACGATCCAACCGTAAGGCAATGGTCCCCGCAGCTCGGACTCGATCGGTTTGTTGACCGCGTGCCGCGATGGGGGCATCCTGCCACCACTTACTTCGACTGTTCGTTGCCGGTTTCCGCTCGCCTCGCCCGCGGTGAGCAGCAGTCGAGGGGGAGGAAGGACACTCATGAAAAAACCGTTCACGACTCAAACAATGTTTTCTCGCTGTGCGTTAGGTCTGGTGGCCACGTTGGCTTTGGCAGTTCCCTCTTTCGCAGCCGTCGACTTGGCGGGGACAACCTGGACGCTGAGCGGTTCAGGGCGCGGCAAGATCACGGGTTCACCGAATGTTGGCGATCGCACCAGCGCCACACTCACCTTCGCCACCGAAGGAACGTCGTGTTTGCTGGCCGTAACGTCGTCCAACGCCGCTCTGCCGGTCGACACTACCTGCAACGCCAACCTGTGCTTGGCCTGTCAGTGGGCACCGACCGAAGGGCGCGGCTTCACGCTGCAGTTCGACGATGCGGCGTCGACCGAAGCGGTGCGCAATCTCCTGCGTGCGACGGTCCCGCCCGAACTCGCCGACTTGGTCACGGTCGATCTGAAGAGCGACAAGGCGCAAGGCGTCGTCAAGAAGAATGGCGCCATGAGCTTGAAGGGCGCGCTCAAGGCCGACATCTCACTGCCAGCTTTCAAGCTGCAGCGGCAACTGATGTATCGCTTTACGTTCACTGGCGTCGAGCAGCCGTAAGCGCGTTCAAGCGTCCGTGTGATCAGAGGCGGGACTCAACGTCCTGCCTCTTTTTTTCGCGTAGCGGCCTTAGCGCCGCGTCTTGGCCCACAACCGCTCGATATCGCGTCCAATCGAAACGTCGTTGGGGTCGAGCGCCTTGGCCTGCTCGAGTTCCTGAATCGCTTCCGGAATGCGCGCATTTTCGGAGAGCAGACCGGCCAGTGCTTTGCGCGGTTCGACATTGCCAGGGTCGGTCTGGATCGCCTTGCGGTAGGCGGCCTCGGCTTCGGGCACGCGCTTGGCGTTGTCGAGCAGTTGTCCCAATCGGTACCAGGCCAAGCCGTATGACGGATCGACCGCCAGCGCCGCGCGAACTTGACGCTCCGCTTCGGGCAACTGCCCCGCGAGAATCAGTGCTTGTCCGAACTGCAGTAAGAGACCTGGGTTTTTCGGTTCGATCTTGATCAACTGTTGGTACAACGCGATCGCTTCGGGGTGTCGATTCTCACGTGTGCGCGCCGAAGCGAGATCGAAGTTGGCAACGAACTCCACGCGATCGCGCGGATTCACAGCTTTCGGATCGACCAGATCTTGCTGGCTGACGTTTTGTCTTCCGGTCGCGGCGTAACCCAGCGATTTCAGCCGTTCCAGTTCCTCGGAACTCACGCTGCGCTCGGCCTCAGCGACTGGGCGCAACGCCGCGCCATCGGCAACGAGAACGCTCAACGCGCGCCGCTTGGCCGCCACGTCGGAGGCGCGGCTCTCGGCCAAATCGTGTGTCGCCTCGGGATCGGCCGCTTCGTCGTAAAGCTCCGGGGTAGGCGAATCGATCAGGCGTGTCCCGTCGCTGGAGACGAGCGCGCGCATGCCCGACCAACCAAAGTCGAGTTGCGGCAAATGGCTTTCGGCAAACACACCCGCGCGGGTGGGGCCGCCGCCTTGGCCTCGCACCAAGGGTGCGAGCGATTTGCCGTCGAGCTCGGTGATTGCAGGCAGTGCACTCAACTCGAGCAGCGTGGGCGCGATGTCGATCAAACTCGCGGGCGAAACGTGCACCGCCGGCTTGATCCCCACGTGCGGGCCGTGGAACACCAAGGGAACGCGCATCGTCTCGCGATACAAAAACAAACCGTGCGTCGGCTCGCCATGCGCGCCCAGCCCTTCGCCGTGATCGGCGGTCACCACGACCAACAGTTTGGCCCCGCGACCGAGCGCGGTGAGGCCTTCGATCAATCGCGCGACGGCAGCATCGGCAGCGGCCACCTCACCTTGATAACGATCGTCGGCGAACTGCTGCGCGAACTCTGGCGGTGGATGGTACGGAGCGTGTGGCTCCCATAGATGTACCCACAACATCGCCGGCTTGTTGCCGAGCCCATCGACCCACGCGATGGCGCGCGTCGCGGTGTCACGCCCCGAGCGCTCGTCGTAGTGCACCACCAAGCCTTGTTGTTGCGCTGGCTGCTTGGGGATTTGGTCGTCGTAGCGATCGAATCCACGGTTGAGACCGTAGCGTGCGGCCAACACGGGCGAGCTGACGAACGCACCGGTGGCGTAGCCGTTTCGCTGAAACGACTCGGCCAGGGTCGGGATCGTTTCCGGTAGATGGAAGGTGCCGTTGTTGAACACGCCGTGCGCCGGCAGGCTGCGCCCGGTGAGCAGCGAGCTGTGTGCGGGCAACGTCAACGGCGCGGTGGTCTCGGCTGCGTCGAAGCGTGCCCCGCCGGCTGCGAGTGCATCAATCTGCGGCGTGCCGGCGTTGGCTTTGCCGTAGCAGCCGAGCCGATCGGCGCGCAGCGTGTCGATCGAGATTACGAGCACCGTGGGGGCGTCGATCGTGGTACGCGCCGGAGCATCGGGCGGCGCCCCCCCCGGCGATCCGCAACGAGTGAGCAGCATCACTACGGCAACAGCCACAACCCGCGTTCGCTTCATGGGGCGGGATTATGCGTTGAGACCAACAAACTGTGCCCGGCCTGCAACAGCGCGTATGCTGCCCGCATGCGTCGAACCGTTTCAGGGCTTGGGAGTTTCGCGGCCATCGCCGCACTCGGGTTGTTCGCAGCGTTCGCCGCCGACCCTGCGGTATCGACCAGCAAGACGGCTTCGAAGACCAAGACAAAAGCAAAGGCCCCAGCCACCACCACCAAACAGCCTGCTGCCGACTCGAAGGCAACGCCGCAGGATCCTGCGACGAAGAGCGAAGCGGCATCACCCACTCCGGTCTACTACGCCCCAGCCCCAAAAGAGGGCGAAGTTCTGCGGGCTAAGGACTTCCCCATTGGCGTCACCGTGCTGGGAAGGACTGCCGATTCGATTCCCAAGCAACGCATTCGAATGAGCGTCGAGCCAGTGGCGCCCGCGACGCCAACCCCGCTTCCTGACCTGCCTCCGGTCTCGCTCGATGGCGTGACCGTCCGCCCCGTCGAGATCACCGGCCCGCCCGCCCCGGTGGATGAATTCACACAAGCATTGGCGCGTGCGCGCCGCGCCGAGTTCATCGCTCGCACCACCGTCTCGCAAGACAAGGGTCAGTGGGCGCCCACATCGGCCTACCCCGAAGGCGATCCAACCAAGCCCTACCCCTGGAACCCTTCGACGTTCTCGACACCGATCTGGTCTCAGACCTGGGCGACCGTCTCTACCTGGCCTCCAGGCCAAGACCTCCGCAACTGGTCCCCCGTCCGCTGGACCGCCCCCCCCTTCGACCCCGTATGGCTCCCCACCGACTCCTGGGACCGCGACCTAGCCCTCAAAACCACCCCCTAATTCGGGGACGGTTTACCTAACTCGATCGAGCGCCGTCTCGCATGACCAGTCTATTAACGCGTTGGAGTCGTGATGCCGTCGCTGCGCCCGAAGCAGAAAGGGCGACCCACCGTGCGTCGCCCCGAAAGCACCGATGAATCGCGCAGTGCTCAGTCACCCCACAGAAGCCCGTCACCCCACAGAATGCCGTCGCCCCACAACAGGCCGTCGCCCCACAAGAGGCCGTCGCCCACCAGGATGCCGTCACCCCAGAGAATCCCGTCGCCCCACAACAGGCCGTCCGGATTGATGGTGCCGTCGCCCCACAGAATTCCATCGCCCCACAAGATGCCGTCGCCAGCAACTCGCGTGTCGCCCCACAGAATTCCATCACCCCACAGAATCCCGTAGGAGCTCAAGCGCGCGGCCTCACTGCGCAGGTCGGTCGGGCCCAGGGTTGCGTCGGCCCACAACACACCGTCGCCCCACAACAACCCGGAACCTGACGCCGACTGGCTGCTCCACTGCGCCGCCTGCGTGTAGAAGACGCCGTTGCCCCATACCAAGCGGGTGCTGCCTTTGGTCCCGGCACCCCAACTGACTCCCTGAGTGCGTTGCAGTCTGCTGGCGAAGTACCAACCGTCGACCATCACGGTGCGCTTGCCCCAAGCCGCAAACTGCCCGCCGATCGTGCGCCCGAGTTGTGAGTTGGTTAGATCGAGCGGCGAAGCGTTCGTGCCGATCGCGATGCTCGCAGGGTTGGCGACGAGCTGTGCCGCAAAGTCGCGAGCCGCTGCGACGTTGATGACACCTGCCCCCTGATCGAGGACCTGCGCGTTGAGCAACGGCTGCGCGGTGTACATCAAGAGCGCTTTGATCAACGTAGGCTTGAGATCGGTGCGCGCCTGCAACAAGAGCGCCGCCGTTCCCGATACGACCGGGGCCGCCATCGACGTCCCCGACAGTTCCATGTAGTCGCTGCCGCGCGCCAACGAGGGGTTGGCTTTCAGCAATGTCGAACCAGGCGACGCCAACGAGACGATCTTGTTGCCAGGCGCCGCGAGGTCGGGCTTGAGCAAGTTGTCATAGTCGCGTTCGTTCGCCGCGAACGTGCCATCGCCGTTGAGATCTTGATCGCGATAGCTGCGCGTCGGCCCGCGCGACGAGTAGGTCGTGATGCCGTCGTCATTGCGGCCGTCGGTTTGGAACGTGTTGGCCGCACCGACCGTGATTACCAGCGGAGCATTACCCGGCGAGAGGATGCTGCCATAGACCTTGTTGCCGATTTGATCCTTGCCCGAGTTTCCGGCCGCCACCACCACGGTGTAGCCGAAGCTCACGAGTGAATTGACAGCCTTACACAACGGGTCGTCTGCGAACGATTCGTTCGGCGGTGTGCCCACCGACAGGTTGACCACTTTGACGTTGTTGGCAGCGCCGTTATCGACCACCCACTGCAACGCTTGCAGCACTGACTCCAACGTGCCCGCTCCATCGGCGCGCAACACGCGCAAATCGACGAGCTTCGCTCCGGGGGCAACGCCAGTGTAGGCGCGCGGCAGGTCCATCGCGGAACGCGTTCCGTTGCCGGCAATCAAACCTGCGACGTGTGTGCCGTGTCCGTAGGGGTCGCCATTGCCAACCGCGTCGGACGCATAGTTCACGTGAGTCGTCACGCGGCTAAGGCCGGTGACGGGATCCTTCAAGTCGGGATGCTCGTAGATGCCAGAGTCGACCACGGCCACGGCGATGCCGGCGCCCGTCAACCCCGCGCCATCGACGCTCGCTTGATTGGCCGCCGTAGTGGCACGCACGTGACTCTCACCCGAAGGCACCGGTGCCGGTGGTGCGAGCGAGTTCGCCGTCGATGTCGTCCTGCTGGTCGTCGATCGCTTGCCCAACTGTTGCATGGCGCGGTTGGGTACCGCGTAGACGATCTCGTTGGAGTCGAGAAGCTCAGCGAGATCGCCCGCTTTGATGTCGACGACGCACAGACCGAACATCAGATGCATTCGGACGAGCGTGGCTTTTCCCGACATCAGCGCGCCGGAGATCGTTATCGAGTCGCGGAAGTTCAAGATCACCCGCACGACGGTGTTCGGCGATGTCGTCGCGATGGTGGCCTCGAGATCTCGAGACGCATTCTGTTGATGCCCGTCCGTCTGCGCCCACGCTGGCGGCAGTAACGCACAGGCCGCAATAGCCGCGGCGAGCGTTCGTTTAAGAGCGGCGTTGCATTTGTTTCGAGACTTGATCATCACAGCTCCCGTCGAGTGACTAGCTTTCCATCCGGCGGGTTTGCAGGCCCCGTGCCCAGCACCAAGTTGTTGATCTGTCAGCACCTAGAGACTTCGGCCAGACCGCGAGCCCGCCGCTTTCAGGACACTTGGCCGGACACCATGGCCGAACGTCGGACTGCGTTAGGCGTCCACCGCCAGCAGTTCTTCGATCACGATGAAGAGCTGTTTTGCGTCGATTGGCTTTGTGACGTACTCGTCCATCCCCGCCGCCAGGCAACGCTGCCGGTCGCTCACCAGCGCGTGCGCCGTCAGCGCCACGATCGGGATACGCCGGCCGGACTCAGCTTCGAGCGCACGAATCTCTGCGGTCGCAGCGAGGCCATCCAGCTCTGGCATCTGCACGTCCATCAAGATCAGGTCGAACGGCTCGCGCTGGTAAGCCTCCACCGCAAGTCGTCCGTTCTCGACCGCGGTCACCTGGTATCCGGCACGCTCCAAGAGTCGAACCGCCAGTCGTTGGTTGATCGGATGATCCTCGGCGAGAAGCACCCGCATTGGATCCTGTGTCGGATTCCGTATCGGTTGAGGCGTGAGCAATGCCATTCCCGCGTGCGTCGATCCCACTGGCTCTGGCAGCTCGTAGCGTGTCAGTTCCTGTATCAGATCGGTGCAGAGCACGGGCGTGAACACTCGGCCGTCGAATTGAATGCCAGCGTCGATCGCGCCACCCGTCGATGCGCGGCGGAACACACCGATCACACGGCAGGCGCCGCCCGCTTCCGCGGCCAACAATCGAGCCTGTTCAACCAAGCCCCGATCGGCCAGCGACGCCTCGATCACGACCAACTGGTACGGGTCTACGGCGGACCGCAACTGGACGAGCGCCGCGACAGCGTCACGGCAGCCTTCCGTGGCAACGCCCTGATCCTCAAGCATCCTGGTCAACGCCGCACGCGCACCACGATGCGAGAACACCACGAGTGCTTTCTGTCCGGGAAAGGCCGGGGAACTGACGCTTTCGGATAGACCGGCGGACTGCGGCGACTCGCACTCGAGCCGGAGCGTGAAGTAGAAAGTGCTCCCCTTGCCATAGGTGCTCTCAGCCCAAACTCGACCCCCCATGAGCGTCGCGAGGTTAGAGGAAATCGTGAGGCCGAGTCCCGTCCCTCCGAAGTTTCGTGTGGCCGACCCGTCGGCCTGCTCGAACGCCTCGAAGACTTTCCGCTGGTGTTCTGGTGCGATCCCGATCCCTGTATCTCGCACGGACACGCGTAGAAACAACTTGCGGTTCGGCAGCTGTCGACCCGCAACGACGACGTGGACTTCTCCCTTCGCCGTAAACTTGATGGCGTTGCCCACCAGATTCATCAGCACTTGCTGTACGCGTCCAGCATCACCAGTCACGGTCCTCGGGACCGATTTTCGAACCTCGCAAATCAGTTCGAGTTGCCGCTGCTCCGCCGTAACGGCCAAGGCCGCCATGGTCTGCGCCAACTGCTGGTGCAGGTCGAAGGGCTCGCGACGTAGGCGCAGCTTACCGGCCTCGATCGCGGAAAAGTCCAGGATGTCGTTGACGATCTCGAGCAGCGTCCGCCCCGAGGACTGAACGACCTCGAGACACTCACGCTGTTCTCGCTCGAGTGGGGAGCTCAGCGCGATGTCGGTCATTCCGAGAATCCCGTTGAGCGGCGTGCGCAATTCGTGACTCATGTTGGCCAGGAATTCGCTCTTGGATTTGCTCGCTGCCTCGGCCGTTTCCTTCGCGGCTTGCAGCAGGCTGGCACTGCGCTGTCGCTGCAGGAAGGCTGCGGTCAACTCGGCACCGGTATGCAACAGCTCGATTTCGGAGACGGTCCAGATCTTGGGGCGCGTGCAGTGGTCAAAGCCGATGAAACCGGCGAAACGCTGCTCTACGAAGATCGGCAGCGCTAACAGCGACAACACGCCCTGATCGGCCAGGTGTGCTTGCTGAGGAACCGGAAGATCGGCAACCGGTGTCTGAATGATGTCTCCCGTCGAGAGCGCTTCCCACCACGAGGTAAATACCGGGTCGTAAGCGATTTGCTGATGCTGTGAGTTTTCATCCAGCTGGCGCGAGACGCCGGCACGGCAGACCTCATGGGTGCGCTCCATCACCCTGCCGAGTTCGGGGTCGATGTGATTGATGAACACATAGACGCGGCTGGCGTCGGCGGCGGCGAGCAGATGATGCAGCGCTGGTTCGACACCACCGCCGCGCTGCGAGTCTTGCAGCAGCGTCTTGGAAAACCCCGCGACGCCGCGCTGCAGCCGCAGCTGCACGTCCAGCGCTGCCTGGATGTTGATGCGCTCGGCAACCTCGGATTGCAGATCTTGGTTGCTTGCCCGCAGTTCGGAGGTGCGCTCGGCCACGCGCACCTCGAGTTCGAGCTTGGCCTGCTCCAGTTCGGCCAGCATTTTCTCGAGCCGCGCATCGCGTTGTTCGAGTTCGTAGCGCGATCGATCCAGACCAGCGAGCATCTCGTTGATCGCACCGCCGAGGCCAGCCAGCTCGTCCCGGCCTGAAACGCGCACCCGCCCCGAGGAATCGCGCGTCAAGCTGATCGTGCTCACTGACGAAATGAGCCCGGCTAGGCGCGAGAGGACGATCCGGTCGAGAAACATCAACACGGCTAGGCACGAGACACCGCAGACAGTCAAGCTGGCCAACAACAGGACGCGCACCAGCCCCAGGGTCTGCGCGTAGGTCTCTCGCGTGCGTGTGAGCTTGAACAAGGCAACCGGGTGATTCAGCAGATCGGGGATGACCGCGAACGCATCGATCCGCTCACTGTCGCGCGGCACCGAGAACTGATCTCGCGGCGAGGCCAGCAGGTCGGCCGCGTCGGAAAAACTGGGCGGAAGCGCTTTGACCCTGGCAATCTCGAGTTCAAAGCCCGTGACGCGTTGCAGCCGCGTCGTAATCCGGTGGTCGAGCCGTCGCCCTACCAGCAATGTGCCGCGGCTAGGGCCCGTTCGTTTGCTGGTGAGAATCGGCGCGGCCGCGATCACAAGCGGCTCATCATCGAGCGCGAGGATTCCGTTCAGACCATCCAGGCCAGCGCGGGACACCAACGCTCTGGGAAGTCGACAGAACTGCTGTGCAACAGCGTCGGAATCGACGCGGATGCTCTCGCCGGGAAGCGCGAGCGATTTGGCGTAGATCGGCTGGCACTGGGTGTCGAGGAACAGCACCACGTCCAACCGCGCATCGCGCAGCACGTCATCGTAGAGATTGGCCTCGACGAACTTCTGATTGTGGTCGGCGGCGAACGCGTAAGCGTCGTCCCAGATCGACCAGTAGCGAGCGGTCTCGCGCGTCGATTCGAATTCCACGGTGAGTGCTTCGCGCGTGCGGGCCACATCGCGCTCAATCAGGATCGACTCGAGATGGCGCGCGTTGAACAGGAGCACCAGGGCTGTCGACGCCACGACCAGCGCGCCGACGCCGAGCGTCGCCGAGCCGACCGTCAGAAGGGTCTTCGCCCGCAGGTTCATCCACAAGCCTCTCGCGCGTCACCGTGCCCGGCACTGGTGGTGGGCTGCCAGGAAGCAACGCCTGGGCTTTGTTTCGGCCAGTTCTGGGTTGTTCTTGAGCGCTGGTGGAGAGTCGTGGGCATTCGCGGCTGCGCGGGTGGTAGTGCCTTTGGATAAGGACGTTTCAGAAGCGAACAACTCCCGAAAAGAAACAGACTCCGAAGGCGTTGGCGTGCCGCGCACCGCATCCGCCTATTCGTCGGCCCATCCTCGCGAGGCTCGCGCATCGCAATGAGACGATAGGCTGGCGAGCATGCGCTGTTCACCTCGCTGCGTCCGGAACTCTACTTCCTCGCTGGGCGGCCCGGCCCAATACCTTCGAGTTGCGATTCATACCGTGCGGCTAGCATGAAGCTCGTTAGCAGTACCGATGCGCCGAGCACGCTCTTCCAGTCGAAGAGAAAGCTTTGTTCCTTCTGAACGAGGGCTGGAACGAGCAGCCAGGTGAGAATCGGGATCAGGAAGAGATAGCGGGAAAACTCTCCAAGCGTGGCTCTCATGAATCCAAAACACAAGAGAAGAAGCGGCAGGAATACTCCGATAGCGGCGATTATCATGAGAGGCAGAATCACCTTGGGCGCGATCGGCGTCTTCGCGGCGAGCAGCCACACAGTAGTGATCAGCGCTGGGAGCGGAAAGCGAAATAGAAGCACGACGCTTGGAGATAGCCCATCGGTAACTTGGCGTTTTTGAATCGCGCTGCAGTAGGACGTCAACACAGCGCTTGCGGTCACGCATACAAGCCCCCAGACCCACGAGCCTGTACCTTCACCGCTTGGTCGTGCGAGAAAAATGAGTACCACGCCCGCGACCGATACCAGCGATAAAACGACTCTGCCCGCGAGGATCCTCTCACCAAGTAAGAATCCTCCCGCAAGTACAGTCAACAGTGGCATGGCTGAATACTCGACGACGTTGAAAACAGGCGCCCCGATTAGCCGGAAGCCGACAATGGTGCTCGCGTAGACAGCCCAGGTCGCGAGACCCAGCTTGACGAAGTCCAGTCGTTGATCACGGGCAAGTCGGCGCCAATGCTTGCCAATACTGGCCCCGCCACCACGAGCCCACTCGAATAGCCATGCGAGCGCCACCGCGGTCCAAAAATAGACGACTAGCATCGCCTCGGGCGCGATAGCGGTGCCGTCCCCTGGCCGGACCAGGTAATGACTAAACACATCGCGGACAACGAGGAACGCGCAGAACATCAAGAAGTAGATTGACGCCTGGTTCATCGATCGCTCCCGGTGTACGTCGCCATAAGCTCTCCAAGGGTCTTAAGGAGAATCGGGTCGCGAGTCAGAAACGTGTACTCCCTGTGACCACTTCCGTTCCGCACCATAAGTGAGAACACGGCGACCCTATCGTCAACAACCCAGGCATGAATTGGCAGGGGTAAACTGACAAGGTCCTGAATCTTGCAACCGATCTCGGACAGTCGTTTGCGTGCGCTTCTGTTTCTTGTGTGAAGGACTCCGCGCATGAACTCTTCAACGTTCTCTGGGCGCTTCTCCCCCCGGTAGTAGTTCAGATATTTTTGCATCGCCGGACCGCGAAGAAACGCCATCTCCGCTGCTTTGTCGGCAGCGAGTCGCGCCAATCCCAGTTGGAGTGACACCGAGGATTCGGCCACTTCGTCAGTGTATGCCGACCATCGCACGCGAAGGTTCCGGTCTTTCCTGGTTCTCGTCAATAGAGCCTGGACGAGAGTCTCGTGGAGCTCCGGCGCTGAGAAGGCCCCATAGGCGAACAGATCTGTGAGGATCTCGATAGAGTCGCGGGCCGACTCGGTAATCTCCACCAACACGCTAAGATCGTCAGGAAATTCCCCAAGATAGTGAGTTGAGAAGCTTGATTCGATCTTGAACCGCTCGAGCACGAAGAGGCTGAGTAGCACCGTGCACATGAGGAGCGCAATCGACAGCGATACCTCAATCCTGAGCTCAAAGTTGAACAGCGTTAGGAGCACTGAATAGGCAGGCAGGAACAATAGTACCGATAGGCGGCTGATGATCGGATGCCGGACAAACAGCCTTCGGATCCGACCAAACTGAAGGATGGCGATCAGTAGGAGCAGCAGAACAATCACCGCAAGCAGGCCGGCGACTCCAATGGCTTTTAGAATAATCGATCCATCCGAAACTGCCGAGATGATTGCCGCGGCAACTGTGAGTGCGGCGGTAAGGATCGTTAGAACATTCCGCGTCCTGCTATCCATGACCGCGCAATCGCTTCATACGCCCTCTGCCAATAACGCCGGTACATCCACCCGCTCGTGCTTGGCAATTCTTTGATTTGTAGCCTGCGCCATTTGATCCGCACCTTGTCAACGACACTTCCCAAAGTCTTCTGCTGCGACGATCTCCCGGATCTCTGCTTGCGACAGTGCACGCCGATAAGTCGACACCTCGTCGAGGACTCCGCGGAACATGCAGCAGCCACGACCGCTCATGGTCCATCCAACGGCTGTCGGGAGATTGGGCGCCGGATCGGTGACCTCTGACGCAAGCTCACCGTTTCTATAGATCCGGTATACGTGTGTCGGCGCCACCGTTCGGACGATCGCGATGTGGGTCCACCCCCCCGCGACAACCGGGGCGGCGCCCAAGTAGTGAAGGCTCCCGTTAGGAGCACGGTAGTCCACGATGAGTTGCCCGCCGTTCACCAGGATGTTGAATCGATTTCCGTCGCTCCCATCCGGGCGCGTCCAGAAGATTGCTTGATCGAAGAACGGATTGTCCGGATTCACCCAGAACTCGAGAGTCGCATTGGTGATTTCGTGAAGGAGGAACGTTTGATCGACGAACACCGCGTTGCCACCATCGAGGCGGAAACCCTTGCCTACGCGCGCATCGGCGAACGCTGGCGTCCCGCGCCAGGTCCCATTGGCTGTCCCGATCACATCGTTGAGTGATTCCTCGGCCGGCCACCAACCGCTTGCGTCGCTAGGGATTGGAGCACAAGACTCGATAGTCCCATCAACGCGTCGGGCTCGGATGAGCATGCGGCCGCGACCACCATCACCCCCGACCTCGCGCTCGAAACTGCCGCAACATGCGGTGCACGGCGTCTGCACCGAGCCCTTTCCGCCAAGCGCGTGTATGTGTTGCTCACCAGCGTCGACGCGATCGCTGACGATCAGCACTGCGCCACCCGAACCTGCCCCGCTGGGATGACCGTATGCCGTACTGCCATCCTGTCCGTCGCTAGTGATCAAGCCGCGTCCGGCATCGATGGAGCGCGCAAACAGCATCACGATCCCGCCGCCGTTGCCTCCTGGATAGCCCGCCCAATGGCTTTCGCCGCCACCCGACCCATGCAGGATCGAGTCGAATAGGTTAGGTGATCCATAAACATTCCCACCAAGACCGGCGAACCCTTGACCACCAGGATTCTGACTGTCTGAACCGCGCGTTCCATAACCCCCACCGCCCGCTGGCGAATCTCCCGCGCACCCCACGCAGCCATCAGGCGCGCCCGCGCCACCACCACCAACGTTCGGCTGCGTAGAGCCAAACACGGTCGACGGACCCATGACGCTCTCACCTTGATACCCGCCCGCTGCGGCACAGCCCTGTAGTGTGTTGCGGTATCCACCGCGGAACCCGCGCTCGTCGGCACCGATCTGGCCGTTCTCCTGCACGAGCACGTTGGCGCTAACCCGCGCCACCAGTACGCCACCCTGCTCACCGTCCCACGCCTCCGGTTCAAGTCGAGTGCCGGACTGAACCGTGAGGTTGCGGAAGTGAGGCACGCGTACGATGTTCGCGACGCCATCAGTAGAACGGAACGAATGAACCAGTGGGCGCGCTAGCGCCACGCTGCCGTCCGCAACTCCGCTGATCCTAGCGAACTCGTATTCGCCGGCAGACGGCCCTTGCAGCTGGATCACCAGAATCTCGTCCCCAGGCACCACAATCTCGGAGCCCGCGACAGCCAACTCCGAGGCACCCGCAGCAGCGTCGGCGACGAGGCGTGTGGTCCGGTTTACTCGGCTATCCAGGTTATTCGTGACGAGGTCACCATCTCGCCCATCACCAAACAGTTCCGACAGCCTGATCTCTCCGATATCGGTAACGCCACCACTGACAGCCGCTAGCGGTTGGCTGAGGCCGTCCACAACAATGTCGCCACGAGTCACAGAGGCGTGCAGCACGAGACTACCAAGCACGGTCGGAACACCGTCGAGTCTGAAGCTACCATCGGCGCTGCTCGTTCCCGCAACCTCGCCGATGGATTCGACTCGCGCACCGACAACGGCAGCGTTGTTCTCGTCTATGACGCGTCCTATCACCGTCGTGCCGGGATCTCGTAGAACCGTGACGATCGTATGATCCGAGTACGAGTTGCCAGCTTGATCGAAGGCTCGCGCCTCGAGTTCCCATGTCGAGACGCCAGCGGGCACTCGCGCGGTCGTCGCGAAGGGCGGGCTGTCATCGGTACCGATCAGAACTCCACCAGCACGGAACTCCACCTTCGCCACTTTCACATCGTCGCTCGCGTCCGCGGCGATATTCGTCAAGACGCGTTCGTAGAGCTGTGCTCCAGCACTCGGGGAGGTTAACGACACCTGCGGTGGCTGAAAGTCCTTGGTAACCGAGACGAGTACAGCCTCAGAGACGCGTGCGTTTCCCGCCAGATCGTAGGCGACGGCGTCGATCTTCAGTGATGTGCCGACGGCGCCAGCGCGTACCGAAGCCTCGAACGGCGCCAACGAGTGTGTCGCCACAACGGTCTCGTCGACGCGGAACGCGACGTGATCGATCCCAACATCGTCGAGCGCGTCAACTTTCACTTCTACCAGCGCTCCTTCCGATATCGCCGTGCCCGATACAGGACTTGTGATCCGCACCGATGGCGGCGTGCGATCACGATCTGTGGCGGCAAACTGTCCGATGAACAGTGCGCATTCGTCGCTTTTGCAACCAACCATGTAGGCGTAGCCACCGTGAACGTCCACGCCGACACCGTTGTGGTCGCCTTGCGACTCGAATCCGAGCGCGAACGGGAACGACGGTCGTGACGGATCCGCGACGCTGATCACTGGCACGCGGTTGACCGAGAAGCTGTCTGAGGCGATTGCGTAAGGACCTTGCAGCGCGATGTCAGTCAGAAGGAACCGATCGGGAAGCGAACCGATCACCTGCGCAGTGTTCGGATCGCGAGCATCGATCACCTTGAGAGGGTTCGATTGCGAGTTGTTACCATCGGCGACGTAGATGAGTCCGTCCCGAATCGCCGTTGCGTAGGCGTCATCGGTGGGCACCGTCCGCAGCTGCTTCGGTTGGCTCGGATCGGACACATCGACGAGTGTGACGCCCCTGCCACCGCGAGCGAGTGCCACGAGGTTCCCCTCCGCGGCCACGTTACGTGTTCCGGCAAGAGACAGGTCGAGCGACAGGATGCGATCGTCCACGCCATCGGCGTTCAGATCGGTAGGCCCGATCCGCGGCGCCTGCGAGAGGTCGATGATCGCTAGGCCGAGCGCATCGCCCACTACGTAAGCGAGATCTCCCTGAATCGCGAGAGCGCTGGCCGGTGCTGGCAGCGGAACTTGTGCGATCACCGCCAGACTGCCGCGTTCGGTTCCCGAGTTCACTACGAAGTTGTCGAAGCTCGCTTCGATTGCGCCCTGGTTTGGCCCGTTGTTGGCGTCGAGGATAACGGCGACTGGCCCACTCCAACCGAGCCGATTGCGTCGCAGGGGACTCCAAGCGTCCGAGGGGGACGCGCGCCAGTACGCGGTGTAGATGTCTGCTTCGCGGGTGAGACGATACTGGCCGGCCATGAGGCTAGTCCCGGTCTCGTTACCAGCTCCTGGCACCCCTTGATACGAATCGTTGGCCAGGAATACGTCGCGACCGTCGAAAGTGAGTAGGCGCTCAATTGCGAATTGGTACCCGCCTCCTTCTACATAGAACTGCTCGAACTGATGCAGCGCGCCAAACGATGCGATCGCCCAATCGGTCTGGATGTCGAAGTCGCCCGCCAGTTGCCACTTGCCTTCTGTTGAGATCGCCGCGTAGGCCCCTTGTTCTGGCCCGACTCGAAATTGTAGAGAGCCTCCGGCTTGGAAGACCGACGCCGAATCGCCCGTTGCTTTCGATGTCCAGCTGCGCTGGTTGATCACGGCCCCGTCGAATCGATCACTCCGCGCAGTGGCGGATGCGCCGCCGCTGAACTGCAATACAGTGAGCCCCGCATCGCCATCGGCGACGTAGACGGCGCCGCCTCGTGTCTCAACGTCGGAGGCGGATCCGGGTGTGTCGAAGGTGCCGAGATCCCGCACTGAATTGGGGTTAGTGACGTCGAACACCTGAACCCCCGCGCCGCCGACCGCGACGTAGGCGAACCCTCCGTCCACTCTCACGTCCCCTGGCACGCCGGTGAGAACGTGCTTCGGGATCGAGCTGGGCTGGAATGTTCCCACGTGCACTGGCACGTCGATGGTGAAGAGCGAGTCGTTCGAGACTGTGATTGTGGCCTCGCCATTGTTGCCCGCGATGATGAGGCCGTCGTCGTTGGCTGGGAACGCGATCAGCAGATCGGACGAGCGGTACTGCGTGCACCGCGCAGCGTGCGAAAGGTCGAGCGCGCGTCCATCGCGCATCGTCGCGAGAACGCGAAGCTGCTGACTGACCTCGACACCGAGCGAGTTCTTCTGGAACTCAAGAGTTGGAGGGCTGATGCGTTCGCTCCCGGAGAGAATTACCGCCGCATAGTCGTCGCAGCGTGCATCGGTTGGAGTTGGGTCGAGCCCGTCCCAGACGCCGTCGAAGTCTGAATCAACAAGTAGCGGGCTAGATGTGCATGGCTCGGAGGGCCGGCATTCGCGACCGTCGTGGACCTGGTCGCCATCCGTATCACTCAGTAAGGGGTCAGTGCCAAGCTGGAACTCGCGTGAGTTACTGAGCCCGTCGTCGTCACGATCTTCACTCCCATCAGTTGAGTCTGCTGGGTCGAGTCCCATCAAGACTTCAGCGTCATCTGGCACGCCGTCACCGTCTGTATCTGAGCCACCCATCCTCACGCGCACATCGACTGCTCCGGAAACGCCTTCGAATACAGCCATGACAGACGCATTGCCAGTGCGCAGAGCAGTAATGACGCCGTCCCCACTGATGGACGCAACGCTCGCGTTGGTAGACATAAGAGTTACGAACGTGCTAGCAAGATCGATCGTTAGACTCGAGCCATCTGCGTACTCAGCGTTGACAGTCAATAGCGCAGTCAGACGTTCCCTTGTGAGTTCGGTCGCGTCGATCGACAACCTCAGCTGCGTCGGGGTTGCCGGAGGAGGATTGGTGAACTCTCCCGGGAATATCCAGTCGGCAGCGGAGACGTCCACGTACGCTGTAGAGAGGATGAAGTTGCCATCTTCGTAGGTGCACAGAGCTCGAGGCCGCACAGCCCCTCCTGGCGGCACTGGCCCTCGGAGCACATATGATCCGTCTGCCTGAACCCTCGCGGAGTTGTTTCCGACTAAAACTGTACAACTGTCATCCAGCTCCGGCGTGTACTCCACCTCCTCAATAGGGTCGAACCTCGCAAGTTCAAGGATCTCTCTTGGCGTACCACACTCAGCCGAGCCTGTGGCGATCACATGCCCTTCATCGTCAGGCGCTCGTCCCTCACGAGTCAGACAGCACGCTTTCAACGTAGCTTCGCTCGGTCGTGGAGTGATGTCCATAGCTGTGGCTGGATTGCTCGTGTGACGCGAGTTGCGAGCAGGCTGGAATCCGATCTTATGTTTGCGCTTCTCACCCAGAGCCTGCTCCCATAGCGATTTCCACGGTTCGAGATTCCTAAACTGACAGTGCTCAAGCGCTTGGTAGTTCGCCCAGACGTCTCGCAGGTGTCGCTGATACTCCGATGTCCTGTACCCGGACTCTAGCGCGCCGCCTTGGCGACGGACGCACGCAAGCGCGTCCTTGAGGCGCGTTGAGAGATTTGATTCGTCGATCTGCGGGTCGGGGTCAGGGAGAGGTAAGAGTTCCAGCGACTCGTAGTTTGAACAGCTTCCGTTGCCGTCACAGTATGCCCGCATGCATGATCTATTGTCGGTGGGGTATGGCACACAGTCCGCGCCTCGTCCACGGTTGACGTATTCACAAACCCCTGTATTCGGATCGCACTTGGTCGGCCGTTTGCAAGTGACACGATTGCAGTGCTCTAGCGTGTGCGTCTTCGACGTCGCAGGCCCCCCACAATGCCACCCACCCTTGATCACTCCTTGTCCTGGATCGCTCACAATTGAAGCGCCATCTACCGTGACGGTTCCAGTGCCGATGCTGATGAACATCTCAAGATCGTGATCAAACGAGAATAGCTCTGTCGTCTCTCCAGGCGAGAGCCCTTCAAGGTTCGGGATCGTGATCTTCGCCGGCGGATCGAATAAAACATCGTGGGGCATGATCGCGATCACAATCGGCGGTGCCATCCCCATCGGTGGCGGCATCGGGACCTTGTCGGGGTGCACCTGCGTGATGCTTACCATACCGGTCTTCGTGCCGTCACCGAATGTCGCTGATCCTGGTGCAACTTCGAGCCTCAGACCGGGCACCGTCGACACCGTTGCGATGCCACCCTGAGACTCGCTGACGGTTACACCCTCCGGATTGAGCACCGGCAGGTACATCGGGCGACCGATGTCGTTGTCCCGACCAGGAACCGTCACGAGCCTGAAGACGAGGCTGGGCCACTCGCCGTCTCGCGTAGTGGTGGCCCCGTCTACCTTGATGTGCACGGTTCCGACCGGCGAGTTCGAGATCGCGAATCGCCCTTGTTCATCGGTTGTGGTCGTCAGCTCCGTGTCGAGGATCGAGACGGTCGCACCCGGAATTGGGGCATCTGTGTTGTCGAACACGAGCCCGACAACTCTCGTCTCCATCGTTCCGGCAGTCCGCCCTGAGGCACTAAATCTAGCGGCAAGTTTCGCCATGTCCTGGAACGACGCCTCGACAACATTGTTCTCGTTCCCTTCGAGCGGGCCCATGGTGAGAAACGCGCTCGCCCAGCCATTGCTATCCGTTTCGACAACCAGCCTGTCCGCGCCATCATCGAACCGGCCGCCACCCTTGATCACTCGAAACGTGATCGGCAGATCTGATATCGGGTTGTCGTGTTCATCGAACGCAATCACCACGAATGGATCGGGCAGCCTCTTTCCCGCAATACCCAGTTGGTTGAGACCGGAAACGATATGCACCTTGTCCGGGGGAAGTGGCGTGGCATCTGCGGTGAAGTACACGCGCCCGGAGTAGCCGGCCGAGGACGCTTCCACACGGTTGTTGGCGCAACCGAACCGTCCTCCCGATCGGTATCGGACAGAGGCGCGGCCATCGGGCCCGGTCTCCACAGCGATCGAGCGTTCGCCGGATTCGAACGTACCGTCGCCGCGCGCAACGCGGAAGATGACCTCAATGCCGATAGCGGGTTGATCGAACTCATCTCGGAGTTCGACGGTCAGTGGATCGGGCAGGAGCTCTGTGGCAACTCCAGTTTGGTTGTTGCCCGATATCTCGACGATCTTCTTCGATTCGTACTGGGCGACACGAACCGTTGTCGTAACGAGCGACTCATTGCCTGCGGCGTCGACTCCGATCGCGATGATCTCGCCCGTCTCCGGATCGATTGGCACATGGAGCGCGCGGAACCCGCGGTTCATTACCATCGCAGGCACGCCGTTGACCGTAATGGACGCTTCCGCGGCATTGACGGTGCCAACCACGGTGTCATTCACTTCCCCCGCTACATCTGCATACGCCATCGGCTTATCCAGTGAAGGCTGAGCGCGCTGCCTCAGAGTGGGTCGAGGCGCTTGATCGAGCCACGACGGGCCTCCTTGCCGCAGTCGTGTGAGTGGATCCACGACTGGCACGCCGGGCGGCGCCACGATGACGCCCCCGTCTCGCGGAACGGTGATCACGAGGCGCGGCGCGGTGGTATCGCGCGTGATTTGAAGCGTCGCTGAGCCAACCCTCTCAGCGCGATCGCGCGCTGTGGCGGTAAGAGAGTTGACTCCTTCGTGGAGAGGGACACCTCGCGCTACGAATCTCGATCCGGAGACCACCGCAGGAACAGTGTTGACGAGCACTTCTGCAAGCGCCGAACCCTGGAGCTCGACATGGCCCCTAATGTCGACGTAGCTCGCGCGCGAAAGTTGAGGCCCGCTCGGCTCGTCGATAACTACTGTCAGCGGCTGAGCCGCAGCAGCGATCTTGAAGCACCAGCTTCGGTTTCCCGCGTTACCGGCGAGGTCCTCAGCCTGCACTTCGGCAGTGTGCTGAGTGCTGGTGAGGTTCTCGCGGGGCACCCACGCGATGCAGTCTTTCTCGATCATTGCCTCGGCGGTGCGGTCGGTTCCGTCGACAACGAGCCGCACGCTGGCGGGCAAAACTCCCGCGAGCGCATCGGCGAAGCAGCCCCTCACGATCGGGCGCGCATCTCTGGTCTCCGCCGGACAGGGTGCTGGCTCTACACGCTCGAATGTTGGTGGTGACTTGTCGATGCCGAAGGTATGAGGTCCGCTGACTGACTGATTGCCTGCGCAATCGATGGCTATCACCGTGAGCGTGTGAGTACCCTCGGCAGACACCGAGGTGCCGACAGTGTAGGGCTTGCCGTCCAGTGTCGCGGTAACCGTTGGCTCGTTCGGCTCTGTGACGCTGATGCTCGGAATCACGTCGACGTTCACGAACGGCTGCGTCGGAACCGTGACCTGTACCACTGGTGGAGTGCGATCGATGGCGAAGCTAATGCTAGCTTCGGTTCGATTGCACGCTTCATCCTCAGCCGTAACCGTCAAGACGTGCTGACCTTCAGCGGCAACCAGATCGCCCAAAGAGAAGGACTTGCCGTCGAGCAGCGCCGTGAGCTCTCGCAGATGCTCATCTGTCGCTTCGAAGCTTGGTGTTACATCGGTGTTCGTGCAGCGCGGGATCGCGGCAATCGTCACCACCGGCGGCGTGTTGTCCACGGTGATTTGGCCATGCGCTGGATCCGCCGTCGCGAGCGTGTAGTCACCAACCGGGGTCACGATGTCCCATCGCCCACTTGTCGGTGGATCAGCCCAGGTGAAGAGATCGGCAGATACTTCGTAGTCGAACTCGCCGTCACTGACCAGGGACATCGCCTCGTCGCGTCCATCCCACGTAAGTTCTAGGTTCAGGCGCGCGAACGACAACAGGCCACCCGACTTACTGGGCAGCGAAATAACATCCAGCGGTGCCCGGTAGTCGGTCGAGCCACTCAGGCGGCGAACGATAGTGCCACCACCGTCGCGAATCGCGATCGTGGCCCGGATCATCACGTGACGATTGGTGGTCTTGTCGGAGTTCAGGAGATCAAGGATGTCGCGGCCGCCGGTCGGCTTGGCGTTCTTGGAATTCAGCGGCCCCGCGGCGAACGTCATCCGGATCAAATTCAGATCGCAGCGATCGTCTGCCGTTCCAGGGGAGAACGGATCGTGCGCGTCCGATAGCTCGAGCAGGCGCAACTCGGACGTGTAGCCGGCCGCAGTTCCCGGCACTGCATTCGCGCGCGGCGCAAGAAGCAGCCCGGCGACCACGAGACACAGCGCGGCCACACCTCGTGTGTACATCAGCGTCCAAGCCCTAGCGCGAACTTCGTCCATGCTAGCTCGGCAATCTCCCTGCCTGTCTCGATCCCCTCGCGATTCGAAAACTCGAAGTGAATCCCGCCATAGATCCGACTTCGTCCAGCCTCTGAAGCGACATCCGAGAGCCGATGAAAGGAGCGAACCACTCCGGGGAAGGCATCACTTGTTGCCTCGACATCGAGTTCATCGGTACCGAAGTACAACTCGAGCACGCGCGCGCCGGCACCGCTGAATGTGCTGTGGCCACTCACATACTCGGGAAATGGTGGCGTCGTGATCAACGGGGTCCAGGTCGGGTCAAGCGCGAGCTCACGAATCGCGGTCACCGGCCGCCAGAATCCATAGGCGTACTTCATGTCCCAGGCGGCGATTGCTGCGTCCGCCATTGCCGCGTTCAGGACGGCGAAAAGCTTCGCTGAATCACGAACACTCACATCCCGCTCCGCCACAAGCCGTGCTGCGATCGCGTTCCAGTGACCTGGTGGTGTATCCGTCCCAGGCCCGTCCGCCCAGAACAGCGCAATCTCCGTTTGATCGGGCGAACGGGTAGTGCTGTTCTGGGCGCCGAGCGCAAGGACCTCCTGAAGGTCCTGATTCCATTCGGCAGTGTCGAGGGCAGGTGGGCCGTGCTTTCTAAACTGAGAGCCGGCGTTCATCACGAAAGGAGTCACGTTCGGCCACTGCGGAAGCAGGGCCGGCGCGAATAACGGTGGGGTGGGGCGCCAATCGCCCAAGCCTGTACCTGGTGAGTAGCCGACAACATCACTCGAGTGGTCACTGCGGCGCCGCATTAGAATTTCGCCAGCTACGCGACGGCCAAGACTGACCCCTCGCGTCTTCCTGGCGTCGTCGGGGATGCGAGCGAGTGCTGCATCGCGAGCCCGGTCACATGCTTCCGCCTGAGCGGGGAACAGCTCAACCAACGCACGGTGCGCCGCGGCGACGACCGCTGCATCAACGGAGGCGGCGCCTCCAAACGGCGCGACGCGCGCGTTCTCGCCCGCGCCTTCCGCAGCCGCGAGAATCGCCAGATGTGTTATCGCCATCGCGCGAGCTGCGCGGGGTGGAGCGGTGCGATCGGCCCGAACTGCATCGAGCAAGACTTGATTCCACTCGATCACGCTGTTCGGTGCTGCGAAGGTGATGCTGGCGAACAGGAGAGACACGAGTACCAGTACGAGCACACGCCGTAGCATCCAACCTCCCCTCGCGAGTCGGGTAGTTCCGACGCGCTTTCTCCGACTCAGCCGAGATCATTCGTCGGTGCGCCCTCCTGGGAAGGCCGAATCGACTACCAGTAGGTTCCGCGTTGATGCAGGCCATTCCGAAGAGGCGGCCGAATCTGCGGGCTCGCATGATCGAGTTGTGCGTATCCTTCCTGCGGCTGGATTACGTCTCGCATCGATCGCAAACGGAAGTTTCGACACCAGGAGGAGCCCGAGCTCATGCGCCTCTCGATCCGATGTCACCTCAGCTCCGCTTTTCCATTTGCCCTCGCACTTTCGGCAGCTTGCGGCCTTGCTCTAGCTAAGGGTGCCGCCTCGGCAGAGCGGCTCACCGAGCTACGCGCCGATATCGCTGCGGCCCAATTCGACACTGCCAAGGTTGTCGCCCTGGCTGAGCTAAGAGAAGTAGATCGTGCCCAGGAGCCAGAGCTATTCGCCGATCTTGCGGACATCGCAACAGAGGCGTCGTGGAGATCCCATTCGGTGGACCCCGGGTCCATCGAGTTGGCAAAGCAGGCTGTGTTGATCCGCGAACCCCTCGAAGGCAGCAACCCAGAAGCGCTCGCATACTCGTTGCACCTCCTCGGCAATGTCCACAAGGAACTCGCTCGGGTCGATGCCGCGGCGGACGCTTGGACGAAGTCACTTCAGGTTCGTCGAACTCACGGGCTCGCATCCACAGAAAAAGCGGCCGCCACCATGAACAACCTCGGGGCCGCGCTCCTCGACGAGGGGCAGCTCCCGAAGGCGATGGAACTCCTTCACGAATCGCTCACGATAAAGGAGGCGTACTTCGGCAAGGAGAGCCAGAAGCTGGTGGGAACGCTCTCTAGCCTGAGTGATGCATACGATCGTATTCGCCAATCCGAGCGCGCAGAGGATCTCGCGCGCCGCGTGCTTGCGATCCGTCGAAAGTACGAAGGTTCTGATACGCCGGGAGTTGCACTCGCCGAGACAAATCTCGCAGCTGTTCTGATCAACGCGGGCCGACCTCTCGACGCTCGACCACTCCTAGAGCAGGCAACCAGTGTTCTGCGCCGACTCGGTGATCAACAGTTGCCTGCAAGGGCGCTGGCGCTCGCACACTACGCGCTTGTTCTCGCATCACTGGGTTTCGTGGTAGCGGCTGGTGAAATCGCGGAGGAAGCCCGCGTACTGCTCGTAACCTCAGAGCTCGGAGGGTCGTTGGAGGGCGTGCAAGCGCTCTCAACACTTGGATGTGCGCTCCAGATGATCGGCCGCACATCACATGCGCGCGAGATTCTGTCACAGGCAGTGACGTTGCTTCGGCCGCAGGCGTCATCCAACCCACCGCTCTTCCTGCGATGCCTGAACAACCTCGTCATCGCTGAGCGAAGTGAGGGAAGCGCACGAATCGCCCGAGCTACGGCGCACGAGGCGCTGCAAGTCGCGGCCCAGCTGGGTGAGTCGAGGTCCGAAATAGTGGCCCGGATCAAGACCAACTTGGCGTTGACGGAGTCCGATCTCGGGAATCGCTCGGCTGCGATCCGACTATTGGAGGAGGCACTCGCGCTTCGAAAGGACCTGGGAGTTCTGTCAACTCCTGGTGGGCGATACAACCGCGCCACGCTTGCGTTACTTCTTACTTATCAACGGCGTTATGGTCAGGCACTCGATTTGGCTCGTGAACTACATCAGGACGAGTTGGTCGAAATGCGACGGGTTATCGAGTCGTCGAGCGAACGCGAGAGTGCGACACGAATATCTTCACTCAGCAGTGGACTCTCTGTGAGGCTCTTGACTCTCTCGCAGGGGCTCGACTCGCCGCAGCTCGCACGAGAGACATTCGAAGCGATTGTCAGTACTCGTGGTCTGATCGCCCGATTCACGAGGCTCCGCAATCAGTGCATACACTCTCCGGACAGCGACCGTGATCGCGCAGGACTCGAACAATGGCGCCGATTAGCCTCATCGTTCACGGCGCTTGCCTATCACCGGCCGCAGGACTCGGGCATACGTGAGAGGCTTCATCAGGAGTCGGTTGAACTCGATCGGATGGAACGCGAGCTCGCCGCTCCGTGCCTTGCCACACTCGAGGACTGGGGCCGGCACTACTCCGTCGAGGATGTTCGGCGCACGCTCCCTCCCAACTCAGCACTTATCTCCTTTGTTGCTTACTACAAGTACCATGGTGATCGAGCGGCTAAGGGATCGCGCAAGGTCGGCAGAAGTCCACGGGAATCCGAGTACGCAGCGTTCGTCCTCCGGGCCGACTCGAGCGTACCTGAGTACGTTCGATTTCGGGTCACCGCGACGGAGATCGATACGGCGGTCGCGGATTGGAGCAAGGCTGTTCTAGCGGAGTCATCCGCAGTCGGCGCGCGCTCCGCCGGTCGAACTCTCGCAAGGCTCGTCTGGGACCCACTGCTCCCGCACCTGAATGGAGTGACCTCCGCGCACATCGTTGCTGATGGAGTACTCCACTTTGTCGACTTCAACTCGCTCGTCGGAGCGTCGGGAAAATTCCTGATCGAAACCTCGCCGAGACTGATGCGGATCGATACCGAGACCGCACTCTTCGTGCAGCGCCGATTCCCAGCGTCCGATGCGAGAGTCATCGCCGTAGGGGCATCCGATCCACCATTGGTCGACACTTGGAGTGGAGTAGACAAGCCGCGACCACCTCTCCACGGCGCCGCTGCGGAGGTTGCCGAAATCACCAGAATCTGGCGCGGTCCGTTAGAGGGAGCTACGGGCCCGCGGGCGAGCGAGGACTTCGTTCGAACGCGGTCGAGCTCTGCTTCCATCTTGCACCTCGCCACTCATGTGATCTCGTCCTTCAGCGGCGAGCCTCAAGACGCCCCGCCGCTCGTCACCGCGATCGTCGCGGACGCTGTCAACGACTCTCTGGACAGACCGCGCCCACCGGTCGGGTGGTCAATGATGCAGGGGATGTTACTCACCGGCTTCGACCCGATGGCGAGCGTACCGCCGATCAAAGAGCGACCCGAAGTTGACAACGATGGGATTCTGAGCGCTCTCGAGATCTCAACACTCGACCTATCTCATGTCGACCTCGCAGTAGTCGCCGGATGCGAGGGAGGTGTTGGAATGGTTCGCGGATTCGAAGGGCCGCTCGGCCTACGGCGAGCGTTCTTGGCCGCTGGAGTGCCACATCTGGTGGTCGCTATGTGGCCTGTCCCGGATGACTTTGCACTCGAGTGGATGAGCCAG
The DNA here is from genome assembly GCA_031395565.1 of Acidobacteriota bacterium. Taxonomy (GTDB): domain Bacteria; phylum Acidobacteriota; class Polarisedimenticolia; order J045; family J045; genus JANNUT01. The sequence continues at coordinate 3,082 of JANNUT010000195.1, read as the reverse complement.
TTCTACAGATCTCTGGGGACTGGTGAAGGGCCGTCATTGGCGGCACATCATGCATCACTGAATCGGCTTGCTGCGCGACGACGTGCCAACCTGCCCGACCATCCGATCACATGGGCCGGATTCGTTTCGTTCGGACGTGACGATGAGTTCGGGAGTGATCGAGAACAGCCTTAGCTTCCTATCCGAACGATTGTGCACTCCGCAATCGGCCACTCGTCAGGAGGCTCGGGGTCCTGCTTTACGACGATGCTTAGTGTCGTCAGCGATCGGTCGCCAAGTAACGAGTCCGGTATCGCCACCGATGCAGTTGGTACTGTTGGTGGTGTCGACGGATCCCAGTCAGTAACCTCGACTTTCGCAAGCAATTTCCCGTCACGGTCGAGTACAAGCGCAATCGGTGGAGATTGCGAAACAGGTCCCGCTCGACCCACATATGCCGCGCTGCCTAGAAACAGACGATTTCGCCCATCCCAGGACTTGCAGATGCTGTCATCCAGCCTGCCTAGACTGCGAGACTGCGCGGCGATCAGAACCCACTCGGACTCGCTGGGCCTTCGAATCCACCACACGAGCGCTGACACAACACACAGCGAAACGGCCGCTGCGAATGCGGGAATCCACCAACGGCGGCGCTCTCGCGCACGCGTCGGTGGGCGCAGAGTCCGACTCGACTGGAGATCGTCCTCGAGACTCAGCAGTGCGTGTGCGAAAGAACTGGACCTGGCGATTGCTGCCTGAACAGCTTTGCGCTGCTGGAGATCGGCACTGCCTTCCAGATATGCGAGGATCGCCTCGGGCGAAGGCAACTCAATGTCATCGCCCGACTCATGGCTCAGTCCGGCGATCGCCTTGCGTAGGTTGTCGATCCACGTTCGATCGTCCATCACAGCGCTTAGAATCCTTCTTCTTGCATACAAGAACGGAACAAGCGAATACAGAATTGCAGTCTGTTGTGGAACGCCGCCTCGCCCTGGCTCGGCCGAAGCAGTCGATGTATCTGTCGCTCCGTGAAGCTCTGAAGGTAAAGGTGCAGTGCAAGTGCGCAATCCGCGCGCCTTGCACTCGCCCTCAGCCGCGCGAGGCAGCGCGTGATCGCTCGTTTGATTTCGTGCGTGCGATCCACCGGATGCGGGTCGACGATCTTGTCGGGTTCTTCTAGCGGCTGCTCACGTCGTCGCTTGCGTCGTATCTCGAGCGCATGGTGACTCACGGTAGTGTGAAGAAAGGCTTCGAGACAACCTGTCGGATTCCGCTCTAGCCAGCTGAGAACTCGGGAGAATGGCCTCATATCCCCAGCGGAGGGCACTCGCAACTTGATGAGAACCTCATTGGTGACATCTAGTGGCTCCAACGGGGCCTGCTGCTGGTTTCCTCTAAGGGCCGACGCGCGTCGTGAACAGTTCAACAGTTCTCCGTAGAGAAGCTCGGTTGCCCCGTCTAGGCCGCATTCCAGCAGCCGCCTGAACCTTTCGGCGAGTGTTTCGGTCATGCTCCGGCGCGATCCCAGCCACCATGCGGCGTTGATCGCGCGGGAGCATACCACTGCCAGTCACTCTCTCAATCTACTGCGTCACTCTAGTCCGAACAGTCGCTTTCGCCTGCTCCACGTCGCCATTCACGATCGGCTCGGTTCCGATCTCGCTCCACGACGGACTCGTTGGCTGCCACACGCGATAGTGGAGCACAGTTGGACTCTGAAGCCATGTCGACCACGTGTGTCCCAACTCCGCGTTGAGATCTTGAAACCACGGGCCTGAGGCAAGCGTACTGCCCAACTCAATTGCCGAGAACAACGAGGGCCATGGCCGTTCATCGTCGCCGCCGGAGGCTACGACGAGTGAAGTCGGCTGCCCGGCTGCCGATGCATGCCAGGCCACCCAGACCCGGCTGAGGTTTATGACAACTCCAGGGAGCGAAGCGTCAGAGTTCCCGTCGCTGACCGCGACCTCTGCTGACTGCCACGTTCCAACACTGGATTCGAGTTTCCGACCGCGGTAGAAAATCCGGCCGACGGTGCCTGACCGACGCCAGGCGACCGCTGTGTTTCCGGCCGCGTCGATCGAGATCACCGGACAAACGTCGTCTGAGGTCGACTGCGAGACTGTTGTCGCGTTCTGCCAGGCTCCAGCGATCCTCTCGCGCCACACGATATCGAAGTCGTGACCGTTAAACTCGGCGCCTACTTTCTCGTCGTGCCCAGTAATTGGGTTCTGGACGACTGCGTTCACGCACTGCGCGCTGATCGGCAAGCAAACTGCGGTGGTCAGGGCTATCGCTACTACGAACGATGAGATCCGCATGGCACACTCCTCCTCAGGCGGGCATCGAGTGCCCGCGTTGCGTTGAGGACCGCGAGCCACACTTCGCCGCGGCGATGTGCGCGAGCTAGCGGTCCTTCACGTGTGCTAATGCGTGAGGGGTGTCAGTTGTTGAAAACGGGGGGAAAGAAAATGACTGATTACTTGCCGAGTGCTATTCAACGCCCCATTCGGCGGCCAGGTGCCCGATTCGTCTCGTGCTGCGTAGATCACTCATCAGATAGGTTGCATCAGAGGTCAGCGATACGATCAGGTCTTTCCGGCGGTCAAGTCGGTCGGGAGGAACGCAAAGTTCGGAACGAATCAATCGGCACTCGAAGACGTCATGAGGCCTTCCAAGCCGCCTAGCTTTTTCGGAGGCCTGAGAAAGGTGGTCCAGGGCAAACCGACGCCCGAGCAGCGCGCACTTGAGTCTCGCAATCAACGCCGTGGAGCCCAGCTGATCTAGCTCGCTGAGTGATTCGAAACGAGTGAGCGCGCGATCCAAATGAAAAGCGGCGGGCCGCAGATTGTTCGACCGCAGCGCTGTATGCGCACGCATCAAGCACGCCGTGACAGCAAGTGGTTGCCGAGAATCATTCGCCAGGCTACCAACGACTTCTTCGAACTCGCGGTGCGCCTGATCCCAGGCAGACCGGCTAAGAAGGTGCCTGCCTTCTTGCATTCGCAAGATGCCCATCAGAACCGGGTCGTCGATGTTCATTCGCGAGAGCTGCGACAGGGAGCTTCGAGCGCTCCTGTACTGGCCCATCAAGATCCTCATC
>JANNUT010000194.1:0-11815 GCA_031395565.1 Acidobacteriota bacterium | reverse complement strand
GAGATGGACACCCAGGTGGACACCTGAGAGCCTCGTCAAGACGCGGGAGATCATCGAGCGTCCTGAGCCCTGAAGATTCGCTTGACGACTCGGTCTTGGACTAGGATTCCTGCCCTGCGCCCAACGGTGGAGTCTCGGGTCTGCGGCCCGGGGTTGCCGCCGGGCGTCGAACAACCGAGGTTTATGTGCACACACAACCTCTCGACCCAGGATGGAACAGTGCTTCTCCAGTTGCCTGACTTCTCAGATCCGTACTGCGTATCTGTCGGGATTTTCGCCAGAATTCTGGATACGTCGCACTCCGCCTATGCCCATGTCGCGTCTATTCCGGAGCAGATCGAGCTGCTTGCAGCGTACGAGAGTAGCGCTGGCACCTCGGTGGTCCGCGTAGTGCTCGGCGGTGGGAGCGAGATTGATCTTGAGGTTCGTCGATCTCTGGGACTTCTCGACGACGGTGAGAAGGAAAAGGCGACGGTGGCTCTCTCACAATTTGAGGAGGTGCTGGCGCCGGTGTTGGGAGCGCCTCTAAGCGCCATCGCAATGGCAACATTTCGCGTGGAGGTTGAGCAACTGCCAGAGAGCGGCATCATTCGCAACGCGATGCGAGAGGTTCCAATCGATGAGATGAAGATGCGCATCCTTGGATCACGAATACAGCTCACGGGCGGATCAGTGAACGGCATTGAGTGGCGAATCGCCGAGAACTATGAGACCGCGATCGTCTTTCTTGATGCACGCAGGACAACCGAGTTGACCGACCAGTTGATTAGCAGCCTCCACCGGGAAATGCTTGAGACCTTCAACACCTACATCCTCGGGACGAGATCCAATGTCGGCTGAAGAGATCTGGGATCCACGTGAGCGCTCGCGTCTCGGCGAGGGTTACCGCCCGTGGCTACGCATGCATGGATCCTATGAATGGCTCCGCACCTTTACTGCAATCGAAACGCTGGGTGCAGAGGCGCCTCCATCCCGCGACCCCTCTTTTCTTGCATTGGCGAGAGCATTCGATGCGTTCCGCGCGACGGTGGGTAGTTCGATGCACCAAGCGATCCGGCTGGTAACGCTCGAATCGCGTGTGGCGTCGATGGAAGCGCAGCTTCGCGAGCTGGCGGCAGTGCGAGTGACCCGGTCCATCTTTATCGACGTTGCGGTGCATGAGTGTGTCAGCGTTCGGAGTCCATTTCACGTAGTCGTTTCGGGTTCAGGTGACGACTTCGTGGCAACGCATTTTGAGGCGGGGATTAGTTCAGGTGGCGAAACGGAGCAGGAAGCGGTTAGCAATACGGTGGACCTCATACTTGAGACGTTTGTGATGCTCTCGGAACTGGCGCTCGAACAGCTTGGTCCCGAGCCAAAGCGCCAACTCGAGGTCCTTCAACACTACCTTCAAGCGAGATAGCCTCAGATGCCGCGACTTGTAACCGACCACGCGAAGCGAATCGCGAGCAAGTTGGAGGCAGAGGTCGAGGCCCGAAGCAAGCACGACATCGCGAAGATCTTTGTGGACGGAGTGCTTGTTGCGTCGTTTGGCATCCGCCGTGGTTCCAGCAAGGATCTGCCGCACGACTACATCCCCGGCCAGATTTTTGTTAGCTCGGCCGATGCTCTGAGGCTCGCGCAGTGTCCGATGTCTCGGACCGAGTGGATCGAGAAGGCCCGCGAGAAAGGGAAGCTCAACTCTTAGGGGGCGTCGCAGCACAGCGAATACGCCGAACATGGCGAAGGGCTGCCAGTTACTCGCAGCGACCCGTGCGTGCGCCGACTGACAAGCCGGTTGGTAGAGACCCCTAGCGTGCGGACCTTTTAGCACCTCACATCGTGTCGAGTTGCCAGAGTTCCAACCTAGATTTCATATATGAGACTAGTCTGAAGTACCTCGACCAGAGCTTCTCGTTCCCCTCTTTCGCGAATCGTTCTCCTTGAGCAGCGACGAAATTCGTAGCGTCCAATACAACTTGCTTGGGTAGTGCTCCATCGCTTACCGACCTGACTTCGGTACCCATGAAATCCAACATCCTCCGTCCGTCGGTGTCCTTCCACATCATCCGTAGCGCGCTTTCTGCGAGCACACGCGCGCCACGTTGCTTGTCGTCTTTCACCTCCCGATTGGCGGCGGTCATCAGAAACTGGAGTAGCCCGGTTCCGATGATGACTCGCGGGTACTCTGCGTGGTTGTGCTCAAGGTCGTGGGCTCGAACGAGTACTGGACCGTAAACCTCGCCTTCACCTGGCTCGATTTCCGTCCCAACAGCCAAATCGATCCCGCCACGTTGTGGGATCGAGACCGAGAGCCCGATCAGCTGCATCATGCTGACGCCATAGAGCAAACGGAGGATTGCATCTGTCTGGGAGAGATAGGAATCGTCTCCCGAAAACTCGACGGCGAGGGTTACGGCGTCGGAAAAGTTCCGCTGCAGGATTCTGCGCGGCAGTATGCCGCCGACCGGCAGAGGAGCCGTCGAGTGCGCTGCGACAAAGAAGCTTCCAAACGCATCTCGAGTTGCTCGCAGCCGATGAAGAACATCCGAGAACTGTTTCTCACACTGCGCTCTCGCTGCTGGATTGAGAGGAATCTCGTCAAGTCCCGCCATGGCCTCCTTCGTTCCGAGCGCGTCAACAAACGCGAGTGCCATGTTCTGTACCCCCCAGCTTCGATTGTCTGTGCGGAATTCTGTCGTCACTTTCCATTCCTCCACGATCGCCACGTCGAAGTCCCCGCACTCGCATGCTCAGGTAGGCGTCGATTCATTCGCTCATCCCTAGTGCAGCGAGACTCCGGACTGCGCGCGTCCTGGGCAGTCTACGCGCGAGCAGATCACCCGGGATCGACGTAGAACGCGCAGGCCAACGTCCGGCCTTCGCAGTGTAGGGATCGCGCCGCCGGATCCCGCGTTTGCGGTCTTGCCTCGCTCTCGATACCCGTGCGACATTGGGCTGCCCCGCACCTCTGCGCAGAGGGGTGCGCTCCTACCGCACCGGCGGGGCAGTCTCCGTAGGGCCGCTGTAGGAGGCGGGGATGTCAGTCGGCGGTGAGCTAAACAATGGGACGGTATCCGTATCGGTTGCCGACCGAACGATCAGGATTCGAGCAAGACCGTCCGGTGAGCGGAACTATCGCGGTCGACCTAAGGCCATTCGACGCGACGAAACGGCAGAAAACCGGATACTGAAACTCTCGCTCCCTCGATTGAGGGACCTCGGAGCGGCGTTTTCCGTCGACCGGCATGCGTGGTCCGCAGACAGATGTCAGGGGTTTTTCGGGGTTGATCGAGTGTCGCTCGCCAAGAAACGAGTTGGTCGGCGGCACGTCGCAGACCGATACGAACTGTTTGAGGCGAACCTCTTGATCATCTCGCGCCTTGCGGATCTCGCAGCGAGGCAATGCAAAAACGCGCGCATAGGGCGCTCCAAAACAGAGTTTCTCCGAGCATGTGGATTAGATGACTCGCCTGATGTGAAGACCTTTGCGAAATTGCGAACTGAGCTAGGAGTCACCTCAAGGGATGTCGACTTCGCGATTCTCTTCGCAGAACGAGATTGCCCGTGCGGCGAGCCTGACTTTCGATTCCTTTGCATCGATCTTAGCCGCCCAGTGATCATCTCCCAGCGACCGGGCGCGCCCGAGATGGGATTGCTCATCGCGATGACTGCTGAGGAAGCCGCGGCGCTTCCAGTTTCTGACTAACGCCAATCCCCGCACCCTAGTTGTTCCTATTTATCTCGTCGGCATTGCGCGGCACAGTTCGCGTATGGCAAACCGAAAAGACTCAACGCTATCTACGGATGAGAACCCTAAACGCCTCGGCCTAAGACCTGAAGAATTTGCCGCAAGAACAGGCCTTGGTCGATCGACGGTTTTCGAGTTGATCCGCAAGGGTGAGATCCAGACCATCACCTTTGGTAAGCGCGCGAAGGTCATACCAGCGGCCGAAGTCGAGCGCCTACTCAACATTCGGTAGGCGTAGCCATGATAGGCGCGCGACCCTCGGAGATAGTTCGACTCGCTGACGTGATGATCTCGCGCGCTGTTTTCTGGGCTGAGGACATTCCGCTGCTTCCAACGATCTCTGCGAACGACATCCCCGACCCAAACACGTTCAAGGCGCTGGCGATCGTGCGCGACGCGCAACGCAATGGCCAGCGCGTCGAACTGGCTGACCTGATCGAGCGCGGTTGTTCTCCCGATTACGTCGCGCTGCGAGTGACGCTTGATCGCGCGGGATCGGTTGGCAGCAGCAGTGAGGCAGCACGCGGTATGCGCCAAGCACTGGCGCGGAAACGTGCCGGGCAACTTGTGGAAAACGATCTGCCCGCGCGGATCGCCGACGGTGATGGTTTGGCCACCGCGCAGCAGGTGGTCGAGCTACTTCGCGCCGCGCATGATGGGCGCGAGGACTCTCCACCGCTCGAAACGGTAACCACCACGGCCCTACTCTCGGAAGCAGAAAAGCCGATCCCATGGGTCTTCGACGGGCTGATCGCGCAAGCGGACTCAACCGTCATCGGCGGACATGCCGGCGCCGGTAAGAATTGGATCTCTGACGATCTAGCGATGAGCGCAGCACTCGGCGAGGACGCTTTCGGCGGTGGGATCAAAGGACCGGGACATCCGATCAAGGTACTGGTTGCGACCGAAGAAATGTCGCCACCGCTGATCGGTCGCCGTTTGAAAAAGCTCGCCATTGGTCGCGGACTCGATCCGGCTCTCCTCGCCGACCTACCGCTGGTCTATCTGCCGCCGGTCGGCGCAAGTCTCACGGACCCAAGCAAGCGGCGCGCGTTCTTCGATCTGGTCGGCAAACAAAATCCGGGCCTGATCGTCATCGACTCGCTGGTTCGGTTTAGCAGTGGGGTCGATATGAACGATGCAGGCGCTATCGCTGCATTCTTCGCCGAAGGCATTGCGCCATTGTCTCGCGACATGGGCGCGGCCGTCCTGATCCTGGCGCACAACCGCAAGCCACCAAGTCAAGCGGTGAAGTCTGAGGATCTGCAACACCGGTTGCGAGGCAGTTCTGATATCCCGGCGGCCGTTGGATGCGTCGCAGTTCTCGAGCGCGCCGGCACGACCGATGCGCGCACGCTCACGGTCACCAAACTACGTTGGGCGAACGAACCTACACCGATGGGTCTGCTGATCGCGGACACGGCAGACGGTGGCGTGAGGATCGTGGCGACGACCGGCGCGGCCGATCTCGACTCGCTGATCCTGGACACTCTGGCCGACGCAGGGCCGAGCGGTTGCCTTCGCGTCTCGATCCTCAACGAACTGGAGGAACGTGGAGTCAGCCGCGCCACCGCAGATCGCAACATCACCAGATCACTCGGCAAGCTCACCGCCAAGGGCCGCGTTGCCAAACTCACCGAGGGCCGATCGGTGCGCTATTGGTCGCGTGACTACGCCCCAAAAACTGCACTAAAGGGGGGCGAATAAATGTGCGACCACGGACACACCACGGACAGAACCACGGACAACCACCACCACGGCGGCGCCCTAAGAAGATACCTACTGCTGCACGGACAGACCACGGACAAAAACAACGGACAACCCGCTCGACCTTGGCGGCCTTGGAAGCGGCCGCCGAAGGGTCTCGCCTGTGGGCGCGATACGAAGGCCCCGATTTCCTTGGTGAGATCACCACGACTACGCGCGCCCGCCCTCTTGCACGCGATCGAATTTTCTCAACCGACCGAAACGGTTTGGAGGTAACGCATGAAATCTTCATCGGCCGCAGGCTCGGCCATGGCAGCGCGGCAAGGTCGCTATGGTCAGGCGGCTCAAGACCGCGCACGGTCCGCCACAGCGAGCGCAACGCTGCCCCCGCTACCTGTCACTCCCCCTGACTGGCTCACACCGGCGGCCGCTGCTATCTGGCGCGAGGTACTTCCACACGTCATCGAGCGCGCAGCGGCACCCGACGCGCGGCTGTTCGGCTCCTGGTGCATCGCGAGCGCCGAGATCACCCGCTGGGCCACGTCACAGGCCAAGGCGGCAGGCGAGCACCTACGGGCGGCGCAACGAATTCAACTGGCGATCGGTAACGCGCTCGGTCTGAGCCCGCTGGGCCGGGCCAAGCTCCCGCCGCTCCCGAAAGAAAAGCAACTCGACCCACGCGAGGCGACGATCGCCTCGCTCGTCAGATAAAGGACCAAGACATGCGACCGAACATCGAGAGCGTTACCGACCTTGCAACCGAAAGACCCTGGCAGCACTCCGGACAGTTCTTCGGTGCCGTTGCCCAAGCTGGCGTCAGTCGCGGAGGCGTTATCGATCCGCGGTTGTACGCGGGCACGCCGAGCGGCTCGAACCAAAAACTCCCGAGCGAAGGCGGCTTCCTAGCGCCGCCGACGATCGCGCAGGGAATCTGGAACGGGCTGAACGCGGACCCGCTGGCGTTGTTGCCCCGCACTGATAGCTACATCGTCAGCGGTGAGAGCGAGCTTTTCCCAGCCGTGGCGCAGGACTCACAAGTAGCAGGCAGCCTCTATGGCGGAATCACCGCGTACTTTCTGAGCGAGGCCGACCAAGCCACTAAGAGCAAGCCGAAGTTCCGCGGCGCGCGGGTTGAGCCGTACGAGATGGTCGCGCTCTGCTACGGCACCGACAAGCTCGTGAGCAACGCAGGTCCGGCGCTCGGTCAGTTCCTGACTCGCGCGGCGGCCGCTGCGATTAACCATCGCATCAACCAGGCCTTGATCGAAGGCAACGGTGCAGGACAACCGCTCGGCTTACTGAACAGTCCTTGCGCGATTCAAGTCGCGAAGGAAAGCGGTCAAGCGGCGGCAACCGTGCTTCCCGCGAACGCCGCGAAGATGTGGGCACGGTTGCACCCGATCGCTCGACAAAATGCGGTGTGGCTGCATCACACGAGTGTCGAAACCGCACTCGACACACTGACAACGGTTGTCAGAAATCAGGCCGACAGCGACAACGTGGGCGGCACCGCGCCGAAGATTTACGACGCCGAGAAGCGCACGCTCAAGGGTCGCCCGATGATCGAGAGCGACTTCTGTTCGGTGCTGGGCACGGTCGGCGATCTGATTCTCGTTGATTTGCGATCGTACTTGACCGGCACGCGCGGCAGCGTCGAAGAAGCGATGAGTATTCACGTTCGGTTTGACTACGGCGAGACTGCGTTTCGGTTCAAGTTCGCCGTGGATGGTCAACCGTGGCTCGGCTCTGCGATCACTCCGTCCAAGGGCAGCGACACGCTCTCGACCGTCATCACACTGCAAACGAGGTGAGGCATGACGACCCCAAGCCATGAGTTTTCACGAAGCCTTTGGGCGATGGAAGCGGGAGCGCTGGTGTCGCTCCAATCGAGTATCGCGCAAAACCAAGAGCGCCGACTGTTCGCGGCAGCGCTCCCGCCGCGCCAAGTTCGAGGCGCGGCCAATACGGGCGCGGTTGCGTTGATCCCGATTATGGGAGTTCTCACCCAACGCGATTCGTGGCTACTGCAAGCCTTCGGCGGGACTTCCACTCAGGCGGTTGGCCGGGCCGTCGATCAAGCGGTGAGCGATCGCGGCGTTCATACGATCGTGCTCGAGATCGACTCACCTGGCGGCGAGGTGTACGGCACCGCGGAGTTGGCGCAGCGCGTTGCGTCGGCGCGGAAGGTCAAGCCGATTATCACGGTTGCAAACTCGCTGGCGGCATCGGCGGCCTATTGGATCGGTTCGCAGGCCTCGGAGTTCGTCGTCACGCCGAGCGGAGAGGTCGGATCAATCGGCGTCGTGGCGGATCATCAGGAACTTAGCCGGATGCTTGACGAAGCTGGCATCGCCACAACCGTTATCCGATCAGCGCGGTTCAAGTACGAAGGCAACGAGTTCGAGCCGCTGACTGACGCCGCGCTGGCGGCACTGCAAAAGCGCGTTGACGAAGCTCACGGTCAATTCGTCGGAGACGTGGCGACGGGGCGCGGGGTTTCGGTCGGCCAAGCGCAAAGCCGATTCGGCCAAGGCCGCGTGCTCTCGGCGCGGGATGCGGTTGCAGCCGGGATGGCAGATCGCATCGCCACGATCGAAGTCGTTCTCAAGCAATTGACATCAGCCCGCGGCCGTGACTTCGCGGGACTTGCGGCGAGCACACCGGATGTACGACTGCGCGCAAACGCACCGAGTCCGGCGCTGCAAGCGCGACTCCGCACACTGGAAGAAGTCTCGGGCGTAAGCCGCAGACGGTCAGAACTGGAAGCACTCACGAACCACTGACGGCCATTTGGCCAGGAGTGAAGGACATGCCATACGAAACGAACGCTCTCAACGGGATGCAAGAGGACAAGGACCTTGAAGCGGAGTTGACCGAAGAGGACCGTAAGACGCCTTGGCTGCGCGACTACTTCGCGCGCAAGGCAAAGCGTGTTCAAGATGACCGGGAGGCGGCCGTTGTAGAACGCGCGGCTCTTGAGCGCGAGCGTGATACCGAACTCGCCCGACACGCGAAGCTCAAGGCGGCCGCAGCGGCCAAGGTCCACAAGTGTGACGCAGCACTTAGCGCCGCGTTCAAAGAGCTAACCGACATCACGCGCGCCATGCTCGGCGTTGAACACGGGTTCGAAGAGAAGCTAGGTCGCGTCCGACGTGAGGTCGAGATCACCGCGCACCCGGCGATCGGAAACTTTATCGACGAGCTGAGCGAGTTGGAAACTCAACTTCGGTACTCGCCAATTGAAGATTCACTCGCCCGCGTTGCAGAACTCGAGCGCTTGAGATCGGCACGGACGAAGGCACGCGAGTTGACGTTCCTGGCAGTCCCTGACATGGAACGCGCGCTCGCTGATTTGCGCGCCACGCTGTGAGTTTTCCCGACACGACCGGGGCGCTCAGGGCGCTGGCGCCCCGGTCAACTCTTCGGAGGGCGAGACATGTCAACGCTTCAAGCCATCGCAGATCTGAAGCGGATCGGAAAGTCTCTCTCACTCGATAAACCGATCGGCGGCACCGATGACGAGCCGCTGTACCGCGATATGCCCGACGAGGGGCCGACAGCTTTCGATCTCCTGGACCGTGAGGATCAACGCGCGGCGATTGCGGCGGCGCTCGAACGGTTGCCGCTGCGTGAGCGGCTAATCGTGGTCGCGCGCTTTGGGCTCGACGGCGCGTCAACGGTGACGCTGGCCGAGATCGGCGAATGCTTCGCCTTGTGTCGGCAGCGGGCTCAGCAATTGGAGGCTAAATCTCTAGCGAGGATGCGAGCGGAGTTGGGCCAAGCGCTCGGATTGTCGGTTGATTCGACTGTGCCAGCGTTGGCCAGATCAAGGCGGAAGCGGTGAGAGTCCTACTCGACAGCGAAGACATGTCAGCGCGAAGCGTGGCGCGAACTTCGGCGCCGCTTCAACCGAGTCGCCACCAAAGCAACAGGGTCCCAACTACGCCAAGAACGCCTGCGGGCAACAGCATCAACGCACCAAGCAATCCAAAAAGCAACGTGAGTATCGAGTGTCTCGGATGGTTATGTAGGAGCCAATGCACTTCGCAGAGAAGTAAGCAATTCAACAGCAGTCCTTTGACTGTCAGAACCCAAAAAATCATTCGCTCTTCTCGGCTATGCGTGAAGGCTACCTCGTGAAGCCTGAGCCACGAAATGCCACACCATTCATGTACTCGTGTGAGAAGCTTGAAGGCCATAACCATGACAACTACGCACGCTAAAAAGTCCCAGAAGTATGACCGCATTGACTCACCTCCACCTCATCAGAAACCTCTAGGAACACTGTGTTGGCAGCCGCAGTTGCGACTGTCGCGACGCTGCTTGATAGCGACATCCTTGGAGGGACGAGCGACAAGGAACGCACTACTCGACAACGCACGCGGGCAAACGCGAGGCATCGCGGCCCGACAATCGCCCGCCGCTGGCCTTGCGACCGGCGCGGGTTTGTCCCTGATACGTCACCGAGGTGAGGACGTAGTTCGCACTCCCTGGCGCTGGCGTTGGAATCGGAGCGGTGATCTGCAAGTAGTCGCCGACGCTTGGCGGCGCTGGCGGATACGAGCATTGCAACGGGTGAGCGTTGGCGAGATCAAGCGGCTGCGTCACGTTGCCCCAGTAGGTGTCGAAGCGATCGGCAGCGCGCATGCCTTCAGGCATCAGTGGCGTGGTGACTGCCCATGCAGGCGTGTCACGGGCGTAGCTCTCGAAGATCTCGTGGTACGAAGGAAGGCCCTCGATTGCGCACCACGAGAACAGCGTGTCGTAGTCATGCGCTGGAAGCGAGGCCGCAACAAGCCGGAACAGGAGTCGTCCAGCCTGATTATCGATCGCCATCCCACTGAGGGCAGCCTCGTCCTTTCCGCTGCCGGTGCAACGATCCTCAATCCGCGCGATCTCCACCAATTGCCCTGTCGAATCGAATCGCCTGATGGAGCTCGATGTGTCTTGAGGACCGCTGGGGCACGGTGTGCGATACACCATGCCTGGATAGGGGTAGTAGTTCTCCAAGAGATCTTGACGGTTGCCGTCGGGGGCGTCGCTCTGAGGCGCACCTGCGCTGAGTTGGACGGGCGGCAGGTAGGTTCTGACAGTCAGTCCAGAGACCAGCACCACGAAGTCCTCACACGCCAACGGCTGTCCCGGCTGGCTGGCGAGTGCGGAAGTAGCAGCGAACAAAACGAACAACGCAACGAATCGGCGCATGGCGGAACCCCCTTTGAGTCATGCGGAATCTACGCCCGAAGGGTGCGCGGCGGGAAGCGCGTACTAGTCAACCGTGAAACCCCACACGTCATACTTGCCCAAGCGCTTGCCAGTTTTGTAGTCAAAGAGTTCGATCCAGGGAGTCCCGCTCTCGCCTTGCGAGCAGTGACGGGCCAGCGTGAGGAGCATTCCTTTTTTTATGTCGATGTTCGACTCGCGCCAGAAGTAAGGTTCCATGTAGGCGCGATGGCGGTCACACTGCAACTTCGGCAAAACCCGATTCTTGACGAGGAACCCGACTTTCTCATCCGCCTCATCTTTTTGGCGCTGCGCTTCTCCCTCCCGCATCCGAGCTTGCTCCGGCGTCTCATGGTTCGAAGTCATAAGCTGACCGCAGACAGCAAAGAGAAAGCCGCACACGGCTACAACGAGAAACAGATAAAGGCACACCTTCGCGATACTCTTCATCCAGCCCCCTTTGCTAAAGCAGCGGCACTCCCGCCTTTCTCGCTCGATGCAAGGTGCGTCGTGTTGTTTGTGTTCTCCTGCCTTCCGGTTCCCCTAGTTCGACGGCTTCGTCGCGATCCACTTCTCGGCATCTCGGTCGTCGACCGCTTCCAACTTGATCCCCTCGGTCAACATCCTTGTCTCATCCTCGATCCACTTCTGAGGTACGCAGAGCTTAACCCATTGACGTTGCACGCTTCCTTCTCGATGACCGATCCGAAGCTCAAACAGGTAGTCGCCATCCTCGAGGACGCTGGCGTCGTTGTTCGGCTGCACTTCCGTGTCAACTACGGCCTTGCACGCGTTGATACCGGGATGATCGATGTGAGCGAAGTCGACGTGTCGCCCGAGACCAGGACAGATGACTTCAACTGAGCTCTTTAGGACATGAGACCAAACCAAGTTCATCGGCAAGAACCTCTTTCGTTCCGACCAGACGCCCCGCTCCTGTTTGAATACGCGAGCAACAAACACGTTCACGTCGAATGCTGCCACGTTGCCGCTATTGCGAACCCAGAGGCGAAGGTAGAAAGTCTCAGTGGGGCTCTCGGCTACGGGACCTCGGCTGATATCGCCGGCCGCCGCCGCAGTAAGGCTCCCATGGTGACAGTCTGTCGTGGCGACCGGGGAGCCATCCGACATGTACTGCTGTCGGACTCCTCCCCA
>JANNUT010000193.1:0-12258 GCA_031395565.1 Acidobacteriota bacterium | reverse complement strand
CACCGGAAGCCTTGTGCATTCTGGCACTCCTCGCCGCTTCGGCAATCTTTCTGTCAAACGATCGCATGGTCGTCATTCTGTACGCCATCGTGCTGGCGAGCTGCGTGATTCTCCACCGCTTCAGTGCCCTGGCGTTTCTCGACCTTTATCGCTACCTCTTTCCGATCTTCGTGCCGCTCGCGCTGTGGATGCTCGTACTCGTATTGAAGAAGTCTGCCACTGAGTCGCCTCCCTATTCAGCCAATGCGCCCGTCGTCGCGCCCGTGGCCGCAGTCGCCGCCGCGCTCACCGTTTTCATGGTCGTGAACGCCGCCGCGGGCGGGAATGAGCTTCGCGCCCAAATCACCGGTCTGCCCGATCAGATCAAAGAAGTAAAGCCATTTCTCGATCCGAATCTGCGAAATGCCTATGCCGAGCTTCAAGGCCGCGTCCCGGCCGGTGAAACGATCCTGACCATGGTGGACGCCAGTTTTTGGTTTGATTACAAGCGAAACACCCTCTACTCGATCAATGCGGTGGGCGGCTCGTCGCCGCCTCCGGGCGTCCCGTTTGAAAAGGGCCCCGAAGCCCTTGCGGCGTACCTCAAGGGCCTCGGCATTCGCTATGTCATCGCCGTGGATTTCAACAACGCCGTCTTGCTCTATACCCGCAAGCTCTGGAACGAGAGCACTCGCCCCGAGTGGTTCTACACCACAATCTGGAAGCCACGGTTCAACGACTTCATGGACAACATCGATGCCCTCGCTGCCCGCGATGGCGGGCTCATCGCCACGGCTGGAAACGCTCGCCTCATCGATCTCGGGAAGTGAGAAGGCAGCCTCCGCCCCATGATGCCGTCCACTCCAGCGTCAGACATCCGATTCTCGCGACGACTGCTGATCTATGTTCCGGCCTACAACTGCCGAGAGGCGATCGTGGGCGTACTCGCGTCGATCCCCGATCGTGTCCACGCCATTGCGGACATACTTGTTGTCGACAATTGCAGTCAGGATGGAACTGCCACGGCCGTTCTGGCGGCGCAACAAGCGGGGACCATCCGGCGGGATATTACGGTCATCCAACCGTCACGGAACGTCGGCTATGCGGGATCCCAGAAACTTGCCTACAGCCTTGCCTGCCGATCGCCGGCCGTCCAATGGGTCGCGATGCTGCACGGCGATGGACAATATCCCGCCGAGCTGCTTGACAAGCACATCTCGCGTCTCGACTCAAAGGCGGGCATCGTCTATGGACATCGTTCCAAGCTCTGGCATCCCTTCCGGGAAGAAACACCCATCCCGACGTGGGTGATCATTCGGGTCCTCAGCATCCTCGAGTCTGCGCTCACGGGTGTCTTCCGCGTGGAATGGCATTCAGGGTTCGCGATGCATGCAACCCGCTTTCTGCGCAGCGTCAATCTCTCGGCATTGACCAACACTCCGCATATCGACGGGCATCTGCTCTATGCGGCCCACGCGCTCCGCGAGCGTGTGGAGACAGTCCCGATCTTCAAACTCTACAAGTCGCTCTCGCCATTTGAAGGTGCAGCCCGACGGCAATATGTGATCGATGTTCTGAAAATGATGGTCTCCATGGCGAAGCATCGTGGCGACTTAACGCCCCCGACGCTGGAATCCCACGATCCCAACCACCATGCCGGCGGGCGATACACCGTCTTGACCTGACAACCCCGCGCAGCTCTCGGCGAAAAGTCCCAGGTGAGGAGCCCGGGCGCGTCACTCTCCTGCGGTCGGAGGGGGCGCATCATTCGCTGGAAACATGACGCCAAAGGCGGTTCGCGTCCCATGGGGTAACATGCCGAGTTGGTGGAGGATTCCGGCGATCGCGGGTTCATTTTCCGGCGTGATGAGTGCATCTGTGAAAACAACCGCACCGAGCTTGTCGTCCGATCCCAGCAAGCCGATCGCCTCTTGGAACTCAGGCCCGGGAAAGCGGATACCTGCACATGTAGGCTGGGCGATGCCCTTGCGTTCCGCATAGTAGAGGCCGACTGGATTCCAATCATGGCCGACGATCAAGAGCGTGCGGCCTAACGGCACGACGCTTTGCACCGGTTTGGTCCAACTTTCCGCGATTTGCTCGCGGGTGGGTAGCGCCGTGAGGATGGGCACAAAACGCTGAAACCACGCCGTAAAGCCGGCGACTGCGATCAGCGCCGCGAGCGTCATCGCGGTGGCCTGCGGCCAGACCTTATCTGGCCGGAAATCGGAGATACCCGCGAGCGCCGTGCCGACAGCCAAGAGGAGCCAGATTCCGTTGGCACACCAATAGTAGCTGTGCTCGAAGTAGAGATTAGTGAACACCAGCGGCCCAGAGACAAAGCCGGCCAGAAATACCAGGATCAACGGAATGCGTTTGGGCGACGCGATCGCCCCTGCGACCAAGATCAGAACCATCAGAAGCGGGCCGATGAGTGGAAAGGGCACGAGCAACTGGTCCGTGATATGCCGCCCCATGACCTGCCACGTCGCGGGGTCGAGCTTCTGCTCCCATGTGCCATAGCACCACCTCGATATTCCAGGCGAACTGGCGAGCATAATTTCACGGGCGAAGGGATTGGCGGCCTTAATTGAATCTCCGTAACTCAGCCAGAGCTTGCCGGGGATGAGCGGTAGCAGCAGGCAGCACGTAGCGGCAACCAGAACGGCTACTTCGCGTCGTACGGATGCCCCGCCCGGGAGCTTTTCACCTGCTTTTGGCCATACTCGCTGCCACGGCGGCCAGCCGTCACGGAAGACCAACAAAAGCCCTCCGACACCGACCGCAGGTGCCCAGGTTGTGACTTTGCACAAAATGGCCAGTACACCACACAGCAAACCCGCCAGCAGCCACGGCATGCTTTTTATTTCCTGGCCGCGGACCACACAGGCGACCATCGACAGCGCAAGAAAAACCCCGGTGCTTTCCATTAAAAAGGCGCTGCTCCAGAACAGGTAGAGAGGGCTGGAGAGGAGCAACGCCAATGCGAGTAGGATCTGCGGACGGCTAAAACGCAACGAATGCAACAGGAGCCAGGCAGGAGCCAGGCAGGCCAGCCAGGCCAGCACTGAAACCAGCTTGCCGCTGGGATCAAGCGGCATGCCGGTGAGGTTGTGCCAACGAGCAACCAGCCATTGATAGATCGGCACTTCCAGCGGGAGTCGCCACGGCTTGCCGAGCACCGGCGTGATGTAGCCGGCGAACACCGTGGCGTCCTCGGCCATGTAGTACGTGGAGATTGCCGTCTGGGTCTGTCGAAACGAGTGCGGACCAAGCAAGGGCTTGCTGAGATGGACTGTCATCGCCCAACAGGCAGTCACTAGCACCAGCGCGAACAAGACGCGTGGCGGCCACTTGGATGAAAGCAGTGATTTCATTGCTCACACGATGACCGAATGTCGCGCCAGGCAGGGAGAATCGGGATCGCCAGACGCCATGCCACAGGCTGTGGTTGGCAGCTTCGCGCTACCGGCACAAAGCATGTGCATCGCAACGAGGTTTTACGGCTCGCGACTCGGGATGTCCAACGGTTCATCCGCCCTGCCAACGAAGGGCTTCACACGGATCATTCGTAGCCGAGCCCGACGATACGGCCTCCGGGGCGGTCCCGGCGGCATGGCCGAGAAGAGTTTCGCAAAAGACACGACTCCATCGCTGTCCTCACTGACCTGGACGGTTCCCATGTCCCGGACGTGGCTCCAGAAAAACGCAGGAAGCCGCTGAAGCGGTCCTTCAGACCTTGTCGGCCAAGCAACGCACCAAGGCGCGGGCGGGTGCTGGCGTCATGGCACGGCCTTCCCCAAGGCGACGACTCGGCAGACTCCGAGCGCCGACCTCATGGTCGACGAGTTCCATGTCGCCAAGCGTTGCGGAGAAGCAGTTGCCCATGTGACACGAGCGGACCCGCCTTAAGACAATTACGGACCCAAGGGAACGCGACACCTCCGGCTCTTCACTCAATCGCACTCCTTGCCCAAGCAGCGCGTATCGCCAATTGCTCAGCCGCCACTTGCACTCGCAGCGGTGCACGAACTACCCTCTGCGCATGCAGAACACGTTGGGTTACACGCCGACACGCTGGAACACAATTTCGCAAATGGTGCGCACGGTAAGGGCGACCCCGCGAGAATGGTTCGGCAGAATATGGCTTTGGGCATCTCTCGTACTGGTTGTTGCAACCGTGTCACCGTTGACACAGGTTTCCTCCCAGTATTGGATTGACTGGCTCTACCCGCTAAGCTACTTTTGGTGGGGAAAGGTACGATTCGGCGTAGATGTTTGGTTCACGTACGGCCCGTGGGGCTTCGTCTGGGGCGGTTATTATCCAACGACGTTTGCCCTGACATGCACCTTTTGGTTTGGCTACGCACTGCTGGTATGGGCTAGCGCGCGCCAAGCATTCGAGGCTGCCGTCGGGCCGGGGCGACCACTCGCCGCGGGAGCACTCCTCATGCTTTGGGGAATGCTGCTCGGAGGTGACCACAGTTGCTTCGCCGATGCGCGATTCTTCCTCCTGCCACTTCTGCTCCTCGTGAACCATTTCTATCTTCGACGGAGTCCTGGCGATTGGTTGACGATTGCACTCACCGCCATGGTGGGTTTCACCGGGGCTGTCAAGTTCACCTATCTCCTGACTGGTGGCATTGCGGTGGCTGCGGTTGCCGCTGATGAACTTCGCCGAACCCCACGAAAATGTCGCGCTATACCCATCGCACTGGCAGTGTTCCTCCTCGCATGGACCGCGGGAGGCCAGTCACTCCTCAATCTACCAGCCTACGTGCGAACTTCCTTGGAAATAGTTCGCGGCTACTCCGAAGCCATGAATATCACGGTCGATTATGACAGCCGGCAACTCTGGCTATATAACGTTGCCTTTCTCGGCTTGATTGTCCTGATTGCTGCCCACCGGGATGTCGCTGGGTGGTGGATTTTCGGCGGCGCTCTTTCGGCGATTGCGATGCTCGTTTTTCGTGCATCTTTCGTGCGATGGGACGAACATGCTGTGATCGCCAGCGGGTTTGCCGTAACGGCAGTGCCGTTGGTGGTAGCGACTCTTTGGTTTCGACTGAAGACGTACGGTCGAGTCATCGCTGCCGGGTGCATTCTGATGGCGTTCGCAACGCAGGTCATCACGGCCAACCGATGGGATCCATCCAAGATGCCCTACTCGCCAGTTCACGCCGTCGCCACGATCGGCAGATACTTTACCGAGGGCTGGCTCGTCGCCACAGGTCGGCCCGTGACTGTTGCCGTAGACTACCAACGATTCATGTCTCATACGGCGAGTACTCTTCCACTACTGCCGGTCAGGGGCACCGTTGATATCGTGCCCCACGAATTGAGTTCAGTATTCGCAGCCGGTCTTCAGTACTTGCCTCGTCCCACGGTGCAAGGGTACGTCGCATACACGCCGCTTTTGGCCCGTGCCAACGCCGCGTTCTACGCCAGTGAGAAGCGACCCGACCATGTTTTTTTTCGTCCCGTTTCGATCGATGGCCGTCTACCCAGTCTTGAAGACCCACAACTGTGGCTCGAATTGATGCGGAGCTATCGCCTTATGGGGCAGACCCCCGCATACTTGCACCTCGTTCCCACGGCCCATCCACGCGAGTTGGCGATTTCGCCATTAGTGTCCTTTGAGGCCACACTTGGCGAACGCTTCGATCTGCCCGCCATGCCGAAGCACAAATTGATCTGGGGCCGGATTCGACTCGCCTCCCACGCAGGCGCCAGGGTCCTCTCGCAGTTGTACAAGCCGCCACGTGTGTGGATCGAACTCACCATCGGCGTCGGCCAACCCGTCGTTGCGCGGATGATTGTCGAGAATGCGGCAGATGGCTTTCTCTTGTCACCGCTAATCGTCAACAACGAGGTTTCTGCTGATGTTTTCAATCGCATGACCCTGCCCCCGTATCTGGATGATTGGCGCGTGCGATCGATCCGTGTCGTCGCGGAACCGTCAAGCTGGGCAAATCTCTACTATGAACCGAAGCTCCAAGTTGACCTGTCGGAGCTTTCGATTCGCGGGGGGCCTATCCCTGCGGGTGCAACGAACCAGATCCCATAGCAGGATTCGACTCCGCCCTTGCCCCTCGCACTTCCTTGCCACATTCGGACTGGCTTGTTTCGGGGGCCTGCCCGCCGCACCACCCATGTGGAGGCGAGCCATTGTTTAGGAGCTGAGGCTTCGTGCTAAGCTGTTGGATTCGGATGTGGTGGCGGAATGGACGGGTGGAAGCGCGGAGCCTGGCATGGCAGGAGAAAAATTGGGCGAAGGGCGACGCGAAGTCTGTTTTTCCACGCCTTGGATGGATCTGTTGGCGATACACACGGCTGACCGTGAAAACGCACCGCACTACGCCATCGCGAGCAAGGATTACGTTTCCGTGCTGCCGCTGACGCCGGATGGAAACGTGCTGCTCGTGCGGCAATTTCGCCCAGCCGTCGGTGAGGTGACGCTCGAACTGCCAGCCGGGCACGTCGAGCCTGGGCAGACGCCAGCAGAAGCAGCGAGCACGGAACTGCTTGAGGAAACCGGCTATCGAGCGCGACACATCGAGTTGCTTGGCTGCATCAATCCCGACACCGGCCGGTTGACCAACAAGCACTGGTGCTTCCTCGCGACCGGCTTGGAGCTAGTGCATGAGAACCTCGCAGCCGGTGAGGTCACTGAATTGGTCGTCGTTCCGCTGACGGAACTTCGGCAGATGATCATCGACGGGCGATTCGCGCACGCCCAGCACCTTGCGGCCCTTCAACTGGCGATGGTGCAGGGGAAGATTGATCTCACTGCCCAAGTTGGTGCGGAGGCACGAGTCTCGGCACGGCCGGCATTTAAGTCGACCAGCCGAGGTCCGGCGGATGTGTGCATTGTCGGCGGGGCGGGCCACGTGGGCTTGCCGCTGGCGCTCGTGCTCGCGCATGCCGGGATGCGCGTCATGATTTATGACATTGACGAGAAGTCGCTGGCGCGTATCGCGCGCGGCGAGATGCCTTTTGTCGAGCATGACGCCCAGGCCATGCTGGACGACGCACTCGCGAAAAAGCGGTTGATCTTCACGCACGATCCCGCTGCATCTCACGGCGTGCCGAACTTGATCGTGACCATCGGCACGCCCATGGATGAGTTTCTCAATCCCGATGTCGCCGTGATCCGCCGCTGGGTCGAGGGCTTTCTCCCGCACATCGCTGACGACCAGCTCGTCATGCTCCGCTCGACACTCTACCCCGGAACCACCGCTTGGCTCGACACGCTCCTGCGCAGTCTGGGTCGCAAGCCACGCATCGCATTCTGCCCAGAGCGTATTGTGCAGGGGCAGGCGATCCGAGAACTACCGACGCTGCCGCAGATCGTCAGCGGAACGACACCCGAGGCGGAAGCGTCCGCCGCCGATTTCTGGAGCCAGATCACGCCCACGATCGTCCGGCTTTCGCCGATCGAGGCTGAGTTTGCCAAGCTTTTCTGCAACGCCTACCGCTACATCCAGTTCGCCACGGCCAATCAGCTTTTCATGATCACGACCGAGGCGGCCGTGGATTTCGGTCGCGTGGTGCGCGGGCTCAAGGAGCACTACCCACGCATGCGCGACTTTCCGACCGCGGGCTTCGCCGCCGGGCCCTGCCTGCTCAAGGACACTGTGCAACTTGCCGCCTTCGCTCAGAACCGTTTCACGCTCGGGCATGCGGCCATGCAGGTGAACGAGGGACTGGTGCTGTGGTTGGTCAACGAGATGAAGGAGAAGCACGACCTCTCGTCGATGACCGTGGGCCTGTTGGGCATGGCATTCAAGGCCGATATCGACGACGCCCGCGCCTCACTGAGCTACAAGCTGAAAAAGTCGCTTCGGTTCCACTGCCGTGAGGTGTTGACGGCCGACCCGTTTGTGACGACCGATCCTGAGTTGATCCCGACAGCCGAAGTCATCGCCCGAAGCGACCTGCTGATCCTTTGCGCGCCGCATACGCAATGGCGCGGGTTGGATGTCATGGGCAAACCACTGATCGACATCTGGGGTGCAATCGCACCCGATCCGGGGCTGTTTTCGCGTCGCGATTGAGCGCGGGAGACCAGTGCGACGCAGCCATGGAACTGAATGATGAACCGTGATGTCATCCGTGTGGGCGTGGTCGGCCTGGGCTTTGGCGCCAAAGTGCACGGGCCGGCGTTTGCGCGGATCGAGGGGTGTCGGGTTGTCGCGATCGCGGGGCGAAGTGAGCAAAAAGCCGAGGCCGCTGCCGCAGCGATCGGGGGCGCAAGGGGATTTTCGTGCTGGCGGGAAATGCTCGACGGCGCGGACCTGGACGCCATCACCATCGCGGTGCCGCCGGCGCTTCAGCCTGAAATCGTCTACGAAGCGGCGACGCGCGGCGTGGCTGTGTTCTGCGAGAAGCCAGCAGCTGCCGACGTGGCGAGCGCGGAGAAAATGCTCCAAGCCGTGACGCAGGCGGGGGTGACGCACGCGATCAATTTTTTACTTCCCGAAATACCCGCGTGGATCACCGCCCGAGAGCGCATCCACGATATGGAGCGTGCCCAACCGCTGCGACTCGCGGCGCTGACCTGGCGCGTTGAGACCTACGCCCATCGTCACGACCTGACCAACGGCTGGAAGCGCAGCACCGCTAAGGGCGGCGGGGCGCTCAACAGTTTCGTTTCACACAGCGTCTATTACCTTGAATGGCTGTTTGGCCCAATGCGCCGCCTGCTCGCCCGTCTATCACCAGCCGCCAGCGACGAGGATTCGCGTGTCGAGGCGTGGCTGGACTTCGAGTCGGGCGTGACCGTGTCGCTGAGCGTTGCACTCGACTGCCCGTTCGGTACGGGCCACCGCCTCGAGGTCTACGGCGGCGACGCCGCGATGCTCCTCGACAACCCCACCGCCGACTATGTACTCGGGTTCAGGCTTGATACACCGTCGCGGAACTCGGCGCCGAGCCCTTCGTCGCCCAACACCGACTTCGGGAACGTGTCCGACGGTCGCGTGTGGGCGACCTCGCAGATCGCGGCGCGGTTTGTTTCGCATCTGCGATCGGGCGGCAGTCCGACGCCCAACCTCGTGCATGGCCTCCGCGTGCAGCGCGTACTCGAGGCCTTTCGTTACTCCCATCACATTCAGCAATGGGTAGACTCCCCACGTGGAACCGTTTGATCTCGATATTGTTGTTCCCGTTTACAACGAGGCGGAAAATATTGTTCCGCTCATCAGGTCGCTCACCACCCACGTCAAGACGCGATTCCGTCTGCTAATTTGTTACGACCGCGACGACGACACAAGCCTGCCCGCGATCGAAAGTATCGAAGGGCCCCACCCCCCGATCACCCTCGTAACAAACCAGGGCAAGGGCGTCCTCGGCGCAATCCTGAGCGGCATCGCGAGGACGACGGCGCCGATTGTTCTGACGATGCCTGCCGACGACGACTACAACGCGCCCAGGATCGACGCGATGGTCGCGCGATTCAGCCATGGCGTTGACATGGTGTGTCCTTCGCGCTTTATCGGTGACGGCTGCATGGTCGGATGCCCCATTGTCAAGGCTACGCTGGTGCGGCTGACCGCGTGGTTCATGTTCCACATCCTGAGGGTACCCACGCACGACGCGACCACTGGATTTCGGTTCTTCAGCCGTCGCGTTGTCGAGCAGCTCCCGATCGAGTCCGCGGCCGGTTTCGCCTACAGCATCGAGTTGCTGGTCAAGTGCCACAGGCTCGGCTGGCGCATTGAAGAGAGTCCGGTGCTGTGGTACGAGCGGACCGTAGGGGCGAGTCGGTTCAGCGTTTTCAAATGGGCGCCGATCTATTTGGAATGGGTCTTCTACGCCATGGCCACACGATTTCTGCGACGGGGCCCTGAGACCGTCGCTTTGCACAAATCCGTGGCCGGCGTATCGAGTCGCAACGTGGAGCGTCAATGAAAGTCCATCGCGAAATCGAGTTCTTCGATCAGTTCGAACAGAATCGCGGCGACTACGACGTGCTGGGCGATCACGCGTATTCACGGCTCCTCGATCTCTTCGAGGAGTTCGTGACGCTTTCGCCCGACTCGCGTGTGGCGGACCTCGGGTGTGGCAGTGGGGCATTCACACGCCGGCTCGCCGTCCGAGTGAACGCCTCGGTTACCGGCATGGATGTCTCGCCGGGTCTGATCAGTCGCGCCACCAAACTTGGAGGCCGCGAAAAGTACGTTATTGGGGACATCCTCCAGACGGACATGCCTGCGGAGAGTCTTGACGCAATCCTCTACACCGGGGTACTCCACCACTTCGACTCACCGGAGCTGCGGGTAGAGGTTCTCGCCGAGGGTCTGCGGCTTCTCAAGCCCGGCGGCAAGATGTTCGCCTATGACCCTAGCCGCCACAGCCCCTCGATGTGGCTCTACCGCGACCCCAAGTCGCCGCTGTGTTCCACAGAAGGCAAAACGGAAAACGAGGTTCTGCTCACTCGGCAGCAACTGGCGTCGGAAGCCGTCGCCGCAGGTTTTCTGGACGTGAAGGTGCGAGGAGTGTCGGGCATCACGTTCACATACGTCGCTGGTCGCCTTGCTCGCCTCATCTTGCCGCTCTACAACGTGTATGAGTTGGCGGTGCAGTATTCACCGCTCGAAAATCGGATCGGAACATTTCTCGTGACCTTTGGCACCAAGGCCGTTTGAATGGGAACCCGCCGTTTTCT
This sequence comes from Acidobacteriota bacterium, assembly GCA_031395565.1. Classification (GTDB taxonomy): domain Bacteria; phylum Acidobacteriota; class Polarisedimenticolia; order J045; family J045; genus JANNUT01. The sequence continues at coordinate 1,610 of JANNUT010000193.1, read as the reverse complement.
GGTCACGGGCGGCACGGGGTTCATCGGCAGTTCGCTCACCCGCGCGCTGCTCCATGCCGGTCATCGCGTCCGCACCTTCGACAATGACGCCCGCGGCCGATCAAGCCGCCTCGCAGACATCGCTGCCGAGATCGAGCTCGCTCAAGGCGACATCCGTGACGCGGCCGCCGTCAAGGCCGCCGTGAAGGGAGTCGATAGTGTCTGCCATCTGGCCTACATCAACGGTACAGAGTTTTTCTACTCGCAGCCGGAGCTCATCCTCGACGTCGCGGTTCGCGGCATGACCAACGTGATCGATGCGTGCATGCACGAAGGCATCGGCGATCTCGTACTCGCCAGCAGTTCAGAGGTCTATCAATCCCCGCCACACGTTCCCACCGATGAGTCAGCGCCGCTGATCGTACCCGACGTGCTGAACCCGCGTTTTTCCTATGGCGGGGGCAAGATCATCAGCGAGCTCATGGCGATGAACTATGGCCGGAAACACTTCACTCGCGCCGTCATATTCCGCCCGCACAACGTCTTTGGTCCCGACATGGGATGGGAGCACGTCATCCCGCAGTTCGCTCTCCGCATGCACCGGCTCGCCAAGGCTCATCCCGCAGGTGTGATCGACTTCCCTATCCGGGGCGACGGCAGCGCCACGCGGTCATTCATCTTCATCGACGACTTCACCGCCGGGGCGCTGCGCGTCATTGAAGCGGGTGCCCACCTGAACATCTACCACATCGGTACCACTCTTGAGATTACCGCGGCGAAGCTCGCGCAGCGCATCGCGGAATGCTTCGGCCGAGAGATCCGCATCGTGCCGGGCGACACCGTGCCCGGCGAGACGCCGCGACGTTGCCCAGACATCCGCAAGCTTCAGTCGCTCGGATTCACGCCGACGATTGACTTCCAGCTCGCTCTCCAGCGCACCGTCCAGTGGTATGCTGACCACTCCCATCTCGCGCCCCTACACGTCTCGGGCACGCATGCAAGGAGTGTCCTTTGAAATCATCGCTCACACTGGCTGCCGGCACCGGCTCCAGCGTCGTCGTCACGCACTGTCAGGTTTGCGACCACAACCATCTTGAGCCCATTCTCTTCCTCGGCTATCTGCCGCCCGTCAACCAGATGCCTACGCAGGGCTCGACCCCGCACGAACAGCCTGCCTACCCCGCGCTGCTCCTGCGCTGCCCGAAGTGCCAGCTCGTGCAGATCGGGCTTACCGTCGATCCAGCGATCCTCTTCCCGCCGGAGTATCCCTACAGTTCCGGGACAACAAAGATCCTCCGCGACAACTTTGCCGAGCTCTATGTCGACTCGCAGGCCGTCGTGAAGCTCGAGCAGAACGACCTCGTCATTGACGTCGGCTCCAACGACGGCACGCTCCTCTCGAACTTTAAAAACCAGGGGCACCGCGTCCTGGGCATTGAGCCCTCAGACATGGGCAAGCTCGCCATTTCTCGCGGCATCCCCAGCCTCATCGCCTTCTTTGGCCCCACCGCCGCCGCCGAGGCCGTCAAGCAACAAGGCAAGGCCACCATTGTCACGGCAACGAACGTCTTCGCCCACATCGAAAACGTCCACCAGATCGTCGCGAGCATTATCGACATGCTCGACGACAA
>JANNUT010000192.1:0-25454 GCA_031395565.1 Acidobacteriota bacterium | reverse complement strand
TTTCTGGCAGGGAGAAGATGAAAGAGGAAAGGTCGAACGAGACTTCGCGCTGGCCTTTCCTGTCGATTGCTCCTCGCAAGCCGTCTTTCGTGAACCTGACCGTGCCGTCTTCCGTCCACGCGACCCACGGCTTGATGATGACGCTCGTGCCGCCCATCAGGTACGTCGCTTGCTTCTCGGACGGATCGAAGCCGTACAGGATCGTGGGTGAGAACTCCTCGATCAGATACGGGATGCTCTCGTCGCCTCCGTAACCCGCACAGCCGCAGTCGATGACGATCACAGCGGCCACTCCTTCGTATGTCGAAAGTGGTGGAAGGAAACTTCGCTGCCGTCGTGATACAAGGCACCGTCTTCCATCAGTAACTTGTGGGGATCGCGCCACGAATGATGCAAGCCGTAGTTGACGCCAACAGACCCGTTCGCGATTTCGGTGAACTCGCCTTCCATCCATCCTTGCCCGTCGGCGTTCTCCATGATCGTCTTCCAGTTCGGTGACTGCAAGAACAACTCGTTGACTCGGCGGGTATTCCTGAACAGTGTCCACGGGCCACACAGGTACTCCCAGTGATCGGTGACAATGTCGTTTTCCATGAGCAGCGAATCAGGGTAGAAGTGCTCGATCCTGCCGAACACCACGTCGAAGTCAGTCGTGCCCCAGAAGTCGAAGTCTTTGATTTCCTCTTGGTACAGGAACCCGAGCGCAGGCCGGAACTCCCAGATCGCCCCGGTGCCTGCCATCGAGGGACACACGATCCCCAGCCTGTCTCTCACCCGGTCCCTGAAGGCGTCTTCGTCTGTTTCCAGGAGGAAGTCGTAGCCGTGGTCTTTCAGGCGTTCGGCGTTCTGCCAGTATTGGTCGATCCACTCGGGCTGGGGACCGAAGAAGGGGCAGATGAGAGCCTTGCGAAGCGTGGTTCTCATCCCGGTCATGGCGACGCCTCCGCGATGTAGCGGCACCATGTCTCGGCTGGTTGCTCCATGAACGACTTGACGTACTGGGCGCCGATCAGAGCCTCAGGTGCCAGGCTTGCCTTCGCGTAGCGCACCGCGAGATCGAGGAGCGCGACGACCTCCGACGGACACGAACACGGATTAGGGCCGTCATCGAACGGACGCGTGGTTCGTGTGCCGTGGTCAGGCACCGAGAATCCTCCTGATAATGGCGTTTGAGCAGTTGAGGCAATGCACCATCCCGGCTTCCGCCTCGCGCTTTCCGCACAGGTAGCACCAGAAGACGGTTCGCGGGTTCACGATGGCTCCACCGTTTCGTGGTCGGCGTTCGCCCACTCCTCCGCGTACAGCAGATCAGGGTCTTCCCCGGCAGACGCCCGGCGGAGCAGTTCGAGCAGCCGCTCGCCGCTGATGACGTGCCATCCCAGGTCAGGCGTCATTGGTTGACCTCGCACTCAGGGCAGGTGCCGTCACACACGTAGTTAGGGTCGGCGTGGCAGGAGAACCCGTCGGGGTTGGCGTCGTCCACCGGCTTCCCGCCCGTGCCAGCACACACGTACTGGAACTGGCTTCCCTGCCACAGACGGTGCGTGCCGAGTGAGCCGTCAGCTCGGAGCCGGATGCGATAGCCGCAAGCCCCGCACTTCCCTCTCGTCATCACGGCCTCCACCGCCGCCAAGACGCGAACGAGATGGGTTTGCCCTTTCGGTGTTCTCGCATCGCCGCACGCACGGCAAGTGCCACTGAGCAAAGCGGGGACGGCTTCAACTCCGCTTGACGAGGGCACGGGCCTCCTATCTCCAAGACTGATACCACAGTTCCGTCTTCGAGGTGCGAAAGCCGCACGACTGAAACAGCCGTTGGGCAGCGATGTTGCGCCCCTGAGTGACAACGGTCATCTTGTCCCTTCCTCGTGAGTGGGCGAAGTCCAACGCGCCCTGCACAAGCTCGTGACCGAAGCCCTGCCCTCGCGCTCCAGCAGAGACAGCAATGAGGCCAATGGAGGATGTGATGTCGTCATTGAGATGCACGGTCACGTACCCGGAAGGGTGGCCGACGACGAGCACACGGTCGGCCCACCCTTCGCACGAGTTGCGAATCCATGCTTCGTACAGGTCGTCACACCGTTTGTTCGGCAGCGTCTCGTCCGAGTAGAAGCGGGTGATCCGATGTGACTCGCGTGCGATCCCGACAAGCACTTCGAGATCGGTGTCCTTCCACAGTCGTGCTGACGATCCGAACGGAGCGGTCGTACGTTCCAGCGTGACTCGGATGTCCACGAGCGCGAAGCCGCTTTTCTCCGCTCGCTGGATACTGGGGGTGTTGTCGCAGTCGGCAAGGAGACACACCATGTCGGTGTCGGCTGGCACATGCTCGGTCGGGAAGTCAACTTGGACGATCTTCCTGCCGAAGAACTCGGAGTCGAAATCAAGGTGCCTCACGCGACCCATTCACGAAGATAGTCGTCAGACTGGAACCAAGGTCGCGTGTTGTCCAGATCGATCTGCGACGAGTAGCAGGACATTGCTCTCATCTTCCGCGCCCTCCATCCGTCCTCGGGAATCACTTCGTTCTCGGTCTGAGTTCGTGCAGAGCCACGCTTGTAGGTGGCATAGAAGCGACAGCGTTGCCCGAAGATGCTGCCAGCCAACCCACCGACACGATCGTGTTGCTCGTGGCCTCCGTGTTCCGGCATCGGTGCGAACACATCGTCCCAGTCGAACTCGCTGTCGATGACACGCATCTTCGCTTCCACCAACTGCCAATCCGGCGACCGATCGGAAATGTCCCATGACTGGTAACCGGATTGAAGGATGCGCGCTGCCTCCTCAGCCTCATCGAGCCGCAACTCGGAATCCTGTCCTTGTACTTCCGATCTGCCGAGAACAGTCACGATCGTCGTGCGCTCAGGGAATGTAGCGTAGGCGCAAAAAAGAGCACAGTCGTCGGCATGGGGTTCAAGTATCAGTCTCACATCTCATCATCCCACGGGTAGTCTTCCATCGAAGTGAAGATCAGCCCTCCGACGAGCATCCCGAAACCGAAGCACGTGAAGCAGGCGAGCAGCCACCAGATCATGTCGTCCACTCCAGTTCCGCGATCCGTATCCACGACTTGCACCGTGAGATCAGATCAGCGTAGTCGCCCACTGAATATGAAGCGGCGATGATTGCCCAGAAGTCGTCGTTGATGCTCATGCTGCCCTCCGTTCGCGAGTCCATCTTCCAACACGCTCCCGGTACAGCATCGAATCGTGGGAAGCATCACCGAGTGCCTTTTTATACGTGGGGTCGATCCGTACTGTCTTGTCGTAAAACGGATGGTGGTGCCTGACGACAGAGCGGCGGGCGAATGCCCACTCCCCCCGATCCATCGCCGCCTTGACGGCCTCCGTATCAATCCACTGATGGGCATATTTCTCGTGGTAGACGATGCCGGGACCGTCAAAGAACGTGCCGCCCACCTCGTCAATGTAGGAGCGACGGAACAGGCTATGGGTGGAGTGCTTCCCTCGCTTCACGAGAGGGTTAGCCTCGTCCTGACTTCCCACCATCCCCGCTCCCGTCCGTTCTGCTTCGGCGAGGATCGCAGTATCCCAACCAGGGGTGAAGGTGACATCATCTGCCGCTGTGAAAACGAAGGGCATTGAAGTGCGGGAGAAACCAGCATTGATCTTCTTCGCGTAATTACCTTTCCCAGCAGGCTCGCCGATGAACCAGACCGGAACCTCGCACTCATCACACGCCTTGATCTGCTCCAGATCGCCCTCAGTGCAGAGAAAGATGATCTCGTGTGGAACTGTGGTGTTGGAACGGATCGAGTCAACGAGCGGACGTGCGTTCTGGGGACGTGCAAGCACAGGGCAGAGGATTGAAATCACGACCCGATCTCCTCAACGTCAATACCGCTGGCGGTAGCCTTCCTCACCATGTCGGCGGTGCCACTGGAGTTGTCTTTCCAGAAGGCAATACACAGGTCGGCTCCGAGGGACGCCATGTGACTGTTCCGTTCCAGAGGCGCACGCTTCGGCGAACAGGTAGGTGAGATAAAAGGTCGGTAGTCGTGCGGCTCGACGAGCAACCCGATCTTCTGCGCTTCCTGATGAGCGATCCTGTCGGCTCCGGGTGCGTTGCCATGGACGATCACGCAGTCGAGGTTGTCGGTAGAGAGGCTGATGTCGAAGAGGCGGTCGGCGATCCGCTCGCGATCCGTCCATGTTCGTGATCCGCAAACGATGATCCGTTTCACTTCCCGATCTCCTTGGCGATCAGCGTGCGAATCCAGGCGCTCAACTTGCCGTCGGGGGCGTGCTTCTTCCACAGTTGCTTCTCTACTTCGGAAGCACGGATGTTGACGGTTGTCTCACGAGCAGCCATCAGAGGAACCGAAGCGTGGTTCGCGGGCCGTGCATCAGTGAGAATCCACCGTGCGGTAGTCGAGCGCCGACACGCCGACCTGGGTGTGATCCCAGCCGCCGATCTCGATACGGGCCGTGATCTCAGCGAGTAGTTCGCGGGTGGTCGCGCAACCCAGGTTCGGAGGATTCAGGAGGTTCCACACCTCGTTCGTGATAGCCAGAGCAAGCTCGGCGTCCATCACTCGGTTCTCGGTAGTCGGGGCGCACCATCCACGCGCGACGGCTCCTGCGATCTCCTCGCGGTTCATCTCGATACCTCCGATTGGCGCTGCATGGCCCATATGAGCCGAGATGCCTCGCGCTCGTTGACAACCCACCGAGCTACCTCGTCGGCGTGGCGCTGACAAAGCCCGGAACGACTCGGGTCGATGGTGACGACCTTGTTTCGACAACTGCTTCCGTCGCTGGCTCGCATGTAGCACTTGGATGCGAACGTCGGCGCACTCAAGAATCCACCTCTAGAAACCGCTGTGCGTCTTCCTGGCCGCAACTACATTCGTATGCGCCGAGCATTGCGGAGCAAGTGTCGTTATGCCCATGCTGGAGACGTCCGCGAAGCAATCCCCGCAACCGAACATTCTCTAGGCTAAGGGACTGAATAGTCTCTGACGCTCTGTGCCAACGCCGTAGATATTCGTCCGGGTACGCTTCGCTGCCCACGAATATCGTGCAGCCGTGAAGGCGCTCAGACGCACACGCCCGTCCGATGGCATCCCCCCGGTCGTGATCCTCCAACCGCAATCCACAGGATGCGCACAGCGATTCGCGTTCTGAGGATTCGTTCATAGTGCGCACAGGATAATCTCTGTACGCACGTTTGTCAAACGTCGGGCCAGCAGTCCCTCGCGAGCGTCGCCAACTCAGGCGGAATCCCAGACGCGGCGATCACATCGCGTGGCTTCTGACCGCGTGGCACCTGAACGCCATAGAGCTTCAGCCAGTAGGAGATGTGCTGGTCTTTCGCGATCCGCGTACTCGATCGTCCACGGCAAGCCGAGCAGACGCCTGTGATGTGCCCTTGTCGCCAGCGTCGTGCTTGTCGGGAGTCGACAGAGCGAACGCCTTGGCATTGGGGGCAGCGAATGTCGTCCCGGGCGACGGCCACGGAACGTCGTATATCACTTGGGGAGGATGTCACCGACGGCGGTTCGCGATCGCAGCCGGAAGCGTGGTTCGCGCACGACCCCGATATGCCGATGAGGTTCGGGCGGTCGCAGGCTGATGAGTGCGGACCCAGTTGAGCGCCATTGTCACCATGTCCACCAAGTCGTCGTTGGCTCCGAGAGGGAACACGGAGCAGGATTCGATCACGTCGATCACCCAACCCGGCGTCACAGACTGGTCGTAGTCGTCGTTGGCTGGTGATGCTCGTCCGGGCACCCAGACGTTCTCACCCTCGAAATCGGGTTCGCAGGCTTCAGCACGGGTGATCTTGTCAGTCGACGCATTCACCGGCACGATCCCCGTGACCTCCTGCTTCAACTGGTCGATGATCTCGACGCCGTTCGCTGACTTCTCGATCAGCGTCCGAACGGGCAGATGCGGCCAGCGATCCAGGCACCATTTGCGGAACTCGACCATCGCCGTCTTCGTCGCCGACAGGGACGCCTGCTGATGAAAGGTCTTCAGCAGGTAGCGGTTGGAGCCATGCACACCCCAAATACCACCGGCAACGTAGTCAGACGTGTTCTTGTCCTTGAACGTCGTGTCCCAAGAGCAGATCAGAGAGCGGAACTTGGGCAACTTGCTCACGTCCTTCGCTTCCGCCGCCTCCTGAAACTCCCTCGGGTAATACCGCCAGCCTGCTCTCGGGATCACCTGTCCTTCACGGGCCGACGGTCGTTGCTGCAACTGACCGGCTGCTTTCGAGCCGAGCTTCTTCGTCAGGATCGCGTGCTCTTCCCAATCACGTCGTGCGGGCCAGAGTAACTCGCCTTCGGTTCTCGGATCTCCCCGCCATGCGAACGGATGCTTGTCCTCATACACTTCCGGCAGGCACAGGACTTCCCACTCGCCGAACTGCAAGGCATGAGCGGCGAAGTCGCTGTTGTGGGCGGTAAGGGAATGAGTGAGAAAATCGTGGCACGGTGTTTCAATGTCCCAAACGTCACCCTCGTAGCCAGTGAGGGAAATCGTCTTGACAGGGAGGTAAAGATCGCCGTCTCGGACAGAAAGCATTTGCTTCAACGGGGGCACGGGAACAGTCGAAAGACTAACCCAGGGTGCATCAGAAAGATAGAGACGAAGTTCCCATGAATCTACCGCCATGTATGGCTTATTGTCACCGATTTGCATTTCTCGCGCCTTAGCAGCACGCATGATTGAGGAAGGCACGTTGAAAAGCAACAGCGTTCGCTGCCATCCTTCCAGGAGGTCAAGGGAAGAACTGCCCGCCCGAATGTGATGGGTTCCCTCCTTGTTCGTGGAGAGGCAACCGTCACCCTGCCAGTAGCCGATGAACATCTCCTTGATGAACGCGAGAGGAAGGTGGTTGACCCACTCGGGAACCATCTTGTTCTTTGCGTTCGTTCCAAACTGCCGCAGGAACAACCCGAGTTGCTTGGAGAAAATGCTTGCTTGGAGAACGTTCCCTTTTTGGTATGAGGAAATAGTCAGGTTGTTCCTCGCGAGCATTTTCTCAACTCTCTCAAGCATTGGTCTTTCTTTCACGTGGACAGTTAGCCGAACATGCCCGTGCCCCTTCCTGTCTTTCGTCACACATCCCTCGGCGAGCCACAGGCCGACAAACCACCAGAAGTCAGAGTCATTCAGAATCTCGTCTCCCACCACCCTGGACGCGGGACGGTCGATCTCGTAGTGAAAAAGGAGGTTGTGAACCGAACCCCTGTTCTTGTACCCAAGTTCGGTCGCCATCGCCTGTACGGTCAATCCACGATCCACAAGAGCTTGGACTGTTTCGACGGGGGGCATCTTGCCACGAGATCCGGTGAACGATCCGCTTCTTCTGCTGACCTTCAACCGACCCTTATGCTGGGGCCACGGGGGTAATGTCTCCTGTTGCGGTTTTGGTCCTTTGAGAATCAGCGAGTCACCGATGCGGACTTCTTCAGAAGGAACCCATCCTCTTTCAGTCAAGATGCGATGGTTTCCTGTTGCCCTGAACCATACTGAACTTCCGTAGGTTCGGATGTTGACGAGCGAACCAACATGCCTCCTACTTGCCGACTCAACGACCTGTTGAGTACCTTCGCTCGTAAGGATGTCGTCTCCGGCCCGGAGTTCACAAATGGGCACCGAGCCAGTGGGTGTTCTCACAAGCGAGTCGGGCGGCAGGCACTGATGCAGCCGCTGCTGGATGATAATCTCGGCGTAGCCGGGAAGACCACGTCCGGCCATCGACACGTCGTACCATTCGTTCGCCTTTTCCAACGTCGCCTTTGTGATCGCTGACGCATCCAAGGCGTTCACGGCATCATCAACGAGGATGCGATGGCCGTGCTTGCCAGTCCCTGATGACTCGGGTGAAGTTGACAAGCGGTGTCCTGCCTGATCGTTGGTGATCCACTTGGCGGCGGTGGAGCGGAACTTGAACTCGTGGCCCCAACGCGCCTGATACCAGTCACTCAGCATCAGATCCCTGGAGTAAGAGGCCATCTCCATCGCAAGATGAATGTCGTAGGAGCCAGTCCAGTATTTCAAACCAGGGCTATGTGTCCACTCCCAGGCGGGCCAGAGCACAGAGGCCAACCTCGACTTCATGCTTCCGGGCGGCACCCAGATTTGCAGCCTGCGCAGTTTCGATTCAGAGATCGCCTGGAGGTGCTCGCAGATGGCGTCGATGTGCCAGTTGGACATGAACACGTTCAGCGGCTCCAACTCGCGCCAGGCGTGCTTGATGAACTCCTTGAAGTTCTGCATCAGGTAGATCGACTCTTCCTGAAGCCGCGCGTCGCGCTCTTTCTTCTCGATCGCGATCTCGACCTGCTCGCGGTAGGCGGCGATCTCAGCGGGTGTTTGGGGCGCGCCGAACTGCGCCACGTCCATCATTCGATGATCTCACCGTCGTAATACTCGTCCGGCTCCAAAGCACGTGAGAGAGCATCGCGAAGCTCGTACAACTTGTCCCTCGACACCGCTCCCAACTCATCCTGGGAGGGAGGCCGGAACGGATTCCTGTCTCCGCCTTTCACGTCACGCAGAATCGCAGCGGCCGAACGAGGCGTGAGGCCGAGTTGGTCTTCATGCCTGAGCGTCGAGTTCGTCCAACGACGGATGTTCGTTTCGATCTTCTCCAGCACCCGCTCATCATCAGCGCGCTTCTCGCTGGCAGAAACGATTACCTCACCCTCGCCGTTGATGACATCCTCGTACTCGTCGGCGTCCAGGCGTTCCTGGCACGCCTCAAGAAGCTCGTGGCATTTCTGCAACCGAGCCAGCAACATGCAGTACGCCTGAAGTGTGCCCTCGAAAGCGGGTCCGGGGACAGGCATCAAAGGACGGACGATGTTCGCCATCTCCTCAGCCACCGGCTTCAACTTCAGCGGCGACAGCCTGTCCCCCGTCTTCGCTGGCATCCCCCCACGATGGTTTTCACCGGCCGACAGTTTGTGGCCGGGTTGGAAGCCGGTACACCGGGTGCATTCGCAGTCGTTCGGATGCTTGCCGTGCTTCCAACTGGGGTTCCAGTTGCGCGGCTGGTTCAGCCTGTAAGCATCAGGGGCTGGCACGCTACGAGGATACCAACGGATCGCGCTTGCCGATGTTCGTCAGAAACGCATCGAACGACAGCACCGGGACAAGACTGGTGGCGCAACCCGTGATCTCCTCGATCCTCTCCGCCGTATCAGCGTCACCGTCGACGGCCCAGAAGCGCAGCGAGCCAAACCCGAACTCCTCACTGACGAGAACCACGAAGTCACTCATCTCCGTGATCCCATGTTCTCCTCCAGCCGATCAACACCATCGCGGAATGATTTAGGCACACGGGCGTGTCCTCAAATGGAATTGCGGTAACCCACCGCTCGGTGGAGTTTCCGCATTCGGGGCAACGGAACTGCGCCCACATCGGGAGCGGAGCATCCGGCCGATCAACCTCTACGTATGCTTTCAACAGTTTGTCCACCTGCACCCGCAGGAGAGCGAACTCAGCGATCAGGTGATCGACTCGCTCCTCTAGCGTGCGTCTGCGTAAACCGATCTCAGTCATATGCCCCGTACCCACAGACGCCGTTGGAGATCGACTGCTCGATGTTCGTCACGTCTCGCCCGAGCGCGTCGATCTTCTCCTCTATCTCTTCCAGTTTCACGAGCACATCAGTGAGCGACGGCGAGCGAGGACGACCCGCTTCATCTAAAAGCGCACGGTGCTCATCGTCTGCTTCCTTCAGGAGCCAGTGCGTTCCCTCTTCACCACTCATACGGATCATCCTCCAGCCAGGGTGCGATGAAGAGCGCGATGCGCTCGCGTGCATTGCTCCTCCTCGCCTTCCAGCGCCACTTGCGCTTCTGCCACTTCGTCGGCGGCACGGAAGGTGTGTCGTTGACGTTGAAGTGAATGTCTCCACGAACGGCAGTGAACTTCGGCATGTCAAAAGCGAACCTCGGTGGCGACTCCCCGTACACGTAGGTGAGCGGCGCGCACAAACCGCCCATTGCAGTGACCACGTCTACCGCTGGCGGTAGTGTCTCGCCACCCGGCTCGTCCCCCGTCCGCTCACCGCGCTCTTCACTCATCAGGCACCCCCGTCCACCCACAATCCTCACACCCATCCCCGGAACAGACCGCACACACGCAAGCCTCATAAGGCAAGCCTTCAACGAGCGAGCCAAGAACCCGATCGGCGAAGACCAACTCCAGAATCTCATCTGCGGCGATCACGCGAAAACCTGGAAGTCATTGTCCGGGGGCTTCCATCCAGGCACATCATCGCCGTAGAAGTCTGTGTCTACACCGTAGTAGGGAGGCCCAGCCACACACGACTCATCATCGGGATGATCCTCGCACTCGCAACAGTCACACCAGTGATCCCCATCATGCCCTGCTGGTCGCTCGCAACCATGCGATCCCCAGAAGACCCGGCAGGGAACAACGTGCGCAGCGGGGTTCGCGTGCATCTCCATGAAGAACCCGCCGTCGCTGTCATCGACAAACGTAAGCATCGAAGAAACGATGTCGTCGGGCCGCTTCACGGCGTCACCCCACAAGCCTTACACCACTCACGACACATAGCGCACCGCATCCGTCGACTTGTTCAAGTTGCAAGACGAGCAGAGCGTTTGCAGGTTCTCCATCGTTGTCTCCCCACCATGAGCCACAGGCAGGACGTGATCCGCATGAAGGTTCTCCTGACTCCCGCAGCGCAAACACTTGAAACCATCGCGCTCGAAGACGCTGTTACGCAGATCCCTGGACGGCTCGACGCGAATCGCTGGCACCGTGACCACTTCAATGCTGTTGAAGTCCATCAGCCACTGGCCGAAGTCATGCAAGCCGTTCTCGATCACATCTACGCGCTCCGCATTGGACAGGCTGCGACCATCTCCGAGTGTCCTGTTCATCTGATTGAACACGGAAATAGCCGCGCTCTTCAAGGTCATCACGTAGACGCGGTTCGGCACCATCAACTCAGTCATTTCGTCTTCCAATCAGGAGTGACCTCTTTGGACGGAAAGACGGTCTTGCACGTATTGCACCGCGAACCAGCCCGATGATTCTGCCTCACCGGGCAGTTAGCGGCAGTCAGCGAGACGGGGGCGGCAGCCGAGGGAGTCGAACCCCCGTAGACCTCACCGCCATTCCCGGCCGGGTGCGTTACCCCCGCCTCGCTCACCACCGTTCCAAGGCCAAGACCCACAAGGCGCTCCAACATATTCGAGAACGACCTCCCCTCCAACGCAGCACGCTCCTGCATGGCATCCCTCAATTCCTCGGGAATCTTCGCTGACACCTTCACCCTCACCACAACAGCATACCACAAAGTCCGACCTATACCGACCTATACCGACCATGACATCAACCACGAATCACACCACGCGGCATCAACACCCCATACAGCACAAACTGCAAGTCAGCCATAGCAACCCCCTGCAAACCCCCTGAAAACGCCAGTGCTAGGAAAAAAAACAAAAGCGAACAGGGGGTCGCCCGCCTCCTCCCCTCCCCCCCTTGGATCGGTAGGACGTTTCCTCTCGAAACGGGATGAATAGGCTGGTTCCAGGGGATGCGCGCCGAATCGGGGGATGCAAGCTTATCCCTCCCCGCTATGGGGAGATTCAACCAGGGAGAGAGGAGGTGTACGGTTGGCACGGTTTGAGGGATTGTCGATTACCCCTTGCATTGTGCGCACGCTTGCTGTACTCTCCCTGTATCCCTCCGTTATGAGAGGGTCTACAGAAGGGTCTGGTTATGACCGATTCACTTTCACCCGTTGCGCTATCCCGATTGACATGGACGGCCGATGATCGGCGCGCATGGCAGGATACGTACCGTGCGGCGTTGTGGGTGTCTGTAAGGCGCGATGAGCGAGCGAGGGAAGAACGGCGCGCGGCACAAGTAGCAGCGTATTGGCAGAATCCCGTATCCCTCCGCTATCGGGACGCGCGCGCCGCTGTAGGGGACCCGCGCTATTCCGTCCATGTCGACGTTCTAGCGGGGAGGGAAGGCTAGATGCGCGGCGTGCTGCTTCTTGCGGCCGCTTGCGCGGTCTTCGTCGTTCTAGCGTTTACCGCGTTTCCCGATGATCGGCCGGTGTGCCACGAGGATATGGCGTGCTGGAATTGCGAGACGATGGGCAATGAGCGATGCGGGGAGGGATGATGAGAGTTTGTATTTCAACCGTTAGCGTCATCGGGCCTATTTGGTGGCCCAGTGGCGCAGTCTGTTCGCTGGACATGAACCTAACCTCGTGGGACATCGAACAGATACGGGACTACGGGAACGGGACGATTGATCGTGAAGCGGTCGAACAGTGGCTATGCCTGCATTCTGGAGACTTCCAGCACGTTCAAGACTTCCATGCTGACATCAGCGATGGGGACGCCGATTATCTGTTCGATTGGTCGGACCCTGACTCAGAATGGATCTATGCCGACACTCTCGGCGGAATGGAGGACTAAACGATGTCCGCTACATGGTATGACGTTTACTCGCTCGTGGAAGGAGCGCAGGATCGGGACTACATCGTAGGGGGAGACGCTACCCCCGACTGCGACGACGTGGCGCGCTCGCTCGCCGATGACCTTGCAAGCGTATCGGCCGTCGAAGGTCCTTTCTCATGGGAGGTATACATCCTCCCTCACTTCTGTAGCGTCATTGCAGGCGACGAGTGTGCGTGCGTGCAATATCTGACCGATCATCGGCCGACGTTCACGTCCCACGATGGGGAGGGATGAGCGATGCGCGATATGTTCGCCATTGCAACGATAGAAGAAGTGATAACGGAAGAATCGGCGCGCGAAGGTGACGTAGCGTCATCGGACATGTCGGCCGACGATCCTTGTGGCGTCCGTGAAGCTCTAGCAGCACTACTTGATGGATGCTGGGACAACGTCGATTGGCGCGATACGGAAGTGATCGCCTACCCTGCCGACTGGCATCAAGATATGTTCACGGGTGACTACGACGCTACGACGCTAGTAGTCCGTGCGAACGATCCCCGCAACCTGGAACGACTCGCACGACTCTATGACGCACGGAAGGATTCACGATGAGCGCGCCACTAGTGCTAGGCGAAGTGAAGTACCGCAAGGGTATCGCCTACTTCCAGGATCTCCACGACGCTACGTCTGTCTGTCGATCCCTCCCCGATGGGGCGAGAGTCGTAGCGTACCTCGAAGGGTACGCCGTTCAATACCGCAAGTCTGGACCCTACTTCCCCGAGCTTGACGATGGGGGAGGGATCACGGCCGAGGGAACCTTGCTAGGTCATCGGTACGTGATGGGTAACGTCAATTGCTACTGCCCGAAGTGCTCAGACGAGCACAGTGAGCGAGAGGGAAGGAGCATCACAGTCCTGGACTGTGACTACGACCTAGACAAGTAGCTACCGGCAGTAGCGGGTCCTGCCGACATTCGCGCGGCGGGTCCCGGTACCGAATCCGGTATCAAGACAACTAGATAAGGGAGGGACGCACTATGTCCAGATTCTATGCCGACATCACGGGCGGACGAGGGACAGCAACAAGGCAGGGACACGCCGCGAGCGGAATACGTGGCCACGTGCGGGGATGGTCAAGCGGCGTCAAAGTCTACGGTCGTGCGCTCGACTCGCTCGACGTGTTCGATATCTACATCACGGGCGGAAGTGGCGGAGGGAACGCTGACAAGTTCATCGGGCACGCGATGCGCGACGACGAAGGGTCAATCGTGTTCGTGCCCGCCTAGCCTCCCTCCCTCATCGGTACACCCTACGGGCGCCCCATCGGGCGCCCGTAGTCGTTCCTGCGGCCGATTGAAGCTCCGCGAGGGTATCTACCCTCCCTGCCTCACGCCGCGCGCAGAATCCCATACAGGCACGAATACCGCGCGCGGTACCGGCATACCGGCATACAGGCCGAATCCCTGCGCGCGCATCCCTGTATGCCATTCTCCGCCGCGCGCATCCCTCCCCCTTACTCTCACCCTCCCCCGAATCGGGGGCGAGCGGAGAACCGCGCAGCCACAATGCGAACGGACGTTCGTGCGGACGGACGTTCGTGCGAACACCAGTTCGGGTCGCCGGTGGGGGTCGGATTACTTAGGTCGATGTCGTCTCAATTTTGAGCACTTAGGATCGACTCGTCTCAATTTTGAAGAATCACTTGACAACGTGCGCACAATCTGCAAGGATGAGGTTACGAAGCATTCCCACTACGAGGAGGCAAGAGATGACAAGGCAAGCAACGAACAGGCTCCTAGAGATGATCGAGGAAGGCGTCCTGGATCGCGATGGCGTCATCATGGCTTGCGTCAAGTACATGAGCGAGGACGAGGTTGCCGACATGTGCCACGTCAACGAGTTCTTCTACGACGAGGAGGAGGATGACGATGAGTGACTACAACGGCTGGAAGAATTACAGCACGTGGGCTGTCGGTATGTACCTCAACGGCAACTACGACGGCCCGAGCACCTACTACGAGACGATCGAGCGAGTGAAGAACGCGATCGAAGGCTACGACCAGCCCGAGGTATACGCGCAAGGAAGCGAACGAGGGCGCGTTGCCGACGCACTGCAAGAGTGGGTTGAGGAGAACGTCAAGCCGCACACGATTGACGACGATCACCCTGACCCGAACCTGCACCCGCTCGTCTCCGATCTTCTCGGCGCGTCCCTCTCGTCGGTCGACTGGTACGAACTGGCCGACGCATGGATCGAGAACTTCACCGAATCCCCTGTCAACTCCCAGTAGGAGGAGAGTCATGTACCGCAAGATCACCAAGTTTCAGACCTGCAAGAAGCACGACTGGCTCAACGGCGAAACGCGATACCGCCGTGCCGAGTTCTTCTGCGAGGGAGGACCCTCCCATCAGACACCCGGATGCAGCGGCGGAACGTGCCGCTTGTGGCCGGGGACCGACATCTTCGAGCCGAGTGTCTGCACCGAGGAAATGCCTCTCCAGTGGACGAGGGCCGCAGCATGAAGGTCTACAGCGACATACTGACGAGAGACGACATGCTCGACGCACTACCCTACGGCGTCACACTCGAAGAATGCGAGAAGATCCAGAATCCGCGCGTCCGTTCGCAAGGCTGGAACGTGCAGCTACGGCGGTGGGGATCGAACCGTCACACCAACAGCGGCCACTACGGCGCGGGCGAGAGGGGCGCGGCGACGTATGACGATCACGGCGTGTGGATTGCCGAGTTGTTCGACCGCGATCCCTCCGCGCGCATCTCGTGGTGGGACGGACGCGACCACTTCAACCAGGGGACCGAGCACAAGTATGCGCTCCCCGCCGCTACCGCTGGCGGTGCCCGATGAGCACCTACGTCCGCAAGACGAGAGACGTGTGGCACCTTCTCGTCAACTACGGGTACGGCGACGGATGGGAACACGAGGTTACCGAGGAGACGAGAAAGGAGGCCATCGAGCAACGCAACACCTACCGGGAGAACTGCCCGCAGTATCCGGTACGGATCGTGAAGAAGCGGGAACGCATCTAGGCACGTCTCGCTCGACCGGCCGGTAGCCCTGTCACAAGGGCTACCGGCCTTTCTTACAACCAAGAAGGAGGCACCAATCTCATGGGCGGATCGCCAGAAGTATTCGTGCGCGTCAACTCTCACCGAGCATCGGCGAAACTGAAGCGCGTACTAGGCACCGACACACTCGCATGGCACTACAACCTGTACGACGGGAACAACTTTGCCCTCATCCCGGCAGACAGACTAGCGGAGGCCCGTGCGGTTACCGGAGTGACTCTCGCACGGACAAAGAAGCCTCTTTATCGATGCTGGTCGTAGGACCATGAACCGCTACCGGACCTATCACTCTCATCGTTTCTACGGCGTCGTCATCGGCCGCTTCTACCTCGTCTGCAAAGACGTGCGCCACTGGCCTGCATACTTCTCCGAGCGTAACCGGATCGGCTGTCGGCACGTCACCATCGGTCACTGGCGATGGGTGATTCGGTGGAGGGTGCCGACATGACGCGCTACCGTCTCGTCACCCGCACCACTACCGCGCGCGGTACGGAAGAACACGTCTCGTCCGTCGTCCAGACGCACGCGGAAGCGTTAGATGACCTGGACTGCGAAGAACATATGGCGAGCCTCGCAGGGTGGGCCACCGTGCGACTGGAGACGTTCGGAGGGATGCCCGAGCTTGTCTGTTCCCGAGGCCGAACCGTGCGGTCCCTCACGATCCGGGCAAGCGACCCGTTCAATGACCAGATCACTAAGGACTGACCCGTCTGAACTTTGAGGACTAAGGGTAGATCCGTCTCAGATTTTTCGACTTGCATGTACGCACGAACGGTGCTATAGTAATCCTGTATCCGCAGTTTCCTAGTAGGAGGGAACATGAGCAACCAGCACTACCAGATTCCCCTTATCAACAGTGTGCCTGCCGCGCTCATCACGCTCGCAGGAGCGCACCGAGCATGGGCCGCGAGGTTCTGTCCCTGGCTTCTACTGGACGTGAAGTGATGGCGAAGATGGCCGAACGCTACGACGAACAATCCCTCGCCATCCATGTCCTCGATGCCTACGGAGCCTCGCGGGAACTGGCCCGGTGCTCCGACGACGCGCTCGCGTTCTGCCTCCGCACGCTGATCGAAGAAGGGCAATTGGGGGAGATGGATGATGTTGGGATCTTGGACTTGGAATCAGGATCTTGGTTGCTCAGCCCTTACCCAGCTTCGGTGTTCGGCAAGCGGAAGGACGTGCCAGCATGAGCGACTTCGGAGAGATGCACGAACGCTGGCTTGCCGCCTACCGCCAGCACCCAGCGGAAGTGTGGTGCGACAACCCGAAGTGCCAACTTCATCGAGACGGCACCACCGTCACGTTCAATTCTGAGTACGGCCAGGGATGGTACGAGCCGGAGGAGTGCGACTGCGGAGGCGAGTGGACAGACGAACAACCCGACTACGAGGAGGAATGATGACTGACGAGAAGCGCGCATACATCGAGGGGCTGCACGCCCTCGCCGACTACCTGGAAACGTCGGAGTTGGAATTGTCCTACTACAACGGCATCTGGCTTGACGTGTTCACCTACAGTGAGGACAACTTCGCGGATCAGTCCCGCAAGCTCGGCGGCTTCCGCGAGAAGGTGCTGGAAGGCTCCTACGCGATCGTGAAGCGCACGTTCGGGCCGCACGCGATCGAGGTCAACATCTCACGCGAGAAGGTGTGCGAGCGCGTCGAGATCGGAGAGAGAGTCGTTCCTGCCACCGAGGAGCGCGTCGAGAAGGTCTACGAGTGGAAGTGTCCCGAAGGCTTTACCGCCAGCGGTACTCCGATCCTGACGGAAGTGCCAGCATGAGAACGATCTACAAGTGGCCGCTCCACTACACCGACGTGCAGGTGTTGCCCGTTCCCGAAGGGACAGAGTTCCTGCACATTGCCGAGCAGAACGGCATCCTGATGATCTGGGGATGGTGCGACAGCGACAACCCGTTGGAAGATCGCACGCTCGCCGTCATCGGCACCGGCAACCCCGGACCTACGAGCGACGAGGCTCGCTACATCGGCACCGCCCTCATGCACACCGGACTCGTCTGGCACGTCTTTGAGCCGATTGAGGAGACATACGCATGAACCACCACGCTCGCGCTGACGACATCAGGATCGAGGACGACGAAGGAGCGTTCATCCTCGTCGTTGACACCGAGGACGGCGACACGTTCGTCTTCAACATCCACCATCTCGCATGGGATCTGGCAGGGCAGGCCGAGAGGACCATCTGCGCGTGGCGCAGGGAAGGAGAGGCAGTACGAAGCGAGGTACTAAGGTCGAAGGCGTCTGAGATTTCTGACGACGACTGCGGCTACGAGCCGACGGACCCGAAACACAGCAACTACCACAGCCTCCACTCGGAGTTGTGGGACAATCGCGACAAAGGAGCAGCAGCATGAGCACGTTGGAAGAACGCCTACAGGGATCGTCCAGCATCCCATGGATACCTCAAATCGACAAGGCCACCAAGTTCCGTGCCGACGGCAAGGACTGCAACAGCGACGAAACGCTGATCGGCGTCGTCGTGGACCACTTCACGCGCGACAACTTCAACGGTGACGGCAGGATCGACGTGATCGTTCTCGCCACCGACAAGGGAGAAGTCGCGATCCACTGCGGCCCCACCGTGCTCGCGAACCAGATGCGATCGGCTGCGCCTGCGTTCGGCGAGAAGATCGGCGTCAAGTACCTCGGCACCGTGTCCCGGTCAGGTTCGCCCGACTACCACGACTACCGCGTAGTCACTGACAGAAGCAAGGGCGGTCAGATCCACTGGGCGGGTGAGCCGGACGCAGTGGCCGACTACGTGGAGCCACAGAAGCAGGAAGTGCGACACGAGGCAGTCGACCCACAGGACGCTCCCTACGTTGACGACTTGCCCTTCTGATGACAACTCGCGCAGAACGAGCAGAGCAAGTTCGCATTCTGCGCGAGCAAGGACTGACGCAGAAGGTGGTTGCCGAACGTCTTGGCATCGGACGCGCATACGTCTCTAGCCTGGAGGTTGATCCCAGCGGCGAAAAAGAAGCCACGAGGAGAGATCGTTACAGAGGGACGTGCCTTGACTGCGGAATCGCCACGAGTGGAGCGGACGGTTTCTCCGGCCAGTCGGTGCGGTGCTCGCCCTGCGCCGGTAAACACCAACACGAGACACGCTCCTGGACGAAGGAAACAACCTTGGAGGGCCTGCGGAAATACGCCGAGTTCCTGGGCCACCAACCCATTTCCTCCGACCTTCTCTACAACAGACCGGGACCGTGGTGCCCTCCCGTCGCAGAAGTCCTGGGTGAGTGGGGAACGTGGTCGGCAGCAATGGAAGCTCTCGGCTATGAGTCAAGGGTGGGCATCAAGATCAAAAGCCAAGCGAATCAGGAATTGAGGAGGCAGGGAATGGCGGAATACAGGGTTCTGGAACAGGACGAAGAGGACGGAGGGTGGCACGAGCGCGACACCGTAAACGGTCAAACGCAGGAAGCTGCGCTTGCTCGCTACCTGAAAGACCACGAGCAGCCCGACGACAAAGTGGGGCGGTATCTGATGGTTCCAATCACCATGTTCCACCCTCGTAGAGTCAGGCTCGTGATGAAGCCGAGTGTCGAGACAGTCAATGACTTCTGAGTTGTCGGCGGAGGAGCAGCACATCGTGAACCTGATCGAGGAAGGATACGACCGCAGGGGCATCGCCGAATACATCGGCAAGTCCGAAGCGGTCGTGCGGTCGCTGATCCGGCGCATGTGCGAAACCCACGATTGCAGGCAGAAGGATCTGCCTGAGACAGTAAGGCGTGCGGCGTCTGAGTTTTCGTCGTGAGCTTCTTGGACCGCGACGACAAGCAGATGATGGTTCACAACTACCGGCAGGTAGCGGAGATCCTGGCGCTGTTCAGGACTTCGCTGCTTGCCGCTGGTATCCCAAGGTGGGTGGCGGCGGTGCTTGTGATACGACAGTACGACATGATGGTCAGCCAGAGGCAGATGCCGTCCGTCATCTTCATCCCACCGCCGTTCGACATGGAGGAGGAGGAATGACCGAATCTACAGGACGCGAATCGCTGTTCTCGTCCCTACGAACGGATGAGCAGATTAGGTGGATTCAGGGCCGATTCAAGCTCGACGGGCTGGCACGGTTGGCGCGCTCGACGCCCGACTACTACGAGACGCACGGCGACTATCTACCTGACGTGGCCGCGCTCGCGCACGCCGCTCTGACCGAACTGTACGAGGCGCGGGGCATCATCGCGCTCTGTGCGGCGGATTCCACAGCCGCCAATCTCGCGCAGGAGTTGGAGTGCTTGAAAGCGTCCGCCCGAGAGGTCATCGAGTACGTCGGCTGCCTGATGCCTGACGAGTGCGGCGGGATGCACGGCAAGTGCCGCGTCTGCCATCTCCGCTTCTACCTGGAGGACAAAGACCTTGTCGACTGACTACATCCACGAACTGCAAGAACGTGTCTCGACCCTAGAAGCTGTACTCGGCGAGGCCGCTGTTCACATCACCATCGCCCGCGCAGTTCGTCATCAGATTTCCACGGGGGACAACTGCCCCTACTGCAAACTCGATCAGGGGATGCTTGACACGATCGGCAACGCCCTAGCCGTTCAGGACAGGAGTCGTGACGTGAGCATTCACGGAACGCGCACCACGCCGCCCACCCGCATTGAGAGGGCGCTTGAACTGCTCGACGCGGAGCCGAAGGTGATCGGGGCGATGCGCGTCGATGGACAGACGCTTCGTCTCACCTTGAACTTCCGAGGGTGCGATGACGACGCCTTCGAGATCGACGCAGACCTGCTCTCAATCAACTTTTGGGACGAGAAGGAGCTTCGGACCTATAGCGACGAAGAGATTGCGCGCCTGCTGTTCAGCGGCGATTACGACGGCATGACAACCGGAGTGTTCCGCGCTCGCTTCCCAAGGAGTGTCCAGTGATTCACGGTACGCGTACCACGCCAACAGGGTCGCTGTTCGCGGTGGAGGGATGCCCGTTCTGCCACTACGCGGGGCCGAGCCGGATTCTCGCGGAGACGGACGATTCCTTCGTGATCGAGCCGATCAACCCGGTGACGCTCGGCCACGTTCTTGTGATCCCGAAACGGCACGTCGAGACGGCCATAGATGATCCCGAAACGACCGGCGTTGCCTTTCGCCGTGCGGCTGAGTGGGTCAATGCGAGCGACGGCGACTTCAACCTGATCCAGTCGAACGGCCCTGCCGCCACCCAGACGGTCAAGCACCTTCACGTCCACGTCGTACCTCGCCACGGCGGGGACGGCCTGCGTCTGCCGTGGAGCGAATCGTGACCGTGCGAACCACGCCCCGTGAGTGCGAGTCGGCCCACGACTTCGCCGTGCTGATCGAACGCGCCCTCCGCTCGCAGGTCTGGTGGGACGAGGAGCGGTGCGAAATCTCGCCGCCAGACGGCGAGTACGAGGCAGACAATTTCGGTGTCGTTGTGCAGGGAGAACTGCTCTACATCGTGAGGGTTGAGCCGTGGTGAACCACGGGACGAGAACCACGCCTCCCATACCCGAGCCGGAGCCACGCGAGGACGGACGGTGCATCGTCTGCGGCGAGCCAATCACCACCATCACGAAGTATGGAGAGGCTGATGCCTTCGATAAAGCTCGCTGTTGTCGAGAATACTTCGGCACGTCGCTTGCGGTGGACGAACCCTCCCAGAACAGCGTCCTCTCACAACAGATCAGGGCAGGGAAGAAGCGGAAATGAATACCGCTGGCGGTAGAGAGAAATCCCCTCGCGATCTCGTGTGGGACATCCTTGCCTTCCACTTCGGAGATCCGCGCACGAAGACCGAACGCACCCAGTTCGGCAAAGTCGTAGGGGAACTACTGGAAGCCGGGGCGAACGAAGAAGAGACGGAGAACGCCTGCTCCTATGTCATCCGAACTTTCGACTCACCCTCCGTCTTCGCTGTCGTGAAGTGGTTCTCGGTAGCGCAGAACGAGAAGCCGAAGATGAGCGCGGCAGAGCAAGCGATCGAGAACCTACGGAGGCAAGGATGACACGAGAGGAAGCCCTGACCGTCGCTGGCATGGTGAGTAGCAACTGGCCGTCAGCACAGTGGAACGAACAGACGCTCGACGCCTACGCCCGAGCGATCGAATGGATGGACCCCGCGCTCGCAACCAAAGCAGTGATGCGCGCCGTGCAGGAGTGCGAGTTCTATCCGAAGGTGGCTGTGCTCCGCGACTTCTACGGAATTGAAAAGCGGCTCGCTGACAGCGGAAGCAAGATCCAGAAGCAGTTGGATGCTCTGCCGTCCCAGATCATGCCTCCCTGGGTACGCGGATACGTCGTCTCGCGGGTACGTCACAAGGACATGCGTGTGTGGCCTGAACAGATCGACCAGGATCTCGATGAGGCACTGATGCCGAAAGACGCGCAAGACGCATACATCGCCGAAGCCGAAGGACTGCCGATCGAAGAATTGTTCAAGAAGATCGTGGTGGGAGCGTGACGCTATTTATCGAAGACAACATGGTCACCCTGTACCAAGGCGACTGCATCGAAGTGCTGAGAGAGTTGCCGGAGCGGTCAGTCCATTGTTGTGTCACGTCACCGCCATATTTCGGTTTGCGCGACTATCAAGTGGACGGCCAAGTTGGTCTGGAAGCAACACCGGACGAATACGCATCGAAGACGGTGCTATAATCACCCGATGAAAGACAGGAATGATCGCGCAAAAAACGCACGCCACGAACTGCTCGTCCACGGCGTGTCCCCCGACCTACGGAAAGCACTGAACGAAGAGGCGAAGACGCGGGGCGTGTCAGTGAACGAAGCCGCCGTCATCCTTCTCTCCCAGTGCTTCAAGGTCAAGCACGTACCCGTAGAGAACGGATTGAAAGGAGCGACCGGCCCCACTCATTCGTTCCCTCGTGGAGACAGCGACATCCTCTACATCCGAGGTGGAACGAAACTGCAACGAGCTATCACCGCCGACGCACGCAAGCGAGGAGGCACGCTCAGGGGCGTGGTCCTTGAGTGCTTATGCCTGCACTTCGACATCCCTGCGGAACCCATTGGCCGACGGCCACGTCAACCGAAAGGAACAACAGCATGAGCACCACAGCAGTCCAGGGCATCCCCGACGCCCCTATCCCTCCCGCCGAGAATCAGAACCCGGCAGTACCGAACCTCGCCGGTCAGTCGCAGGGAGGCGTCTCAACTCCCGAGCCTGTCGTCAAGTCCGCCGACCGCGAGTACGTCGTGCTGAAGCGCACCGACGGACAGGTCAAGAACATCCTTCCCACCTGGGACTTCATCGGCAGCATCGAAGCCACATCAGCAGAGCAGGCAGTGAGACGAGCGGTGGAGAAGCCGGGAACATCTTTCCTCAACGCCGACGGGCCGACGACACTTGTGGCTGTGCCTGCGAGGAGTTGGAATCCGGTGGACGTGTCAGTAAAGACAGAGACGACGATCGTCCTCGGCTGATGGCGGAAACGGTTGAGGAGAAAGCGGTTCGCATCATCAGGGAACGCCGCCTCACAATCGAACGTGTCGACACCCACGACGGTGTCGTCGTTGCACGCTGCCACGGAGACACAGGAGAATACGCTTTGGGCTACGACGTGAAGGTCAAGCAGTGGCGATGCACCTGCCCTGAAATGAAAGGCATGTGCTCGCACCTGACCGCGCTGAAGATGCTGGTGAAACGATGACGGAGGTTTCCTCCACAGGAGCGTCGATGTGGCTGGCCCTTGAACAGTCAGGTGCCCTCACTCGCCGCTACTTGAAACTCCCCGATGGGGTGACGGAAGACGAGTGCGAAGCCATCGCCAGCATGTTCGGCAACGTCAAGGACTTCACGTCGTTCGCCCTTGGTGACCTCCTCGTGTATGCGCGCAGCCATCATGGCGAAGACTTCGTCGTCTCGGTGATGGAAGCAACGGGCATGGCACACCAGACTTGTGAAAATCTCATGTCGGTGTGCAGGCAGATCGCCCCGAGCGTCCGTCGAGAAGAACTCAGGTTCCACGTCCATGCTGTTGTTGCTCCGTTGCCACCCAACGACCAGCGTCACTATCTGAAGCTCGCTGTGGATAATCAATGGACGCGACAGCAACTTCGTGATGCCGTCTACGGCCCCCCAGTGCTCCCGCCAGCGGTAACGGGTGACCTGACCTCAGTAGCAAGGGATGTGCTGGCCGGAGCCAAGCAGTTCGGTGATGGCTGGCTCATCACCCGTGACTCATAC
Organism: Acidobacteriota bacterium; assembly: GCA_031395565.1. Classification (GTDB taxonomy): domain Bacteria; phylum Acidobacteriota; class Polarisedimenticolia; order J045; family J045; genus JANNUT01. The sequence goes on along the minus strand of JANNUT010000192.1, from coordinate 1,741 downwards.
GTGCGACTGAAAGCCGTGTTGGAAGGAGAATGATGTTGAAGCCCCGTGCCCCCTGGTGGATGATGCAACCGAAGGAAGGAGAGTCGTTCGTGGACTTCTGGTTGCGCGCAGGAATGACGATGAGCAAAATCACGCAAGCCACCGAAACAGAGTTGCGAGGCGCAGAGGACGTGGCGAACGACCGACTCGCCCACACCTACGCTTTGCGTAACCGCGCTCTGTACCTGCGAAAGCGCAACGCATGGCTCGCATCGTTCGGGTACTCCGTTGGCTAAAAAGAAGATCAGCGGGAAGGATCTTCAGCGCACGGTGCTCGACTACGCGAAGATGCGCGGCTGGAAGTGCGCCCACTTCCCCACCGTTGAGACGAAGCAAGGATGGCGCACCGGCATAGCAGCCGAAGCGAAGGGCTGGCCTGACATTTTCGCCGTCCGTGACCGCGCCGTCGCGATCGAGATCAAGGGCACGGGAGACAGGATCTCGCCCGAGCAGGAAGAATGGGGTGTGAGACTTCGACGGGCCGGGGTGGAGCATTACTTCATCACCCCCGAAGACTGGTTGGATGACAGCGTGAAGGAGATTCTCTACTAATGCCCCTCGATGGTGAATCGTTCCGTGGCCCCGACCCTCGTCCCGAGAAGCGGAAGAAGGACACGGACGTGATGAAGAAGATGCACAAGAAAGGGTTGCGCTGCGAGATCACCGGCAAGCAGCCCGCTTCGTTGCATCACGTCTACCCTCGCGGCCAGGGCGGAGACGACGTGCCGGAGAACCTCGTGGCGCTTGAAGGAACGGGCACGACGGGCCTGCACGGACGGGTTACCGAGAATGACCATTGCGCCCTCTCGCTCCTCGGAGACCACATCCTCTTGAACCGGCCCGATGTGATCTTCTACGTGCAAGACAAACTGGGAGAGGAGGCGGGACGAGATTGGCTACGTCGGAAACTGTTCATCAGCCTGTGATCCCAATCGTCCACGGTGACGATGTGATCTGCTCCCTGTGTGCCTCGCGGATGATGCCCTGGTCTTACACGTCGTTTCCGTCACGTCGCAAGTCAATCATGTGGCGCTGCGTCAACGACCCCGACCACATTTCCTCCATGATCCCCATCCCAAAGGAGAACGATGTCTGAGATCTCAACCGAACTGGTCGTGCCCGGGGTCGGTCAGTTGGTATCGTTGGACGAACCGCGCGAGGTTGCGCTTGCAATCGACGCAATCCGCGACCTGGAGTTCCAACTGCGAGCGGCGAAGCAAGACCTGACCCGCGCGCTCGTTCACGCCTCGCAGCAAGAAGGATCGAAGACACTGCGCTACGAAGGAGTCGAGGTCGTCGTGAAAGGCGGTTCGGCCACGCACTATGACGCCGCCGAAATCTACACGGGGCTGATCGACGCAGGCATGAGCGCAGAACGAGCGGGCGAGATCGTAAAGCACACCGTGACCCAGAAGGTCGATGCGTCTCAGGCGAAGCGGGCGGCTTCAGCGAACCCCGAGTACGCCGCCGTGATCTATGCCCACACGACCACGATCGACGTTCCCCACTCAGTGAGCGTCAGCAGGAAAGGATCGTCGTGAGTGAATCCTCAGAACGCGAATCGCTGTTCTCGTCCCGTGATCCTGAGTGCGTGATGCGGTGGCCCGATTGCGAGGACGGTGCTTATCACCCGAACTGCTGCCGATTCCCGAAATCGTGCAGTTGCGGCGATGTGGCCGAGAACGACTGGCTTGACGAGCCT
>JANNUT010000191.1:0-10960 GCA_031395565.1 Acidobacteriota bacterium | reverse complement strand
GTTCGTCAGCCCGCTCGATATCGACAACGACGGATTCCAGCAGCTTGCCGACAACTGCCCACTGGTCAGCAACCCTGATCAACTCGACTCGAATGCCGATTTGGTCGGCGATGCCTGCCAACTCGACTACGACGGCGACGGCGCCAACGACCCGCAAGATTGCGCACCATCCAACCGCACACTCGGAAAGCCTGGAGACATCAACGGCGTGCAGCTGGTCGGCAACGCTTCCACGACGATGACTTGGCAACCCAACACCGCCGCGGATACCTACTCTGTGTTGCGCGGATCGGTGAGCGAACTCAGCAACACCAACTACGGCAACTGTCAGGACGCACGCGATCCGAACACCGCCGACACATCCTTCGTGGAAAATCAGCAGCCGCCGGCCGGCGATTCGTTTTTCTTCCTCGTGTTCGGCCACGATGCAGGCTGCGGCGGTCGTGGTTTGCTTGGTAGCACCAGTGCTGGCGTACCGCGAGTCAATCAGAATCCGGCGGATTGTCCTTAGGAGTCGTTGTGGATGGAGGGGTACGCCGCATCGCGATGAGTTGGGTACGCTCTGTTGCAAGCAGCCTGACCACAAGCCACCCCGCACTTGGCCTCAGCGCGCGGCGTCTCGCCACGCCACGTTCTCGATCGCGTCGCGGTCGATCATCTCGATTCGTTTGCGACCCAAGCGAACCCACGAGCGAGCCGCAAACCCTTCCAGAATCCGGCTGACGATCTCGCGCGAGGTGCCCAAGTCGTCGGCCAGTTGCTGATGAGTCGCTTCGAGGAAGGGGTCATCCGAGGCCAGCAGCAAGCTGGCGATCCGTTGCTCGAGCGGTGACGAGGAAACCTGCGCCACCAACTGTGCGAGTTCTGTCGTTCGAGCCGCCATTCCGTCGTAAAGGGCTTGCGCGAATTCATCCGAGTCGTGACGCAGGGTGCGGCAGGCGGCCAATGGCAGCATCAACAGGGTCAGGTCGCTATCGGCCAAGCCTCGTGCCGGCGTCTTGGCCGCGCTCAGCACCGCCAGGCTGGATACCAAACACAACTCGCCGGGAAGCACGCGGTAGAGCAGCACCTCTCGTGCATTCCAGGCCGGCACCACCACGCGCAGTGCGCCCTCCAAAACCAGCGGGAGCCCTTGGCAGGGTTCCTCCGGTTCGAACAACGCTGTTTGCGACGCAGCGCGCACGCCTCGAGATTTCTCCAGGAGAGCGGCGGAACGCTCGGTGGAGAGGCCCTGCAGCCACGGATACAGTGTGCGGGCCATCTCGATCAATCCGCTGCGTGTCATCACGGGCACCGTTTCTCCTGGGCGGCTAACGCTGCGGAGGAGCGGAAATCAGTCCAGTTGATACATGCCCAGGGTGGAAACGGATCGGACGGCCGGTGCCGGGTTGCGGTTCGCGGCGCGACTCGAAGCGCGATTTTGCTTGCATTGAACCGGTGTTTCGCGGCACAACCTCACCCCTATGCGCCGATCCTCTTCACTTTTGTCGACCCTGTTCGCGTTAGCCCTCGCTTCCGGCTGCGTCACGCTGACTCAGCAGCAGCGCGAGACCCGAGAAGAGCCGGACCAGGGCTCTTGGTTCATGGCACAGCGTCTGTCGCTCGACAAAGTCATCCCGGTCGATGTGCGGCGGCAAGAAGCCGATCGCTTGATGCGCCGCGACGACAACGCGCCCGGTGTTTGGACCAACGTCGGCCCCGACAACATTGGCGGGCGTGTGTCCAGTTTAGCGATCGGGCGCGATGCGCTGGGCAACGAACTGTTTTGGATGGGGAGCGCGGCCGGTGGTGTGTTCAGTTCGGCCGATGGCGGGGCCACGTGGCAGCCCCGTTTCGACTCGCAAACCGCGTTGTCGATCGGAGCGCTGGCAGTGCACCCCACCGACAAGAAGATCGTCTTCGTCGGCACCGGTGAAGAAGACTTGACCACCGCGTCGTACGACGGCGAGGGTGTGTTCAAGACCACCGACGCTGGCGCCACCTGGAGTTACGTTGGCCTTGCTGAGACGCGCCGCATCGCGAAGATCGCGATCGATCCTGTCAACCCGCAGCGAATGTTCGTGGCGGCCGGCGGCGGTTTGTACTCGCAAGACAGCAATCGTGGTTTGTACCGCACCATCGATGGCGGCACGAGTTGGACCAAGGTGCTGTACGGAGACATCGACGCGGGCGTGATCGACGTCGCGATCGACCCGTCCAACACGCAACGCGTGTATGCATCAATTTGGCAACACAGCCGCGCCAACAACGTCACGGTGTGGGGCGGAACAAAGACCGGGCTGCATCGGTCGCTCGATGGCGGCAACACCTGGACCAAACTGTCGGGTGGATTTCCCACCGGATCGGTCGGACGGATCGGAATCGCGATTGCGCCCTCGGCGCCGAGCACCCTGTACACGTCGGTGCGGCAAACCAGCGGAGTTCTGCAAGGTGTCTACAAGTCGATCAACGGCGGCGACACTTGGACGCGCGTCGACCTCAACTTGGCGGCGTCGACAGCGTCGTTCGGCTGGTGGTTTGGTCCGATTTACGTCGCGCCGAACGATGTCAATACCGTGTACTTCTTGGACCTCAACATCATGAAGTCCACCAACGGCGCGCGTAATTGGACATCGATCAGCGGCAGCTTGCACGTCGACCAGCACGCCCTGATCGTCGAGTCGTCGGCCGGGCGCATTTTGGCCGGCAACGATGGCGGCTTCTACAAGAGCCTGAATGGCGGCAGCTCGTGGACGCGCTTCACGAGCCTGCCGACGTCACAGTTTTACGACATCTGCACCGATCAACAATCGCCGCAGCGCCGCTTCGGTGGGCTGCAAGACAACAACACGGTTCGCACCACAACGGGCGCGGTCAACGATTGGCAAGCGGTGCTCGGCGGCGACGGCATGGAGTGCGAAATCGATCCGGCCGACTCCAATCGCGTGTTGGCCGAATCGCAAAACGGTGGAATCAACCGGTCGCTGGATGGAGGCAACAGCTTCTCCGGCGCCACCAACGGCATCGATTCGGCGGAGAACACCAATTGGGTGACGCCGATTCGCATCGATCGCAACAACACCAGCACCACCTACACGGGGGCACAGAAGGTCTATCGCTCGACCGACTTTGCCGCGAGTTGGAGCGCAATCAGTCCCGACCTGACGGCAAGCACGCTGCCATCGGGCAGCCCGGTGAGAGGAACTGTCAGTGCGATTGGTGTGTCGCCGATCGATCCGCAGGTCATTTGGGCCGGCACCGATAACGGCAACTTGTGGGTGACCGAAAACGGCGGTGTCTCGTGGTTGAAGGTCAATCCGGCCAGCGACCCGACCTATTGGTACACCGAGGTCGCTGCCGATCCGTTCGACCGGCGCACCGCGTACGTCACGATCAGCGGCTACAAGCTGGGCAGCAAGGTGCCGTACGTGCGCAAGACCACCGACATGGGCGCGACGTGGACCGACATCTCGACCGGGCTGCCGGCGGTGCCGATGAATTCGGTGGTGGCCGATCCGGTGTATCGAGGACGGTTGTTCGTGGCCAGCGACATTGGAATGCATGTCACGCACGATGGCGGTAACTCGTGGCAGACGCTCGGCAGCGGCGTGCCGTTGATCGTGGTTCACGATCTTCAGATCAACGAAACATCGTGGCTGTTGTTTGCTGGAACCCACTCGCGCTCGATCTACTCGTACGACTTGCGGCAGCTTCCGCAGCAGGATTTCGACGGTGACGGCGCTGGCAACATCGATGACTGCGCACGCACTAACGCGAGCATCGGTCCTGGCGTGGCGGAAACCAACGATGGCCTCGACAACCAATGCCCTGGCGATCCTAACTTCGGGATCATCGACGAATTGAGTGGCGCCGTGGGCTTTTTCTCGCTCGATAAGAGCGTGTTGAGTTGGGGCGCTCAGCCGGGGGCGACGCAGTACCAAGTCGCACGATCGGGGAGTTCGCAGTTCTTGGGTGGTTGTGCGTCACTGACATCGGCGACGGCATCGGCGAGCGATACAGCATTGCCGTCTCCGGGGGCTGCATTGTTTTATCAGGTTCGAGCGACGGCACCGAACGTGGGAAGCTGGGGACGTAACTCAGCAGGAGCAGAGCGCAGCATCACCTGCCCGTAAGCACCACGCACCGCGGCGTCAATTCAGGTCCAACGCGTACTCGGTGAGTTCTTCCAGGCTCACGAATTGTAGTGTCCGTTCGTGCGTAGCCGTCAGCACAACGCGCGGCGCAGCGCCGGCCTCGAGCGCTTCCTTCCAGCGCGACGCGCAGAGACACCAACAATCGCCCGGCTTGAGACCGGCAAAACCGAACTCGGGGCGCGGTGTCGAAAGATCGTTGCCTCGAAAGCGTGAGAACTGCAGGAACTGTTCGGTGACGCGAACGCAGACGGTGTGTACGCCATGGTCGTCGTCGCCCGTCTCGCAGCGGCCGGTGCGGTAAAAGCCTGTGCGCGGGTTGTCGCAGCAAAGCTCGAGCGGTCCGCCGAGCACGTTCTTTTGTCGCGGGTCCATGGGGCCGTCTCCTTCGTGAGTTGTATAAGCAAGGCCGCGATTCTAAACCGCGCGTGCGCGGGTAAGAAAAGAACGAGGGCGACCCTGCGGCCGCCCTCGAGGACTGACTGAGTTCAAAGCAGCAGCGCCACGGCATCATCGGCCGAAACCACTCGGCTGCCGCGCCGCTGCGCGCTTAGCCCTTCTTCTTGCTGTCCTTCTTACCCATCGCTGGCATCGACTTCTTGGCCTCGGCACGGGCCAACTCTTCATCGATGACCTCGGTGAACGATTCGATTGGCACCGCGCCATTGATGAAGCGCCCGTTGATGAAGAAGGCCGGTGTGCCGGTGACACCGACGGCACTGCCCGCGTTGAAGTCGGCGGTGACTTCTTGTGCGCGCTTGCCGCCGTCCAGGCATTGATTGAACTGCTCGACGTTGGCGCCGATGTCCTTGGCGTATTGCTTGAGGTTATCGATCGCCAGCGCGGTGTTGTTGGCGAACAGCTTCTCGTGCATCTCCCAGAACTTGCCTTGCTCATCGGCACAACCAGCCGCCTCGCCGGCCTTCTGTGCGAACTGGTGAAAGCCGAGCGGATAGTCACGGAAGACGTAGCGGATTTTGCCCGGGTACTTGGCGAGCACGTCTTTCACGGTCGGCTCGACGCGCTTGCAGAACGGGCACTGGTAGTCGCTGAAGCAAACGATCGTGATGGGTGCGTCGGCTGGACCCTGAGCTGGATCGTCGTCAACCGAGACGGTGGCGCGCGGCGGGTCGAGCATGATCGCGACCGAGGAGGCCTTGCGCAACTCGGCGATCATCTCGCCGTAGAGCTTGGCGCCCTGCTGCTGCTTGAGATTTTCGACGATACGCGGCTTGAGTTGCTCCAGCGTTTGGCCGCCCGCGCGAGACTTGACCTGCTCATAGAACGCAGCGACTTCGGCGTCGGTGGGCTCGGTTAGTTTGGAATCGACGCGCTCTTTCTCGAAGTCCTCGGGAGTCTTGCCGGCCTTCTTGGCGGCGTCGACCACGAGTTGATCGTTGATCATTTGATCGAGCGTGTCTTTGAGGACCTTGTATTCCTGCGTGCGGATTTGGGACAACGACGAAGCGGCCTTCTCGTTGAGTTCCGCGCGGGTGATGATTTTGTCGCCGATCTTGGCGGCAACCTCGTCGTCTGCGAAAACCGATCCGCCTAGGACGGACACGGACACAAACGCGGTGGCAAATAGAGTCGAAAGCTTCATCGCAAACTCTCCTCAATCGGCCATGCGCTGGCCAGTGGCTACCCCTGAATCCGGAGCAGGCTAACCTCCACGCCCCACCCCGGCAAATCCACCCCCTAATTCGGGGACGGTATACCTAACTCCCACTGATCCCTCGCGGGATCGACGTGGCCGCCGGTCTCGGAAGCTCCTTTCCGTTAACTAACCTGGCTCCTACCGCCCCCGCCTCAATTTCGTATACCGTCCCCGAAATACGAGGTGTGACGATGGCGGATGAGATGGTGTTGCGGGCGCATCCGGTGATTGCGGCGCCGGCCGGGCCGGTGGTGCTCTTGATTCTGGATGGGGTGGGGGAAGGGCGGCACGACGAGTGGGATGCGGTGGCGCAGGCGCGCACGCCCAACTTGCACTGGCTGAGGCGCCAGGGGCTGCATCGGCAACTCAAGGCGCACGGCACGGCGGTGGGTCTGCCCTCCGACGCCGACATGGGGAATAGCGAAGTCGGTCATAACACCCTGGGTGCGGGGCGCGTCTTCGACCAAGGGGCCAAGCTCGTCGATATCGCGATTGAAAACGGCTCGATCTGGGGTGCGAGTTGGCAAAAGCTGGTGGCCCGCGTCAATGCCAACCACTCCACGCTGCACCTGATCGGTCTGCTCTCCGATGGCAACGTGCATTCGCACGAGCAGCACGTTTTCGCGATGTTGCGACGCGCCGACGCCGAGGGTGTCGGCCGCGTGCGGCTGCACATTCTTGCCGACGGCCGCGACGTCCCCGGCACATCCGCACACATATATATCGAGCGCCTCGAACAAGTCCTAGCCTCGCTGAATCGAGCCGGTGAGCGCGACTACCGCATCGCCAGCGGCGGCGGCCGAATGATCACCACGATGGATCGCTACGAAGCCGATTGGTCGATCGTCGAGCGCGGTTGGAACGCGCATGTGCGCGGCACCTGCCGTGCCTTTCCAAACGCCATGGCTGCGATCCAAACGCTGCGCGCCGAAAACAGCGGCATTGGCGATCAGTTCCTGCCCGCCTTCACGATCTGTGCCGACGACGGCAAGCCCGTGGGCCCGATCGTCGACGGCGACAGCGTGATCTTCTGGAATTTCCGCGGCGACCGTGCGCTGGAAATCACGCGCGCCCTCACCGCCGAGAAGTTCGACAAGTTCGCGCGCGGTCCACGTCCCGACGTGCTCTTCGCCGGCATGATGATGTACGACGGCGATCTCAAGCTCCCCGAGCTGTTCTTGGTCTCGCCGCCCGCGGCGCAGCGCACGATGGGTGAGTACCTAGCGCGCAACCGCGTCACACAGTTTGCCTGCTCGGAAACGCAAAAATTCGGCCACGTGACCTACTTCTGGAACGGCAACAGGAGCGGCATGTTCGACGAGCGGTACGAGCGCTACGTCGAGGTACCCTCGGACAAAATTCCGTTCGAACAACGGCCCTGGATGAAATCGGCCGAATGCGCCGACGAAACCACTCGCGCAATCGCCGCGGGCGGCGTGCGCTTCGCGCGCGTCAACTTCGCTGCGGGCGACATGGTGGGACATACCGGCGACTTAGAAGCCGCGATCGCCGCCGTGCAATCGATCGATCTGTCGATCGGGCGTGTCATGAAGGCAGTGGCCGAGGCCCGCGGAACGCTGGTGATTACCGCCGACCACGGCAACTGCGACGACATGGTCGAGCGCGACAAGGACGGTTCGCCGCTCTACGGTGCGGATGGCAAGCCCTACATGAAAACGGCCCACACCCTGGCGCCCGTGGCGTTTACGGTGTGGGATGCAGGCGGGCGAAACCTCGCCTTCGACGAACGAACGGGCACGCCCGGTTTGGCCAGCGTAGCGGCGACGTTGACAGAGCTTTTGGGATACCAAGTGCCCGACGATTGGGAGCCGAGTTTACTGGCCGCCGGCAAGCGAGTGAGGCGCTAACGTGAAACCGATCGATGCCAGTTTGGTGCCAGGCTTCATTGCAGCGATGCCGCAGTTGGACGATCCCAACTTCAAGCGTGCGGTGGTGTTGTTGCTGCGTCTCAACGAGGAAGGGGCGCTGGGCTTGGTAATCAACCGCCCCTCGGTCATGTCTGTCTATGAACTGTGCGAGTCGCAGGGGATTCCATGTCACGTCGAGCACCGCGAGCCGGTGATGGTCGGTGGACCGTGTGAGGTGGAGTCTCACCTCTTGGTGCTGCATGGCGATCAGCCGTTGCATTCCGAACAACATCCGGATGAAGTCATCGTCGCGCCCGGCATTCGCCTGATTACCGCGCGCGATGGGCTCGGTGAGTTGGCCGAACGCCCCGGCGCGCGGCTGCGCTGCTATCTCGGCTACGCCGGTTGGGGACCAGGACAGCTCGAGGACGAGTTGACCGAAGGCACGTGGGTGCCTTTGGCTGCCAACGACGCGCTGATCTTTGAAGAACCGGCGCAGGACGTTTGGGCCGCCGCGCTGCGAATGGGTGGCATCGATCCAGTCACCTTGATTCAGCCTAGCGGTGACGTGAACTGAGCCGCGCTACACCCCAACGCGATCGTGTTCCTCGCAACGCAACACTTCGACGGTGACGTGCGCTAACTCCGAGCAGTGCGCCAGCCGCTGCTTGTACTGCTGCGGTGTTTTCGGTTCGTCGGCGACCACCGTCGCGATACAGGCAAACTGACGTCGAGCCACCCGCCAGACATGCAGATCGCAGACACGAGCGTCGCCGTCCGACTCCAGCGCCGCACGAATCCGCGAGACGATCGGATGCGACATTTCTCGATCGAGCAAGACACGGCTGGTTTGGCGCATCAGACCAACGGCCCAACGCGCCACGAGTACCGACCCCACGATCCCCATCAGCGGATCGAGCCAGACCCAGCCAAGCGAGCGCGCACCCAAGAGTGCGGTGATCGCAAGCACCGACGTGAACGCGTCGGCGAGCACATGCAGGTACGCCGCCTTCAAATTGAGATCGTGAGACTCGGGGCCGTGCTCGTGCCCATGTGCATGGTCGTGCACCTCGGGATGATCGTGCTTCAACAGCAAGGCACACACGATGTTCACCGCCAGTCCCGCGACAGCGACCCACAACGCTTGGTCGTACTGCACCGGAGACGGCGAGAACAAACGCGCGACCGATTCGCCCACCATGTACAGCGCCACCATCGCGAGCACGACGGAGCTGGCGAACCCGCCGAGCACTTCGATCTTCCAGGTTCCAAACGCATACCCCGGGTCGCCCCGATGTTGGCGGGCGAGCGCGTACGCCGCAGCGGTGATTCCCAAGGCAACGGCGTGCGTGGCCATGTGCCAGCCATCGGCCAACAGCGCCATCGATCCGAACCACCAGCCGCCCAAGATCTCGGCGACCATCATCAGGCTGGTCAACACCACCACGATCCAGGTCCGGCGTTCGCCGAACGGATTGCCAACCTCGAAGTCGTGCTGATGCGTGGCAGGTGGATCGGGGGCGTGTCGGTGCATGCTCTCTGCAAGGCTCCAGTAGCTTTCATTCTAGGTTGTAAGGCCCGCCGAGTGCCGCGGTTAAGTTCATCCCTGTGAGCCACTTGCCGCTGCGGACCAGAAGTCCCTTGCGACTCAGACAATTCGGCTGCGGCCGCAGCCGTTCGGGGTATATTCCCGCCAGCTCAAAATCAGGACGCAGGGCGAATCGGGAAGCGTCCATCGGGGACTGGGACAAGGAATTGCCGGTGAGGTCTAGCGTGCCGCCACTGTTTAGAGTTGTCCTCGCTGTCGCGGCGAGCTGGGTCGCGGTGTCGGCTGCGCCGGCGCCAGACCCTCGTCTCACCCCCAAACTCAACGCGGCAATCGCCACACGCCCAGCCAGCGATTTGCTGCCGGTCTTGGCAATCCTCGATATGCAAGTTGCGGGTGCCTTGCCGGCCGAACTCAACCCCGGCGAGTTGCCGCCGGTTGCGTTGTTACGGCAGCGTGCGAAAACCGCGGGTGCTGCCGCGGTCGACTACCTCGCGCAAGCCGAGGCTCGTGGCCAGGCCCGCAACGTCCGGTTGCTCTGGGTGGCCAACGTGGTGCGAGCCGATGTCGATCGGGCACTGCTGCCGGCACTCGCACGCCTGCCGGGTGTGGCGTATCTGTCGCTCGATGCCGACTTGCCCAACGACGAACTCAACGACGGCGATCAGTCCGGCCCCAACCTTTCGGCCACGCTCAACCAATCGCTGCGCGATCTGAAGGTCGACAAGGTTTGGCAGATGGGCTACACGGGCAAGAACGTGGTGATCGCGCACGTCGACACCGGCGTGTTTCGTACTCACCCCGATCTCGTCGATCACATTTGGAACAACGCCGACGAAATTCCCAGCAACGGCATCGATGACGACAACAACGGCTTTATCGATGATGTCCGCGGTTGGAATTTCAGAGACAACAACAACAACCCTACCGACTGGGATGGTCACGGCACACTCACTGCCGGAATCTCGACCGGCGACGGGCATCAAGGCACGCAAACCGGCGTAGCGCCCGACGCCGAGTTGATGATCTTGTCGCGTGGCACGACCGAATCGTCGATTTGGAGCGCTATCCAGTACGCCATCGACAACGGCGCAAGCTTGATTCAACAAGCAGTGACGATCGGTTGGGGCGATTCGCCGCGGCCTAACTATCCCCAATGGCGCACCGTCGGCGATTCCGAATTGGCGGCAGGGATCATTCACATCAACTCGTCTGGAAATCGCGGCGCGAACACGGTGGCACATCCGGTGCCCTACAACGTCGGTGCTCCCGCAAACAACCCGCCGCCTCTATTGCACAGCGCCCAATCGTTGGTGGGCGGACTCGGGTCGACGTTAGCGATTGCCAATATCCCCGTCGGCGGAAACACGATCTCGGGGTCGAGCGCGATCGGTCCGTCGGAGTGGACCGACATCAAGGGCACTGTCGATCCAACCTATCCGTACGTCATGCCGACGCAGTTTCGCGACTACCCCTATCAAAGTGGTGCGCAGCAAGGATTGCTCAAGCCCGACCTCACCGCTTTCGGCGATGGCACCACATCGACCAGCGGCCTGTCCGGCTACGGCACGCTCAACGGCACCAGCGCCTCCTCCGCGCACGTTGCTGGAATCGTGGCGCTGATGTTGGAAGCCAAGCCCACGGCAACCCCCGCGCAACTCGCCGAGGCATTGTTTGCAACCGCGGTCGATCGCGGTCCCATTGGTTGGGACACACGCTATGGCATTGGGTTGGTCGACGCCGAAGAAGCCGTTGAGCG